>JBEKXU010000010.1:0-96164 GCA_049511715.1 Anaerolineales bacterium
CACTTCACAGCCAGGGATGTGGTTTCGCGCTGGGACGTGGTCCAGGCCTACTCGCGAGCGACCGCCAAGACCGCCACGGCCTTCCTGGACAGCCTGACCGCTCGCATGCCATTCCCGGTGAAGGCCATCCAGGTGGACGGGGGGAGTGAATTCGAGGCGGAGTTCGAGCAAGCCTGTGCCGCGCGGGGAATCCGACTCTTTGTTCTCCCCCCGCACTCCCCAAAGCTCAACGCCTTTGTCGAACGAGCTCACCAAACCCATGCGGAGGACTTTTATGACCTCTACGAAGGCAGCTTTGACATGCCGAGCGTCAACCACGCCCTTCACCGTTGGGAGAGGATCTACAACACCATCCGCCCCCACCGCTCCCTTGCCAAAAAGACCCCGGCCGAGTACCTTTACCGCTACCACCCCTGGGCGGCCCCGAAAGCCCATCTGTCTCATATGTCCTGAACCCACGCAGGTGGTTGACCCAAGGCCATGGCCCTCCTATAATGGGGGGCGCCTCAGCGGAAGAACAAATCCTTTGAGAAGAAAAGGCCCGGGCGGGATGCCCTGCGGACTGGCTCCTGCGCGCCTCGTCCGCCTGGGGCCATCCCGACGGGACGGAAGGCTTGGCGGCTCGCCGGAACCGGCAGGGCCGCGGAAGGATCGGAGGTTTTCCTCGGCGGCCCATTGGGGGCCGCTCGGAGGCGGCCGGGACCCACTGATCCGTCGGTGAATCGAGTTGCGGTTTCCTAGTCTCTCCTTTGCCCCTGCTGAGGCCTCGCCCAAGCAGAAACGGAACTTCGCCCTTGTCCAGTTGGATGCCGTGGGGGTCGGCTTGGCGAGCGCGGCGGCTCCCTTTCTGCCCGTCTTCCTCGCCCGACTGGGGGCCTCCGACCTGCAGGTAGGCCTGCTCACTTCCATGCCCGCGATCACCGGGCTCGTGTTGGGAATCGCGGCGGGCCACTTCCTTCAACAGCAGCGGAATATCACGCACTGGTACAGCCTCACCCGCATGCTGTCGGTGATGGGCTATGCCGCCACCGGGGTGCTGCCTTTTGTCGTGCCTCGGGAGTCCTTGGTCCTGGCCGTCCTCGGAGTCTGGGCGATCGTCACCCTGCCCACGACCGTGGTCAACGTGGCCTTCAATGTGGTCATGAATGCCGTGGCCGGTCCCCGCGGCCGATACGACCTGTTGAGTCGACGCTGGTCGATTCTTGGGCTGACCACGACCCTTGGCATTGCCGGGGTGGGGGGGCTGCTCGACAGAATTGGCTTCCCGTTCGACTACCAGCTGGCGTTTTTGCTGCTGTCAATTGGCGGTCTGGTCAGCTACTACTTCTGCCAACGGATTGAACTCGAGGAACAGCCGAGGGCCTCTTCGCCCGCAGAAAGGACCAGCCTTCGTAACCGCCTGCGCAATTTGTACTCCCTGGTCGTGCAAGAAAGGGCCTTTGTGGAGTTCAACGCGCGGCGCTTCGTCTTCCTGTGCGGGGTGGCCCTGGCGACGCCCCTTTTTCCGCTCTACTATGTTCGCAGTGTGCAGGCCAGCGACGCCTGGATCGGCGTGATTAACACGGCCCAGTCTGCGGTTCTGTTCGTGGCGTACCTATACTGGGCGGGCCAGTCCCGAAGAAGAGGATCAAGGTTTGTGTTGTTGGTGACCTCCCTGGCCCTTGCGGTCTACCCGGCCTTGACGGCCATGACGGTGAACGTCGCCCTCGTGGCGGCCTACGCGGGGCTGTCAGGCGTGTTTCAGGCCGGGCAGGACTTGGTCTTTTTCGATGAGCTCATGTCGACTGTTCCCCTTGAGCAGGCCGCGACCTTCGTTGGGGTTGCACAGACCCTGCAGTACGTTGCACTGATCGTTGGGCCCATGGCCGGCACGGCCCTCGCCGAATGGATCGGCATTGGTGGAGGCTTGTGGGTTAGCACCGGGGTGCGCCTGGCCGGGGTTGGTTTTCTGGCCTTGGGCGGCTGGCGCGGTTCGAGCGGCGCCCCGGCGCCAGCCACGAAGAAGGGATGACCGGCTCCGGGTTGACAGGACCCGCGTCTCCATGCCTCAGGCTCTTTGGGCGAGTGAGTCGCTCCAACGCCTCCAAGAGCCGTAGCGGATCGGGGACCCCTGTCGTGGGAGTGCCCCTGCCGGAGGCCGCAACGCCGCGCAACGCGTTAAGCCGCCGGCACCGCCTGGGAACCGGCGAGCGGGGGGATGAGCTCTCGGGTCAGGGTGCATCCTGGGGCTCGGAGCGGCCCGCGCCTGGCTGGTCCTCTCTTTGGGAACTGCCTGGTTCGCTTGAGGGACGGCCCGGCAATAGTTGGGTCAAAATCCCCTGCAGCAAGTCGATGGCCGCCTCAACCGGAGGGCTTAGGGAGGCGCCGAGCTCAGTCGTCAGGGGTTGCACTCCCAGGAGAAACACGTCTGCCTGCGTCTCGTTGTGGATGTAGCGGGCACACAGGCTCAGGCTGGCGGCATGCGTAGACAATCCTGCCCCGGCGAGGCTGTCCGCCTCGACCAGGGCCATTTCCCCGGGTTGGAGGCCCAATTCCACGGCGTCGACGAGGACAACCGTCTGAGGCTGGGCAGCCACGATCAGGCCCAGATAATTCTCGGGGATCTCCTCGGCATTGATGACGGTGGCGCCTACGCTGCCCTGTAGCCGCTTCGCCAAGGTCGGTCCGAACCCGTCATCGCCTCGCCATGGGTTCCCGATTCCCAGGATCACGGCCTTCCGGGCCTCGAGCCTACTTTCCAGGATGTTCAGCATGCTCTCGTCGGGCATCCCTTTGTAGGAAAAATCGCCGGGCCGGATCCGCGGATCCCGCCCGGTACCCTCTTTGCGATTTCCCCGGCTGGCAAGGATCGTGGGCTGCTCAATCGCCGCTGTGCAGGAAGGATCTCAAAGGCCGCAGCAAATACCCCAGGGTCAGGATGGCCGCGGCCGCGATCGTCACGGAGTACCAGGGGCTGATCTGCTCGGCGGCTATTCCGATCAGGTACTTGCTGAAGAAACTGCCGAAGGGCGGAAGGCCGGAGAGCCATAGGGCCGCGATCAGGAACACCAGAACTCGTCCTGGCATTTCCCCCGCCAGGCCGTCGAGCTCGTCAATCTCGGATGTCTTTCGCGTCCTGCGGATCGAGCCGCAGCAGAGGAAGAGGGCTGCAAATCCGACCGCGGCGGCGAGCAGATGGACGAGAGCCGCGGTCCAGGAGAGGGTGGCGCCGAGCAAGACGAATCCCATCTGGCTGCTGACGGCCATGACCAGGAGTCGTCGCAGGTCGATTTCGATCAACGCGAGAAGCCCCCAGCCGAACATCCCTACGCATGCCAGGACACGAGCCGCCGTCAGAAGGTCAGCCTGCGCGGGCAGCCGCCAGGACACCAGGAAACCTGCGGCATACGCGACCCAAAGCGCGAGGGTAAGAATCATCCCGCTGTTCAACACCCTCACGATCTGGCCGATCCGGTCCAGCAGATCGGGCAATACCTGCCGATAGAGACGACCCAGCGCTTGATCGATGAAGCGGTACAAGACCTCGGAAACCCACGTCAGGGATCGGACCATGTAGCCGTAGAGGTCAAAAGCCCCCTGTTCCCCTCTCTCGTACAGCGGCTTCAAGGCTCCCAGCCGCCGGATCGGGCTGTAGAACTGGGTGCCTGGCACCCGGTACACTCCCGGATCCAGGACCTCGCCTCCCAGGAAAACCTCCACTTGCTTGGTCTCCCTCGGCCGACCCAGGAGGTAGAAGACAAATCCGGCCAGCAGGCTGACGATGAGCAAGAACGTTGCAAGCCCGGACTGCCAGATCCCCGGGATCACCGCCAGCTGCCCCGCCGGCCCCAGGATGGGGCGGATCAGCACGTTGACAGGCCACGCGTAGAAGACCCCGAATCCCAGGCAGAGCAGCGCGAGCACGGTCACGGGGATGATCATGGAAGCGCTGGATTCATGCACCCCTTCCAACCCCTTGGGCCGGTCCCCCCAGAACAGGGAATAGAGCAGCTTCATGAAGGAAGCCAGCGTCAGGGCGGAACCAAACATCGCCGCGATCAGGAAAAGCGGGAAAAGGGGCCCGCCCCGGTCGAGGATGCCCTGGTAGATCAGCCATTTCGAGACGAACCCGTTGAAGGGCGGCACACCCGAAATCGACAGGGCCGCCACCAGGCAGGCGGCAAAAGTCCACGGCATCGCCCCCGCCAGACCGCCGAGCTGAGAGAATTCTGTCCGTCCCGTCTGATGCTCCACCGACCCGCCGCAGAGGAACAGGCAGCACTTGTAGAGTGCGTTGTTGAGCATGTGGAACAGTCCCCCGATCACGCCGATCGGGACCCCCGTTCCGATGCCAAGCACCATGTACCCGACCTGCGACACAGCGTGAAACGCCAGCATCCGGCGGAAATCATGCTGGATAAGGGCCATGAGCAGCGCGGCCACGATGGAGATCGAGCCCAGGGCCATCAGAATCAATCCCATCACTGGCGTCATGACAAAAAGATTAAGCGAGATCCGGGCCAGAAGGTAAATCCCAAGCAGCTTGTCCAGAGCGGCAGGCAAGTAGGCTAGCGTGGGTATTGGGGCCGAGGTGGATATAGCTGGAAGCCAGGAATGCAGGGGCATGGCTCCCGCCTTCGCAAACGCGCCGGCCAGAATGAGCACGTAGGCCGTTACGGCCAGCCATCCGCTAAGAGGCAAGGGCTTGGCTGTAAGATCGCTCAGGGTTATCGTGCCCGAGGCCTTCCAGAGCAACACGATTCCCATCAAGAGCGCCAAGTCCGCTGCTCCGATGACCAGCAAGGACTTGTTCGCGCCCTCGATTGCCTTCTCCCCTCCCAGGCTGACCATCCCATAGAGCACCACCACTAGGATGTCCCAAAAGAGCAGCAGCACGATCAAGTTGTTTGCCAGTGCCGCTCCGGCTGTCATGCCCAGCGCTAACAGCAGGTAGGCGTAGTGCTCGCGGCGCCGCGAATGATCCGCCATGTACTTCAGCGAATACAGCGTGAGAAGAAAGGCAAAGAAGGAAGCGGCGACCAGCACAAGACTTGCGAACGGGCCCGCGAGAAAATCCAGCGGCACGGTCAGGGCAGGGCCCATGCTTAGCCAGAGGAGGCTGAAGCGCAGATTCCCGACGATGAAGATGTAGACAGAGACCGCCAGAGTGGCGGCCACGCTGGCCAGGGCCAGGATTTCCCGGAGCCATTTCACGCGCTTGGGGATTACCAGGCAGACCAGTCCGGCCAAAGTAGGAAGGAAGATCGGGACCAGAAGAAGGCGATTCATGTCCCCAACCTCAACATCTGCGACACGACTCCGTTCACCACGCCGAGCAGCGGTCCCGCGGCCAACCCGAGGGCCAGCGAAAGCGCGGCGAAGGTTGCGACCACAGCCAGCATGATGGGGGTTCCCTCAGTGATCTGCGTCCAGCGTTCCTGCCCCAGGAACAAGCGGTTAAAAAGCCTCAGCATGTACAGCAGGCTGATCAGCGCTCCCACAACCGCCAGGATCGCCCAGACTATTCCGCCGCTTTGCACGACGCCCAGGATGATCATCAGCTTGCCGATGAAACCGGCTGTCGGAGGAAGGCCCACGATGGTCAGGGCACAGAGGATGAAGGCCACGGCCGTGACGGGCATGCTCTTGATCAGGCCCCCGAGCTCTCGGATGTCTCGGGTGTGCGTCTCATGTTCGACGATTCCCACGCAAAGGAACAACCCGGCCTTGCTCAGGCTGTGGGCCAGCAGGAACACCAGGGCCCCGGCGATGCCCAAAGGCGTCATGCTGGCCAGACCCAGAAAGACCAAGGCGAGTTGCGCAATTGTGGAATAGGCCAGAATCCGTTTGGCGTCGTACTCGACCAGCGCCGCGCCGCCGGTGATCAGGATCGTAAGGACGGCCACCGCCGAGGCAACCAGTTGCCAGGTGGGAGTCAGGCCGAGAGTCGCAACCATGATCCGCGCGAAGGCGAACACACCGATGACCACGAGCACCGCGGCGTGGAGCAGGGCGGTTACAGTCGCGGGGGCCACGCCCGCCCCTGGCAGCCACACCTGCAGAGGCACCTGGGCGGATTTGGCGAGGATGCCCACCAAGAGGCAGATCATGGCCAGATCGCTGACCGGATAGCCGCGCAACGCCGCCAGATCCAGGGTTCCCGCCTGGTGCCAGATCATTTCCAGTCCGGCCAGCATGAAGAAGGACCCGGACACCGTCATCAGCAGGGCCGTGTCCGCGTTGCGCAGGTGTTCGCGCTTGCGGTAGAACCCGATCAGTCGCCAGGAACAAATGGCTGTGATCTCCCAGAAGATGTACATCAGAAGGAGGTTGGCGGCGAGCACCAGGCCCATCATGGCGCCCAGGAACAGGACCAACAGGAAGTAGTACTCCCCCTGGTGCTCATAGTCCTTCATGTACCCCAGCGAGTACAGCACGATCAGCAGGCCGACGAACGACGAAGTCACGGCCACATACACGCCCAGGCCATTGACCGCGAATTCCAGATTCAGCCCCGGGATGAGAAATGGGCCGAACGTTATTGGCTGGGCGGCCCTGGCGAGAGGGATCAGCGTCAAGGCGGAGGAGAACGTGGCCAGCGCAACCAGAACCGCCAGGGCGTTGCGGACGAAGGCGGAGATCCGATTGGCGGCCAGGATCAGGAAGGAGCCAACGATCGGGATGCTGAAAGTCGCGAGTGCGAGCATGGCTTATCCTTCACCACCCGACCAGCGCTAGGAGCACACCAGCGATGGCGACCAGCAGCAGTCTCCCCCAGAAGAGGCGCAGCGCTTGGTCCAGTTTTAGTCGGGCATGGGTGATCTTGACCACAATGAGGATGACCAGAACGGCCAGGAGCTTGAGGACGAAGGCCACGATCGACAGCGCCGTGGGAGCGGTCGCCCCCAGAAAAAGAAGGACGATCAACACTGGCAGGCAGAAGAACAGGATCGCCCGTGACAACCGGAACAGGGCCAACCCGCTGCCGGAATACTCGGCCAGCGGCCCCCCAATCAGTTCGGTGTCCGCCTCCGCGATGTCGAAGGGAAGGTACCCAAGTTTTGCGACCAGGCTGTACATTGCAACGACGAAGGCGATAAAGCCTGACACGCTGGCGATGATCGGCCCGTGAGCCGCTTGGTACGCGACAATGTCGCCCAGGCGCACGGAGTGGACCTTGATCAGCACGGTGAAGAGGGACAGTAGGAAGACCAGCTCATAGCTCAGGATCATGCTGAGCTCGCGTCCGGCGCCGATGGCCCCGAAGGGGCTGCGCGAGGAAGCGCCCCCGATGACGAGCGCGATCGAGGGCAACACGCTGAGATAGATCAGCACAATCAGGTCCCCAACGAAATCCGAACCGGGGTGCAGGAGCGCCAGCAGAATGATCACCGCCGCCAGGGTCGAGCCCGCCACGGACAGGAGTGGAGCGGCCAGAAAACCCACAGCCTGGCTTCCCCGAGGGATGAACATTCTCTTGCCCAAAAGCTTGCCGATGTCGGCATAGGGTTGAAACCACGGGGGGCCCACCCGGCTCTGCACGATCGCGGTGACCTTACGATCCACCCAGGTCAGCAGCAGGCCGACGATCGAGGCGAAGAGGAAGCCCGGAAAGACCACGGTATAGAAGACGTCGGTCAGTACCTGTGTCCACGGCATAGGTCTTCCCTAAAGAGGAACGCGAGCATGTTCAAGGCGAAATCATGGCCCGATTCGGCGGACGCCGGCGAGGGGTCTCAGGCCTCGACATACGTCTGAGCTTTGATCTGCGGGCGGACCAGCCCCAGCGCCTCGGCGACGCCGTAGAGTATCGCCTCGGGGCGCGGCGGGCAGCCGGGGATGTAGATGTCGACGGGCAGGATCTTGTCCAGCCCTCCGCAAGTGGCGTAGCTGTCGAAGAAGATCCCGCCGCTCGAGGCGCAGGTCCCGACGGCAATGACCAGCTTGGGGTCCGGTACGGCATCATAGAGCCGCAGAACTCGCTCCCGGACCTGGCGTGTGACGGGGCCGCTCACCAAGAGGGCGTCCGCGTGTCGCGGCGTGTGGACGAGCCTGATGCCGAACCGCTCCGTATCATAGTAGGGCGTGAGGATGTCCACCGTCTCAATATCACAGCCGTTGCAAGATCCGGCATTCACATGATAGACCCAGATGGATTTCTTGAAGCACCAATTGAGGAGGCGGTTGGTCATGAGGTGACGTCCTTTGCCAGAACCGGATCGTGCAGTGCCTGGAGGCGCTTGCATGGGATGCAGAGGTCCAGCCAAGACACCTCTTGGGGGGACAAACCAAGCGACTCGGGGATCTTCTCCAAGACCTTCCTGGCCATGCGCTGCGTCTCGATGGCGGCGCCGCACTCCCGGCAACGGACCAGCTTAAGTTGGAGGCTGATGCGCAGATCCCCCAGAGAGGGTGCTGCGGTTTCGAATTGCTGAGACATGGTCACAGCGCCCTCGGGACAGACATCCCGGCAGCGAGCGCAGTTGGTGCATCGGATCAGATTGAACTCAACCGTGCGGTAGCTGTCGTGGTCGGAAAGGGTGATCAGTCGCGAAGGGCAGGCATTGGCGCAGGCTCCGCAGCCGATGCACTTCTCCATATCCAGGTGCGGGACTCCCCGGAACCCGGGTTCCGGAGAATGCGGCCGGAACGGGTAGCCCAGGGTGACCTGTCCTGCGCGGAGACAGAACACCACCTCTTTCAGTTCGCTGATGACATCGTCGAGCATCGCTAGCCGAACCTCTCTCGGAACTGCTCGAGCAGTTCCTCCTGGCGGTACACACGGGTCCGCCCCGACTGCTTGTCGATGACAGCGATCCGCTCTGTGCAGGAAAAACAGGGATCAAGGCTGCCAACGCTGATCGGGGCATCGGCAATAGTCATCCCTTGAAGCATCACAGGGATAGACTGCAGGTTGGGGTAGCTGGGAGCGCGCAGCCGCCAGCGGTAGGGCTGTTGGCCGCTGCCGGTCAGCACGTAGTGGTGCGCCTCGCCTCGCGCCGCTTCGACCGAACTCAGCCCCTCCCGGTAGGGAGGAATCTCTCTGACCTCTGCCAGGATCGGCCCCTCCGGCATTCGGGCCAGAACTTGGCGGACGATCTTGATGGATTCCATCAGCTCGCGAATGCGAACCATTGTGCGGGCCCAGCAGTCCCCGCCCTCTTCGACGCACACCTGGAAATCCAGCTCCCCATAGGCCGCATACGGGTGGTCTGCGCGCGCGTCGATGGCCAGCCCCGAGCCGCGAGCGGTCGGTCCCACGAGGCACAGGGCCTTGGCCGCCTCGGTGGAGATGACCCCGGAGTGCTGCAGCCGCGCCCTCAGGGAGCCGTCACCAAGAATGGCGTCCACCGCGGCCCCGGCCTCCTTTTCAACCTTGTCCAGGACTGTGAGGAACCTGGATTCGGCCCCCTCGGGAAGGTCTCGGGAAACCCCCCCGATCAGGTTCATGCCGTAGGTCTTGCGGTTTCCGGTGAGGAATTCTGCCAGCCACATGACGGGTTCGCGGATCCGCCACGCCTGCATGAACAGGGTGTCAAACCCGATAAAGTGGCAGGCCAGCCCGATCCACAGGAGATGGCTGTGAATGCGTTCCAGCTCCAGAATCAGGGAGCGCAAATAGCGGGCCCGGGCGGGGACCTCGATCTGGGCCGCCGCTTCGACGGCCTGGCAGTAGCCCGAGCTGTGCACGCAGCCGCAGATCCCGCAGATTCGCTCCGCCAGGAACGGCACCTGGTTGTAGGTCAGCGCCGCCTCGCCCAGCTTTTCGATCCCGCGGTGGTTGAAAAATCCGCGGTAGTCCATGCCGACGATTTGTTCCCCGTTCACGAAGAGGTTAATGAAAACGGGCTCCTCCAGGGTGGGGAAGAAGGGGCCAATGGGCAGGACCGAGCTGTCTTTCGGTGGAAGCCTAAGTTCAGGCCTTGCGTTCGCAACGGGTTCCGGGTGGCTGTTATATTGGAAGTCTTTGCGCAAGGGGAACAGGTCTTGAGGCCAATCATCCGGCAGTACCAGTCGCCGTGGGTCGGGGTGGCCGACGGGCTCCACCCCGATCATGTCCCGGACTTCCCGCTCCGACCAATTTGCGCCCGGGATGATCGGGGTTATCGAGTCGATGCGCGGATCCGTCGGTTCCACCTCTGCCCGCAGGAGCAAGAAGAGCTTCTCGCGGTCAAGCCCGAAGATGTTGGAAACCTCAAAGTAGCCCGAGAGGCCCCGTTTGTCTGTTCCAGCGGAGATGATAAATCGGCCGCCCAGCTGGTTGAGGACATATTGAGTAGCTTCTACGAGGTTGTCGCGCGGGACGGCGGCGAAGATTGTCCCTGCGCTCACCTGCTCCACGGTGACTTTGCCCCCCAGCTCTCGGGTCATTTTCTCTGCAATCGGGTGCGATGACATCCGTCAACGATCTCCTTCTACCGATGGGTCGCATCATGATTCCAATTGGGGGATAGCGTGATAACCGTGCCCCTTTCCCCGCCGGCGCGGCTGATCACTGTCCGCCCGGGCTTGCGGCGAGCCTGGGCCACCAGGACGTCCAATTCTCCGAAACCCAAGGCCCGGGATGAACAACTGGCAACGCAGGCAGGCTCCAGTCCTGCCTCGGTGCGCTCCAGGCAGAGATCGCACTTGCGGGCCACCTTGCTGGCCGGATCGAACCAAGTGGCCCCAAAGGGACAGGCCAGCGTACACAACCGGCAACCAATGCACTTCATGGCATCAATCGTCACGGCCTCTGGAGACTCACGGTGCAATGCTTGGGTGGGGCAGACGAGCGTGCAGGGACTATTCTCGCAGTGGCGGCAGTTCATGGGCACCGGGAAGGTTTCATCGATCAGCTGCACGAACATGTTCGAGCGGCCATGGTGTTCACGCTCGCAAGCCACCTCGCACCCGCGGCAGTAGATGCAACGGCTCAGGTCCATGTACAGGACTCTAGTCATCTTGGTTGGCCTTCTCCGCCTGCGCTTTCAGAGGGGAAATCCTGCAGGCCGACACTTTGTACTCCGGTATCTTCGCTTTCGGATCGAGGGCGTCGTTGGTGAGGACGTTCGTGGCCGGGAAGTGGAACGGCATGAAGACCACATCCTCGCTGATCTGCCGGCTGACTCGGGCGCGGGCTTGGGCTTGGCCCCGTCGGGTGCTGACTTCCATCATCTCGCCATCCCCGATGCCAAACCGTTGTGCCGTGGCCGGGTTCAGTTGCACGAAAAGCTCCGGTTCCCGCCGATTCAGGGCG
This sequence comes from Anaerolineales bacterium, assembly GCA_049511715.1. GTDB lineage: Bacteria > Chloroflexota > Anaerolineae > Anaerolineales > RBG-16-64-43 > JBEKHT01. The sequence continues at coordinate 11,219 of JBEKXU010000010.1, forward strand.
GGCGTCCTTCGGGTCATGGCCCCCGAGTTATAGTGCATCACGACCCGTCCGGTCGTGAGCACTAGCGGAAACTCGGCGGATGTTTCCTCGGCGGGAGGTTGGAATTCGACCGGCGTAATGACGCCGCGCCCCTCGGGCTTGAGGAAGCTGTCAACGTACATAATGGGCGTTCCCGGATGATCCGGACTCGGGCAGGGCCAAGCGATCCCGCCCGAGGTGGCCTGAACTCGCGACGGCGTGATCCCGGCATAACTCGGGACCAGACGGTTGATTTCCGAGAGGACCTCTTCCTCGACCCCGTAAGCGAAGGCCGACGCCATTCCGAGGCGTTCCGCCAAGTCGCAGAGGATTTGCCAGTCGGGATGCGACTCGCCCACCGGTTCGACAGCCTTTTCGAGCCATTGCACCCGTCGGTCGGTCGTCGTCTTGGTCCCGCGCTTCTCCGCAAAGGAGGCGCCGGGCAGGATGACATCGGCCAGCTCGGCCGTCTCGGACATAAACAGCTCGATCACCGCCAGGAAGTCCAGATGCTCGAGCCCCTCGCGAACATGCTGGGCGTTCGGATCCCCGACGACCGGGTTCTCTCCCATGATCAGCATCGTGCGCAGGTCTCCGCGATTGGCCGCCTGGCTCATTTCCACCAGGGTCATCCCGACTTTGCCCGAAAGCTCCTCCGGCGGGCAGCCCCAGGCGGAGGCGAACTTGGTCCGTACCTCCGGGGTGGTCACCGGCTGGTAACCAGGGAATACGTTGACCAGTGCGCCCATGTCGCAGGCGCCCTGGACGTTGTCCTGGCCGCGCAAGGGGTTGACGCCGGTGCCGGGGCGCCCGAGTTGTCCGCACAACATGGCCAAGTCAGCACAAGCAATCACGGTATCGGTGCCGCAGGTGTGCTGGGTCACGCCCATGCAGTAGATGATGGCGGCGGCGCCCGCCTTGGCGTATGCCCGCGCCGCCTGGCGGATGCGCTCAGCCGGGACGTGGGTGATCCCCTCGGCTCGCTCGGGGGGATAGTTCTGTACGACCTTGCGAAGGGCCTCGAACCCGGTCGTGCGCTCGGCAACGAAGGTCCGGTTGTACAGCTCCTCATCAACGATCACGTTCATCATCGCGTTGAGCAGGGTGATATCACTCCCCGGCAGGAGTTGAAGAAAGATGTCGGCGTTCCAAGCCGTGGGGGTGACCCGCGGGTCCGCCACAATAAGAGTGGCCCCGTGCTCTTCCGCATCCATCACCCAGCGAGACACGATGGGGTGGTTCTCGGCGAAGTTGGAACCGACCACCAGCAGGCAGTCTGAATTGGCAAAGTCGGTGATTGGATTTGTCATCGCGCCCGAGCCGAACGTTGCGGCCAGACCGGCCACTGTGGGGCTGTGTCAGAGACGGGCGCAGTGGTCTATGTTGTTGGTCCCGAGCCGGCGGGCCAGCTTCTGCAACAGATAGTTTTCCTCATTGGTGCATTTCCCCGAGGCGAGAAAGCCGAGGGCGTCTGCCCCGTGTTCCTGCCGTGTGCGTATGATGTTCTCGGCGATTAGGCCCAAGGCCTCGTCCCAGGAGATCCTCTCGAAGTCTCCGCCCACCCGCTTCAAAGGGTAGTGGAGTCTCTCGGGGTGATAGACAAGATCCAGGGCGGAATTCCCTTTGGGACACAGGGCGCCTTCATTCGTGGGGTGATCTTTCTTGTACTCCAGGCCGACTGCGGTTCCGTCTTGGACGCGGATATAGAAACCGCAGCCCACTCCGCAGTAGGGACAGATGCTGGGGACAAGCGAAGATTCCTTCATTCTTCATACTCCTCGTGACCGGTGTACTGGATACCCCTGCTGTGTGCAGCATTCTCCAGCCGGGAGGACATGTGCCGTGATCCTGCCGGACCCCTCAGGCAGCACCGGTTCTTGTGCCGAGGATCTTCAAGGACCGGGACCGGCTCACAATCGGCCAGCGAGGGATCGGCCCTGGCTGGGCAGCTCATGGCGCATTCGGCAAAGGGCTGTCGGAGATTGTGGGGACGGATCGGGCGCCGTCCTGTCCGCCCCGAACCTGGATCGCGGGGTCCGGACCCACAGGCAGAGGAAGCCTGCGCTGGCCAACCCGTCTGCAGAAAATGTGGGTGTTGGCGATCTTGTAGTCGAAAAGCCGCATGTCCCAGGAACCGGACGCATTGGCTTCCATGGACAGGTCCTCACGATCCAGCAAGCTTCTCGGTCGGGCAGGCGCGATTGTGACACTCTTCTCTTGACGGATTATACGCCAGGGATCTGGCGCGCAGAAGGCACAAAACCCATGGGGAAGGTAGTGAGTTTTGTAGGGAATGGTTTGGGGCCGGCGTGCTGACAAGGAGGAGCCCGAAAATCGGACTGGCCCCTCGGATAAGTTCCGTGCTGCCGCTTGCCACAGTCCAGGTGTCCTGACCAGCGGGCAGGATGGAAGAGATCCTTCGAGGTTTCCCCCAGCGGCGCAGGGCAAAGGCAATCTCACTCGAGCGAAACTGCCCGACCTCGAGGTCGAACAGCTGTTAGGGCGTGGACGATCACTGCTGGAAGGAAGACGGCTAGGCGGATGCTTCTGTCACCGAAGAGCGGGGCAGTTGGCTGGCCCCGCTTGGGCTTTCTCGCGGGACCCGCGGCCAATCCTGCCCGAGACCCCGCCAGGTCTCCGGAGGTGCCCCGGCGAGTCCCTAAGAGGAGGTGCCCCCATGGGGATTCGGACCCCAGTTTAGGCCTTGAAAGGGCCGCGTCCTGGTCCTCTAGACGATGGGGGCCTGCCTCGATCGCGCGGCATTGTATCACGCAGGGAGGGTGGTCACAATATTCTTCCAGCCCTGCGCAGGGCGGCGAGCTCTTTTCCCAGAAGAGTTCGGATTGGGGTTGTCTGCGCCGTGCCACGGAGACAACTTGCCGCTTCATCGACCAGCTCGGCTGTGGCTGCCAGGGTCAGGCGTGCCCGGCTGTCGAAGGTGAGCGGGTGCATGAGACAATAGAAGGGTTTAAAGCGCCAGCGATGCTGACCGAGCGCTTCCCCCGCCAGCTGTAGAGCGCAACGGTAATCTCGCCGCAGGAAGATGCACTCGGTCCCCGCAAGACGGCCGGGCATGGGGGCGGTCGCGCTTGCCAGGACCCGGCCGCTGGGCATGTCGGCATCCTCTTCCGATTGCGCACGAAACCAACGACCCGGATCGCGCCGTTCCGCCTCCAGGAAGGGGGAGATTTGGGCCACATGGGCCTGAAGATCCTGCACTTCTTGCAGATCCAGCCATACCCCGTAGTCACAGCAAGCGGCACGGCATTCCAATAGCTCGCACCTTCGCAGGGGTACGTCATCCTGCAGACGCTCGGCGAGATCGAACGAGTGGTCGAAGCGAAGGATGCTCATTACGCTACCGCTTTGCGTCGGCGGACTTTCGGATGCGACCCCGACGGGCTGGTCTGCGGGTGGAGTACCTCCCTCAGGTAGCGTCCCGTGTGGGAATGGGGCGACCTGGCCACCTCCTCTGGAGTTCCTTGAGCAACCACTTCGCCCCCGGCATCCCCTCCTTCCGGTCCAAGGTCAATAATGTGGTCAGCCACCTTGATCACGTCGAGGTTATGCTCAATGACTGCCACTGTATGTCCCTCGTCCACAAGCCTGTTCAACACCGAAATCAGTCGAAGGACGTCGGCCGCGTGCAGGCCGACCGTCGGCTCGTCCAGAATATAGAGAGTGTGTCCGCTGGCCTTCCGAGAGAGTTCGCGCGCCAGCTTGACCCGTTGCGCTTCGCCCCCCGACAGAGTGGGTGCGGGTTGCCCCAGTCGAATGTATCCAAGCCCGACGTCAAATAGTGTGTCGAGCTTGCGGACCATGTTGGGGAAGGCCTTGAAGGTCTCTCGGGCCTCCTCCACCGTGGTTTCCAGAATCTCGGAGATGTTCTTCCCCTTGAACTGCACCTGGAGCGTTTCGCGGTTGAACCGGGCTCCGTTGCAGACCTCGCACGGAACATAGACGTCGGGAAGAAACTGCATCGAGACCTGGATCTGGCCCTGCCCCTCGCAAGCCTCGCACCGCCCCCCGCGTACGTTGAAAGAAAACCGTCCTGGCCGATAGCCTCGAACTTTGGATCCGGGAAGCGCGGCAAACAGGTCCCGTATCTCGCCGTAGAGCCCGACGTAGGTTGCCGGATTGGACCGTGGTGTCCGCCCGATGGGCGTCTGGTCAATATCAATGACTTTCTTGACCTCGCCAGCCCCTTCGATCCGGTCACAGGCTGAGCGGCCAGAGAGGGTTCCGGCGGGCGATGCCAGGCCGCGGGAAAGTACGTCCAATAGCAACGTGGACTTGCCAGACCCGGAGACTCCGGTGATGCAGACCAGCTGGCCGAGAGGAATCTGGACCGTTAGATTCTTGAGATTGTTGGCCCGCGCCCCGACCACGGTGAGATACTTTCCATTGCCCGGGCGGCGATGGCCTGGCACCTTGGCTTGTAGTCGACCGGCCAGGTAGCGCCCCGTCAGGGACCGCGGATTCCTGGCCAGTTTCTCCGGCGGACCCTCGCCCACAAGATGGCCCCCCGCGGGTCCCGCCCCCGGCCCCAGATCAATCACCCAATCGCAAGAGCGGATTATGGCCAAGTCATGCTCGACAACGAGCACCGTGTTGCCCAGGTCGCGCATCTGTCTCAAGCCCGCCACCAGGCGGTCCGTATCGCGGGGATGAAGCCCTACGGAGGGCTCGTCCAGGACGTAGAGCACCCCACTAAGACGCGAGCCGATCTGGGTTGCCATGCGGATCCGCTGCGCCTCTCCCCCCGACAACGTCGCGCTCGGCCTCGACAGCGTCAGGTACTCCAGTCCTACTTGCGTGAGGAATTCCAGGCGAGCACCCATCTCGCGCAAGATGGGTGCTGCGATCGTTCGAGCGGTCCGGCCGCCCAAAGGACCATCGCCCGGCCGCGCCTCCATTTCCGCCAGCCACGAATGGAGGCGGGTCAGCGTCCAGTCGCTGACTTCGACGATGCTGTGGTCATCCAGCGTGACCGCCAAGGATTCAGGGCGCAGGCGCTTGCCGTCGCAGGCATCACAGGTCCTTTCGCTCATCAGGGCTTCAATGCGTTCCCGCAGGATGGACGAGGAAGTCTCCCGGTAGCGGCGCTGCAGGGCTGGGATCATCCCCTCGAAAGGCATTTCGAAGGACCCAGGCCGTCCGTTGCGGGTCTCGAAGGGTACGGCGATTTTCTCTTCGCCGGTCCCCTGGAGTATGCGCCCCAGGGTGGAGGCGTCGATCTCGCTCACCGGGGCATCCCAGTCCAGGCTGAAGTGGGCCACCAAAGCCTCCAGCAGGGGCCAGTAGGACCCTTCTTCGCGCGGAGAGCCGCTGCTGCGACGCCGCTCGAAAGCAAGATCCATCGCCGAGAAAGCCCCCTCACCGGGTGCCAGGCTGCGATCCGGGATGACCTTGTCCGGGTCAATCTCGAGCCGGGTACCCAGCCCCTGACAGGCTGGGCAGGCCCCACGGGGCGAGTTGAAAGAAAAGCTGGCCGGTTCGATCTCAGGCAAGCTGGTCCCGTCGTACGAACAAGCCAATTTCTCAGAAAACGACAGATCGCTCGGAGGATCCGCGGAAAGATCTTGGACGATCAGATAACCGTCCCCCAAGCGCAAAGCGGTTTCCACCGAATCCGTCAGCCGCGTGAGGAAATCCGACCCCGCCTCGTCGGTCAGAGGCAGCGCGGGAACGACCAGCCGATCCACAACGGCCTCGATGTTGTGAGGTCGATGGGGGTCCAGGTCCAATTCCGACTCCACGCCGTACAGCGTGCCATCTACCCGCATGCGCACGAAGCCGGAATGTTGCATTTCCTGAATAGCGGCCTCGTGACCTCCCTTTCGCCCACGTACGACGGGGGCGAGAAGCACTAGGCGCGTTCCCGCCGGTTTGTCGGCCAAGGTTGACACAATCTCCTGGGCCGATTGCCTTTGAACCTCACGGCCGCAGACTGGACAGTGAGGAGTGCCCAGACGGGCATACAGGAGGCGCAAGTAGTCGTAGATCTCAGTGACCGTTCCGACCGTGGAACGCGGGTTGGCCCAGGGGGCGCGCTGGTCGATGGCCATGGCCGGGGAGAGGCCCTCGATCGAGTCCACATCTGGTTTTCGAAGCTGCCCCAGGAACTGGCGAGCGTAGATCGAAAGCGACTCAACATAGCGACGCTGACCTTCCGCGAAAAGTGTGTCGAAAGCCAGGGATGATTTTCCCGACCCGGAAATCCCCGTGATGACGACGAGCTTCAACCGCGGGATATTCACCGACAGGTTCTTAAGATTGTGTTCCCGCGCTCCGACGACGCGGATGACGCTCTCAGACATACGCACCTGCCCGTCCTTGGGGAAGCCTATTATAAGGAAAAACCTCGACGGACAGCGGTCAGGGGGTTGGCACCGCGGAAAAGGCGCAGAAAAGCGCTTCCGAGGGACACGCTTCGGGGCCAGGCGGAAAGCGGGAATGTTTCTTTCGGTCGGGAGAAACAGCGGAAGGCTTCTTGGCCACGGCCGGACAGAGAAAACCGAAAGATCGTTCGGATCCTGGCAGCAGGGGTCGGGAGAGCGGCAGGCGCTGGCTAGCAGCAAGAGGCTCCTGCCTGACCTCTCTCGCGGCCAGGTCGTCGGCGGCATGCCTTGCTGTCCAATTCCTGGGCAGGACGCGGATGGCGATGGGCTCCTGCCCTTCCTCGAAGGATCTTCTTTTCCAGGGGGCGGAGGAAGGCCGCGATTCCGCGGAAAGCCATGTCTCATTGCGGGCTCAGGCCAGGCGTGGAGGGCCTGATCCAAAGACGATGGTCCCCCGACTTCGTGATTTCTTGCTTCGCAGGGGCTATAATCCGGGCCGGCATGACCCCCGCGATCTTGCTCTTGCTCCTCATCATTTCTCTCGTGTCGATCCTAATGATCGCCACGCGCGTTCGTCCTGACCTTCTTGCCTTGCTCACCTTGGTAGCTCTCGGATTGACTCGATTGGTCACCCCGGACGAGGCCCTGGCGGGGTTTAGCGGAACGGCCGTCATCACCATCCTCGCCATTTTTGTCATCTCGGAGGGCTTGCGTCAGACCGGCGTGACACTAGCCATGGGCCGCTTCATGATGCGGCTGAGCGGGGGCGGGGAAGTGGCGAGCATCCTGGTCACCATGCTGACCGCCGCGACCCTTTCGCTTTTCATGAACAATATCGCCGCCGCAGGGGTTCTGCTGCCGGCGGTGATCAGCCTTTCGAAGCAGACTCGTGTTTCTCCTTCCCGCCTGCTCATGCCTATGGCCTTTGGCACGGTCCTGGGGGGGATGGCCACGCTGCTCACGACCGCCAACATTATTGTGAGTGGCACATTGAGAGAACAGGGCCTTGCCCCGTTCGGGTTGCTTGACTTCCTTCCGGTGGGCCTGCCGGTTGTGTTGGCCGGCACGCTTTACATGGTTCTCGTGGGCCGGCGGTGGCTTCCGGAACGATATCCTCCCGGACAGGAAGCCCGGGCCGTGCGACTGCGCGCCGAGTTGGAAGCCCTGTACGGGATCAAGACGAGCCTGTGCGAACTGCAAGTCAACCCCGGGTCGGGTTTGGCCGGGCTCAGTCTCCAAGAGGGGCGCTGGGCCTCCCGCCTCGGTCTTTATGTTGTGGGGCTGGCTCGCGACGGTCATTTGCAGGTTGCGCCGTCCCCGGAAGCCATTGTCCAGGAGGGAGACGTTGTCCTGGCGCAAGGTCGGCCATCGGCAAAGCTCTTGAATGAAAATGGTTTGCGACTTCTGACGGAACCCGCGATTCCGCTGGCTGTGACCGATAACGAGACCGTCCTGGGCGAGGTCGTGCTGTCCCCGCATGCCGGGATTTTCGGCAAGACCCTGAGCCAGTTGCGATACCGTGAGCGATTTGGCCTCAATGTCCTGGCGCTTTGGAGAGGGGGAAGGCCTATCCGCTCCGCCCTGTCGGATCTTCCCTTGCGGGCCGGGGACACTCTCCTGGTTCAGGGCACCGCCTCCAAGCTCAGTCTCCTACGGGACGACCGTGACTTTCTCCTTCTCGATGAAGACCCCGAGGCGGTCATGAGACCGAGGAAGGCTTACTTGGCGGCCGCAATTGGACTGGTGACTCTCGGCATCGCGGCCCTGGGGTGGATGCCCCTGGCCGTGATCACCTTGGCAGGGGCCTCCCTGATGCTGCTCACCGGTTGCTTGAGCATGGACGAGGGCTACCGGGCCGTGGACTGGAAATCCATTTTCCTGATCGCGGGGATGTGGCCGCTGGGTACCGCCATCAGCACGACGGGTTTGGCCACTCTGATCGCCAGCCGGCTCGCCACTCTTACTTCCGGGTCAGGTCCTCTGGTCATTGCCGGGCTCTTGCTTCTCGGGGCGACGATACTCAACCAGATCATCGCAGGGCAGGCGGCCGTGCCCATCATGCTGGCGCCGATCGGCTTGGCGGTTGCTCAAGCCAGCGGGGCGGATCCTCGCGGCATGGCGATGGCCGTGGCCCTGGGCTGCTCCCTCGCTTTTCCGACCCCCATCGGTCATCCCGTGAACACGCTGGTCATGGGATCGGGCGGTTACTCCTATCGCGACTATCTAAAGGTGGGGGGCCCGCTGACCCTTCTGACGGCGGGCGTCGTCCTGATCGGCCTGCACGTTTTCTGGCACCTATAGGATGGATGGCTTCGATTTCCGAGTGGTTGCCCGAGATGGTCGCGCCAGGGCGGGCCTGTTGCGAACGCCTCACGGCACCCTGGAGACGCCAGTTTTTGCACCTGTGGGCACGCAGGGCACTGTCAAGGCTCTCACGCCGGCTCAGCTGGAAGAGCTCGGCGCGAGTCTGGTCCTAGCGAACACATACCACCTCATGCTGCGGCCGGGCGACGAGGTGGTCGCGGAGTTGGGGGGACTGCACGCTTTCATGCAATGGCCGGGGCCGATTCTGACCGACTCCGGCGGCTTCCAGGTTTTCTCCTTGAGCGCGATCCGAGAGGTGGACGAGGACGGGATCAACTTTCGATCGCACATCGACGGGTCGAGCCGTCGCCTCACCCCGGAAACGGCCGTTTCCGTTCAGGAGAACCTAGGGGGCGACATCATCATGGCCCTGGATGAGTGTCCGCCTCCTCACGACCGTCAGTACAACCAGGCGGCGCTGGCGCGGACGCATGCATGGGCAGAGAGATGCCTGCGGGCCCGGCGCCGCGGCGATCAGGTCCTGTTCGGCATCATCCAGGGGGGGGTGTTCCCCGATTTGCGGGAGCAATCGGCCCGGTTTCTCACCTCCCTCGAATTCCCAGGATACGGGATCGGCGGCTTGTCGGTGGGGGAGAGCAAGCCGGAGACCTATGCCGTGCTTGATCTTCTGGGTGCTCTTCTTCCTGAAGACAAGCCCCGCTATCTTATGGGATTAGGCACGGTCCAGGACTTGATCGAGGGAGTCGCGCGGGGGATGGATGTTTTTGATTGCGTATTGCCCACTCGGCTGGCCCGTCATCACTCGGCGCTCACCCATGAGGGCCGGCTGAATCTGCTTAGGTCAGCATACCGTCGGGATGCTCGTCCCATTGAATCGGAGTGCCACTGCTACACCTGCCAGCATTTCAGCCGGGGCTACCTCCGCCATCTGGTTCAGGCGCGAGAAATGCTGGCGGCCACTTTGCTGTCTATTCACAATCTTCACTTGCTGATGGAGCTAACCCGGGAGATGCGCGAGGCGATTCGCGGGGGGCGGTTTGGCCAGATGATTTCGGAATGGCGAAGGGTGGAGAGCCGCGGCGCCGAGTCTCGGGCGATGGCATGACGGGGGGACAAGATCATGCCCCTGGCGGAGTCCAGGATCGATGAGCCCCCTGAAGCTGTGGAGGGAGGACGCGTTGGGTTGGACCTCAAGACCAGAGGTACCCAAGGTCTTTGAGCCCGCTCGCCTTCCAGCCGCAACATGGAGGGACGGTAGATGACCGCCGTGCAGGCCATTGTACTCGCGGCGGTGCAGGGAATCACGGAATTTCTACCGGTTTCCAGCTCGGCTCACTTCCTGCTGGTTCCCTGGCTGCTCGGCTGGCAGATCCAACCCGGGCCTGCTTCGGCTCTTTATGCGTTTGACGAGCTGGGCGCGCTTTTGGCCCTTGTGGGGTTTTTCTGGATGGACCTGCGCGGCTTGGTCCGCGCCGGAGTGCTCAGCCTGACCACCCGCTCGCTGGGAGATCCCCAGGCGCGACTCGCCTGGCAGGTCGCCTTGGCAACGATTCCGGCCGTCCTGGCGGGTCTGCTCTCAATGCAGACTCTCCACGCATTCCTGGTCCGTCCTGGGGCCCTCGGAGCTTTCTTGGCAGGGACCGGGGCCTTTCTCTTTGTCGCCGATCTCGTCGGGGGCCGTTCGCAATCTCTACTCCAGGTCGGCTGGCGGGACACAATCCTCATGGGAGTCGCTCAGGCCGTTGGCCTGTTGCCTGGGATCTCGCGTTGTGGTGCGACCCAGGGGACCGGGAGGCTGTGCGGGCTGAACCGTCCCGCCTCAGCCCGGCTTTCCTTTTGGATGGCTGTGCCGGTCCTACTGGAGCGCGGGATTGTTGGAATGGAGGACCTGGCCCATCTGCCAAATCTTCGCATCGACCTCATGGTGGGGGCGGGAGGGTTCGTCATCGCTGCCGTGGTTGGATTCTTTGCCATCGGCTGGCTGCTTCGCTATCTGACGACACATTCCCTGCGAGTTTTCGCCCTCTACTGTTTCGTCCTGGGTTCGATAGTGATCCTCCTTTCCTTCGTGCGCTGATGAAACCCGAAGTCCCCATCCGTTTCGATCCGCCGCTCTGGGGTCTCTTGCTCCTGGTCCCCCTGATCCTGGTTTCGTGTGCGACGGCAGTGAGCCCTTCGGAAACGCCGCCCCCCCCTTCTCCGCTGATCCTTGCCGATCCATCCGCACGCGCCATTGTCACGCGGTTGCTTGCAATCCAAGCAGGTGCGGGCGCCCAATCGAATACTCTCAACCCCGAGTCCATCCAATCCGTTGCGCAAGGCACCATCAGCGAGGAACTCCGATCAGGGAAGGCCCAGCTGGCCTTTGACCTGGGACCTCCGCCGGAGGGCTTTTGGGCGGCCCAATTGGGTTGGGAGGGAATTCTGGTGGTTGTTCATGAAGGCAACCCTGTGCGTTCGATCCATCTCGTGCAATTGGAGGATGTTTTCTCGGGGAAGGTCACGACCTGGTCGGCGCTGGGATCCGGCACTGGGGCCATCCATCTGGTCAGCCAGGAACAGGAGTCGCCGGTCCGCCTCGCGTTCGACCAGTCCGTCCTGGGGGTTAACCCACTCAGCAGTGAAGCTCTGCTGACGCCGGCCTCATGGGCGGTGACGCAGGCGGTCCGTGAAGACCCCCTGTCCCTTGGCTACCTCGCTTGCATCGATTGGGCCCCGGGCTTAAGCGCCCTGCAGTTGGAAGGGGTGGCGCCGACAGGGGCTGCCATCCAGACCGGGGAATACCGACTCAGGATTCCCGTTGTGGCAATAGCTCGCCAGCAGCCTCGGGGGACTTGGGCATCGTTCCTCGCCTGGGCGCAGGGTCGGCAGGGTCAGGAGTCGTTTCGGTTGCTTTGCCAACCCTGATTCTGACGTCGGCCCGGTCCCTGGAGAGCGCCCGGAGCTGTCCTCTGAAGGCCGGCTGGCAGAATCACCCTATCCCAGGAACGGGTTGGAAGTGCGTTCCTGGCCGACGGTCGTTACCGGCCCATGGCCGGAAAAGATCAGCGTGTCGTCAGGAAGTGAGAGGATGCTCGCGTGAATGGAATGGAGGAGTTGAGGGTAGCTTCCGCCGGGCAGATCGGTACGCCCGATGCCTCCGGAGAAGATCACATCTCCCGAGAAGAGCCAGCCGTGCTTTCGCTCAAGGAAGCCCAAATGTCCAGCCGTGTGCCCCGGAAGCCAGAGAACTTCCAGCAGTAACTCTCCGCAATGAATCCGGTCTTCTGTTCCGAGGGGTTGTGGTGCCACGGAGGGGGAGGTGAACGGGACGCCAAAAAGGTCTGCTCCCCCTTTGGCCTTCCACAGAGGCACATCGGCAGGGCTCAAGTAGATTGGGGCAGGGAGGTGTGCAACGAGTTCCGCGCATCCACCGATGTGGTCGAAATGGGCATGCGTGATCAGGACCGCGCAAAGCCGCAGGTTTCGGTCCTCCAGTTCCCTGGCGATGTACTCCCCGTCCCACGCAGGATCGATGACCACGGCCTCGTGTTGTGCGAGGTCCGCGACCAAGTAGCAGTTGGTCTCTACCGGGCCCAAAGTCAGAGAAATCACTTCCGCGCTTTGCTTCTCGTCACGGGATTTCATGGGCCAAGCTTCGCAAGCAGCCGGGGCAACATCAGGAAAGCGCTGACAATCAGCGCGGCGACGCCCAAGGCGAGTTCGGCCTCCTGGGTGAGCCCGAGAGGGGCCACAACCCGGGTCCCCAACGGCCGGGCCCAGATGGTCCGCTCCAGGGTTTCCCCTCCTCGCTGAGGTACCAGCTGCAGGCGCAGGAACATGGTTGCGCTGGCAGTTCCCGCGTACGCGGGCTGGATCGTCCAAGCGAAACTGGCCTGTCCCGCGGAAGAGAGCGGTTCAGCGATCTCTCCCTCTGGGTCGACAACCAACCCTTGGGCTTGCAATTCGGCGACCACCACGCGGTTGAATCCCGGGGTGGGAGTCGGAATCTCACCTGTCACCGGCGCCAGGATGAGCTGCGCCGTCCCAGTCTGCCCCAGGCGAAGGCCGGTCGGCCAGCGAAGACTGAGCGCGAACTCGGCGCCCGAACCCTGGCCGACGGGGATCTGGGCCGAGGCCAGGGGTTCGTCCACGAGGGGAATGTACTCGCCCAGGATGGACGCCGGCCAAAGGGCCGTTCCCAGAAAGAGGGCAGAGAACAATGCCAGAGTCAGGCTGACCCAGGAAGCATACGAAGGGCGGCGCATACGCTTGAGTACGCCGCGATTATACCTTCCGGGAGGCTGCGGTCATCGTCGCCGCGTGGGCCGGGGGAGTGCGGGGGGTCCCGCGGAAACCCTAGGGGGCCGCGTTCCATGCTACACTGCTCGCGGACACGGAAAAGGAGGATCGATGGTTCCTTATCCCGCAGAACCCTTTCGCATCAAGATGGTTGAGCCGTTGCGGCGCATCTCTCGTGCCGAGCGCGAGTCCGTCCTCCGTGCGGCTGGCTACAACCTCTTTGCCCTCAAGGCGGAAGACGTCTACATCGACCTGCTCACCGACTCGGGCACGGGCGCCATGAGCGATCATCAGTGGGGATCGCTAATGATGGGCGACGAGTCTTATGCAGGGGCCCGATCCTTCTATCATCTCTCGTCCGTGATGCAAAAGATCTTCGGGTTCAAGCATTTTGTCCCCACCCATCAGGGCAGAGCCGCGGAGAACATCCTATGCGCCGTGTTGCTTAAGCCGGGTCAGCATGTCCCGAACAACATGCATTTCGACACAACCCAGGCAAACATCTTGGCGCGCGAGGGTCTCCCCGACAACTTCCTGATCCCTGAGGGTGGAGAGCCGCAGAGCCTTCATCCCTTCAAGGGCAACTTGGATACTCCCCGATTGGAAGACTTCATCCGCCGCGTCGGCCCCGGGCAAATTCCCTTCGGCATGATCACCCTCACGAACAATGCCGGAGGCGGCCAGCCGGTGTCCCTGGAGAACCTGCGACAGGTCAGCGCAGTTTATCGTCGCCATCACATCCCGTTCTTCATCGATGCCTGCCGCTACGCAGAAAATGTCTACTTCATTCAACAACGCGAACCAGGCCAACAGGACCGATCTTTGGCGGAGATTGCCAGCGAGATCTTTTCGCTGGCCGATGGCGCCATCATGTCGGCCAAGAAGGACGGCTTGGTGAATATCGGCGGCTTCCTGGCCATGAATGACGATGCGGTGTACGAGCGGGTTTGCAACGAACTGATCCTGCGGGAGGGGTTCACCACCTATGGAGGTCTCGCGGGGCGCGACCTGGATGCGATGGCGGTGGGCCTGGAGGAGGCGCTCGATGAGGAGTATTTGGCCTATCGAGTTGGTCAGATCCGCTACTTGGGTGAGCGCATTGTCCAGGCCGGGATACCCATCGTCCAACCGCCGGGCGGGCACGCCGTGTACCTCGACGCCGGCGCCTTCCTGCCTCAGATTCCTCCTGATGAATTCCCCGGGCAGGCACTTGCCGCGGAGCTGTACCTGGAAGGCGGGATCCGCGGTGTGGAGGTCGGGTCCACCATGTTCGGCCATCGGGATGAGCGAACCGGCGAGTTGCTCCACGCCCCCCTCGAGCTCGTGCGGCTGGCGGTACCTCGCCGCGTGTACACCCAAGCCCACTTGGATTGGGTCGTGGAGACGATTTCCCGCATCGTCCCGCGCCGGGCGAGCCTGCGCGGCCTGCGCATGACTTATGCTCCCTTGCTGCTGCGCCATTTCACCGCGCGCTTCGAGCCCTTCTGAGGTCGAAATCATCCCGTGCCGAACTGGCGATCCCCGGCATCGCCCAGGCCTGGAACAATGTACCCCACATCATTCAAGTGATCGTCGACCGCCCCCAGGTAGAGGGGAACGTCCGGATGGCGCTTTTGCATGGCGGCAATCCCCTCGGGGGAAGCGATCAGGCCGACATACTTGATGCGTCGGACCCCCCATTTCTTAAGGATGTCCGCCGTGGCGGCGGCCGATCCTCCGGTGGCCAGCATGGGATCCAGAATCAGGCAAATCGATACGCGTGGCTCCAGAGGTAGTTTGTTGTAGTACTGCACGGGTTTGAGCGTCTTCTCGTCCCGGTACATGCCGATGTGCCAAACCTCGGCCCCCGGAAGCATCTGCCACACCCCCTCCACCATCCCCAGGCCGGCTCGAAGGATCGGGATTAGTCCGATCTTGTCAGTCACCTGCAGGCAACGGGCTGTGCCCATGGGTGTCTGCACCGAGACAGCCTGTGTCGCGAGGTCAGCTGTGGCCTCGTAAGCCAGCAGCATGGAGAGCTCGCGGATCAGCTCCCGGAACTCCTGAGGTTCGGTGGTTAGATCGCGCAGGCGAGCGAGCTTTGAAGCAACCAGCGGATGAGGGGAGGGGTATATCGGTGACATATGGGCACCTCGCTTGGGTGAAAGGAATTTCAGACGATCCGCCTGGCCCGAAGACCTTGCTTGCCCGGGGGACCGGGGCGCTAGCCTGCTGTCCCCCCATCGCCTCAGCGCCATCCGGTTTTCCCTGGGACCTTCCTCCCTTGTCGCCAACTCACGGATGGGAGATGGCCTCCGCGCGCGTGAACTCCGAAGGGCTCCCCGGGAAAACCCTCTGGGAACGAACTCGGCGGTCTGTCGCGCGGAACAGGCAGACCCCCCGGGCGAAGGCGAGCCTCCCCCGGCCGCGGGGAATCCGATGGGGTCGACAGAACCTGTCAAGGGCGGGCGCTCGGGCGCGCGGGTCCGGGGCGGTGATAGCGGCGCGAGTGCAGCCCGCACTCAGCAAGGCATCCATCAGCGGCAGGGCGGCCATTCCAGTTTCCGTTTCGACGGCTTTGGGCACTCCGGAAAGGCTCGGGCTGATTGGCCAGGGATTATACAGGCGCCTGGGCCGGTTCTGCGCGAGTTATAATCCGGGTCAATGGCCGACAAGCACCCGATTGTGTCTCCGCAACCCTTTGTTGAGGATGCGCTGGACCCAGCCCTGCGCCCGCGAACCTTGGCGCAGGTCGTGGGTCAGGAGCACTTGAAGGAGAACTTGGCCATATTGATTGGCGCCGCACGCGAGAGAGGCGAACCTCTCGACCACGTGATGTTCTACGGTCCCCCAGGGCTGGGCAAGACCACGTTTGCCCACGTCTTGGCGAACGAGATGGGGGTCGCGATCAAAGCCACCTCGGGGCCCGCCATCGAGAGGGCGGGCGATTTGGCGGCGATCCTGACCAATCTCCAGCCGTCCGATGTCCTATTCATCGACGAGGTGCATCGCCTGGGAAAGGCGGTTGAGGAAGTCCTCTATCCCGCCATGGAGGACTTCGCTTTGGATATCGTCTTGGGGAAGGGGCCCAGTGCGCGGTCGATCCGCCTGCGCCTGCCCCGCTTCACGGTTGTCGGGGCGACAACGCGTCTTGCGTCGGTTAGCGCCCCTCTGCGCGCCCGCTTCGGCGCCGTCTACCGCGTCGATTACTATTCTGTGCCCGAAGTCGTGGACATCGTTCGGCGCGCGGCCAACTTGCTAAGCGTTGGGATTGATGAGGGAGGCCTGGTGGGAATTGCCAAACGAGCTCGCGGCACCCCCCGGGTCGGGTTAAGACTGCTCAGACGGGTGCGGGACTATGCCCAGGTGCGCGCCAATGGTGTGGTCACTGAAGAGGTCGCCTTTCAGGCCCTGGAGATGCTTAATGTCGATCGGCTTGGTCTGGACGATATCGACCGCCGGGTGCTCCGCACCATCATTGAGAAGTACAGCGGAGGACCGGTGGGGTTGGCGACCATTGCCGCCTCGATTGGCGAGGAACCCGACACCATCATGGATGTTTGTGAGCCGTACCTTCTGCAGTTGGGCTTCTTGGATCGCACGCCGCAGGGGCGGGTCGCCACCCGCCTGGCCTACGAACATCTCAATATTGCCTTTCAGCGGAGCGACCAGGCCGGCCTTCTCTGACCTGTCCCAGGTCCCCCCGGTCGGGTCGCGGAGTCTTTAGGACTTTCAAAGCGGGAAGGTGAGTGCGATGTTGGATCTCGGCGGCCTGGGACGTGTCCTGGTGCTGATCGGACTGGGCATCGCTGGATTGGGCGGGGTGATCTGGTTGCTGGGCCGAGTGGGCCTCCCCCTGGGAGGTCTCCCAGGAGATCTCCGCATCGAGACGTCGGGCTTTACCTGCTTCCTTCCTCTGGCGAGCACGATCCTTCTTAGCCTGATCTTAACTCTGCTCTTGAATCTTGCCCTGCGCATTCGCCGCTGACGGGCCAGGAAAGGGTGTCTGCACCCAGCCGTGAGCGGCCAAGGCCACGGATGGTATGCGTCTTTCTGAGTTCGACTATGATCTTCCCCGAGAACTGATCGCTCAATCCCCGGCCGAGCCACGGGACTCTTCCCGGCTCCTGGTTCTTCGTCGCGGCACGGGAGAGATTGAACACCGAGCCTTCCGCGATGTGAGGCAACTGCTCTGTGACGGGGATCTGCTGGTCTTCAACGACACCAAGGTGATCCCGGCCCGGATGCGGGCTCGCAAGCTCCCGCAGGGCGGGCAAGTCGAGCTCTTGCTTCTGGCCAAACGGGAAGAGGGGATCTGGGAGGCTCTGGTTCGGGGAAAGCACGTGGTACCGGGAGGGCGTCTGGCCCTGGTCCCCGCCAGCGAAAGTAACCGCCAACCGCCGCCACAGGAAGTCCAGGCCGAAATCCTTGAGGACCTCGGGGAGGGCCGGCGCCTGGTGCGTTTTTCCTCCTCAAATGGGGAGCTTCTCTCGGATTTTGGCCGGGTTCCTCTTCCGCCCTACATCCATCAGCCCCTGCGGGACCCGGACCGGTACCAGACCGTTTTTGCCAGGGCTCCCGGCTCCGCGGCCGCCCCGACGGCTGGCTTGCACTTCACCCTGCCGTTGCTTCGGGACCTGCAGGGTCAAGGCGTCCAATTTGCGTTTGTGACCCTCCATGTGGGTCTGGATACTTTCCGCCCGATCACCGAGGCGGAAATTGAACAGCACAAGCTTCACAGCGAGTGGGTGAAAGTTTCCTCTGAAGTTGTGGAATCCGTCCGGAAGGCCCACCGCGCGGGACGGAAAGTGATTGCCGTTGGAACGACCAGCGTTCGCGCTCTGGAGACCGCGGCACGGACGGACGAGGGTCCCGGCGACCCCGGGAGCATCTCTGCCTGGGAGGGCCAAACAAGTTTGTACATCACGCCCGGGTTCTCATTTCGGGTGGTAGACGGGTTAATCACGAACTTCCATCTTCCGCGGTCCTCCCTTCTGGTCATGGTGTCTGCCTTCGCTGGGAAAGAGCCGATCCGAGAGGCCTATCGCCAGGCTCGCGATATGCGCTACCGTTTCTACTCGTTTGGGGACGCCATGATGATTCTATGACCCGCTTGATGAGGCGCGGCCGAAGCCGAGGGCCCTGGCGGGAGAGTCTGGACAACCAAGATCGCGCGCGCCCTGTCGGCGTGTCGTTTTTCCCGAAGGGGGAAGAATGAGGACTACGGTGCTTGGGATCGTGATGTACACTGGGTTTGAGGCGCCGGAGTCGTCCCGCGCAAGGGAAGGAGCCAATGGCGATGCAGTTCACCCTCAAGGATTATGAAGAGGCTGCGGCGGTTGTCCGGCCCAGCCTGAGCGGCAGACCGCGGGTCGGTCTGATCCTCGGCTCCGGGCTCGGCTCGCTGGCGGAAAGCGTACGAGGGCCGCGGGTCATTCCGTACTCGAGAATCCCGAATTGGCCGGTCGCCACGGTGGAAGGACACAAGGGACAGCTGATCGCGGGGGAATTCAGCGGCCAGGAAGTCATTGTGATGCAAGGCCGGGCCCACTTTTACGAAGGCTACGAAATGCCGCAAGTTGCCTTTCCCGTCCGCGTATTGCAGGTCCTGGGGATAGAGATCCTGATCGTTACCAACGCGGCAGGGGCGATCAACCCGACCTTCCAGCCCGGGGAAGTGATGCTCATCACCGATCACCTGAATCTGATTGGAATGGGTGGGTTGACTCCCCTGCGAGGACCAAACGATGAACGCCTCGGTCCGCGCTTTGTAGATATGGGCCAGGCCTATGATCGGGGGCTGATGGATGAGGCCCGCCAGGAGGCGAAAAGCCTCGGGATCGGGCTGCGCGAGGGCGTTTACGCCTGCCTAGCAGGTCCGAGCTTCGAGACTCCCGCGGACCTGCGGTTCCTGAGGACAGCGGGCGCCGATGCCGTGGGCATGTCGACGGTTCCGGAAGTCGTGGCCGCTCGGCACGGCGGTACGCGTGTTCTGGCCTTTTCGGGAATCAGCAACAAGGCCAACCTCGATGGCTCGACGTCGACCAGTCATGAGGAGGTCCTTCAGGCAGGGAAGGTCATTAGTCCTATCCTTCAAAGCCTCCTCAGCGCGATTCTCGAAACCTTGTAAGGCGGGACCTTGCTGGAGGTTCTCAGTCTCCTGCAGTCGTACGAAATTCTGGTCTTTGTCGTAGCAGGCGTCCTGGCGCTGGCGTATTTGCGCCAGATCTTTATCGTCCGCCGAGATCTCCGCAAGACGATTTTTGGCCTCGAGCGGGAGGCCCTGCGGCGACGACAGACCCGGTCGCTCACCATGCTGGTTTTCCTCGGGATGGCGGTCGTGCTGGTTTTCGTGGGCGTGAACTATGCGTTGCCGCAAGTGAGAAGGTCCCAGTTGCTGCAGGCCGTTGCTACCACCCAGGTCATGCCTACGCCCAGTCCGACGCCGTTCATCCTCTACGGGGTGGACTTGAGCGGATGCACCAACGTCCATGCCACGATCAAGTCCCCGACCCCGGGCCAGACCGTAGAAGGGACTGTGCAAATCCAGGGGAGCGCGGATATCGCCAACTTTGCCTTCTGGAAGTACGAATTA
Source organism: Anaerolineales bacterium (assembly GCA_049511715.1). GTDB lineage: Bacteria > Chloroflexota > Anaerolineae > Anaerolineales > RBG-16-64-43 > JBEKHT01. The sequence continues at coordinate 30,758 of JBEKXU010000010.1, forward strand.
GGCAATCCCCAGGTAGCCGATGTGTGGATGACCCTGAAGGCGAGCAATGTCCGGGTCACGAATGGCCTTCTGGGGAAGTGGGACAGCACGACGGTCCCGCCGGGCGTCTATCAGTTGCGCTTGACCGTGACGGACAGCAAGGGAAACTCGCCCAAGCCCTGTGTCGTCCCCATTCAAGTGCTGGCTCCGCCATCGCCCTGAGGCAGGGGCCTCATCCCTCAGGTCCTTTTGCCGCCCCCAGAAGCCTCTGGTACAATCAAAATTCTCTCGCTGTCGAGTGCAGGATGTTGCGGCGCGACGTCCAATCGGTGAATGGTTGAGTATTTCCTGAGCGTTTTGATCATCCTCAATAAGGTGTTGGTTGCGGGAATCGCCATCACGGCGTTTTCCCTTTTGCTCTACGCGTTGACCTTCAACCTGCGCGATCGGGTCGCGCGCGCCTTTGCGGTCATCCTCGCCTGTGTCTCGGTTATCACGGTTGCCGATGTGCTGGCCTCCACTGCGGGCAACCTGGGCGAGGCCAACATGTGGCTGCATTTTCAGTGGATTGGTACGGCGCTCCTCCCGGCGGCATACCTCCATTTTTCCGATGCTCTTCTGGCGGCGGCAGGCCGTCCCTCGAGGGGTCGCCGGCGCTCCGCCCTGCAGGCAGTGTATTTCTTCAGCGCGATCCTTATCTATGAGGCGACCCTCACTGATAACCTGGTGAGGCAGGTGGCGGTGAGCGCCGGGGCCCCCTACCTGCAGGCGGGTCCTTATTTCTGGACTGTCCTGGTCTACTTTACTCTGCTGCTGGCATGGACTGCGGTCAACCTCGTGCGGGCTTACCGACGGCTGCAGACTTCCACCAGCCGCAGGCGGATGACCTACCTGCTCGTGGCTTCAGCCGCGCCAGCCATGGCCGCCTTCCCGTTCTTGCTTTTCCTGGGAAGCGGCGCAAATCTTCATCCTCTGCTGTTCTGGGCCATCCTGTTGGTCACCCACGCACTGGTTGCCGGGTTGCTGGTCGTGATGGCCTACGCAACGGCGTACTTCGGGGTCACCTATTCCGATCGGGTCATCAAAGGCCGCCTTTTTCAATGGCTCCTGCGAGGTCCGGTGGTCGCCGTCGCGGTTCTTGCGGTCACTGTCCTTCTGGGAGACCTCGTGCGCTCGGTCGGAATTCCGAACAGCCGCGCCGTCCCGTTGGCCATGGTCGCGACTTTGCTCCTTCTGCAATTCGCCATCACCCTTTTCCGCGTGCCCCTCGAGCGCCTTCTGTTTTATGGTTCCCCCACGGATCGGGAGGACCTGCGGCGCCTTCAGATGCTGGAGGAGAGGCTTCTGACCCATTCCGACATGCAGCAGTTCTTTGAGGTCCTGCTGGCCGGAGTGTGCGACGTTCTCAGCGTCCCGGCAGCCTTTGTCGTTGAACTGGATCCGGAGGGAAAGGTGGCTTACCGGGTAGGCGTCGGCCCGGAGGATCTCCTGCCGATCCATGCGAGTTCGGCCTCGCTGCCTCGGCCCGAGCAGATTGTTTTCGCGCCGGAGGCGGAGGGACTCTTCCGCTGGGGAGACTATTGGATTCTTCCCCTGCTAGCACCGGGTGGCTCCGAGATGCTGGGCATGCTCGGCATGCGGCCGGGGGGGAATCGGGGGCCCCTGACCCGTGAGGAGTTGGAGCGACTCGGGCGCCTGGCTGAGCGAGCCGCTCAGGCGCTGGAGGATCGTCGCCTGCAGGCTACGGTTTTTTCCTCGGTGGATCGTCTCGTGCCCGAGGTGGACCGGATCCAACGGCTGAGTGCGGCCGCTCGGTACGGGCAGGCTATATTGCTGGCGGCTCCCAGCAACGGATTGGCTCCCGGGCCCGATCTTTTTCAATGGGTGCGCGATGCCCTGACCCATTACTGGGGTGGGCCGAAGCTCACTCAAAGCCCCCTGTTGCAACTCCGCGTGGTCCAGCAGCAGAGCCAATCCCGCGACGGAAACGAGGTCAACGCGTTGCGGGCCGTGCTCAAGGAGGCCATCGAGCGGGTGCGCCCAGAGGGGGAGCGGCGCTTCACCAGCGAATGGTTGCTCTACAACATCCTGGAAATGAAATTCCTCGAGGGCCGCCGTGTGCGGGACATCGCCACGCACTTGGCGGTCTCGGAGGCCGACCTTTACCGCAAGCAGCGGGTAGCCTTGGAGGAGGTGTCGAGAGTCATTGCGGACATGGAGCGGCAATCGACCGAACGGGCAACGGACTACGAGGTGGTCGGCTGAGTGATACCCCCTGGAAGGGATCGGCCGAAGCGGTGTACTCTTGTATCGTGAGAAGCGAGGATGCAAGAATGAACTCAGACAAGGGACCGGAGGAATCGGACCGTCTCATCTTATGGGAGACCGGAGATTCGCTGCTGATGGATGAGGCCTGGTGGGCTTCCGTCCTGCAGGAGGAGCAGCGGGGGAAGCCAACCGGCCGGGCCAGAACAGGATCGCTCTCGGAAAAGAACGGCCTGGCGGCAGCGGATTGGCAGCGGGCTCGTGCTCTCTTTGAAAAGGATGAGGTGGTCTGCATGACCGTGGTGGGGTGCAACCGGGGCGGCCTGCTGGTCGAAGCCGAGGGAATGCGCGGGTTCGTGCCCGCCTCGCACCTGGTCAGTCTTCCCGTGCAAGGTTCGGAGGAGGAGAGGCAAGAGTTGATGCGCAAGCGCTTGGGTGACACGCTCTCCCTCAAGATCATCGAGTTCGACCCCGAGCGCGGACGGATCGTTTTCTCGGAGCGTGCGGCCAAGGCTGGGCCGGGGTGCCGGGCCCAATTGCTCGCCTCCCTGCAGCCCGGAGAACGGCGCTTCGGAGAGGTCACCAATATCACCAACTTCGGGGTCTTCGTTGACCTCGGGGGGATGGAGGGTCTGGTGCACGTCTCCGAAATCTCCTGGGGCCGCGTCCTGCGCGCAGAAGACCATGTGCATTGCGGCCAAAAGGTGGAGGTGGAGATCCTAAGTGTCGATCGCGAGCAGGGCCGAGTGGCTCTCAGCCTGAAACGAATGCAGCCCGATCCCTGGGCTACGGTGGGCGAGCGCTTTGAGGTCGGGCAACGAGTTCCCTGTCGCGTCACTCGCATCACAAGCTTCGGGGCGTTCGCCACGCTGGAAGAGGGGGTGGAAGGGCTGATCCATGTGTCCGAGCTGGGTCGAGGGTCGGTTGAGGATCCCCGCTCCGTCGTCCGCGAGGGAGATCGCTTGGTCGCGCGCATCCTTTCCTTGGATTGTGGATCCCGCAAGATGGCGCTCAGCCTGCGCGAGGCCGAGGATGGCTCCACGGACCAAATGACAGATCTGGAATGACGGCAGGCCCTCTGCCTCCGAGCGAGCCCAAGCGCGGTTCGGCCATCCCCCCGCGGGGTCGAAGCCCATCGCTGGGTGACGGCGCGCACGAGATTTCCCATTTCCCGTATTTTGAGGATCTGGCAGCGATAGGGCTGGCCTTGCTGGCCTTGCTCTGCGCTTTGTCTCTTCTTGGCGCCGGACGTGGGACGCTGCTGACCGTGATGCGAACGGGGCTTCTCCTGTGGATGGGATGGGGTGCTTGGCTGATTCCCATCGCTTGCGGCTGGGCCGCGAGCCTATTGGTGCTTAGCAGGGCCAAGGGTGAGGTGCGGGTCGATTGGGCGAGGGTGATCGCTCTCGAGCTTGCCGCCCTGGCCTTCTTGGGCGTCCTGACTTTGATCGCAGGAAAAGAGGCCACGCTTGTCGATCAGGGTCGAGGGGGCGGAATCCTGGGCTGGGGACTGCTGGAGATTCTCGGGATGGCGATGGGTCCGCTGTGGCAGGCCATCCTGCTGGTGGCGGTCACGTTGGCACTGGCGGCCTACGGCTTTTCTCTCTCCCTGGCGAGGTTGGAGACTTGGGTCGGGAGAATCCATGGGAGACGGAAAGGGGCCGGCTTGGCAGCGACCGAAGGTTCTGCCGAAACGGCGGAGGAGAATGCTGGATCGCGCCCCGAGGAGGAACACCAGCCAGCCTCTCCTGCGCCCAGTCGGCCTTCGCCCTCGACCCGCCAGCCCGCGGGCCGGGAGATCCGCGACAGCCCCCGTATGAAGGCCCCCCTTTCGGTCAAACCTGCTCGTCAGAGACGCGATCGGCACCTCCCGCCTTTCGATGTCTTTGAGGGGGGCGAGGTCGAGTCTCCCGGAATCCGGGAGGTGAACCAGACGGCAGGAGCCATTGAGAAGACCCTGGCCGACTTCGGAATTCCGGCCAAAGTGGTTGGCTATCGCACGGGGCCCACGGTGACCCAGTTTGCAGTGGAACCCGGATTCATTGAGAAGCCTTCCCCGGACGGGACGCTCAGACGCGCAAAAGTGCGCGTCTCCCAGATCTCGGGTCTGGCCGATGACCTGGCCCTGGCTCTGGCCGCTCCCTCCTTGCGGATTGAGGCTCCGGTTCCCGGTCAATCCTACCTCGGGGTAGAGGTGCCGCATCGGAGGTCGTCCCTGGTCCGTTTGCGTCCGGTCATGGAAACCCCGGCCTTCCAGAAGAAGCACTCTCCCTTGCTGCTGGCGCTGGGCCTCGATGTGGCGGGTCAGCCCGTGGTGGCGGACTTGGCGGTCATGCCCCATCTTCTCATCGCCGGGACAACCGGGTCCGGAAAATCGGTTTGCATCACGGCCATGACTGCCTGTCTGGCGGCGAACAATACTCCCGAGGAGCTGCGGCTGGTCTTGATCGACCCCAAGATGGTCGAACTCGTGCGTTTCAACGGCCTGCCCCATCTGCTCGGCGAAGTAGAAACTGACTTAAGGCGGATTCTGACGGTCTTGCGTTGGCTCACTCGCGAGATGGATCGTCGCTATCGGCTCCTGGAGTCGTTCGGTGCTCGGCACCTGGAGGACTACAACCGCAAGGCGGGATCTCGCTCGGGGGGCGAGCGATTGCCGCGCATTGTGGTCATGCTTGACGAACTGGCGGACCTCATGATGATGGCGCCCGATGAGACCGAGCGAACGGTGATCCGTCTGGCTCAAATGTCGCGAGCCACGGGCATTCATCTCGTCCTGGCTACGCAGCGTCCTTCCACGGATGTGGTCACGGGCCTGATTAAGGCCAATTTTCCGGCTCGCATTTCTTTCGCTGTGGCCTCCTCGGTCGATTCTCGAGTGATCTTGGACAGCCCGGGTGCGGAAAGCCTTTTGGGGCGCGGGGACATGCTCTTCCTGTCCCCAGAATCCGGAAGCGCACAGCGGCTGCAAGGGTGCTTTGTGAGCGACAGCGAGATCCGCAGGCTGATTGAGTTCTGGCAATCCTCTGGCGAAGGTCCCGGCGCAGAAAGTGTCCCGGTTGAGACTCCGGAGGGAGCGCCTGCTCAGACCTCGGCCGCAGGGCCTCCCTGGGAGAGCATGGTCCAGGAAGGGGGAGATCACCGGAGCGAAGAGGAGGCGGAATTTGAGCAGGCGGTGGCGCTGGTGCGGCAGTACGGACGCGCCAGCGCCTCTCTTCTCCAGCGGAAAATGCGCATCGGCTACCCCCGGGCGGCACGCCTAATGGACGAGCTGTACGAGCGCGGGATCATCGGCCGGGAGCAGACCGGTGGAAAGACCCGCGAGGTACTGGTGTCGCGCGAGCCCCGAGAGGAGCCCGAGGAAGAAGAGGAAGAAGAGTAGAACGTAGCCTGACCGGTCGGCGGCCCTTCCCCGTGGCGGGCTTGGGATTAGAATTCGAAAGGCCCGTCGGAAGACACTGCTGTGCCGTGCCCTATGGGCCGCCAGGAGCCTCGCCAAGGAGGAAGCCTCAGGGAGGCGTTGTTCGCCTGCGGCGGGCCTCGTGACTGGTCCGTTTCACCGAAGGATCCTTTCCGTTTCCTCCGGAAACCGGGAGCATTCATGGACCCAGAAAGCGCAAGCCTGACCCGACCCCGATCTTTGTCCCAATGGATGCGAGCCCGCTTCAAGGTCGTCCTTGATCCAATCGCGGGTTTCTTGAATCGACTGGGACTGGCGCCGAACACGGTGACGCTGTTTGGTCTGGCCGGCAATACCGTCGCCTCGGTTCTGTTGGCCCTGGGCGACACGAGTCTGGGGGGAGGGATCGTTCTGATCATGGGCCCGATCGATGCCCTCGACGGGGCCATGGCCCGGCTTCGAGGCGAGCCTTCAGCTTTTGGAGGTTTTGTCGATTCGGTGACCGATCGCTACTCGGAGTTGCTAATCCTGGGAGGAGTGCTCACCCACTTTGCCCTGGAGCAAAACGCTCTGGGGGCGATCCTGACTTTTGCGGCGGCCGCGGGCTCGGTGATGGTGTCCTACACTAAGGCAAGAGCCGAAGCGCTCAAGTTTGAATGCGATATTGGCCTGCTGACGCGCGTGGAACGCTACTTGGTTCTCAGTCCTGCGCTAATTCTAAATGTGCCGCTCATTGGAGTTGGGATTATCGCCCTCTTTGCCAATATCACGGCTCTCCAGCGTATTCTTTTCGTCCGAGCTCAGGCGCGGCGGATGCGTCACGAGTAGAGGGCCGGGTCAGGGGAGGAAACAAGGGAAAGACCCTATGTCGATTGACTCCTACGGGATCCATCTCGGAATACTGTATGTTCGATTCTATGGCCTCATCCTGATGACGGGTGCGATCGCGGCCGCGTTTCTGGCCGAACGACAGGCCGGGAAGCTTGGCCAGGACCGGGACCGGGTTTGGGACCTACTGATTTGGGTCCTGATATTCGGCGTCATCGGCGCCCGGCTATGGCACATTCTGACTCCTCCGGAGAGCATGATCGAGGGCGGCATTACCGCCAGCTACTACCTGACACATCCTTTGGATGCCCTGGCGATTTGGAGGGGTGGCCTGGGGATCCCCGGGGCGATCGCCGGAGGCGTCCTGGCGATGCTCTGGTACACGAGGAGAAACAAGCTCAGTTTTGCCTCCTGGCTTGACGTTGCGGCACCCGCCCTGGCCCTCGGCCAGGCGATTGGCCGCTGGGGGAATTTCGTCAACCAAGAGTTGTATGGCATGCCAACGAAATTGCCCTGGGCCATCTACATTGCTCCGCAGAACCGCCTGCCGGGCTTTCAACAGTACGCCTACTACCATCCCCTGTTTCTCTATGAATCTTTGTGGGACTTGCTCAACCTGGGGGTTCTTCTTTATCTGACCGAACGGCACCACGGCCCGCTGCGTGCGGGGGACCTGTTCTTGATCTATCTGATTATCTATCCCGTGGGCCGATTCTTCTTGGAGTTCCTGCGGCTCGACCCCTCTCCGGTGGCCGGGGTGGATATCAACCAGGTCCTCATGGCAGTGGTCGCTGTGGTGAGTGCTGCCCTGCTCCTCTGGCGGCATCGGGTCAAGCGCCCCTTGCCGGGAGTCCCCCTGGGGGTTGCCTCCGAAGGCCCCGACGGGATCGCCAAAGCCTGAGGGGGGAGATGAGACCAGAGGGCTCCTCCCTTGCAGGACGGAAGGGAGGAAAGGCTGTCGTTCGGTTGGGGAGGTCCGCTGAGCCGTGATTGAGGCCCGGGGTCTGACCAAGTGGTTTGGTGACCGGTGCGTGGTCGACGGCCTCACTCTTCGCGTGGGGAGCGGAGAACTTCTGGCGTTGCTCGGACCGAATGGAGCGGGGAAAACAACCACCATCCGCATGTTGGCTGGAATCCTCCATCCGACCTCCGGAGGAGCGCAAGTGGGGGGATTTGATCTGCTCGAACATCCTCAGGAAGTGCGGGAGACCGTTGGGGTTTTGACCGAACAGCACGGCTTGTATACGCGGATGCGTGCCGGAGAGTACCTGGACTTCTTTGGGTCTCTGTATGGGCTCCCGGCTCAGGAACGCAGAGAGAGGGCGGCACGGCTGCTGGCCCGGCTTTCCCTCCAGGTGGATCAGGATCGCTGGCTGGCCGAATACTCCAAAGGGATGCGCCAGCGGATCTCACTGGTTCGCGCCCTCTTGCATGATCCCCACGTTCTTCTGCTGGATGAGCCCACCTCGGCGCTCGACCCCGAGTCAGCCCACATTGTGCGATCCCTTCTGAGGGAACTGCGGAGCGAAGGTCGGGCGATCCTCACCTGCACGCACAACCTGATGGAGGCCGAGGAACTGGCGGATCGCATCGCGATCCTGCGCCGGGGCCGCCTCATTGCTCAAGGGACACCCGGCCAGCTGCGGTCCGGCCTGCGCGGTTTGCCCACCTTTGAGGTTCGTCTGTCCGCTCCTTGGGACGGGGTCGCGGAGGGGCTTCCCGACTGGATCGAGATCGTGGCCTCGGGTGACACGTGGTTTCGCTATCGGGTGGCCGAGCCCTTGGAAACGAATCCTCTCCTCGTGCGGCGTTTGGTCGGATTGGGGTTCCCCATCCTTGAGCTTCGGGAGGTTACCCCGAGCTTGGAAGAAGTCTACCTCGGCGCAGTGGCCGAGGGCGAAGACCGCCCCGGTGATGACCTCAGGGGGAGCGAATCATGAGCCTCGCCATCCCAGCTAGGTCCATGGGGATCCACTGGCATCGGGTCGGCACTCTGGTTCGCAGGGAGTTGCGCGACCAGTTGCGGGACTGGCGGGTGGTCATTCCCCTGGTCATTCTGACGGGGGTCTTCCCGTTGCTGATGAACTTCACGGCGCGAACCGCGCTTGATTTTGTCAGCCGCTATGGTGCGCCACTCATCGCCGAGCAGCTTTTCCCGTTTCTGCTGATGATCGTCGGATTCTTTCCGACCTCCGTCTCGCTGGTGATCGCCCTCGAAAGTTTCGTGGGCGAAAAAGAGCGCTTCACCCTGGAGCCCCTGTTGTCGACGCCTCTCAGTGACCAGGAGCTCTTCATTGGAAAGGCCATGGCCTCGACCGTCACGCCCGTGGCCTCGGCGGGGCTGGGAATCATGGTGTATCTGGTGGGATTGCACCAGACCACTGGCTGGTCGCCCAGCGCGGGGTTGCTCCTGCAAATCCTGGTCTTGACGGTCGCCCACGCGGTCGGCATGGTGAGCGCTGCGGTCGTCATTTCGGCCCAGACCAATTCGGTCCGAGCGGCCAACCTCCTGGCTTCGTTCATCATTATCCCCGCGGCACTCCTCGTGCAGGGCGAGAGCCTGATCATGTTCTGGCGCCGCTACGACGTCCTGTGGTGGGTGATCCTGGGCATCCTCCTGCTGGCCACGGTGCTCGTGCGGATTGGGCTGCGACGTTTTCGCCGGGATGAGCTCCTGGAACACGAGGTGGAGGAGTTGCGCTTTGATCGTTTGTGGTCGCAGCTGGTGCAGCGGCTGACAGCGGGAGCTCGCTCGCCTCGGGCGTGGTACCGTGACGCGGTTTTTCCCGCCTTGCGCCGGGTTTGGGAGGCGGGTCCCTGGGTCCTGCTGGCTATGCTTCTCGGCGCGGGCCTGGGCATCGCTTTCGCGCAGCGGTTTCCTTTGTCTTTGCCGGGCTTGGCGGAAGCGCGTTCGGGCCAGGAGGTCATGCAAGCCCTCCAAGAGCAGGGGTTCTTCTCTCCGGCCGGAGTGCTCCTGATCTTTGTTCACAACCTGCAAGCGATCTTGCTGGCCAGCATCCTGGGGATCTTCTCGCTGGGCGTTCTCGCGCTCATTGCTCTGATGGCGCCTATTGGTCTGGTCACCTATGCGGCCGCGCTCGTTGGCCTGGCTGGCGGAAGCCCCTGGCTCTTTCTGGCCGCCTTTGTTCTCCCCCACGGCATCCTGGAGATTCCGGCGGCTTGGCTCGCCGGAGCCAGCATGCTGCGCCTGGGGGCTTGCATGCTGGCCGAACCCGACCGACGCACTCTGGGTGAAATCTGGATCGAGGCGTTTGCGGATTGGGTCAAGGTCAATGTCGGCGTGGTTGCGCCGCTGCTGCTCGCGGCGGCCGTTGTGGAGACCTATGTGACCCCGGCTATCGTGGCCTGGGGTCTCGCGAGGGGGATGTTTTGAGGTGGTATTTCTTGAGTCGGAACGCCCAGGGCTAACCAGGTCTGGTGGATCGCCCTTTGGCCGCTTCTGACGCCTCCTGATCGGCCTGGACTCGCGGGCGGGCGCATCGCCCACTTCCCTCAGGGTCATCCGCCTGGGGTGGAGAGCCACCTGTGAGGCTCCTGGTGCGGACTTAGGCACTTTTCCAGAGCGCCGATTTGCCGGGGTGAATCCAGGGGCCTAAAAGATGAGCACGCCTTGGGACAACGCGGGGCCCGGGGATCGCGGAACAAGACAGAATCCAAGACGTTCCGGCGGATCGCCGAGGACTTCTTCACTGCTCCGCGTTCGGGTCCCCTGAGCCTTGCCCAGTCCGGCGGGAATCGCCGGGGAGGGATGGGGCGGGTGGCTTGCGCCGAGGAAGGGGAATTCGCCGAAATCAATCAAACTGGCAAGAAACGCCTATGGTACAATCCTTTCGGGAAGCGGAGAATGAGCGAGTCGATGAGGCTGCAGGGTTCTGGCTACTATTCTGCTGAAGATTCTCCCGATCTGGGAGAGGATTGGGAATCGGACCGCCATATCCACGGGGCTTCGCGTCGGCGGTGGTATGAACACGCCCATGTTTGGCGGCCTCCAACCGATGTGTATGAGAGTGAGGCCGGGTATGTGATTCGCGTCGAGCTGGCGGGCATGCGAAGCGCAGACTTTTCCGTAACGCTTGAGGGCCGCTGGCTGCATATCACCGGAGCGCGGCCTGACGAGGCGCAGCACCGGGCGTACCACCAGATGGAGATCCATTTCGGTCCCTTCCGCAGCGAGGTGGAGATCCCCGGCGAGGTCGACTCTCAGCGTCTGGAAGCAGTCTACGAGGACGGCTTTCTGATCGTCACCCTGCCGAAAGTCAAGCCGCGGGTCATCCCAATTTCCAGCTAAAGGTCGGCTGAGTTGGAGGAAGCAATCCTTGATCGATCTTCTCCACTTTCGGAGTGTAGGATTACTGTGCCTGCCACCACTCGGACTGTCAACCTGACGGATCTCATTAACCTCTTCACCCAATCCTTCCCTGGGCGATGGGAGGAAGTGAAGCTGCGGCCCATCGTCACCCAAGTCCAGGATCAGGCCTCGGAAGCTGAGGCACGAGAGGACCGCGCTCAACCTCCCGCGGTGATCCCAGAAGAGCTTTCGATTCTGCCGTTGCGCGGCATTGTCGTTTACCCCCAAACCGTGGTTCCACTGACGATTGGCCAGCCTCGGTCCGTGAAACTCGTGGACGATGCGGCCGTGGGGGAGCGCACGATCGGCCTAGTTACCTCCAAGGATCCTGAGAAAGAGACGCCCGGGCCGGAGGATTTGTACTCAATCGGAACGGCGGCCATCGTTCATCGGCTTTTCCGAGCCCCGGATGGGACAATTCGAATTGTGGTCCAGGGTCTTTCTCGGTTCCGCATCCGCGAGTTCGTGGCACAAGATCCCTACTTGCGGGCGCGGGTTGAAGTGGCGAACGAGATCGTCGAGGAAGGCCTCGAAATCCAGGCTCTGGCACGAAATGTCCGCGACCAATTCGCGCAGATTGCCGAGCTGGTTCCCTCCATCCCCCGCGAGCTTGTCGCGGCCCTGTCCGGGTTGGAAGACCCTCTGCAGGTCGCGTACTCGATTGCCAACTATCAGCGCATGGAGCTTCAGGAAGCGGAGGATCTGCTGGAGCTTGATTCCACAGCGGCCAAGCTCAAGCGACTAGTCGCGCTCCTCACCAAGGAGTTGGAGGTTCTTCAGCTCGGCGCCAAGATCCAAGAGGAGGCCCGCTCCGAGATTGAGAAAGTTCAGCGTCAGTACTTTCTGCGGGAGCAGATGAAAGCGATTCAAAAGGAGCTGGGCGAGACGGACGAGCGCACTGCCGAGGTGGAAGAACTGCGCAAGAAGCTCGAGGCGGCGGGCCTGCCCGAGGAAGCCAGCCGCCAGGCCAAGGAGGAACTGGACCGCCTTTCCAAGCTTCAGGAGGCCTCGGCTGAGTACGGCGTGATCCGGACCTATCTCGACTGGCTGGTTTCGTTGCCCTGGAGCCGGGTTACCGAGGACCATTTGAATGTCGCGGACGCACGGCGTGTCCTGGACGAGGACCACTACGGTTTGCGGGATGTGAAAGATCGGATCTTGGAGTACTTGGCCGTGCGAAAGCTCCGCGGGGAGCGTCGGGAGGAGGTTTCAACCGCGCCCGTGGATCTGCTGCGGCGGGAGCGCGAAGGAGCCATCCTGTGCTTTATTGGGCCGCCGGGCGTTGGGAAGACGTCCCTGGGGCAATCGGTCGCCCGAGCGATGGGTCGTAAGTTTGTGCGCCTCTCGCTGGGAGGCACGCACGACGAAGCAGAAATCCGCGGCCACCGCCGGACCTATGTCGGAGCGATGCCGGGGAGGATCCTGCAAGCCCTGCGGCGGGTGGAAACGCGGAATCCCGTCTTCATGCTGGATGAGGTCGACAAGCTTGGGGCCGACTTCCGGGGCGACCCTGCCTCCGCGTTGCTGGAGGTCCTCGATCCGGAGCAGAATCGCGAGTTCCGGGATAACTACCTCGAGGTGGCTTTTGATCTCTCTCAGGTGCTCTTCATTACGACAGCCAACCTTCAGGAAACCATCCCAGAGCCGTTATTGGACCGCATGGAGGTCATCCACATCTCCAGCTACACTGAGCAGGAAAAGCTGGTGATTGCCCAAGGCTACCTGGTCCCCCGGCAGTTGCGGGAAAACGGCCTCCGTCCCGAGGAAATCTCCTTTGCGGACGAGACTATCACCTCGATCATCCGTCACTATACCCGGGAGGCCGGCGTTCGCGGCCTGGAACGGGAGATTGGCTCGGTCTGTCGCAAGGTTGTGACGGAAATCGCGGAGGGGAAAGTTCAGAAGAGGGACATCACGCCTCAAGTCCTCGGGGAGGTCCTCGGCCGTCCTCGTTTCTTCCCGACCGCCGAGATCGAGGAGCGCACCTCGGTTCCAGGAGTTGCGACGGCGCTGGCTTGGACTCCAACCGGCGGGGATCTGCTCTTCATTGAGGCCACGCAAATGCCCGGCCGCCGTGGCTTTCTGCTGACGGGCTCCCTCGGCCAAGTCATGCAGGAATCCGCCCATGCGGCTCTTTCTTTCGTGCGCTCAAAGAGCAAGGAACTGGGTCTGGCCGAGGATTTCTTCGACCGGCACGACATTCACCTGCACATTCCGGCGGGAGCGCAACCCAAGGATGGTCCCTCGGCGGGGATTACCATTGCCACCGCGTTGGTGTCCTTGCTCTCCGGAAGGCCCGTGCGGCCGGAGGTGGCAATGACGGGCGAGATCACCCTGCGGGGACAGGTCCTGCCGATCGGTGGGGTCAAGGAGAAAGTCCTGGCTGCCCATCGCGCAGGCCTTCGCACCGTGATCTTGCCCAAACACAACGAGGGCGACTTGGATGACCTGCCCGAGGAGGTCCGCAAGGACATCCGCTTTGTCCTTGTGGACACCGTCGATGAGGTCCTGCGGGAGGCTCTCGAGCCGCGGGTCTCACGGAACGGCCGGGGGAGAGTTGCCCTGCGGGCGGGGCGCGGGTCCCGTCATGCCGGGGCCCGTCCGAAACGCACGGCGAACTGAGGCCTGTGTCCGATGCCGAATGTGCTGCTGGGCGAAGATGATCGCGATATGGCGACCCTGCTGCAGACCCTCCTGGAAATGGAGGGCTACGTGGTTGGGTCGGCACGCTCCGGCAACGCCGTGCTGGCCATGATCGACCAACAGCGGCCGGACGTGGTTCTTCTGGATGTGAACTTAGCGGGTCAAAGCGGGTTGCAGGTCCTGCAAACCGTGCGTTCGCGGGCCGAAACTCGATCCACCCGGGTGATCATGACCTCCGGGATGGACTTGAAAGAGCAGTGCTTGAAGGAAGGAGCGGACGCCTTCCTCCTGAAGCCGTATATGCCCGACGATCTGGTTCGCTTGCTGAAAGAAGTGCTCTCGCATCCTGAGTCTTCGCCGGGATGACTCTGCGGGAGGCCGCCAGCCCCTTTCGTTTGTGAAAGCAGGAGAGCAGTGAGCCAACAAACCCCACGCCGACCCCGACAATGGTTCACGATTGACTTGCACCTGCATACTCCGGCCTCCTCGGACTATCAAGAGGAGGGGGTCACCCTGGTGGACGTGCTCAGGAGGGCGGAGGCGCGCGGCCTGTCCGCCATTGCCTTGACCGACCACAATACGGTCGCCGGATATCGCCGTCTGCAAGAAGAGATTCGTTTCCTGGAGCAATTGCAGGGCACGGGTCGCTTGCTGGCGGAGGAAAAAGACCGCTTGGCCGAGATGCAGCGCCTGCTCGCCAAGGTGGTCGTGTTTCCCGGCTTTGAATTCACGGCCACGTTGGGTTTTCACATTCTGGGCATATTCCCGCCGGAAAAATCCGTCCGCGAGATCGAGCACCTCCTGCTGGACCTGAACATTCCAGCGGACCAGCTCGATCTGGGCAGTTCCACCGTGGGGGCTTCCGCCGACGTGCTGAGCGCCTACCGGAAGATCGATGAGGCGGGAGGCTTGGTGATTGCGGCTCATGCGAATTCGAGCAACGGAGTCGCGATGCGGGGCTTTGACTTCGGGGGACAGACGAAGATTGCCTATACCCAGGACCCGCACCTGCACGCCCTGGAGGTGACCGACCTGGAACAACGGGGGCCCCGCTCAACGGCCAAATTCTTCAGCGGGACGAAGCCAGAGTACCCTCGGCGGATGCACTGCATCCAGGGCTCGGATTGCCACCGCCTGCGCCTGGACCCGAACAACCGCAAGAACCTGGGCGTTGGAGATCGAGCCACCGATGTGCTCCTCCCGGAACTAAGCATCGCGGCCCTCAGGGAACTCTTTCTCAGCAATGACTTCGCCCGGACCCGCCCCCGTCGCGCGGCCAAAGAGGAAGTGGATGACTTCATCCAACTCGCCCGGGCCGAGGGTCCCAGCATCATCCAGGCATTCCATGAGAGTATGGCCAACCGGGGGGGAAAGCTCTTCGCCATCATTGCGGATGTGTGCGCTTTTGCCAACGCCAACGGAGGTACCCTGTTGGTGGGCGTAAGCCCGGACCCCAAGGTCCCCCCCGCCGGGATCGGCAATGCCAACCAGGCGGTGCCCATCCTGGAGCGCGAGATCCGCAACAAGATCAGCCCGACGCTGGCCTGCAGCGTGGATATTCAGGAAACCGTCGGCAAGAAAGTTGTGCGCGTCCTGGTGCCTCGCGGGACGGATCCCCCGTATGCCGTGGATGACAACAAGGTGTACGTGCGCGAGGAGGCGGAGAGCGTTCTGGCCGTGCGGGATGAGATCGTGCAGTTGGTGCTGCGGGGGAGGGCCCTCGCGCGCGCGGTGGAGGTCCCGGCATTGAACCAGGCCACCGAGGCGGCCGAGACCAGCCCGGCCGAAAGTGTTGCGTCGGAAGCGGGATCTTTGCCGCCGCCTCGAACCGGCGTCGAAGTGGTGGGCTTCGAGGAGCGCGATGGGAATCGATACTTCACCATGCGGGACCTGCGCAACGGGATGGTGGTCAAGAACGTGACCCAGGCATCGGCCCGGCGCCTCTGGCATTACGCGGTCACCGAGTATTCGAGTCTCCCGCCTGCGGAACGCGTCAACTGGGTAGGGGATCTTGCCCTCATCAAGAAGCGCTCGCACCGAGGGGTGGAGCGCTACGATCTCTTGCAACGGACCCCCGAAGGAATGCGAGCCTATTTCGGCGTAACCGAAGAGGGACTGCATGGGAAGTGGAAGCAGTTGATGGGTCCCGAAGAGGAATAGGTGCCGATTCGCGAGATCCGTTTTCCCGACGATTTCCCGAAAGTGCTGGACCTGTGGCGGAGATGTGCTCCGGGGATTTCCTTGGGCGCTTCGGATTCCTCTGCGGAAATCGAGAAGAAATTGAGCCGGGACCCGGATCTCTTTCTTGTGCTGGAGGCGGAGGGCAAGATCGTCGGCACGGTCCTGGGCGGCTTTGACGGGCGGCGCGGGATGATTTACCACTTGGCCGTTGATCCGGCCCAGCGTCAAAAGGGGTTGGGCCAGAGGCTGATGGAAGAGGTCGAGACGCGTCTTCGCCATAAGGGTTGTCGAAAGATCTATCTCTTGGTGGTCCCGGAGAACCCGGCCCTGGATTTCTATCTGGCTCGGGGCTGGCAACCCATGCGCCATCACCTCCTGGGGAAGGAGTTGTTCTGAGACGGCCCCGCAGGCCGGTTCTTTGACTTGGGCGGGCTGCGGAGACAATTTCCGGGTTTCCCCAGCTCGTGGGCTCGATGTGCCAGGAATGGCGACGTTTGGGAGTCGCCCGTAGTTGCCAGGAGGCAGGAGCGCAAGATGAGAGTGTCGATCCTGACGGTTTCGGATCGTTCCTCACGCAGCGAGAGGGCTGACGCCTCCGGTCCCCTGCTGCGCGAGATGATGGAAAAGCGGGGTTGGGTTGTGGTGGCGACCGACGTTGTCCCCGATGAGAAGCTCCAGATCTCAGGCCGGCTTCGAGAGTGGTGCGACGCCGACGGGACGGACCTGGTTCTGACAACGGGAGGCACCGGTTTGGCGCCCCGGGACATCACCCCCGAGGCCACGCGCGAAGTGATCGAGCGCGAGGCTCCGGGACTGGCCGAAGCCATGCGTGCGGCCGCCGTCCCCAACAATCCGCACGCCATGCTCTCCCGGGGGATCGCGGGTGTCCGCGCGAAAACCCTCGTGGTGAACTTGCCGGGAAGCCCCCAAGGGGCCCGGGAGGGATTGGAGGTCCTTCTCCCGGCTCTGCCGCATGCTGTGGAACTGATTCGGGGTCTGCCTGGCGCGGAGTCCGGGCACGGCCGGCTCGAGGGCTAGGGGGGAGAGTACCCCTCTGGAGCCGGGGCGGGGGGACGGGGCAGGCCGGGGGGTGCTTGGGAGCCTCGCCTGTTCAGAACCCTTGACCGCCTTCAGGCTAGCGGGTATAATCCCGCGCAGATCTGAGTGCTCGACATTAGAAAAAGGTGCGGCGCTGGGCAGGGCCCAAGCGCTGGTTTTTTGTTGCTAAGTGGCGGCGGAGAGGCGTTTCCCGCCCAGAGCGTGGGCGGTTTCCCCGGAGGGAAGGTGACGAGTGGATGCGAAGAACATCAGTGCCATTAAGGTCAGCCTAGCATCTCCGGACACGATCAAGAGCTGGTCGTATGGCGAGGTCACTCGCCCCGAGACGATCAACTATCGTCGTCTGCGCCCCGAGAAAGATGGGCTGTTTGACGAGGCGATCTTCGGTCCTACCCGTGACTGGCAGTGCTACTGCGGCAAGTACAAGAACATCCGGCATCGCGGCGTGATCTGCGACAAGTGCGGGGTGGAGGTTACGCGTTCCTCGGTGCGCCGCGAGCGCATGGGACACATCGAGCTGGCTGCGCCCGTGGCCCATGTTTGGTACACGCGTCGCGTCCCCTCCTATTTGGGGCTGCTCCTCGATATTTCCCGGCGCAATCTCGACCGCGTTCTCTACTTTGCGCAATACGTTGTGACCCATGTGGATGAAGATGCCCGTCAAAAGGCTCTGCGCCGTCTCGACGAAGAGGTAGACCGGCTGGAGAAGCGCCGCGGTGATGAGGTCAACCAGAAGATCGCGCAGGCCAAAACGGCCAGAGACAAGCGATTGGAGGAATTGGAACTTCGGGTCGCCCGATCCAAGGAAAAATTCGAAGAAGAGGTCAACGAGCGGCTCGAGCCCCTGATCAAAGAGGGGCAAAGAATGGAGCAGTCGCTGCGGGAGAAGGTGGGGACCACGATCCGGGTTCCCATTGAATTTGCTCCCACTCGCACGGAGATCGCTGAGAAAGGGACGACCGTTTCCAACAAGCACCTGACCATCCTGCAAAAGGCCGTGAAATCGCGGCTGGAGGAGATCGAGAGCGAGCTAAAAGAGAAGCGGGATCGATCGATTGAGAAACTCAAGCTGGAAATGGAAAAGGTGCGCGCGGAGGCCGAAGAGGAGCTGGTCGGCCTGCGCAACCAGCTGGAGGACCAGTCGGCCAGCGACCAGGAAGAGTCGGTGAATCAACGCGACGAGTTGATGGAAATCCAGCCCCTCTCGTTCTTGGGGGAGAGTCGCTATCGGGAACTCAAGAACCGCTGGGGCCAGGTATTCAAGGCCGAGATGGGCGCGGAGGCATTCCTGGAGATCCTGCACAACCTGGACCTGGACAAGCTGGCCAATTCGCTGTGGCATGAGGTGCGGACGACCAAGAGCAAGCAGCGAAAGAAGAAGGCGACCAAACGACTCAAGGTGATTGAGGCCTTCCGGCGCTCGGCCAACCGGCCGGAGTGGATGGTGATGACCGTCCTTCCGGTTATCCCGCCGGAGTTGCGTCCCATGGTCCAGCTGGACGGAGGTCGGTTTGCGACCTCGGATCTCAATGACCTCTACCGGCGGGTCATTAACCGCAACAACCGACTCAAGAGGCTGATCGAGCTGGGCGCTCCGGATGTGATCGTGCGCAATGAGAAGCGGATGCTGCAGGAAGCCGTGGACTCGCTGATCGACAATTCTCAGCGCGGCAAGGCCCTTTCCCGGCGCGGCCGAAGGGAACTGAAATCGTTGAGCGACATGCTCAAGGGGAAGAAGGGCCGCTTCCGACGCAACTTGCTGGGGAAGCGCGTGGACTACTCGGGCCGATCCGTGATTGTGGTCGGGCCGCGGTTGAAGCTCTACCAATGCGGCCTGCCCAAGGTCATGGCCCTCGAGCTGTATCGTCCCTTCGTGATTGCCAAGCTGGTGCAGTATGGATATGCCAACAATGTGAAGGGCGCACGACGCTCGATTGAGCGTGAGCGGCCCGAGGTCTGGGAGGTCCTGGAGGAAGTTATCCGTGATCGTCCGGTGCTTCTCAACCGGGCGCCGACCCTGCACCGCCTGGGCATCCAAGCCTTTGAGCCGATCCTGGTCGAGGGCAAGGCCATCCAGATTCACCCTCTGGTCTGCGCGGCCTTCAATGCCGACTTCGACGGCGACCAAATGGCCGTCCACGTGCCTCTGTCCGACAAGGCGGTCTGGGAGGCGCGAGAGTTGATGCTTTCCACCAAGAACCTGCTCAAGCCCGCGGATGGGGAGCCGATCGTCGGCCCGACCAAGGACATGGTCTTGGGCGTCTACTACTTGACGATGACTGACCCGCGGCTGGAGACCAAGATCGACTCCGAGATTCATTCTTTCAGCAGCCTAGACGAGGTCGAGCTGGCCTACCGGTTGGGCAAGGCGGACTTGCATACCCCGGTTCATGCGCTGGTGACCACCTGGTACAACGACAAGGGCGAACGATATCAGCGGGGGCAGCGGCGGACCATGCGCACGACCGTGGGCCGAGCGCTGTTCAACCTAGCACTCCCGGAGGCCATGCGCTTTGTCAACCAATCGCTTGACAAAAGCGCCCTGCAGCGGCTGGTTTCCCAGTCCTACCAGGTTCTGGGTTCCGAGGCGACCATCGAGCTCGTGGACCGCGTCAAGGAAATCGGATTCGGATACGCCACTCGCTCCGGGACGACGATTGCCATTTCGGACATCGCCGTGCCGCCCGAAAAGAAAGACATCATCGACCACTCCCTTGAGGAGCAGGGCCTGATTGAACGAGACTACCGCCGCGGCCTGCTGACCGAGCAGGAGCAGAATGAGCGCATCATCGAGCTGTGGCAACATGCGGTCAATGATGTCGGGGATGCCGTCAAGAAACACCTGGATCCGACGGGAAACCTGAGCACGATGGCCCTCTCGGGTGCCACGAAAGGCGGGTTCGGACCGATTTCCCAGCTGGCGGGCATGCGCGGCCTGATGGCTGACCCGGCGGGCCGCATTATCCCGTTGCCGATTCGGTCCAACTTCCGGGACGGACTGACCGCCCTGGAGTACTTCATCTCCACCCATGGGGCGCGCAAGGGCTTGGCGGACACCGCGTTGCGCACGGCAGATGCTGGCTACCTCACACGCCGGCTGGTGGATGTCGCCCAGGATGTCATCGTTGCGGACCATGACTGCGGAACCGAAGACGGGGTTCACATTCGTCGCCGGGATGATGTGGCGGGCCAGTCCTACGAGTCGCGCTTGTTCGGCCGGATCGCGGCGCGGAAGGTGGTGGATGCGCAGACGGGCGAGTTGATCACGGGTCGAAATGAGCTCATCACCCTCGAACAGGCTCGCCGCATCGCTTCAAGCTCGCTGGAGGAAGTGCTGGTTCGTTCCCCCCTGACCTGCGCCATGCGTCATGGCCTGTGCCAGCTGTGCTACGGGCTGGATCTGGGTCGCGGGGCTTTGGTGGAACTGGGCACGGCCGTCGGGATTGTGGCGGCGCAGTCGATCGGGGAACCGGGCACCCAACTCACCTTGCGCACCTTCCATACGGGGGGCGTCGCCGCGGGGGGGGACATCACCTCCGGTCTGCCCCGGGTCGAGGAGCTCTTCGAGGCGCGGAAAAAGCCCAAGGGCGAGGCCGTGGTTAGCGAGATCAGCGGGCTTGTGGAGATTCACCGCAAAGAAGGCGGGCAGCGCACACTGCGGGTCGTCAACAGTGAGCTGTTGCGGGATGAGTATGAGGTTCCTGGGAATTGGTCGCTGAAAATTGAGGACGGTTCAGCGATCGAGGCCGGGACGATCATCGCCAGCCGCGGGGAAGCGGAGATTCCCGCCGAACATGGCGGCCGGGCGCGCGTCCGCGACCACAAAGTCCTGATCACCTACGAACGCAGGGACGAGGGCGAATACGAGATTCCTTCCGGCGCGCGTTTGGTCACGGGGGAGGGGCAGACGGTCGAAGCGGGTCAAAGCCTGACGGAAGGCTCCCTCAACCCTCATCGGATTCTGAGAATTCAGGGGCGGGAGGCCTGCTTCCTGTACTTGCTCACAGAAATCCAAAAGGTGTATCGAGCCCAGGGCCAGAACATCAACGACAAGCATTTCGAAGTGGTCTTGCGCAAAATGCTGGCCAAGGTGCAGGTCGTCCGCCCAGGCGACACCGAGTACCTGCCAGGAGAGCTCCTGGACCGCCTGAAGTTGCAGGACATCAACGAGAAACTGCTTGGGGAGGGCAAGCAGCCGGCGACTGCTGCTCCAGTGCTTCTGGGGGTCACCAAGGCTTCCCTCAGCACGGATTCCTTCTTCTCGGCTTCCTCCTTCCAGCACACCATCAAGGTGTTGGCCGGAGCGGCGATCGAGGGACGTGTCGATCCCCTGCTGGGCCTCAAGGAGAATGTCATCATCGGCAAGCTGATCCCTGCGGGCACAGGCTTCCAGAAGCGCGAGCCCGTGGTGGAGGAAGAAGCGGTGATGGCTCCCAATACTATTGCGGAGTGAGCTGGGGGAGGGTGCGCAAGTTCCGGTGGGCCGAGGCCAGCGCTCGGCCCACTTTCATTTGTATGCCTTGCACGGACACGGTCTGGTAAGGGGGGAATCCTTCAGGGGAGGAAGGGTGCTGACCGCAGCCCAAGGCGGTTCCGATCCCTCAGGTCCCCTCGATCCAGGGGCGGGCCGCCATCGGGCGCAGCCCGATGGCGAACTGGGGTTGGGCCACCCTGAGCCGGCCACGGCCACCCGCCCTAGTGGGAGCAGGCCGGAAGCGGGTCGGGCCCTGTCCCGAGATCCACCCAGGCAAGCTTGCCGGGCCTGACGGTGGTCGTAGCTACCTGGAGGTTCGGAGAGTAGGCTGTGACTTGATAGATTCCCGGCTCCAGGTCCGTCACGGCAAAGTTCTCCTTGAGGAGATCGTCACTCCCCGCCGTGTCGGCCTCGAAATCATAAGTGGTCAAAAAGCGCACGATTTGCAAGCCGCCTAGGTCATCCCACTTCCTCAGGGTCACGGTTCGTCCCGGCAGCAGATGGCCAGAGGCGTCGACAACCCTTCCTGCCAGCGCCCCCAGCGTTGTCCCCGCCTGGCTCCGAGGTGCGAGCCAAAGCTCCGGGTTGCGAACGCTGGTGTATTGGTCGGTGTCCAAACGCACTTCGAAATGAAGGTGGGCGCCGATCGCGACGCCGGTCAGGCCGACTCTCCCAAGCAGGTCCCCTGGCAAGACATGTTGGCCGACCTTGACGGCGATCTCGCTGAGGTGGCCTTGGAGCAGGAAAATGGGATGACCCTCGGGTTCACGGTCGAGTTGCAGCACGACCACGTTCCCGTAGAAGTTGAATGACGGCCCCAGGAGGAAGTGAAGATCGTTTCCTGCGAAGACCACGGTTCCGGGCGCGGCGGCGACCACCGGCGTGCCCTGGGGATTCTCAAGGTCCACGCCATGATGAGGCTCGCGGGTCCCTCCCTGGGTGGATCCAAAGGGATAGCTTGGGTCGATGAATTGGGTAAAACCCAGCGGGATTGGCCGGCCAAGCCAGAGCAGGGGACAGGGACTAGGGGTCAGCCCGGGGGTGGGGGTCTTCACAGAAGCAAGCGGCGTGAGCGCGGGGAGGGTGGGGGCGGAAGGAGAGGCCTTAAGGGCGGGGGTGCTGATCGCGGGAGAAGGGATTGGTTCGAGGTGATCGCCCGACCCGACGGGGCTTCCGGCGCAACCTCCGCAGCCCAAGGCCGCTCCGATAGAAACAAGAATGGCCAGCGGAACCCAACCCAGGCGAAAGGGGTGGGGGGATTTCCTCTGCGGCTCGGTCATGCGAGCAGGCCAAGGCGAGGCAGAATCCGGGATTGGAGGGACTTCATTGCCGCCTCGGATCGGGCTTCGACTTGCTCCAGTTCGTGCCGGATCTGGTCCGCGCGATCATTGCCGGCCAGGTCCATCAAGTTCGTGCGCACATTCAGGCCGGCTGATTTCAGGGCGGCGTCGGCCAAGAATCCGCTCGTGCCGACATCCGAGGAAGCCGAGGGCAGGCCCAGGTCGGCGGCTTGGCTCGCCAGCTCCAGAAGACGGCAGGAGTGCTGGCAGACTTCCAGGGGGACCTGGGCGGCATGCAGCAGGGCTTCCTGCTGGGAGCGCAGGGCATGCTCACGTTCCAACGGGCTTGCCGAGGGGAGTCGCCGGGCCTGCAGGACTTGTTCGAAGGCCAGGGCGTCCTGCCGCACGGCCTCCTGGAGCCGCGCCCGGAGGGTGTCGGCTTCTTGAATCATGGCCAGCATGACTTCGCGGGATCCCGCATACTTCTTGCGCCCCGAGGTGAGACGAGCCACCATACCAATCAGAGCCGCCGCCATGGCCGCGGCCATGGCGGCCGCTGATCCGCCGCCGGGGCTTGGTTCGCCAGAGGCAAGTTCTTGGAGGAAGCTCTGCTCGGCAGATGGCAGATTCTCCTTGTCGGCGGAGGCAAGGCGGTTTTCAATGACCTGCTCGGCCGAGAAGGGCTCGAGCTGAAGGTACCACGCGGCAGCATCCAGAAGCGCGGCCTGGGGTAGCAGGCCGACGATCTCCCCCCGCACAATCCTCGTACCCCACCGGCTGGCCTCACGGCGCACCATCTCACAGGCCTGCGCGATCGAGGTTTGTGTATAGTCCGTCAGGTTCATGGAAACCTGCGCTCGGCCCTCCACCAGGAGCCCCAGGGCTTTGACATTGCGGAGCCCTCCCGTGGTTCCACGAACTGCGCGGGCGATTCTCCTGGCGACCTCCTCCTGGGCCGTGTCGAGGTAGATGTTATAGGCCAGCAGAGGCCGCCGGGCTCCGACGACCGTGGCGCCAGCGGGGCCGAGGCAAGCAGGGCCGAAATCCGGACGGCGGTCCGCGTTGGTGGCGATCTCGGCCTTCAAGCCCTCAAACTCTCCTCGGCGGATGTCCTCCAGGTTGGTGCGGTCCGGACGGAGGGCCGCCGCCTCATATAAATAGACCGGGAGGCCCAGCTCCTCCGCCAAGCGGCTTCCAAGGTGGCGGGCCAGATTGACGCAATCGGCCAGTGTCAGGCCTTGAAGCGGGATGAACGGAATCACATCAGTGGCGCCAATTCGCGGATGTTGGCCCACGTGGTGATTGAGGTCGATCAGCTGCGCGGCTTGGGCGGCGGCCGCAAAGGCGGCTTTTTCAACGGCTTCGGGCGCGCCGACGAAGGTGAGGACGGTTCGGTTGTGATCCGGGTCGCTGTGCTGGTCGAGGAGATGCACTCCGGGGGTGTCCTCGATCGTCCTCACCAATTGGAGAATGACCTCGCTGCGGCGTCCTTCGGAGAAATTCGGAACACATTCGACCAGCGGAGGGGACATGGTAGCCTCGTTTCGGCGGTTGGCGCTAATGGGGGGATTATATAACTCCCGATTGGACAGCCCGGCAGGCGGCCGCGGCCACCGCCGCCTTCGCCGGAACGGAAATCGCTGCTGGTATAATCCGGCCGGCGGAGAGTATCGATGAAGCTCCACGAATACCAATCCAAGCAAATCTTTGCCGACAATGGGGTTCCGATTCCCAAGGGCCGAGTCGCGGCCACCGCAGCGGCGGCGAAGGAGATCGCCGAGGAGTTGGGTGGCCGCGTTGTCATTAAGGCGCAGGTGCTAGTGGGAGGCCGAGGCAAGGCGGGAGGGATCCGCCTGGTTCGGTCCCCTTCGGAGGCTGAAGAGGTCGCTACCCAGCTGCTGAGTATGCAGATCAAGGGTCTTTCCGTGCGCCGCGTCCTCGTGGATGAGGCGGCGAGCATCCGGACGGAAATCTACCTGGGCATCATCAACGACCGTCAGGCGCGTCGGCCGGTCCTGGTCTCCTCAGGGGAAGGGGGGATCGACATCGAAGAGGTGGCCCGGACCTCGCCCGAGAAGATCGTACGGGTCGCGATCGACCCATTTCTGGGACTGCGCGAGTATCAGAGCCGGGGCGTGGCCGCGCGAATCGGACTCGATCGTGAGCTCTGGAAAGCCTTCACCCAGATTGGCCTGGGTCTGTATGGGGCCTACTCCCGATCCGATGCGACCCTGGCCGAGATCAATCCTCTGGTCATTACTCAAGAGGGCAAACTTCTGGCCCTCGATGGCAAGATGCTCATCGACGACAACGCGATGTTTCGCCACCCGGACTTGGCGGAGTTGCGAGATATGGATGAGGAGCTTCCGGAGGAGACTGAGGCCCGCAAGTACGGCCTCTCTTACGTCAAGCTGGACGGGCAGGTGGGTTGCATGGTGAACGGCGCAGGCCTGGCGATGGCGACCATGGATATCATCCGGTCTTGCGGCGGGAACCCCGCCAATTTCCTGGACATCGGAGGGGGGGCGAGCTCGGAAAAGGTCGCTGCCGCCCTTCGCATCATCCTGGCTGACGAGAACGTCCGGGCGGTACTGCTCAACATCTTCGGGGGGATCACGCGCTGCGACGAGGTGGCCCATGGCATCCTGAACGCTTTGCAGGGCGTCCCGAGGCCGGTTCCCATGGTCGCACGCTTGGTGGGCACCAACGAGGAAGAAGGAAGACGAATCTTGTCAAGCGCAAAGATGGAAACGGCACTGACCCTTCTGGAGGCGGCGCGAAAAGCCGTCGCCTTAGCCCAGGGATAGGTGCCGAACGCCCCTGGGGGACCCCTCTCATGAGGCAGGCACCGCGGCTGGAAGAGTAGGACGTTCATGAGCATTCTGGTCAACAAGAACACGAAGGTCGTGGTTCAAGGGATCACGGGTCGCGAAGGCCTGTTTCACACAGCGCAGATGCTGGAATACGGCACCCGCGTGGTGGCCGGCGTGCGCCCAGGGAAAGGCGGGGAGTGGGTCATTGAGGGAAAGGTTCCCGTTTTCGACACCGTCTCGGGAGCCCTCGAGGCGACCGGCGCCAATTGCGCCGTCATCTTTGTTCCCGCTCGCAGCGCGGCCGACGCCATCCTGGAGGCCGGCGAAGCGGGGATCCCCCTGATTGTCTGCATCAGTGAAGGCATTCCGGTCCAGGATATGATGCGGGCACGCCTGTTCCTGGACCAGCGAGGCCTGAAACTGGTCGGCCCCAACTGCCCCGGCCTGCTCACACCGGGTGAGACCAAGGTTGGCATCATCCCCGGCCACATTGCCCGGCCAGGGAATGTTGGGATCGTGTCCCGGTCGGGGACTCTCACGTATGAGGTGATCCATGCCCTTTCCGAACAGGGTATGGGGCAATCGACGTGCGTGGGGATGGGCGGCGATCCGGTGCACGGCATCGGCTTCCTGGAGGCCCTCGAATTGTTCGAAGGAGATCCCCAGACAGACAAGGTCGTGCTGATCGGGGAAATTGGTGGCAACGATGAGGAGAAGGCGGCGGAGTTCATCGCCGACCACATGACCAAGCCCGTGGTGGCCTTCATCGCGGGTCGGACCGCCCCGGCGGGGAAGCGCATGGGACATGCCGGGGCGATCATCGAGGGGAGTTCTGGCAGCGCCGCGGACAAGACGCGGGCGCTGGAAAGCGTGGGTGTGAGGATCGCCGCGTATCCGGAGGAGATCCCGGCCTTGCTGGCGTGACGGACACCGCCCTTCCAGGTGGCGCTGGAGATCCCCGCGCTGGGGAGTGCGCAAAGAGTATGGAGAGAGATCGGCAAGAGCAGCTGGCAGGAGACTCCGGGCAACCTGCGGCGCAGGGCGAACAGGATTGGATCCGGGTGGGGAACTGGAAAGTGGAGGCCCGACTTCTGAGTCTGACCGCTTCCAGGCGATGCGATTTGGCCGAGTGTCGGGCGCATTGTTGCGGGGGCGGCGTATGGATCGATGTGGGGGAGGCGGCTCGGATCGTCGCGGTGGCAGAAAAGATCAAACCTCAATTGCCCGAGCCGCTGCGGGACGAGGAACTATGGTTTGACGGGGTCGTGGAGGCCGATACGGATTTCCCGACCGGCTACGCGATGGGAACGCGCATTCAGCCCAACCCGGACCATCCGATGGGAACGGCCTGCGTCTTTCTGCGGCCCGATTACCGTTGCGCCCTGCAAGTGGCCGGAGAGGCAAATGGGCAAAGAGCGTGGGAGTACAAGCCCTTTTACTGTGCTCTTCACCCCATTACCCGGAGCGGCCAGGAAATTGGGCTGGATGCCGAGAACGAGATCTACATCGAAGGCGGCAACTGCCACAGGCCGGGCGTCAAGCAGATCCCGATGTATCTGTTCTTCGAGCCGGAATTGCGCTTGGCCATGGGTGATAACGACTTCAATGCGCTCCGGGCCATAGCCCGGGGAAGTCCCGCGCCGCCTGCGCCCTAGCGGATCTTCTTCAGGGCCATGGCTCGAATGGCTGCTTCAATTCCCAAGACTTGATGGCGCCCAGGCGGCTCTCGGAATCGTTGAAGCCGTCTCAGGATGGTGATACACTCGGCCAATCCGCTGGATCCGTGTCTTTTCCTGAATTTCGAGTGACTCGCCAAGGACTCGCGATGTCAAGAGGAGAGCCGAGTACTGTCATGCGAGCCCTCACCTCGTTCTTGAGGTTCCCCTGTTCGCCCTCTGCGGGCCGTTCCTTGGTTCCTACCAACCTCCCTTCCGCGCGCCTGACTTTCGCCTCCTTCGCCCCTGGCACGGGACCAGCCCGAAATGCCTTTGCGGGGGTCGCCGGAACCTTTGCCCCCGCTCCCCGATTGGCCGGTTGGGCCTGGGAAGCCGCGCCTCGATCTGGGACTGGCGGGCCCACACGGGCCTTTGTATTCTTTGGGGTGCGGGGACGGGACGGTGCCTCCTGGCAGGCAGGATTCGACCTTACCGGCAAGTCTCCTGTGAGCCGCTCAGTGCTTTGGAGTCTTTGGGATGACTAGAAACGGGAGAGGTCGATGCCACTGAGCACTCCCTCGACGGTCTTCGGGCTCGTTCCTCTGGTGGTCTTTCTCCCGTTGGTTGCCCTGCTGCTCAATATGGCCCTCGGGCGCCGCCTGGGCGAGCGCTTCGTTTCCTGGGTCGCCTGTTTGGCGGCCCTGCTTGCCCTGGGGATGTCCCTGGCTTTGGCTGTGGAGCTGCTCATTGCCCCCGCCGGGGCGGTCATTCATCTCGCGGATTGGATCCAGGTCGGCCGAGTCGCGGTGCCTTGGGATTTCCGCGTGGACACCCTTTCCGTGACCATGATGCTGGTCGTCACGGGAGTCGGCTCTCTGATCCATGTATACGCCGTAGGCTACATGCATGAGGATGTACGGATCAATCAGGATCCGGGTCGATATACCCGTTTCTTTGTTTACTTCAATCTCTTCTTGGTGGCGATGCTCGTTCTGGTCTGCGCCGACAGCTTCCTGATGATGTTCGTAGGGTGGGAGGGGGTCGGTTTGTGCTCCTATCTGCTGATCAGCTTCTGGTATGAGAAAGGAAAGGATGGCATCGGCAATGCGGTGGCCGGGCGGAAGGCTTTCGTGGCGACCCGCATCGGTGATGCCGGCTTCCTGCTGGCCATGGTTTTGGTTTTTTGGACGTTTGGTAGTCTGAGCTTTGGGCCAGTGTTCTCGAAGGCCCAGCAGCTGGGGACCGCCGTGAGCGGTACGGCGACCGCCATCACTCTCCTGCTCCTGCTTGGAGCCGTGGGCAAGTCGGCTCAGATTCCTCTGCATGTTTGGCTGCCCGACGCGATGGCTGGCCCCACCCCGGTCTCTGCTCTGATCCACGCCGCCACGATGGTCACGGCGGGGATTTACATGGTCGCCCGCATGCACGTCCTCTTCGCGCTAGCCCCCTTCTCGCAGGAGGTCGCGGCGCTGTTGGGGGCTCTTACCGCCCTCTTTGCGGCCTCCATCGCCCTGGCCCAGAACGACATCAAGAAAGTCCTGGCCTACTCGACGATCAGCCAGCTCGGTTACATGATGGCTGCGGCGGGTCTGGGGGCCTATGTGGCCGCAATGTTTCAACTGTTGACGCATGCCTTTTTCAAGGCCCTGCTCTTCCTGGGTGCCGGGTCCGTGATTCAAGGGCTGGAGCGGAGTCACCGGAGTCTGGCTGCGGCAGGCCGCCGTGAGGGGGCCGCCAACGAAGGCGAGGAATTCAACGCGCAGGACATGCGGAATATGGGGGGATTATGGGGCAAGATGCCCATTACCTCCTGGACCTACCTGCTCGCGGCTTTGGCGCTATCCGGCATTCCCCCCACGGCCGGCTTCTTTTCCAAAGACGAGATTCTCACCGATGCGGCGAACAAGAGCTTGCTAATTTTCTTCCTGCTGGCCTTGGGGGCATTCCTCACCGCGCTTTACATGACTCGCCAGGTGTGGCTGGTCTTCTTCGCCAAGCCGCGGACGGCGCCGGCGGAGAAGGCCCGAGAGAATCCGGCGGTCATGATCGGGCCGTTGATCGTGCTGGCCATCGGCGCGCTCTTGGGAGGGTTGATCAACTTTCCGGGCTTGTCCAGTTTGGGCCAATGGCTTGCCCACACCTTGGGTGAGGAGCAGACAGCCCTCTTCAGCCTGCCCGTCTCGCTGCTCTCCACGGGGTTGGCGCTTCTGGCGGTTGTGTTGGGGGTGATGACCTATCGGTCGCGGGAGGCGCGCCCAGGCGCCTTGGATCCTCTGAGGCGGATCCTGGGGCCGGTTTTTGGCGCCCTGGAAAACGGATGGTGGGTGGACTCGTTCTACCATCTCGTGATTCTGAGACCTTACCATTGGCTGGCAGTATTCCTCTCCGATCGGGTCGATTCCCAGGGGGTTGCCGTCGCCTTCGATGGCCTGGGGACTCTGGCGCGCCAGACGGGCGAGGGGCTGCGCAGGCTTCAGGTCGGCAAGGTACGCACCTACCTGCTCATCATTCTGGTGGCGGCCATCTTGATCCTGGGCTATTTTCTCCTCCTTCCAGGGGGAGGGCTTTAGCCGGGCCGGGCAAGCGGCCGGGTAAGGAAGAACATGAGTGTGCTGCTTCATCCTCTGACGTTGGTGATCTTCTTCCCCTTGGTGGGGGTCGTGGTCCTGCTTTTCCTCAGGGAGGAGCAACGCAGGTGGCAAGAATGGGTCGCCTTCCTCACTTCCCTGGCCACCTTCGCCCTGTCGCTCTGGGTCCTGGCACGCTTCCAGCTGGGCAACCCCGGCATGCAGCTCGAGCTGCGCGCCCCATGGATCCACATCGGTGGCATCTGGAATATCGACTACCACCTGGGGGTGGATGGGATCAGCCTTCTCTTTCTTTTGTTGACCACACTGCTTTCGACCGTAGCCATCCTCTCCAGCTGGGGGACCGTCAAGGATCGGGCGCGCGAGTTCTACATCCTCTTCTTGCTTCTGGAAATCGGATTGGTGGGCGTTTTCCTGGCGCTGGACTTGTTCCTCTTCTATATCTTCTGGGAGTTCAGCCTGGTGCCGATGTACTTCTTGATTGGCATCTGGGGCGGGCCGCGCAAAATCCAAGCCGCGCTCAAGTTTTTCATCTACACCATGGCCGGCTCGGTTCTCATGTTCCTGGCCATCATCTGGCTGGGAATTTCGGCCGGGACCTTCTCCCTCCCCGACCTCATGGCCCGAGGTCCCCTGGCCCTCTCCACCCAAACCCTGCTGTTTCTTGCTTTTGCCCTGGCGTTTGCCATCAAGGTTCCCATTTGGCCTCTTCACTCCTGGCTGCCCGATGCGCACGTAGAGGCCCCAACGGCCGCCTCCGTTCTCCTGGCCGGCATCCTGCTAAAAATGGGCACTTATGGTTTCCTGCGCTTCAACCTCACTCTTTTTCCCCAGGCTTCGATCCGGTTTGCCCCTCTGATCGGCGCCCTCGCCGTCATCGGGATCCTATACGGGGCGGCGGTCTCCTATGCCCAGAAAGACTGGAAGAAGCTCGTCGCTTTCTCTTCGGTCAGTCACATGGGTTTCGTGATGTTGGGTCTGTTTGCTTTGAACCCCGAAGGAGTTGAGGGCGCCCTTCTGCAGATGGTCAACCACGGGATCTCCACGGGAGCTTTGTTCCTCATCGTGGGCATGATTTACGAGCGCCGGCACACCCGGGAACTGGCTGCTCTTGGAGGGGTCTGGAGGCAGATGCCAATTTACGGGGGGCTGGCCCTCGTGGTCTCGCTTTCTTCCATGGGCCTGCCCGGGCTCAATGGATTCGTCGGGGAGTTCACCATCCTGCTCGGCGCTTACGGTTCCCGGGTCCTGGGTTCCCCCGTTTTTGCGGTCTTGGGCGTTGTCGGGGTTGTCCTTGCGGCCATCTATATCCTGCTGATGTTCGAGAGGGTCTTTCTGGGGACCTCCCGGGACCCAGGAAATCAGGCCCTGAAGGACCTATCCGTGAGGGAAGTAATCACCCTGGCGCCCTTGGTCCTGCTCATGTTCTGGATCGGGCTCTACCCTAAGCCCTTCTTTGCTCTGATGGCCCCCTCCGTGATGAAAGTGGTCTCCGGCCTTCAAGGCGCCGCGGTGGCCCTTCGTTAGCCGCGCTTGAGACAGGGCCCAAGCCGTGCTTCGGGCTGGGGTCCGGCCCGAACCGTGTGAGGTGGGATGTGGATCGCTCCTCGGCCGAGAGGCCGGAGGAATCCGGGAGGGCGATGATATAATCGCGACGCGTCGCCGGGGTCGACCATCCTCGGCAGAAGCATTGGAGAGGTTGCGTAGTCCGGTCTAACGCGCGCGCCTGGAGAGCGCGTGAGCCGAAAGGCTCCGCGGGTTCAAATCCCGCCCTCTCCGCCTTGTGGGCACCGAAGTACGGTGCCTTTTCTTTTGGCTGGTCCGGTCAGGGGTTTGCTGCGAGGCGGGCTTTGAGGTCCTGGATTACCTGCACCGGGGTCGGATTGACAGCGTAACCCATCGCGAGGTAGTAGGACGTATAGTCTCCAAAATGCACGGCCGTCAGCATTTGTGACAGGGGACTGTCCCCTGCCGCGCTGAATTCGTCCGTGTTGAACCCCTCCTCCATCAGCAGCTCGCGCGTGAATTCCGACCGGAGTCGGTTCCTGGGGTGATCAAAGCTCGAACGAAGGAAGACCAGCCGGAAGCGATCGATCAGTTCCTCAGGAAAGCGGGAGCCGGCGATCGCGTTGTGATCAAGTTCGGGAAGTTCCTCGAACTGACCCCAGGCCTTGGCGACCTCGGCAACCTGAGTTCGCCAGCGGCGGGCCACCGGGGCGAGCAGGTCGGAGGCAAAGATGGCCACGAACCGGCCGATCCATTGGCCGGCCATGCGCTTGGCCGGGTTGCGTACGGCAGGAACTTCGGCCCGCAGGCTGGCTTGTTGGGTTCGTAGGGCCGTGAGGGCCTGGGCGATTTCCTCCTGCGGATCAGGAATCCATCCGAGTCGAGAGAAGAGGCACAAAGGCAGGGCGAATAGGTAGCCGAGCGCAGCGCGAGGCTGGGCCTGAAAATCGAATTGCCACAGCGACGCGCCGTTCTGTTTGGCGGCGAGATGGGCCAGAGTGCCTCCGCTGGTGATCGCCAGAACAGGGATTCGTCGGTCGAGTGCCGCCCGGAAGGCTGAAAGGGTTTCCTCCGTTTCTCCTGAGTAGGAGATGGCCAGAACCAGCGTGTCCTCGCCCGCGGCCCAGGCGGGCAGTCCGTAGTTGCGCCAAACCGAAAGAGGTACCCGCGACCTGGAGGCCGTGTAGGCCTCCAGGAGCGAACCCCCGATCGCCGAGCCTCCCACGCCGGCCACAATGACCTGCCGGGCTGTGGCCAGGGACGGCGGCAGAGGAAGCTTGCGCCCCAGATTCCACGCGGTCTCGATCTGTTCGGGCAGTCCGTCAATCCGATCCAGCATCCGGTCCGGGTCCAGGGAGCGGAAGCGCGTCAGATCATCCAGATCCACTAGGAACCTCCTGCCGCGGGTTTCTTTCCTTTGGGCGGGGCCGTAGGGCGCTTATCCTTTGGGGTGGCCATCTCGTAAATCACACGTCTCTCCCAGCCGCTGGCCTTTGCGATCTCGGCCGAGATCCGGCTGGGCGGGATGCCCTGGGCCGCGCGTTCGCGCAGAGCTCGCGAAACCCGTGCCCGGCTCCATTTCACCGAGTGATGTGGAAGCCCTTCCACGATCAGGGTCACTTCCCCTTGGACCGGGGCCGGGTCAAAGTGCGAAAGGGCTTCCGCCGGGGTGCCGCGGAAAATTTCCTCATGGAGCTTGGTCAACTCGCGCGCCACCGCAAGTGACCTCGGTCCCATCACGGTCTGGATGTCCCCCAGAGTTGCCTTCAGGCGACTCGGCGCTTCCAGAGCCACCAGGGTTCGCCGCTGGGAGGCCCATTCCTTGAGCAGGGCGCGCCGCGGCAGCGCCCTCCTCGGAAGGAATCCCAGGTACACGAACCCATCCGTGGGAAGCCCGGAGGCCACCAGGGCCGCGATGGGAGCCGACGGGCCTGGGATCGGCACGATTCGATGCCCCCGCGCAATCGCCGCCCTCACCAGTTCAAACCCCGGGTCGTTCAATCCGGGGGTCCCGGCATCGCTCACCACAGCCACATCTCCGCGGTCCAGCGCCGCCAGCATGTCGTCCAGGCGCCGTAGCTTGTTATGCTCAAAATAGGAGAGGAGCTCCGTGTGGATGTCAAAATGGGAAAAGAGCTCCCTGGTCCGGCGCGTGTCCTCGGCGGCCACCAGAGGGACCTCCCTCAGAATGCGCACGGCCCGGGGGGACATGTCTTCCAGGTTGCCGATGGGGGTTGCGACGAGATACAGAGTGGGCATGACGCGGGAGATTCTAGCACAGCACATGGCGCCCTCCCGCAGTCCATCGTTTCCAGCTTGGCAGGACCGGGAGGTCGAATCCGGGGTCAGGGTCCCGTCGGGTCTTCCCCTATCCGCAGATACAAGCGCCCTGCATCGCAACCACTGCGGAGAGGGCTTCCCGGGGTGGAAGAAGACAATAGTTGAAGGGCCGGACCGGTGAGGTCAAAGATCGATTGCGAATCTCCCCCCACCGCAGAGGTCCGGCTTGGATGGATTGCCCATCTCAGGAGGTCCGCCACTGCATGTCCTCGGACCCGCTTCGACGCCGGTATCTCGGAGACGGGCTGGCGACCGTGCGCCGCCTACGGGACCGGGAGAGGGGTGCCGCCGCTCACGAGGGTGCTGCGGGAAAAGGCCAGACAAGGGCCCACAGGCTAGGGCAGCACGCTGAGTGGGTTCACGTTCCCCAGGCTGACGTTCTGGATTTCAAAGTACAGCTGGGGCGTCGTCGCGTTGCCCGTGGCACCCGCCAGGCCGATTACGCTGCTCTGATAGACGTTCGTCCCGCAAGTGACGAGCACCTTGCCGAGGAAGCCGTACACCGTTTGCCATCCGTTCCCATGGTCGATCACGATAAGATTTCCGTGCCCTCCGGTGCTCCATCCTGCGAACATGACGACACCGCTAGCCGCGGCGTAGACCTTGGACCCCAGGGCGGCTTGCAAGTCGATGGCTGGGTGAAAAGAACTGTAGGGATTCCCCGAGACGACGTGACTGTCTGTCGGCCAAACCCAGTACCCCTCGCCCTTGAGGGAACTCAAGTACGGGCCCTGGCAGGCACCCGGGCCGCCGAACGACCACTTGGTTTTGTCCATCCGGCTGAGCAGAGGCACCTGCCACTGGACAAATGCCCGGTGCCCCCCGGGGATCACCAGCCATGTTCCGGGCGAAATCGGCGGGGCGGCCAGGTTGATCGAAGAAGGAAGGTGATTCCCCGGCCAGGCGACAATCTCCTGCGGGGTCACGCCGAAGAACTGAGCCAGGCCGGCAAGGCTGTTCCCGGCCTGCCACTGGTAGTAGGCACCGTCAACCGGCAGGATGTTGAGGACTTGACCAGCCTGAATCCGCTCGGGGTCATCTCCCAGGGTCCCATAGTTGGACCACAGGATCGTTGACGGCTGGAGGTTGAACTTTGCGGCAATCCCGTAAATCGTATCCCCAGGCTGGACCGAGTACGGCACCACCTCCGCTCTCGGCTGGGAGGGCAGATCTGTATGCAGGCTGATGACAGGAGAGATCGCGCCCGCGCTGGAGGCAGGCGGGAAGAGCAGGGACGCGCTGGTCGCGACTTCAGGACTGGCGGGCTCCAGGGTCGGTGTCGCGGTGGGGAGGCTTCCGGGGAGATTTAGGCGCGCCGGCAGCCAGGACCAAAGCTCGGGACGCGCCATCCAACTGAAAAGGACCACCATACCCAGGATCAGCAGGTGGCTCACACCGCGCAGCAAGGGCTCTCGCAGGTTTGTCCGGGTGAGGTTCTGCCAAAAGCTCGCCCCTCGGGAAACCTTAGGGTCTTGCCCTGGCCCCGCGGGGCCTGAGGAGGCGGAATTCTCTTTGCTGTCCATGGGGGGCACTCAGGGAAATCGGATCCTCGGCGGGCGAACTTCCAGACTCGCAGGTGGGATTGGCGGGTTGAGCGCAGGGCGACCGGAGGTTCTAAGGGATGATGTTGTAGATCGTGTGCGGGTCGACCGGGCTTCCGTTGTAGTGCATCTCAAAGTGGAGATGCGGGCCCGTGGAGTTTCCGGTGGTCCCGGCCAGGCCAATTTGCTGCCCTCCCACGACCTGGTCCCCGCAAGCGACTTCGATCTCGCTCAGGTGGGCGTAGTAGGTTTCCCAGCCGTCCAGGTGATTAATCACGACCAGGTTCCCGTAGCCCACAATACTCCAGCCGGCATAGGTGACAACCCCCCGGTCTGCTGCCTCAATCGGCCAGCCCAGCAACTCCAAGATATCCACGCCCGGGTGCCACGAGGAAAAGTTGTTCCCGGACAGGAGGTGACTCGTGTCGTACGGGGCCGGCCAGACCCAAGCGCCAGCCCCAGGAGACCCTGTCTTGGAACCACCGCACCCGTTGGGACCCAGGAAGGAGTTGTAGCTCACGTCTTCGGTGACGCTTGTCGGTCCTGCCCAGTTGACGGTAGTGGACGTCCCGCCCGGGACCATGACGTAGTCGCCGGGAAGGACCTGGGGATTCAGCGGGTTAAGATTGTTGCTGGGGAAGCTCAGGATGGTCTCGACCGAGACATTGAACGCCGTGGCCACGCTCTGCAGCGTGTCCCCGGCTTGCCACTGGTAGTAGACCCCATCCAGGGGAGGGATCTTCAGAACTTGTCCGGGGGAGATCATTCCGGCCCCGGCCATCAAGGCGCCGATGTTCGCCCAGGCGATCGTGGTGGGCTTCAGTCCGAGTTGGGTGGCGATCGAAAACACCGAATCGCCCTGCTGAACGGTGTAGAACGTGATGGCATCGTTGGGCCGCTTCGGCTTGACCGTGTGGAGATCAATGATCGGGCGAATAGCCGAAGAATCTCCCGACGACGAAAGGCTAACGGCAGGATTCGGCAGACTGGCTGCGCTCGTCTCGGTTGGCAGGAGAACGACTGCGGGTGCGGCCGGGGAGCCCTCGCTGGCCGAACTGGCGGACGCTTGATGAAGATTCTGCCAGAACAGGAAGCCGGCGACGACCAGGACGATCGGCAGGGCCCCCAACAGAAGCCAGCGCCACGGGACAGCGACCGCTCGCGTAGATTTGCCCTGCGGGGAGGTCATACGCCGTCTTTCGTCAGAGTCTCGAGGAACTCCATGTTGTTTTCGGTTTGTTCCAAGCGGGTCAGGATCGCTTCCGTGGCCTGGGTGACGTCCAGGCCCGCGCCATTGGGAGGAGGCGACACCATCTGCGCCACCATGCGGCGCATCAACCAGACCCGCGGGGTGATGTCCGGGCCCAACAGCAGTTCCTCCCGGCGGGTCGAGGAGCGCTCGATATCGAATGCGGGGAAAATCCTGCGCTCCTGGAGTTTGCGGGAGAGAAGAAGCTCCATGTTTCCCGTGCCTTTGAACTCCTCGTACACCACGTCATCCAGCCTCGACCCGGTGTCGACAATGCAGGTCGCGATGATGGTAAGCGAGCCGCCTTCTTCGATGTTCCGCGCGGCTCCAAAGAAATGCTTGGGCGGGTAGAGAGCGGCCGGGTCCAGGCCGCCGGACAAGGTCCGCCCGGAAGGCGTAACCACGAGATTGTAGGCGCGGGCTAGGCGGGTGATGGAATCGAGGAGAATCACCACGTGGCGACCGATCTCGACCAGACGCTTGGCCCGCTCGAGAGCGATTTCGGCAACCCGCACGTGAGAGGTCACCGGCTCGTCAAAGGTCGAGGAGATCACCTCCGCGTCCACCGAGCGATCCATGTCGGTGACCTCTTCCGGCCGTTCCCCGATGAGGGCAACCATCAGGTGAACTTCCGGGTACTTGAGCGAGATGCTGTTCGCAATCTGTTTCAGGACGGTGGTCTTGCCGGCCTTTGGGGGCGAGACAATCAGGCCGCGCTGCCCGCGGCCAATGGGGGCCACCAGGTTGAGCAGCCGCGTGGCCAGGGTGTGCCGATCGGTTTCGAGGTCGAACCGAAGGTCAGGAAAGATCGGAACGAGGTCCTCGAAAACCGGACGCTGTTTGGCCTGTTCGGGGTCGAGACCGTTGATTGCCTCCACCCGCAGGAGGCCAAAGTACTTTTCCGATTCCTTCGGGGCGCGGACTTGGCCAATGACCATATCCCCGGTGCGCAGCCCGAAGCGCCGGATCTGCGATTGGGAAACGTAGATGTCGTTGGGACCCGGCAGGTAATGCTCGGCTCGGAGGAATCCGATGCCCTCCTCGACAATCTCCAAAATGCCTCCCCGGAGTTCGAGCCCCTGGCGTTCCGCGTTGGCCTGGAGCAGGCGCAGAATCAAGTCCTCCTTCTTCATGCGCGCGGAGCTCGGGATCTCGAAATCCTTCGCCGACCGGCGCAGGTCCGCCAGGTTCATCTTCTCCAGATCGGCGATATTCATACGGGGTTCACGCTGGATAACAGTTGGACGGGCAGGCAATGTAGTCATAGCAGGAATTGGGGCCTCGCAGGAGCGGGGTCCAGGCGCAGGGCACGCCTGGCTGTCAGGATGCGGTCATCTCTAGGGATGCGACGATCTCGGTAGCACGCGCACGACGGGCTTGCCAACCTCTATTGCCGAAGGAACGAAGGCAAGTTCTGAGTCCGGTAGGAAGACAAGAGGGCGAATTGTCCCTGTGCGAGTGACCCACGTAGGACTTGAACCTACAACCAACTGATTAAGAGTCAGCTGCTCTGCCAGTTGAGCTAGTGGGCCGGGTAAAAAGGCAGGAAGCCGAGTCCTACCTGCTCCCTTGCCTAGGCGTCTCCTCCGGGAGGCTCCGGAGAGTAGTGCCTTTTACGATCGGGGCAAATTATACTCAAAAGGGTAAGGTTGTCAATCCAGCCCAGGGCCCCATACCGCCTTGCGCACTCCGCCCTGTCCGCTCCGGAGAAAACCGAAGCGAGGGGCCGCTTCGCAAGGATGGGGGTTGGCCCGGGCCGACTTCCTTCCGCGCCCGCCAGACAAAGATTCCGGTGCCATGGATCCATCGGCAGACCGGGCCCAGCTG
Organism: Anaerolineales bacterium; assembly: GCA_049511715.1. GTDB lineage: Bacteria > Chloroflexota > Anaerolineae > Anaerolineales > RBG-16-64-43 > JBEKHT01. Next base: position 68,755 of record JBEKXU010000010.1, read on the forward strand.
CGGGGGGCCCCGCCTGGACGCATGTGGTCTCCTCCGGGGGCCCGGAGGGCATTCAACCGCGCTTGCATCGCCGTGGGAGCGCGTGAGTGATCCTTGTCAAATGACACGGTTAGGATGGACCCGGATAGGGCCACGCCGGTTCCTCAGGGGATAAACCTGATAAGTTGGACAAACTAATGATAAATAGGACATACTTCAGACCAAGAGACGATTAGTGTAAGGTATCCGGGGAACGGCCCGGGCCTAAACTAACAACGACCTCGCCTAGCGTCCCGAGCAAGGGAGGGCTGTGAATCGAGAGGAGCAAAGCCGGCGATGACCTTCTATGTCATTCCCAAGACCGCGGTTCCGGACTGGGTAGACCACCTGCGCAAGTCTCGTCGAGTCGTTGGCCCACGTCCGCTGCACGGCCAGTATGTTTTCGATGAAGTCCGTTCGGCTCGCGAACTGGATCTCAGCTACCCCACCACGGTCATTCCTCCCAAGAAGTACCTGCTCCCACAACGAGAAGACCTGCTCTCCTTCCGGGCGGGAGTGGGTGAGGCTCAGCTCGCGCAGGAAGGAAGTCCGACCGTGGTTCTGGGGGTCCACACCTGCGACCTGCACGCCATCCAGCTGCTCGACTTGGTCTTCAGTCAGGGCAACCGCGATCAACACTACCTCACCCGCCGGGAGAGCGTTGCCCTGGTCAGCATCGAGTGTCTGAAGCCGTGCGGGCCTCACTCTTTTTGCAAGAGTATGGGGACCCTGGGGGTCATTGACGGATACGACTTGCACCTGACCGACCTGGGTGAGGAATACGCCGTGGATGTCGGCACGGAGAAGGGGCAGGCCCTGCTCAAGGGCTTCGGGAGCGTGCGGGAGGGGACGGAAGCGGACCACCGGCTGTTCAACCGAGTGATGGCCGAGAAGTGGCCGCGGTTCCCCTTGCGCCTCGACTTTGACATCACCGAATTGCCCAGCCTCCTGTCCACGAGCTACGACAGCTCGTTGTGGGAGGAATTGGGCCAGCGCTGCCTGGCCTGCGGCATGTGCACCAACGTCTGCCCGACCTGCTACTGTTTCAATGTCCTCGACGAAGTCGACTTCACCCTGAGCGCCGGAAGGCGTTATCGGATCTGGGACTCCTGCCAGCTTGACCGCTTCGCCACCGTGGCTGGCGGGCACAATTTCCGCGCCGCCCAGGCGGCGCGCGTGCGACACCGGTTTTTCCGCAAGGGGAAGTACCAGACGGACGCCTATGGACTCCTGGGCTGCGTCGGTTGCGGGCGCTGTGCGCAGGTCTGTTTGGTTCACATCACCCCAGTCGACACCTGGAATGAGCTGAATCGGAGGCGCAACACCGCCTCCTTGAGTGCGGGTGTCAAGGAGGCGCAGGCATGACTGCCGAGCTCAAGTCGAGCCTGGAGAGTACTTCCATTTATCTTCCGACCCTGGCGACCATCACCAATGTGCGGCCGATCACCAAGATGGAGAAAGTCTTCACGGTCGAGCTTCCCGGCGGGATGTCGCTTGGTCACAAGCCCGGGCAGTTCGTCGAGGTTTCTCTCTTTGGAATCGGGGAGGCACCCATCAGTATCTGCTCCTCCCCCAGTCGCAGCAATGGCCGGTTTGAGCTTTGCGCGCGCAAGGCTGGGGATTTGACCGGGGTCCTGCACACCCTGGGACCGGGGGATCGGATTGGCGTGCGGGGGCCCTTTGGTGAAGGCTTTCCGGTTGAGCGCTTCCGGGGGAAGGATATGCTCTTCGCCCCCGGGGGATTGGGCCTCGCCCCCCTGCGCTCCCTGATCGACCAAGTGCTCGATGAGCGCGGGAATTTCGGAAGGGTGATTATCCTCTACGGGGCGCGCAACCCCTCGGAATTGCTTTTCACGGATGAACTGGCGGAGTGGGCAAGGCGCTCGGATGTCGAGCTCCTCGTGACGGTCGACCGGGGGGATGCGACCTGGAAAGGAAATGAAGGGGTGATTACGACCCTTTTCCCGAAGATCCAGATCTATCCCCGCGATACGGTCGCCTTCACCGTCGGGCCTCCGGTGATGTACCGCTTCGTCATTATGGAGTGCTTGGCCAAGGGGATTCCCGAGGGGAACATTTGGCTGAGCTTGGAGCGCCGGATGAAATGCGGCGTGGGCAAGTGCGGCCACTGCCAGATCAACAATGTGTACGTCTGCCAGTCGGGTCCGGCCTTCCGCTATTCAGAGATCAAACATCTCGGGGAGGCGCTCTGATGGCTACCCGACCGAAGGTCGCCTTTTTTGAGTTCACCAGCTGTGAGGGGTGTCAGCTGACGGTGGTCGACTCGCTTCAAACCCATCCCGAGCTGCTGGACGCCGTGGAGATTGTCCGCTTCCGGGAGGCCATGAGTGAACAAGGGGATGACTATCAGGTGGTCTTCATCGAGGGTTCCTGCTCGCGGCCGGCGGACGAGGAGCAGCTCCAGGCCATCCGGCAACGAGCCGGGGTGGTGATCGAGCTGGGGGCGTGTGCTCACATAAGCGGAGTTAACGCCATTCGCAACCGCCAGGATCTGACGGATGTTCGCCGCTATGTCTACGGGGACCATGCCGATTGGTTTGCAACTTACCCCGCGCGTCCCATCCATGCCGTGATCCCGGTGGAGGCAGCCATCCCCGGCTGTCCAATCGACCGCAATGAATTCCTCCGCGTCGTGACCACTCTCCTGCAGGGCCGCTTGCCTCAACTTCCCGACTACCCGGTCTGTGTCGAGTGCAAGCTGAAAGAAAATGTGTGCGTTTATCAGCGCGGCCGGACTTGCCTGGGGCCGGTGGTGAGGGCCGGGTGTGACGCCATCTGTCCGACCTACGGCGAAGGTTGCGAGGGGTGCCGGGGGCTGATTCCGGCTCCGAACGTTGAGTCTCTGCTGCAGGTCCTGAAGGAATATGGACTGCAGCCGGACCAGGCCCAGGCCCAGATGACGGAGTTCCTGACCTATTCGATGATGGAAAGAGAGGCGGCCTCAAATGGCAAGCGTTAAGGTCGACGTCCATCATATCACCCGCGTCGAGGGCCACGGCAATATCGTCATCGACGTGGACAACGGGGAGCTCAAGCAGTGCGAGCTACAGGTGGTGGAGGCCCCGCGCTTTTTCGAGGCCATGCTGCGCGGCCGCCCCTTTGCTCAGGCCTCGCACATCACCTCCCGAATCTGCGGCATATGCGCGGTCGGGCATGCCACCGCCTCCCTGCGTGCCACCGAGAAGGCCTTGGGGGTAGAACCGAGCCCGCAGACAGTCCTGCTGCGGCAGCTCAATTTCTTCGGGGAAATCCTGGATAGCCATATCCTCCACGCCTACATGCTGGTGGCTCCGGATCTGCTGGGCGCCGGGAGCGTGATCCCCCTGGCACGCTCCGCCCCTGAGGTGGTCTTGCGCGCCCTGCGCATGAAGAAGCTTGCCGGCGACCTGTGTGCGGCCATTTGCGGCCGGCACACCCACCCGATTGCCCTGGCCGTCGGAGGCTTCACCCATTATCCCTCCCGCGGCGACCTAGAAACTCTGCGCGAGCGGTTCACGGCCGTGCGAAGCGATGTCGATGCCACCGTGGAGCTTTTCCAGAAACTGCGCTTACCGGATTTCGATCGCGAAACCGAATATCTGGCGCTGCGCAAGCCCGAAGAGTACTGCTTCATCGACGGCGAGATCGCCAGCAGCGATGGGGGCTCCTGGCCCGTGGAACACTACCGGGAGATCACCAACGAATACCTCGTGGCCTACTCTTCGGCCAAGCGAACAAAACACCTTAGGGACGCCTACATGGTCGGGGCCCTGGCCCGCTTCAACATCAATTTTGAGCGGCTGCATCCCAAGGCCAAGGCGGCCGCCCGTGCCTTGGGGATTCATCCCAAGTGCACCAATCCCTATCTGAACACCGCAGCTCAGGTCGTGGAAATCGTACACTGCGTTGAGGAGGCCGTGAGAATCCTTGACCAACTTCTGGCTCAAGGCTTCGCCTGGGAGGAACCGGTGAAGCCCTCCCGCCTGTCAGGTGAAGGGGTGGGCGCGTGCGAGGTCCCCCGGGGAACCCTTTACCACCACTACCGGATCGAGGAGGGGAAGATCGCCGCGGCCAACTGCATTATTCCCACGGGCCAGAATCTTGCTAACATCGAAGCCGATATGCGGACGCTCGTACCCAAGATTCTCAACCGCAAGTCGGAGGAGATCACGCTGGCGCTGGAGATGCTCGTCCGGGCCTACGATCCCTGCATTTCGTGTTCCACCCACATGCTGGAGGTTCGCTTTGAGTGAACGGCCGGTCGAGGGACGACCCGGCAGAGCGGGGGCCGCTGAGGCGCCACCTTGCCGAGCGGCGGGTACGCTCATCCTGGCGGTAGGCGACACGCTGCGCGCCGATGACGGCGCGGGGGCGGCCGTTCTGGAAGAGCTGAGGGAATCCCGACGCTTGCCAGCAGCGGTTCGCCTGCTGGACGCCGGGACCGCGGGCCTCGATATTGCCCTGACTCTTGGAGAGGTCGCTCGCGCAATCATTGTGGATGCCGCCGATCTGGGAATGCCGGCGGGGAATTGGACGCGCTTGGGCGGCGATGGGCTGGGGCTCGTCGGGCATCACGAAGGGAGTTCTACCCACTCGGCCGGCTTGGCCGATGCTCTGGCGCTGGGCGAGGCGTTGGGGCTGCTCCCTGAGGAGCTGGTGTTGTACGCGATCCAGCCGGAGACCCTTTCCTTCCAGGAGGGCCTGAGTGCGCCGGTCGCCCGAGCGGTTCCTCAAGTCACCTCGGCCATTCTCGAAGAGCTGGGCCGGGATTCCACGGGCAGTTCCGAAGAGGAAAAAGCATGGCAAAGATCCTCGTGATTGACGATGATCCAGACGTAGTTCTGGCCGTAAAGATGTGCCTGGAGAATTCCGGGCACAAAGTCTCCTCGGCCGGCAACAGCGAAACGGGCCTGCGGCAGCTCAAGGCAGACCGGCCCGACCTGATCATCCTGGATGTGATGATGGATACGGCCACCGAGGGCTTCCAATTGGCGCTCAGGCTGCGAAGACCACAAGCGGGATCCGAGCTGGCCGCCTTCAAGAACATCCCGATCCTCATGCTCACGGCAATCCACTCCACCACGCCCTTGCGGTTCGGACCCGATCAAGACTACCTGCCGGTGGAGGAATTCATGGAGAAGCCTATCGACCCGAAAGTCCTGGTCGCGAAGGTCGAGACCCTCCTGAAGAAAGGCAAGTAGGTTTCGCCGACTTGGGGGCACCGTCAGGCGCCGCTGACCTGGCACCACAGGTGAATGCCGTGGAGGCACTCCTTCCCCGCGATATGGCGGCTACCAGCCAGCGGATGATCCGGTTACGCTGGGCGGCTGGCGCGGCGGTGCTTTTGGCCACGGCCGTTGCCGTACGACTCCTCCATCTTCCGCTCCCCGAAAAGCCCCTCTATCTGCTCGGCGTTCTGATCCTCGCCTACAACCTCGTCCTGCTCGCGTTGACGGGGAGGCAGGTCTCTGCCCGGCCGGAACTGCTGCTTCGCCGTGCCCGCCGAATCGTCGCCATCCAGGTGGTGCTCGATTGGATGAGCATAGTCGTCTTTCTCCATTTCACCGGCGGGATTACAAGTCCCGGCATCCCCTTCTTCCTTATTCACATGCTGGTGGTCACGATCCTCCTGCCCGAGGTCCCTTGGTACCTCTCCGTGTCTATCGCCACAGCCATGCTGGCAGGCGTTGCGCTGCTTGAGGCCGGAGGAATGCTGGCCAATCATCCCGCCCTCGCGATAATACCGGCCAGCCTCCACCGCGACCCCTTCTTCATCCTGGCGCAGGTTCTCTTTTTTGCGACGGCGGCCACGGCCTTGGTGCTCCTCACCGCTTCCATCATGACCCGCCTGCGCGAGCGCGAGCGACAGGTCACGGCGCTCCTGCAATCCAGCCAAGCGGTGTCGTCCACCTTGAGCCTGGAGGAAGTTCTCTTGCGCCTGGCCAAAGGCGCCGCCGAGGCCGTTTTCACCGATCGAGCCTCGATCCGCTTGCTAGACGAAACGGGGGAGACGTTGGCGCTGGCGGCGGCCTTCGGGCTGCGCCCGGAGTACCTCGGGAAGGGTCCGGTGGAGCTCGCCCACAGCGGGCTGGACCGTGAAGTGCTAAGCGGCGGCCCGGTGATTGTGGATCAGGCGGCAAGCGATGAACGCATTCAATACCCGCGTGAGGTTGGGGAGGAGGGAATAGGCAGCATCCTGGCGGTCCCGGTCGTGGGCCGCAAAGGCCCTCTGGGCGTGCTGCGCGTTTACTCGACGGAAGCCAAGGGTTTTGCCCAGGACGACGCGGAACTGGTCAGGGCCATCGCCGGCGAGGGAGCGGTGGCGATCGAGAATGCCATGGCCCACCAGGCACTGCAGAAGGCCGACGAGGATCGAGCGCAATTTGTCCGCACGGTGACCCATGAACTGCGCTCCCCGGTGGCCGGGGCTCAGAGTCTGGCGCGGGTTCTGCTGGAGGCGACCGGCGAGGAACTCAGCGAAAAGCAGCGGGATGTAATCGAGAGAATCTCGGCCCGGCTGGACCGCCTCATGGATTTGATCAACGACCTCCTAACCTTGGCCGCCGCCAAAGCCCCCGGCTTTCAGCAACCTCCTCAGCCGGTCGCCCTGCTGGAGATGGTCCAGTGGGCGGTCGACCAGCAGGCGGCAGCGGCGAGGGAAAAGAACGTGGCCTTGCAACCCGAACTCCCCACGGCGCAGATCTTGGTGCGTGCGACCCGCGAGGGGCTGGGCCAGATTTTTGGCAACCTGATGGACAATGCCGTCAAGTACACTCCCGCTGGAGGCCGGGTGGCGGTCACGGCCAAGACCGAAGGGAACGCGGCGGTCATCCAGGTTGCAGACACAGGGATGGGCATCCCCGAGGCAGATCTGCCGCATTTGTGGGAGGAGTTTTTCCGAGCCTCCAATGCCCGCCAGGCTGGAATCCGCGGAACGGGGCTGGGCCTGAGCATCGTGAAGCGCCTGGTTGAGACCTATGGCGGACGGATTGCCGTTCAGAATGGAGAGGCACGCGGGGCCGTCTTCACCGTAACCTTGCCCGTGCTCCCGGATTCCCTCCACTCTTAACCGGATCCTGCCAAGAGGATGGCTCACCGTGACCCCCCCGGTCAGGTCCCCTGCTGGCTTGGTCATCTCCTTGTAAAGACGCACGGCCCATGCGCAGGCTGGTATTGAGGCCAGCACTCGGTCTGGGTGAAGGGATCCGGGGAGCGCCCGGCCCCGACCGGGAAGGATCCTGAGGGACCCGATCCCGCCGGGCGCCGCCCTTTGGTATTCAGCGAGGCGGAACATGCTCGGCCCGCGCCGGGCGCACCCGTCCCGGGCGCGGGTTCGGGGGCCCTCGCTCAGCGGCTGGAGGGGCGGAAACGTCCTGGCGGCCGTCCGGAACCCGGGATCGCCGAATCGTTTCTGGTTCGAGGAGGAGCACCGGCTATGAACGGGCCAGCGAACGCTCACCGCCTGGAAGGCCAAATTGCCGTGGTGACTGGAGCCGCTTCCGGCATCGGGCGGGCCACGGCGGAACTCTTCGCTCGCGAGGAGGGCGAGGTCTGGATCCTGGATCAGAACGAGGAGCAAGGAAATCTTGTGGTCGACGAGATCCAGCGGCATGGGGGGCTTGGACATTTTCTGCGCCTGGACGTGGCGGACCCGGAGCAGGTGCAGCAGGCGGCAAACACCCTCAAGAGCCGGTCCGGGCGGGTGGACACACTCTGCAATTGCGCGGGGGTGGGGACCAGGTCGCTGGCGGTCACCGAGCTGCCGATCGATGCCTGGGACCAAATCCTCAGCGTGAACCTTCGAGGAACTTTTCTGGTCTGCAAGGTTATCCTACCGCTCATGCCGGAGGCGGGCGGTTCGATCGTCAATGTGGCCATCATGGGCGGGCTCATCGCCTGGACCCGCAACGCTCCCGCCTATTGCGCCTCCAAAGGCGGAGTGATCGCCCTGACTCGCGCCATGGCCGTCGATCATGCGGCGCAGGGAATCCGCGTCAACTGCATCTGCCCCGGCGTTATCGAAACTCCTCTGACGGAACGCAGGCTCTCGGAACCCGACTACCGCGCCCGCATGATCCGCCGGACGCCGTTGGGCAGGATCGGCCAACCACTGGAAGTGGCCTACGCCGCCTTGTTCCTCGCCTCGCACGAATCCTCGTTCGTCACCGGCCAGGCTCTGGTTGTGGACGGGGGCTGGACCGCCCAATAGGAGGGGCCTTGAAAGGGACGATCGCACTGGTAGGCGCGGGGGAATTCCTTCCGAGCATGGAGGCTGTGGATCGAGGGCTCCTGCTGGCCTCGGGCGGCAATCGAGTGGTCGTCCTCCCGACGGCTTCAGCTCTGGACGGCCCCGGGGTCCCCGAACGGTGGGGGAGGATGGGTGTCGAGCACTTTCAGCAGCTCGGCGCCCAGGCCGAGGCTATCCTGGCTCTCGATCGGGCCGCTTGTGAGGGGACGCAGTTCTCGGACCGTGTCCGAATGGCCAGCTTGGCCTATTTTTCCGGGGGGAAGCCGGATTACCTGTATCAGACCCTGGTCGGATCCAAAGTGTGGCAGGCCGTGACTGAGATTCTCGGACGAGGCGGGGTCCTGGCCGGATGCAGTGCCGGGGCAATGATCCTCGGCTCCCACTTGCCCTCGCTCACCGTGGGACGGGGGAGCCCGGTCATCCGCGGCTGGCGTCCTGCCTTTGGACTGCTCCCCCGCTGCGTGGTCATCCCGCACTTCAATCAAGCTCCCGAGTGGCTGATGCGCCTGTTTCTCCCGCTCCGCCCGGAAGGTACCACGGTCCTTGGAATTGACGCCGACACAGCGCTGATTGGGCACGAGGACACCTGGACGGTGCGCGGCTCAGGACGGGTGTCGCATTTCGCGGAAACCATTAGGCGGTACCGGGATGGAGACACCGTCCCCTTGTAGCTTCCACAGGTCCGGGGCGCTCGTGGCCGAGGATTGCCGCTCCGGGGGCTGCGACCCGGTGTCCGCCACGGATTCGAGTTCCCGCCTGGCCATCGCGGGCATTCCTTCGGTGGGATGGCGCTCGTTGCAGGTTGGGGCGGCTCCCTTCACGGCGTTGAGGTGATTTCTTCCAGGGCGCGCCCAAGGGAGCCGACAGTGTTCGGATCCCTTGGATCGAGGCCTACAAGGCCTCTTTAGCGTGCGACCGAGAGGCCCCCAGAGTCCCGCCCAAGCGGCGCGCGGTCAACTGATAGCGCAGTTATGCCAGGGGTTGCCGACGGGGTTGGGACTTGGAAGATTCATCTGGCCGGGAGCCGAAGGGGGCGGGTGGGGGGTGGAAGATCTGGCCGCCAAGGCGCGACAACTTGGGTTTCGGTCCAGGTGCCGGACCCTCCGCCGGCCGGGGCCGACCATGAATCCGGAGCCCCGTCGCCCCGCCCGCCGGGAACTCGCTGGATCGGGTTCGCGGAGACTGCACGGGCAGGTCGCGCGGAAACGCGGATTTCCTACTGTGACGCGGGGATCCCCGGTTCGTGCGCCGGGGCGCTGGCCTCGTTCATCTGCACATGACCTTTCAGGTACCCGCCTTCTTCCGTGCTCAGGCTGCCGGTCGTCACATCGCCCCAGACCTTGCCCGTCTTTTGGATGTGGACTTTCTGAGCGATCAGGTTGGCCTGCACTGTGCCGGCCACACTGACGCTGTCCGCGCGGATTTCCTCCGAGATTAACTTGGCCTGCTCGCCGACAACCAGGGTTCCCTCAAGTTCCATCTTCCCCTCGAAGGTTCCCTCGAGGCGCACCCCGCCGCTTCCGCTCAGGGTGCCCTGAATGGAGATCCCGGCGCCAATTACTGTCTCCAGGCGGCTGGCCGGACGGATGGATTCGGGCAGCTTGGGTCCCTCTTTGTGAAACATCGTGCCTCCCGCGGGGATCGAACTTGAGCTCCCCAATGATCCCTCTAAAGGACTGGGACTGCCGCTTCCCCCTTGAAATGTGCCTCGCCTGAGGTTGCGGAGGCAGCCATGGTGTCCATTCTACTCCTGCCCCTGGGCCCCCGCGTCAGCCGGCGGGATCCATTTTAGCGAGACACCGCGTACAAATAGACTTTCGAATCGTCACACCCGACGGCCACGTACCGGTCGTCGGGCGAGACCGCCAGGGTCTCGATCGGAGCGGGGGCGACGGGGACAGGAAGCGGGGCGAAGCTCGCGCTTTCCCAGGCCGCCAGTGTCCCGTCCTGGGAACCGGCCAGAAGAATCGAGCCGTCGGCCGCGAAAGTCACGGCTTGCGCCCCACTCTGGAAGTTGCCGAACTGCCCCACCAAGGTTCCGAGCTCCAGGTCCCATATCCAGACTTGGCCGCGCTGGCAGACGTCCTGCGCGGATTGGACGCATAAAGCGGCTGCGAGGCGTTTCCCATCGGGAGAGAGCGCCAGGTCAGCGACCTGGCCAGGATGGTTGAGCATCTGGAGCAAGACGCCGCTGGATGCCCGCCAGACCCGAACGCTGCCGGAAGCGCCGCCTGCCACCAGGACCCGGCCGTCGAGCGAGTAGGCGAGAGCGGCGATGTTCGAAGATGCCTGGAGCTTGCGGATCGGCTTCCAGGCCTCAACCGCCCAGGTCCACACCGCGGCCGACGGGAACCGGTCGACTCCGCCCACGGCCAGAATCTTTCCGTCGGGAGAGAAGGCCACGCTGGTTACCGGGTTCGGGAAGTTCAGCGAATCGGTCATGACGCCCTGAGCCACATCCCAGACGGCGGCCGTCCCGTCGGAGGAGGCTGAGGCCAGAAGCTTGCCGTCGGGAGAAAAGGCAACCTTCCAGACAATGTTGCGGTGACCCTGCAGCGTCCGCTCGAGTGCCCCGGTGCGCACGTCCCATAGCCGGATGTTGAAGTCGCGGCCGCTGCCCCCTGCTGCGGCGAGCACCTCGCCGCTCGGCGAAAAGGCGACGCTCCGGACGATGTCGCCCTGCGCCAGAGAGCGCACCAACCTCAACTGGCCAAGGTTACCGGGGCCCAGCGGAAGCGCCGTCGGGGTGGGTGAAGGCTCCAGCAAAGTGGGAGTCGGCGGCACCGGGGTGGGAGCAGGCAACGAGGTCGCGGGCGCCATCTGCGGAGAAACGAGATGAGTGGGCGAGGGGGTCGGCGGCGTTGTGGGAAGGTGGGAACAGGAAACCGCAAGAACCAGGATGGCCAAAGAACCAACCCGGGTCATCCTCACTCCCTTCTTGCGAACTCTCGGATCAGGAGGCCGAGAGGCGTCTCCGGATTCTTGCGGCCCCGCGTTCAAAATCCTCCTCCCGGGCCAGCAGGCTGAGAACCAGGTACTCCCCGCTGGGGAAGTCGTAGAAAAAGCCCGGGTGAACCAGCACATCGTCCTGGAGGAGCAGCTCGCGAGCAAGCTCCTCGTCGCTGGCGGGTCGGTCGATTTTCAGCACCGCATACCATCCCCCCTCCCGAGGCATCAGCTCGACTCCCGGAGTGGACTCCACCTCCGTCCTGAGCCGGGCCTCGTTGCCTGCCAGACGCGCACGGATTTGGTCCTGGATCTCATTGCGGCCGCGGAGCAGGGTGGGAAGGGCTATCTGGGCTGGAGTGGAGGCCGAGAGGAAGCTGTCGCTGATGAATTCAAGCCGTTCCTGAGCTTCCGAGCGATCGGGCTCCGGCCCACTGATCACAATCCAGCTCAACTTGATCTGAGGAAGACCGGCGACCTTGGACAAGCCGCTCAGGACGAAGGTGAGTGCTTCTTCGTTTCCGGCCGCTGAGAGCGAGACCGACGTGCTTTGCCCGCCCGCCGGATAATCGAGGAACACCTCATCCACAATCAGTGCAGATCCCCGTTCGCGGGCCAGGTTCGAAAGGGCCTGCTTTTCCAACGGCTTAAGGTACGACCCGGTTGGATTGTTGGGGCTCACCGCGACGATCGCTCGACAGCCCGCTTCGGCCCGGCGAGCCACCTGCTCCAGGTCCAGCTCCCATCCGGCCGCTCGTTTGCGTCGGAGTCGATAAGGAACCGGCCGAAGGGCCTCCACCTGCGCCAGGACCTCAATCAGGGGATAGCTTGGGCGAGGTACCAGCAGCCGGTCGTCGGGGTCGGCGAGCAGTTTGAAAAGCAGGGAGTAGGCCTCGCTCGTGCTGGCCGTTGGGAACACGGATTCCGCGCTGATCGTAACCCCCTGCTCCCGGTAGTACTCGGCAATCGCCGCCCGGGCCAGAGGAAGGCCGCGCGGGCCGGGATCGTAGTCCAGCACTTGTGGTTGTGACAGGGCGCTTAGGATTTCCTCGCGGGGGTACGAGAATCCGGCGCGAGTGGGATTGGAGAGGGTCAAATCAATCAGGGACACCCCTGAGCGGAGCTTGGACTCGATTACCTGGGTAATCCCATTCGGTGTCAGGTCTCGAGGGATGCGTGAGGAGAATTTCATTCGCCCTCCAAGCCAACCTGGCGAAGCACCTGCGCCGCAACGAGGGCCGGCGCCGCTCCGGCGTCGACCACGACGGCTCCCTGGGGTTCTTCCAGATCGGCGAATTGGCTCTCGAGGAGGGTCAAGGGCATGAAATGGTCCTGGCGCCGGGCCAGACGTTCGCGGAGCTGATCATCGCCCACGCGCAGAAGGACAAACCGGACGCTGTGCAAGCCCTGCATCAGTTTCTTGCGGTACGCTTCTTTCAGGGCGGAACAGGCGAGAACGGCGCTTTCGTCCCGAGTCTCCACCTGGCAGAGGAGGACATGCAGGCGTTCCAACCAAGGCTCGCGGTCCGCGTCGTTCAAAGGCCTCCCGGCGCTCATTTTGCGGAGGTTGCTGAGCGGATGGAAATCGTCGGCGTCATAGAAGGGGCAAGCCAGCTTCCCGGCCAGGAGCTTGCCCACCGTGGTCTTCCCAGCTCCGCTCACCCCCATGAGAACCAGGATGAGAGGTTCCGGGCGGCTCGAGCGTCCACGCCTCCGGTGCGTTCGGGCGGGGATCGTCATTCCGGGCCAGGGGGTCGGCCAGGAGAGGCGCGAGAGGGATCGCGGCGGGTCCAGCTTGGCTCGCTGAGAAAGCATCCCACCCACCGCCTCGGCCGGTCCTGCCGGGCGGCCGTCACTATGCTTGCATCCTGACAGTCCCCAATGGATACCCGGGGTCCCCCCGATCCGGACTGGCTCGGCGCGCGCATCGAAATCCCGCGCAATGGTCCTGCCGATCGGTTCCGCGGTCCTGGAGGCGGCCGATCCGGACAAGGCTCTCGCGGATCCCAGGGCTCGTGGAGATAGTTGATCCTTTCTCAGAAGGGAAATCGTTCCCGCTCAGCGGATCTTGGCCGCCGCTTTGGCGCGAAGGGCCTTCTCGAGGGCTGGGAAATCTTTCCAGTCCTTCCCCAGGTTGATCCAGCTCTCCCTGGCGCGGCGCTTGATGCGCAAAGCGCCGTCGGCCAAGCTGATCTGCTCAACTTCCGAGAAGGGGATTTCGAGAACCCGAGTCCAGGGTCGTCCCAGCCGATGGATGATCGATCGAGAAGTGACCAGGAGACGCGAATCGATGTCGCTGATGAACGTTACCAGCGCCACGAGAAGGGATAGCACCGCAAAGGCGCTCAAGGCAATTCGGATCGTGCCCGCAGCCGTCCGACTGACGGTAGGGTCCGAACCGAGGGCCCACAGCACGAGCACCCACACGACAGGGACCAGGACCAGCGTCAAGCCTCTTCGCACGATCCTGGCGGTGCGGTACCCGCTGCTCGCCAGGACCTTGCCTTCCTGGTGGTCTTTGCCTCTTTCGCTCATCTCATGGTCCGCCGAATGGGTGGTGGGTCCGGCACGCGGTTTGCCGCTTCTCGGGCCCGGTGTCCAGGCCCAGGAGGCTACCGGCCCCCTTTCTTGGGCTTGTACAATCCGGCCGCATCTGAGCCCAGCAGTCCGGATCGCAGCGAGAGCGGGTCCACAGGCGAGAGGGCACGGACCATTTTGGGAGTGACCAAGCGCACCTTGCGCAGAGTCGCCACGTGTTCAGCAATCTCTTCCAGGTGCTCATCCCTGGTCATCCACTCCAGCCTGTCCCAGGCGCACAGGTTCATGGGGTAGGTGTATCCCCGCAAGCTTTTCTGGCCCAGCACGTTGAAGAAGTCTTCAAAGTAGCTCAGAACCAGTTCGCGAAGGCTGCGGAAGATGGGCTCGCGATAGCGCAGGCCGACGAAGTTCGACTTGGCCACGGCCCCCCAGAGGCCGCCGACTTGGAAGACGGCCAGCATGTGGTCGTCATCGTTCTCCGGGAGCATCTCCAAGATTCGCGGGGGATGCCCCAGGGAACGCAGCAGGGTGGCACCCAGCAAGGCTCCGTCGAAACAATGCGCCCTTCGATCCCGCAGCGCGCTGAGAGGCGAGCGATACCGCTCTTCCGGGCTGTAGGGAATGGTATCGATGAAGCGCTGGATCTTGTAGGGGGTGTCGAGCCTGGCCAGCCGCCCTCGCTCGAGAGGGCTCAGCGCCTGCCAGAAAACCTGCAGGGGACCGGAGGAGAGATGGTTGCGTCGAGGCAATGGAGGCATAGGTAGATTCTATCGCAGCTGAACGGCCGGCGGTCTCCGGCCCTCGACCGGTTGCGAGGGGGACTTGGCCCACCTGGGGAACGGGTCTCAGCCCGCCTTAGGGCTCGCCCAGGCCAGGGAGGCCCGCCGCGGGGCGCGACTGTCGGACGGCACGCAGGATGGAGTCAGCCAGCACCTCGGCCGCAAAGGCGCCGACGATGTTGACATCCGCCCTTTTTTCGCCCGTGGCCAGGACAAACAGTGTATCGCCGTCAACCATGGTGTGAGCCGGTCGAATGGCGCGCGCAATCCCATCCTGAGCCATTTGGGCTACCTTGGTCGCCTGATCCTTGTCGAGCCGGGCGTTCGTCGCCACCACGCCGATGACGGTGTGGCTCCGGCCCGCGAATCCCAGGGAAGTTCGCCCGACCAGCGTCTTCATGACCTGCAAGGTGTCCGCGAAGTACCCGGGCGACCCCAGCCGCAGGGGGCCGATGTTCCGGGAGCGGGCCCCGGCCAGGATCTGTCCGCTGGCGGGATCGACCACATCGCCAAAGGCGTTCACCGCGGTGATGGCTCCGATCACCACCCCCGCTCCGATCTCCAGACTGGACGTGCCGATCCCGGACTTCATCGCCTGGCCCATGCCGAAGATCTTCCCCACCGTGGCTCCGGTTCCTGCGCCGACATTTCCCTCAGCCGGAGGCTCCGCGCTGGCCGCCTGACAGGCCCGGTAGCCCATGGCCGCGTCCGGCCGGACGTCGGCCCTGCCGATACCCAAGTCAAACAGGATCGCCGCGGGTACGATGGGAACCCGGGCCACGCCCACGTTGAATCCGACCTTGCGCTCCTCCAGGAAGCGCACGACGCCGGTGGCCGCCTCGAGCCCGAAGGCGGACCCGCCGGAGAGGACGACCGCATGCGCCTTTTGGACCAGATGCAGCGGATGAAGGGCGTCCGTTTCCCGCGTTCCCGGGGCCCCGCCGCGCTGGTCGACCCCCGCGACGGCGCCCCTCTCGCACAGCACCACCGTGCATCCGGTGAGAGCGTCCTCATCCTGCGCTTGTCCGACGCGGATCCCCGCAACGTCCGTGATCGATCCTGGGCGGTTCATTCCACCTCCCCCACTCCATCCGGCTCGGGCCGCGGCGATCCTAGGCCAGGAGGACCAGGGCCCGTTCGAGGATACGTTCCGCAACTTCCGCCTTGCTCAGGACGGGCAGAACCTCCTCCCGTCCGTCCTGGCTGATCAGCGTGACGCGGTTTGTGTCCGTGGCGAATCCAGAATCCGGGGAACTGACATCGTTCGCCACGATCAAGGCAAGATCCTTTTGCTGCAGCTTCCGCCTGGCGTTCTGGATGAGATTCTCGGTTTCGGCGGCAAAGCCGATGGTTACCTGGGGGTGCCCTGTCCGGCGGCGCTGATCCGCCAGTTCCAGCAGGATGTCGCGGGTGCGCTCGAGCTCAAAGGCCGGCACGCCCTCCCCTCGCTTGATCTTTTGGTCCTTGACCTGGGCCGGGCGGAAGTCGGCGACGGCTGCCGCCATCAGCAAGAGGTCCGCTTCCAGGCAGGCCTGGAGGACGGCGTCGGCCATTTCGTTTGCCGTGCGCGCAGGCAAGTGCGTTGCTCCCGCGGGGGCTTCAAGTGAAACCGGCGCCGAAATAAGAGTCACCTCCGCCCCTGCATCCAGAGCCGCCTGGGCCAGCGCGTAGCCCTGTTTTCCCGAGGAGCGGTTGGTAATCATTCGCACGGGGTCGAGCGGTTCCTGTGTTCCCCCTGCGGTAACGACCACTTTCCGGCCTCGCAGAGGTCCGCCCCGGGACAGCAGGAAGCGGACCCGGCCGAGGATTTCCTTGGGATCCGTCATGCGGCCGATCCCGGTCAGGCCGGAGGCCAGATGTCCCCGCTCCGGCCCGAGGATGATCGCGCCTCGCCGCAGGAGAACCTGAAGATTCTCCTGGGTCGCCGGATGATCGAGCATTCCCCCGTCCATGGCGGGCGCGAGAACGAGGGGGCAGCGGCAGGCCAATGCCGTCAGGGCCAGCAGGTCCTCGCCGGATCCGCTCGCGAGCTTGGCAATGGTGTGGGCCGTGGCTGGAGCTACGAGAAGGAGATCCGCCTGGCGGGCGAGGCCGATGTGGAGCACGTGAGCTGGCCCGCTCCACAAGTCCGAGTCGGTGTAAGCGGCGCGTCCGGTGACCGACTGAAACGACAAGGGGGTCACGAAACGACCCGCGGCTTCAGTGAGCACCGCCTCGACCAGGGCACCGCCCTGGGTCAGCCGGCTGGCCAGATCGACAGCTTTGTAGGCCGCGACGCTGCCCGAGACGCCGAGGACGATGTGTTTGCCGTTGAGAGGGGAAGGGGACATCCTTTTTCCTCGCAGGCTCTGCCCGCAGGGGACGGGCGGCTAGTGATTCATATCGTAGATCATGCGGAGTCCGTCGAGAGTGAGCCAGGGGGCGACAAACTGGATGACCTTCGTCTCGCTGGCGATCAGCTCCACCAGGCCTCCGGTCCCGATGACGCGCATCCCCTCGCCCAGTTCGGCTCGGAACCGGGTCACCAATCCCTCCACCAGGCCGACATAGCCGAACAGCAGCCCGGATTGGAGGGAGTGGACGGTATTGCGTCCGATGGGCGAGGGCGGACGAGCAATTTCCACCCGGGGGAGTTTGGCGGTCCGCTCGAAAAGTGCGTCGGCAGCGATGCCGATGCCCGGGGCCAGGGCTCCGCCCAGATAGTCGCCGGTGGACGAAACGGCGTCAAACGTGGTCGCCGTCCCAAAATCCACAATGCACGCGGGGCCGCCATAAAGACGATACGCCGCGGCCGCGTCCACGACGCGGTCGGCGCCGACCGCGTGAGGATCCTCGTAGCGCACCTTGACCCCCGTGCGCACGCCGGCGTCCACGACCAAAGGCTCACATTTGAGGATGCGCTGGCAGACCTCGACCCACCGACCCGTCAGGGGCGGCACCACGGAGGCGATGGCCGCTCCCTTCACTTCCCCGAAGGGGATCCCGGCGTAGGTAAGCAAACCCTGCACGTCCAGCCCGAATTCGTCCGGCATCCTTTCATGGTTGGAGGCCAGGCGCCAGCGAGGCCCCGGCCGTTCTCCTTCATAGAGACCCAGGGTGATGTTGGTGTTGCCGATGTCAATGCACAGGAGCACGGCGCACCTCCCGAATCTGGTTGCTATCGTCCACAAGGACCACCCGGGGATGGTATCCGGCAGGCAAGGGCTCGGGAACAAGAACATAGGACATGATGATGATGCGGTCCCCTTGGAATATCAGGTGGGCCGCCGCGCCGTTGACCTGGATCACCCCCGAGCGATGGGGTGCGGGAAGGACATAGGTTTCGAGGCGGTTTCCGTTCTCCAGATCAACCACCTGGACACGCTCAAACTCGCCGATCCCCGCCGCCTCCAGAAGGGCCCGGTCGATGGTGATGCTTCCTTCGTAATCCATCGCGGCGGCGGTCACCCGGGCCCGATGAATCTTTCCCCCCAGCAAGGTGCGCATGATCGGCGGTGTTTTGTCATCCATCATGTGGGATACCCTCTCCTTGGCCTTTTGAGTCCGGAAAGATCACCCCCGTCGACCAGGCTCCTCTTTCGAGCAGGAAGTTGTCGATGAGTCGGGTCTGTCCCAGTCGAACGGCCAGCGAGAAAAGCCCATCCTGCTCCACGGTCAACAGTTCTTCCAAGGTCTCCGGCTGGGCGACGGAAACGTACTCCTCGGTCGCCAGGGGTTCCGCCTGCAGGGTCTTGGAAATCTCCGCGCGCAGAAGATCCGCCTCCCGCTGCCCGGCCTGATAGGCCTGCTGAGCCCGCGTCAAGGCCCGGAACAGAACGCCGGCGGCCCTGCGTTCGTCGGCGGAAAGGTACTGGTTCCGGGAAGACATGGCCAAGCCGTCCTGCTCGCGGACGGTGGGGCAGGCCATAACCCGCAAAGGGAAATTCAGATCCTGCACCATCCGCCTCACCACCACTACCTGCTGGGCATCCTTTTGGCCGAAGTAGGCTCGCTGAGGCTGGAAGATCAGGAAGAGCTTGCAGACCACCGTGGCCACCCCTTGGAAATGGTGAGGGCGCGCCCGTCCTTCCAGGGGGCGGGTGACCTCCTCCACGGTGACATAGGTCTGAAAGCGCGGAGGGTAGACGGCCTCCGGCGAAGGGGCCCAGACGACATCGACTCCCACCGGGTCAAGCAGGGCCAGGTCCCGGCGCAGATCGCGCGGGTACTTTTGCAAGTCCTCGCCGGGGCCAAACTGAGTGGGGTTGACGAAGATGCTGACCGCAACCGAGGCGCATTCGGAGCGCGCCCGTCGCGCGAGGGAAAGGTGCCCCTCGTGCAGATAGCCCATCGTGGGCACGAGGCCCAAAGGCTCGGGCAGTTGGCGCCGCAAGTCGAGAAGCTCCTCAAGCGAAGTCACCAGTCGCATGGATTTGAGTTCGCCTCCCCGACGCTAAAGGCTGCCGAGAGCCCGAACGAGGCGCCACATCGTGCGGTTGAGCGGGGCTGCTAGGCCCAGGCTCTCCGCCTGAGCCACTATGGCGCCGTTGATTGCGTCGATTTCCGTGGGCCGATGGCGCTCGATGTCCTGCAACATGGAGGCGCGGTTCCCGGCGCTGTGCCAGGCGGTCGCTTCGACCTCCGCAAAGAAGTCCGGGTACGGCAAGGCAATGCCGGCCGCCTGAGCCACTCGAGCGGCCTCCTGGCCCACGGCCTGCATGAGCGAGCGGGCGTCTGGAGATTCCAGCAGCTCGCCATTGGGCCTGTGGAGGAGGGCAGCCAGTGGATTGATCGCCGCGTTGACCACCAGTTTTCCCCACAGGAGCGACTCGAGGTTCTCCTCCACACGGACCTCGAACCCGGCCTGGGAGAAGAGCTTGCGGGCGGGCTCGACGCGCCGGTGAGAGGCCAGAGATACCGAGCCGTTGCCAGCACTCGCGACCTCGCCCGGAGCCAAGAGGGTCGCCCCCAGGGTGGTCACCCCAAGGGCCGTCTTATCCGATCCGAAAATCTGTTCCAGCGCCTCGCGGTTGCCCAGCCCATTCTGCAGGGAGAGCGCGAGGCCCGAGGGGGCGAGCGCGATTTCTCCCCGACGGGCCGCCTCGCGGGTCTGCCAGGCTTTCACCAGCACCAGGACCAGGTCGCTTCCGAGGCACTCCTCGGCTCTGTCCGTAGCCCGGACACGGGCCCGCAGGTCCCGCCCGGCCTCATGCACCAGGATCCCGTGCTCCCCTATCGCGGCGATCGCCTCGGCCCAGGTTCCCAGCAGGATGATTTCTGCGTGGGCAGCCAGCCGTGCCCCGAAAAGGCAGGCCATCGCTCCCGTCCCGAGGATGGTCACCCTCACGGTCACCCTCCCTCACGGCTTCGGGTCTTGCCCGTGCGGCTCACGCGAAATCTCTCCCGCGCTCCCGCTTCGGCTCTTCCAGGGAAGTCAGCAAGTCCTGCCATTCCGTTTCCGGAAGGTCTACGGTGTGTTCGGGCGCCGGGAAGGTGTGTTTTTCCACATCCTGTCGGTAGGCCTCGAACGCCTGCACCATTTCCTCGTAGAGTTTCGCGTACTGGCGGACAAACTTGGGGGTGAAGCGATCGAAGAGCCCCAGCAGATCATGGGTCACCAGGACCTGACCGTCACAATCCGGGCCGGCCCCGATTCCGATGGTAGGAATCGTCAGGCGCTGCGAGATCAGGCCGGCCACCCTCGCCGGAATGGACTCGAGCACCAGGGCGAAACACCCGCATTCTTGAAGTGCATGGGCATCCTCGAGCAGCCGTTTGGCGGCCTGAGCGGTCCGGCCCTGGGGCTTGTGGCCGCCAAGCTTGTGAACGGACTGAGGCGTCAGCCCTATGTGCCCCATGACGGGTATCCCCGCTCGGACGATCGCCTGGATGGTGGGGACCATCTCTTGCCCGCCTTCCAGCTTGACCGCGCCCATGCCGGCCTCCTGGAGGAATCGGCCGGCATTGCGTACGGCCTCGGGAGGGCTGACTTGATAGGAGAGAAAGGGCATGTCGCCGATCAGGAGTGCACGCGAGGCACCGCGCGCGACCGCGCGGCAGTGATGCAGCATCTCCTCCATGGTGACTGGGATTGTGGAAGGGTAGCCGAGCACGACCATTCCCAAGGAATCGCCCACGAGGATCACGTCCAAACCGGCCGCATCGACCGCGCGGGCCGTGGGGTAGTCGTAGGCGGTGAGCACGGTGATGAGCTGCCCTTGCTCTTTCTTTCGCGCCAGATCAAGGACGGACACGGGCTTGGGAACCGGGGCCGGGCTGGACAAGGTAGCCTCCTTCGACCAAGGTAGACTCCCGCTTGGCGGTCCCTGAAAACAGCATCGCCCTCCGAGTCGAGCGAGGGCGGGACAGCTCCTTGCGGAGCCAGACTGAAGGCTTGTCCTGCCGTCTCGGTCGACGAGCGATCCAAGCGGCTGCCTCCATTATACATCGCCAGGGGAACCGAGCGGAGGCCTTTCGGCTCCTGAGCTAAGAGATCCAGCGGCCATGCCTCCGGGCTGCGGCTGAGGCCGGAGTCCGGAGGGGCAGCATAGCGCCGCGAATGCTAGCTGAGCGGTTGGGCCAGAGGCGGTTCCAGCGCGTTGACAACCAGGTCGGCCACGGCGCTGAGCCGAACCCCCAACCCGTAGTGATCGTTGAGATCCCCCAGCTGCAGGCGGCAATTCTCGCAGGCGGCCACAACGACCTGGGCCCTGGTCCGGCGGATCTGGTCCGCTTTGGGTTTTCCCCCTTGAAGGCGAAGTTCGTTGTAGTCCGGCTGGGCGACGAGCCCGCCTCCTCCCCCGCAGCAGTAGGCTTCCGTCCGATTGGGGGTCATTTCCACGAACTTCGCCGCTGCGGCGCGCAGGATCCGGCGCGGCTCCTCGATGACCCCTCCGTTGCGGGCCATGTTGCACGAGTCGTGGTAGGTCACCGTGTCCGGGTTGGCCTGCGGGTTCAGCTGCAGCCGCCCGGCCGCCAAATACTCATCGGTCTTTTCCACCAGGCTGGTCACCCGGAAGGGGAAGGACTCTCCGAACCAGTTCGGCGCATCCCAGCGCAGGGCCGCATAGGCGTGGCCGCATTCGGCCAGCACGACCTCTTCCACCTGCAGTCGCTTGGCTTCCTCGATGATCCGAGCCGCGATTTGCTTGGCTCGGCTCGTGTCGGACAGAAACACGCCGTAATTGGCGGCCTCGAAGATGCTCAAAGTCCAATCTTCCTTGGCCCGGTGGAAGAGGATCGCCGGAGGCAGGATCGTATGCGTTCCGGACAGTCCGACATAGAGGACTTTGGCCCCCGGCCGCTCCACGGTGATCCGCGCGCCGGGGTCCCCCACCTTTTCCTGCAGCACTCCTTCGAGGTCGGCCATCTGGCTGAGGAAGACGTCGCGAAAGAACTCGGGGTTCTTTCCCTTTTCGATAGCCGCATCGGCCAGCATGACCAGGATTTCGGGTGCGGCCCCACTGGCCGTCGCCATGGCGCGAACCGTGCGCATGAGCAGGGGCGTGTCAACCCCCATCGGACAGTTGAAGGTGCAGCGTCGGCAAAGTGTGCACCGCGTGAAGGCCATCTCCGCGAGCCGGGCCAGTCCTTCTTCGGTGAGTTTCTCCGCTCCCGTCCATCCAGGCAAGATTCGGGACAGCCAGTCTTTTTCGGCCCGATAGACGCGGCGAAGGGCTTCCCCCCGAGCCGCGGGAACATTCTCCAGACTCGGATCAGCGAGGAAGTAGTGGCAGGATTCCGCGCAGATTCCGCAGCGGGCACACACTTCCAGGGAGGCGACGAGAGGCTGGGTGAGTTGCTGCTCCAGCACTTCCAGGGCCGTTGAAGCCAGGGCGCTCATTGGGACGCCTCCCGGGAGGCGAACCCGGCCGAACCGGTTGAGTGCATCGCACCCCGACGGCCGATGAAGGTCCCGAAAAACCGGCGCGAGAAGAAAAAGTAGATGCAATGCCGGATCTTGCCCAGGGGAACATAGACGAGCATGACCGTTGCCACGAGATAGGCCGCGGAGAGAACCCATGGCCAGGCCAGGGCGAGGGCCCACGCGGCCTGAAACAAGGTCACCAGGCCGACCGCCAGGAGATCATCGAAGGTGCTCAGGGCCCGCAAGTTGGGTTCCAAGCGCCGCATGAGGATGCCGGCAATCCCGAGCAAGGCGCCCAGCCCGGAGACCAGGGCCAGCACGTCGCGAACGGGCCCGGACCAGGCGGGCCACCAGGGACTGAGGATCACGAGACCAAGGTCCAGGAAGATCACGAGGTGGAAGCCGATGCCGCGCACATAGGAGAGGGCGTGGCGCCGGGTGCTTTCCTTGGCCCAAGGGGCCATGCCCCACGTGAACGCATAGAGGGTCCCACGGGCCACAGATCCGCGGGGCGTGGCGCGATCGCGAACGAGGGGAAGCTGAGCTGTCGCCCTCCAGCGCCAGATCAGAGCCGCGGCGGCGAAAGCGAATCCCAACAACGTCACTGCCTGAAAAACCCAGAGCATAGACCCCTCTGCCTTTCCAACCGATCCTACTTCAGGCGCCTCACCACAAAACGGAACTCTTTGTCGTTCACCTTTTCCATTGTCACGAGCTCGTTCCCGCTACTGCGCGCCCAGGCCGGGATGTCGGCCACAACCCCTGCGTCCGAGGCCACCGCTTCGATCGTCGCCCCCACGGGGACCGTCTTGATGGCCTGAGAGATCTTGACCACAGGCATCGGGCAAAGCAAGCCTTTCAGGTCAAGGTGCGTTTGCGGCTTGGTTTGATCCGTCATGATTTTCGCTCCTGGACCGTCTGGGTCCGCTAGGTGAAGAGAGAGATGTCAGCCTCGCCGGCATACTCGAGGAAGGCCGCGGCGCCGCCGTATTCCACCCCCTCGATGAAGTTCTCGGGCTTGAATCCAAATACATCCATAGTCATCTGGCAGGCGATGAGACGAGCCCCGCCCGCCACGCAGATGTCTCGCAGCTCCTCGACCGTGGCCACGCCCTTGTTCTTGAAGGTCTTCTTCATCAAGGTGGTGGCCAGTGCACCGAAGCCGGGCACGCTCATGGCAACGGTGGGAATCGGCCAGACGATGTTCTGAAACCCCGCTGGGCCGAAAGGCATTTTCATGGGCATAGCCGGGTTCCCAAGGGGAGTCACGGCGGCGGTCAACTTCCGATTCAACAATGTCAGGCCGTAGAAGGTGAAGTAGATGCCGACCTCCCAGCCCATGGCGACCGCGGTGCTCCCCAAGATGAAGGGCGGATAGGCCCAGTCGAGGGTTCCCTGGCTGGCAATCATTGCTAGGCGCTTGGGCTTGGATGGATCTGATCTTGACATGGAGCCTCCTCTCCGATTCCGGGACTTAACGCATCTGTTCTGCGAGCTCCGCGCGGTGTGCCAGGTTCTCGCGCAACACCGCACGAAGAAGATCCAGCGCCTGGATAAGCCGCTGGTCGCCCAGCGTGTAAACCACCGAGGAGCCTTGGCGCGTGGCATGAACCATCCCACGATCGCGCAGGGTCTTGAGGTGGCGCGAGGCGGCAGGTTGAGAAACGTTGAGGGACTGGACCAATTCGGACACAGTCCGCGGCCCATCAGCCAGGTAATAGAGGATGAGGATCCGCTTGGGGTCAGCCAGTCCAGCACAGATTTGTGCGTGCAGGGAGTTGACCTCCGATTCAAGATTTGCTTGCATGGCCCCTCCGAGGATCATGAGCCAGGGCATATATGCGCATTTCCGCATGTCCTCAACGGCGGATTATGCCCCCAATTCCTGCCGGCCATTAGTGACAGACGTCACGCTGTTCGCATCACTTCTCTCGCACCTCGCCAAGTGCCCGAGCCAGGAATCACCAGCAAGTGAGCCGAATTGGTTCCGCATTGCGCGGCCTTAATGGGTCCGAGGTTGCACCCGTGGAATTTGTTGAGACCCGAAAAAGCCCGAATCTTTGCCAGGGCGTCTCTTGGGACATCGCCTCCGTACCTCAAGAACACAATGGGAACCGAAGCGGAGAAGGGATTCGAGGGGTTCTTGGTGATTAGTTAAGAGTGAGACTTGCGGCTGGGCTGTGCCTGGCTCGGATTTTCGGGAGGCCAAGGCAAGCACGTTTTCCCTTTCCGGAGGCCATTTTCCTCATGTTCACGTGAATCTCATGTTATGCCCTGAGAATACCTCCTGGCTGCCTGAAACTTTTGGGAGCGGAAACGCATATACAAGGAAGGCAGCCCAGCGCGGCGGAATTGGGGATCGGGATGGTCTTGGCCCCAAGAGAATTCGGCTTGGAACTCGGAACAGCAAGGCGAACTTCCTGGCTCAACATCCCCGACTGAGGAAGCGCAAATCGCAGTCAAGCCCCATTTCGGGTTGTCATCAGGTTGTGGCAAATCGGAGTCGGCGAAGTGGTCGCGCGATTGATTTCGTCGGGCTTGGCAAGACAACCCTGGGTTTCCCGATCTGGGGATTCAAGCGAGGCAGAATGAGTCGGGGTGCTTACTGGGTGTTGATCGTGCTGGTGGTGGTAGACCTGGTAGCAGCGGGGCTCCTGGCCTGGGCGTTGCCGCAGGTGAGGCCTGGAGCGGGAATGGCGGCGGGGCGGATACCAGGGTTCTGGGGACAGTACGCACGGCCGTTTGGGATTCCGCGGCAGGGGCTCCTGGGGAATCCGTTCTCCCTGGCGGGGTCCCCTCTTTGGGGATTAGGCACGACCGTGGCGACAGAGATCTTTCTGTTCCTGGGGGGAGGACTGGTGCTGTTCCTTTTTCCAGGGCTGATGAGTCGGCTGGGGGATGTCTTTGCCGGTCCGGAGCGCAGAAACGTTTTTCTGCTTCTCGGGATCGGGCTGCTGGCGGTTCTGCTGTTGGGTGCGCTGGTGGGACTGGCGGCGCTGTCGTTGCTGGGATTGCCTGCGGTTCCGCTGCTCCTGCTGCTAATGGGGTCGGGTCTGGCGGTGGGGTTGGTGGCGAGCCTGGTGCAGGTGGGGCGAGGGGTGTGTTACCTCCTGCAGTTAAGCGATATGAGGCCGCTGGTGCACCTGTTGCTGGGGGTTGCAACGGTGTCGCTGGTGGCGGCGGTGCCGGTCTTGAATGGACTGGTCTTGCTGGTCGCGGGAGTTTGGGGGGTCGGAGCGCTGCTGGTGATGCTCGTTGATAGGCAGGGGAAAGTAGGGTCTTCCCAGGCGCTGGCGGCAGATTGAGCGGAATCGGACGGACGCCAGGGGGACGGGGGCCCGGCGAGGATAACGAAAGGATGGGGCAGGCGATGAAGAGGTGGATCTGGATCCCGATCGTGATCGTGGTTGTGGTTGCTGGGGTCCTGGGAGACGCATACTACCAGGAACGGCAGTATCAATTAACCCTGAGTTCGCTCCGGACCGAGACGGCGGCGAAGGGGACCATCACGTCCACGGTGGATGCGACGGGGACGTTGGCGGCTCGGCAGACGGCGGACCTGAGCTTCGGGGTGAGCGGCGATGTGGCCCAGGTAAGCGTGAAACTGGGGGGCACGGTGAAAAAGGGCGAGGTGCTGGCGACGCTCGATCCTTCTTCGGTTCCGTCCTCGATCGGCTTGGCCGAGCAGGACCTGGTGACGGCGCAGCAGAATTTGCAGAATGCCAAGTCATCGCTGACGGCGGAGGCCAATGCGGGAGTTGCCGTGGCCAGTGCCCAAATTGCGTTGACTGCGGCCCAGGCCAACTACAACACCATTGTGGTCAACTACGGGCCCCAGGAGCTGAGCAATGCCCAGAGTGACCTGCAGATTGCCAAGGCTCACTATCAGGCCAGCCCCACGAAGGACAACTTCACCATCTATTCGGAGGCCCTGCAGAATTACGAGGCTCTCTCCGCGAAGTATCAGGCCGCCGGCGGTGTAACGAACGATCCGGACACCATCGCGGCCGTGACGGCGCAGTACAACCTGGCCAAGGCGCAACTGGCGGATGCGCAGGCGGCGCTGAAGAATTACCAGAACGGGATCAACCCGCAGACGGTGGCAGCGGCGCAGGCGCAGGTGGCGGCAGACGAAGCAACGATCGCCCAGGCGGAGATTGTGGCGCCGTTTGACGGGACGGTCACGGCGCTGAATACGCTGGTGGGCGACGAGGCGACGCCGGGGACGGTGGTGATCTCGCTGGCGGACATGTCGCAGTTGCACGTGGACGTTGCCGTGTCGGAGCTGGATGTCAGCACGGTGGCGGTGGGGCAGAGCGCGACGCTGAACTTTGACGCCTTTCCGTCCAAGAACTACACCGGTCAGTTGACGTCGGTGAGCACGGATCCGGCGATCTCGAGCGGGTCGGTGACGTACACGGCGCGGGTGGTGGTTCAGGGGGCGGACCCAAGCCTGCTGCCCGGGATGACGGCGTCGGTGACGATCGTCACCTCAAGCCTGAACAGTGCCCTGGTCGTACCGATCGGGTCGGTGCGGACGGTGAAGGGCAAGCAGGTCGTTTATGAGCTGAAGAACAGCCAGTTCATACCGGTGCCGGTGCAGCTCGGGGCGAGCGATGACACGAATACGCAGGTGACGGGGGGATCCTTGCAGGCGGGGCAGAGGATCGTGGTGAATCCACCGACGACGATTCCGAGCGGATCGGTCGGCTTGTTCGGGCTGGGGCGGATCTTTGGCACAGCTGGGGTCACGCAGCGGGCCGGGTTCAGCGGTCGTAGCGGCGGGGCGATCCCCAGCGGCGGTAGTGGCGGCGGCTTCGGTGGCGGCGGTGGTGGGGGCGGCTTCGGTGGCGGCGGTGGTGGGGGCGGCTTCGGTGGCGGCGGTGGTGGGGGCGGCTTCGGTGGCGGCGGTGGTTTGTAGTTGGTGGGGGGGAGGGTAAGGGGATGGCGGATCGGGTGATCGAGCTGGAGGGTTTGACGAAGGTGTACCGGATGGGGGAGGTGGAGGTGCCGGCGTTGTGCGGGGTGACGCTGG
>JBEKXU010000011.1:0-85640 GCA_049511715.1 Anaerolineales bacterium
TTCAAGTATCAAGGTCTGCACCACAGCCCAAACCAATCCTGATCACGATATTCCTCGAGGCTTTCTTGTTGAACCTGCCAAAATTGTTCAGTTTGCCACGCGAATGGGGAAAGTCGGGTTAGCTCGCGGATGAAGGCCCGCCCGAGAATCGAGGAGCGACGGGTGGGCTTACTTGTGCCTTCGCACCTTAATCCCCGCACGGTCCTCGACCAGGGTCAAGAGGCCAGAATGGTCCAGATCACCGCGTTCGGAGAGAACCATCTCCTTGAACATCTCATGGACCAGAGCGGTAGTTGGCAAAGGAACGGCATAATCCTGCCCAGCCGCAATAGCGATGCGCAGGTCTTTGTAGTGCAGGCGACAGCGGAACCCCGGGGCAAAGTCGCCCTCCAGCATGCGCATGCCGCGGTTCTCAAGCACTCCGCAGCGTGCCAAGCCGCCGCTGAGAACCTCCACGATCTTGGCGGGATCGACCCCTGCTTTGGCACCCAGGGTCAGAGCTTCGGCCACGCCCGCCAAGGTGATGCCAACAAGGATTTGGTTGCAGACCTTGACGGTTTGGCCGGCACCCGGGCCTCCGCATAATATGATCCGTTTGCCCATGACCTGCAGGATGGGCAGCATCCGGTCGAAAGTCTTCTCGTCCCCGCCGACCATGATGGAAAGGGTCCCCTGCTGGGCGCCGACGTCCCCGCCGCTTACGGGTGCATCCAGGGCGGCGAAACCGGCTCGCTCAGCCGCCGCGGCAATCCGCCGGGACATTGACGGAGCGATGGAAGACATGTCGATGAGGGTAGCTCCGGGCCGAATTCCTTCGAGGATCCCTTGCGGCCCGAAAACTACTTGGTCTACATCCGGCGTATCGGGCAGCATGGTGATGATCACTTGTGTGCGAGTGCTCACGTCCTTGGCCGAGGCACCGCGCAGGGCCCCTTTGACAACTAGAGCCTTCGCACGTTCGGAGTCAACATCGTGAACGGTCAGGGTGTAGCCCGCATCGAGCAATCGTTGAGCCATGGGCTGTCCCATGATGCCCAGCCCGATGAATCCGATGGTCGGTTTCGAAGCAGCCATGTGTCCCTCCTTGGTAAGACTGGACGAAAAAAGGAGTGATTCGGGAATGTTGTCAGCTGGCTCGGGAGCATCTCCTGTCAGTGGAACAAGGGCACTTCATCAACGGCTTCACCCCGAGGTGGGGACAGTTCACTCAACTCCTTGTCAGTTCGGCCTGCCTGCCAACCCGGTCGCACTTCCGAACAAGCGGTCGGTTCTCCTCCTGAGGGGGCGTCCTCGTGCCTGGCCTTTGACCGAAGACCTCATTGCGCGGGTCCTGGACAGTCTTGACGTTGAGCTTATGAAGGAGCGGCTCCCTCCTTTCTTGCGCTTGGGCCGGCACAGCTCTTGCCGCCCGCCGACCCTGCGAGAGAACATTCTCTCCCGCTCCCGCTGTTGGCAGTTCCACTTCGGCCTCTTTCGGGGTGGCAAGGGAGGTTCTCTTCGGATGAGACGGGAACTCGGGGCCGAGCAGAGCGTCCAGGAAGAGCCCCGGACAAGGGGCAAAGGAACCAACCCGATGCAGGCTCAAGGGTATGTTGACAGACTGCGAAAAGGCAAGGGTAGGTTGAACCCAAGAACAGCTCGGATTCCTGCTTCCTGGCACGGACAAGGTTTGGGGTTGCGCCTGAAATCCTGCTCTGTGTCCAAAGAGGGGTTTTTGGGTCCGGATTCGGGGCCACCATCATGGCGAAATCCATGGCATGTACTTTATCAAAGTCATTGACAACTCGCAAATGGGGTGCTAGTCTTTCTACACGAGTAGATTGCCTCTAGATCCGCCGGGTGATGGCATGTCGGCAGCCTGCTTGCTCATGGCAAGGATCGGATTGCATTGAGTATGCATGGGACGAGGCCAGGGTCCGCCAGGGATATCGGCTGGAAGTGGCCCACAGGCTATTGCCCGGGACCGCGATCAGGCGAGGCACTGGAATGACCAAGCGACCCACGCGCGACGATGTGGCCAGGCTCGCAGGCGTATCCGTAGCAACGGTCTCGTACGTGGTGAACAACGGACCCCGGCGCGTGTCTCACAGTGCAAGAACCCGCGTCGTGCGCGCCATTGACGAACTTGGGTATCGACCCCATGCCGTCGCTCGAAGTCTGAAGACGGGGAATACCCGGACCGTAGGCCTGTTGATCCCGACGCTCATTAGCCCGGGACTGGCCCATCTTACCAACGCGGTGGAAGATTGCTTGGCCAGCCACAACTACGCACTGGTCTTGGCCAGCAGCCACGAGGATATCGAGCGTGAGGAGCGGATCCTCGACGTCTTCGCAGGCCAATCTATCGATGGCTTGTTGTTCACTCCGACCGGCTCCCAGGTCAGTGGCCCTCTGCAGCGCCTCATGGAACAGGGAATGCCGGTTGTGTTTCTGGACCGCTGTATCCCCGGGGTTCCGGCCGACGCCGTTATGACCGACAATGTGAGAGCGGGGAGGCAAGCCACCGAGCTTCTCATCGGGCAAGGGTGCCGCCGGATCCTCTGCGTTTGCTTCAGCCGGGTGGCGTCCTCGGACTTGGACCGTGTCGAAGGCTACCGGCAGGCCTTGCGCGAGCACAATCTCGCCGTGGACGAAGATATGATCTTGGTGATCCCCGACCCAAGCGGCGAGGACGTTAATCTCGTGCTGGAGAAGTACCTTGAAACCTCCCCCTGGCCGGAGGGCATCCTGTGTACATCTCAAATGCAAACGGTCAGCGTGGTGAAGTCCCTCAGGCAACGCGGCATTCGAATCCCTGAACAAATCGCTGTCGTCGGCGGATTTTTTGTGTCTCCTTGGGACATCTTGATTGAGCCACCGCTGCCCCTGGTTAGCCAGGACCTGGAAGGAATGGCTTGGCAAGCGGTAGAGCTCATGATGCAACGTCTGAGGGGAGATGACCAGCCGCCGCGCACTGTGCTACTGGATGCGGAGCTTGTCCTCCCAAAGGTGCCCGCAAGTGTCCGCGCCGATCCATTCCAATTCCTTGCTTCTCACCCCGGTTTGCGCACGCGTTGAGAGGAGGTTGCCGACATGAAAGCTCTCGTCTACTACGGCAACAAGGATATTCGCTTGGAGGATGACTGGCCCGAACCCGCTCCGCCCAAGGAGGGAGAGGTTCGGATTGCCGTGTCCTGGGCTGGGATCTGCGGAACCGACATAGAGGACTGGCAGCGTGGTCCGACCATTGTCCCCGTGGGAAAGCCGCATCCCCTCACGGGGCGGATGGCCCCTCTTGTCTTGGGGCACGAGTTCTCGGGACGGGTAGCGAGACTCGGCCCGGGCGTGAGAGCTCTCAAAGAGGGAGAGCCCGTGGCGGTTGAGATCCTTCGCTTCTGCGGCCAGTGTTATTGGTGCCAAAGGCACGACTTCGCGCTCTGCAAGCAGATGGCGGCCATAGGGCAGCAGGATGACGGTGGCTTCGCCCCTTACGTCAACGTCCCGGCCTTCAACCTTTTCCCTCTTCCCCAGGGAGGGCGAGAAGATGTCGCTGCGCTAGCCGAACCCGTCGCGGTCATGGTGCGCGCCGTGCGCAAGGGGCGCTTGCGCCCTGGTGAGACGGTGGCGATAGTAGGAGCGGGGATGATCGGACTGGCCGGCCAGGAAGTCGCCTTTGCCGCCGGAGCGTCGGAGGTCTTCATGCTCGCGCACGGCGGAAAGCGCGCCCAGCTCTCTCAGGAGCTGGGCGCCACGCACGTGTTCGATACACGCCAGGCCCATTGGCAGGAGGAATACTGGGATCTGACCAGCGGACGGGGAGCAGACGTCGTCCTGGAGACAGGCGGCAATGTCAACTCGATGGTGCTTGGGCTCAAGATGGTGAGGCGGGGCGGCCGTCTGGTGCTGGTGAGCGTAGTGCACGAACCTTTTCCCGTGGACGCCCTCGACGCATTGTTGAGCGAGAAGGAGATCATCGGCTCCGTTGCGCACGTCTACGATGAGGACTTCAAATGGGCCGTTCAATATCTGATGGATGGCCGCGTCAACGGCGAACGCCTGATTACCAAACGCATTAAGCTTGAGGATGCCATGGAAAAAGGCTTCAACGAGTTGTTGACCAACCGAAGCGAGATCAAGATCCTGATCACCCCGCACGATGACTGGGTCCGCTGATAGCGGGCCGGGTCCTGGACTCGGATTTCGAGTAAAGGAGACATGCCATGATTGAGGCAAGGCACCTATTCAGCTTGGAAGGCAAGGTAGCCCTCGTCACCGGCGGGGGCCAGGGGCTGGGGCAAGCCATCGCCGAGGGCATGGCTCAACACGGTGCCATGGTTTCCGTGGTGGACTTGAACCTGGATGGAGCCGAGGCAGTGGCCAAGGACATCATTGCGTCTGGGGGCCAGTCTATTGCCGTGAAATGTGACGTGTCCCAGGAGAATCAGGCGCGGGCGGCGGTGGATCGGACCCTTGAGAAGTTGGGCAGAATCGACATCCTGGTTGCCAATGCCGGAATCGGCGATCGGAACCCCGCCGAGGACATGACCATGCAGCAATGGGACCGCGTGATCGGCATCAATCTGCGCGGAGTGTGGCTGTTTGATCAGCTGGTGGGCAAAGCCATGATCTCGGGCGGCCACGGCGGCAGCATTGTGAACATGGCCTCGATCGCTGGGCAAGTCGGGCTGACCACAGGAAACGCCAACTATTCGGCCAGCAAGGGAGGCATCATTGCCTTGACCCGCTGTTTGGCCGTCGAGTGGGCGCGATTTGCCATCCGAGTCAATGCCATTGCTCCTGTCCAATTCAAGACCCCCCTGGTCCTGAACCTGATCAAGCAGAAGCCCGAGACCGAGGACTATTTCGTGCGTCGCATACCGCTGGGACGTATGGGTGAGGTTGGGGAGATTGTCGGTCCAGCGATTTTCCTGGCCTCTTCTGCCTCGTCCATGGTCACCGGCCATATTCTGAACGTTGACGGCGGAGCCGTGGCCAGTTTCTGAACTCACCACGAGGAGAATCGATATGAGCACCAGTCTAAAATTCCTGAGTTCGGCGGGATATGAGATCGTTAGCCCGGAAGGCGTTCATGTCCTCATCGACCCTTTTCTGAACCAGAATCCCTACTCCCCCATCAAGGTGCAGGATCTCCGCAAGGTGGATCTGATTCTGGCGACGCATGGCGCCTGGGACCATATCGGCGACACTGCCGAGATTGCCACTAAGTTCCACGCCCCGGTCGTTTGTGGAGCCGATGTCAAGGAATTGATGATAGACCGGGGCGTTGACCCCGACCTGTTGCGGGTCACTATCTGGGGAATGTGGATGAAGGTGCAGGGGGTGCAGGTTCGGCCGGTTGAGAGCCACCATTGGTCCTTCTCGAAGACGAAGGACGGGCGATTGCTTTCCGGCCCGGCGATCGGCTACATTGTGGAGACGGAGCCGGGCGTGCGCATCTACCATCCGGGGGACACCGCCCTTTCCATGGATTTGAAGCTATTTGCTGAACTCTATAAACCGACGGTTGGCCTGATGCACGTGTCCCTGCCGGGCGCGGAGGGGCTTCAACTCCCCCACCACTACATGTATCAGTCGGGAGAGCTGACCCCCTACGAGGCGGCGCTCGCCAGCCAATGGTTAAACCTGAAACACGTTGTCACCAGCCACTACGTTGATCCGGAAGTTGAGGATGTCAAACAGTTCGTTCAGATCATGCGAAGTATCGATCGGCATGATGGCACGGCCCCCAAGGTAACGGTGATGAAGCCGGGCGAAACCATCATCCTTTCTCCCGACACGAGCGGATAGGCACAGGGAGCATGAGCTATGATCTCGGGTTTGTTCCATTCCGGAATTACGATAAGCGATCTTAACCGGAGCCTGGCGTTCTATGGCGAGACACTAGGCATCGAGCACATCCGGAGTCAGGTCAGTGACCAGGCGTATCTGGCAGGGGTGACCGGATTCCCTGGTTGCAGCCTGAAGATCGGTTTCGCCCAGGTTGAAGGTGACACCTCTGTGCTCGAGATCATTGAATATGTGCATCCCAAGGGAGGTCTGGCAGGCGTTGAATTTGGCCGTGTGGGCACTCCCCACCTGGGCTGGGCGGTCGACAATCTGTCGGCGGCCTACCAGCGGCTCTCGGCCCAAGGGGTGAAGTTCCTGGCCCGACCTGCCCGGATTGGAGAAGGGCCGTGGCGTGGTGGTCTGGGGACCTTCCTCCTGGATCCGGATGGCCTGCTCCTTGAGCTGATCGAACCGCCGGGTTTGGTCGGTGGCAGCGGCCGATTGGCCAAGATGGTTCACACCGGTTTTGCGGTCAGCCGCTTGAAGGAGGCGCTCGCCTTCCTCTCCGAGAAAATAGGACTCGAGGTGATCGACCGGGCCGAGGGCGAGAGTGACTACGCTCGCCATATGGGCAACCTGGGCGATGCATTTCTGCAGGCCGCCTGGCTGGCCATCCCCGGCACAGACTACCGGATGGAATTGTGGGAATTTCGCAGCCCGAAGGGACCACCGGCTGACATGGCTACCAACAATGTCGGCAGCGGCCACTTCTGTTTTAAGGTCGAGGATATGCTGAGCGTCTACAGGACCCTCGCGGGCCAGGGGGTCCAGTTCGTCGGCCCGCCCACTGAAGTGACGGCGGGCGTCAACAAGGGCGGCTACGCCATTTATTTCCTAGGACCGGACAACATTCGGTTTGAATTGTTTCAGGGGCGGCCAACTCGGGTAGCTTAGCGCCGGGTCGACGCCAAAGATCCACCCTTTGCATTCAAAGGAAAGGGAAGGCGGAGGTATGGCCGAAAAAGAGTTTGAGCAGATGCGGAAGTTGTTGCCCGAGGCGACGCTGCTGGAAGCGCCTCCGGGCTTGAGCCCGGAACGCCAGTTTGAGATGTACCGGACCATGCTCCTCATCCGGGAGTTCGAAGTTTCCATCCCCGATTTGTGGAAACGCAACCTAGTCTATGGCCTGGCACACTCGTATGAAGGCGCCGAGGCGGTTGCGGTTGGCGCCTGCTCGGCGCTGGAGCCGGGGGACTACATCACCAGCACTCACCGCGGCCATGGACATTGCATCGCCAAAGGTGCGGACGTCAATTTGATGATGGCGGAATTGATGGGGAAGTACGAAGGCTACTGTCACGGCAAAGGGGGCTCAATGCACATCGCCTTCGTGGAAGGCGGGATGCTGGGCGCCTGCGGAATTGTCGGTGCCAATGTGGGCATGGCGGCGGGCTGCGCTTGGCGCGCCAAGTTGCGTGGCGACAAGGACGTCACCGTCTGCTTCCACGGGGATGGCGGCACCAACCAGGGCATCTGGCATGAGACCTTGAACATGGCCTCGATCTGGAAACTGCCGCTCGTCTATATGGTGGAGAACAACCAATGGTCGATCAGCTTGAGCTATGACCGGGCCTTCAACGTCCCGCACATTGCGGATCGCGCGGCGGCCTACGGAATCCCCGGTGTCACGGTCGACGGTTTCAATGTCCTGGCGGTTTATGGTGCGGTCAAGGAGGCGGTCGCCAGGGCTCGCGCGGGGGAGGGCCCGTCTATCGTGGAGGCCAAGTTCTTCCGCTACGTGGGCCATTTTGTGGCGGACGACCAGCGGTACCGCAGCATCGAAGAAGCCAATCGCTGGCGGATCATGGATCCCGTCAAGCGCATGAGAGAGTACCTCGTCGGCAGCGGGGTCGCGACGGAGGAAGCGTGCCGCGAGGCGGAAGCTGAGGCTCACGCGAAGATCGGCGCCGCCATTGAATTTGGCATGAAGGGGACCGAACCCGCAGCGGCGACATTGTTCGAAGGCTTGTACGCGGACTGAATTTGCAGAGGGAGGTGAAAGCATGGCCAGGAGAATCACGGTCAAACAGGCTATCAATGAGGCTCTGAGCGAGGAACTCGAACGGGATGATCGTGTCATCCTGTTGGGGTGTGATGTCGGTCGCCGAGGCAATCCCTTCGGTGTGACCTCGGGCTTGTGGCAGAAATATGGCGATAGTCGCGTGATCGACACGCCCCTATCCGAGGAGGGATTCACCGGGATGGCCTTGGGAGCGGCGGCCACCGGTATGCGCCCGGTAGTTGAAATCCTCTATTCCGACTGGATCACCCTGGCCATGGATCAGATTGTCAATGAGATCGCCAAGTCGCGCTACATGTTCGGAGGCAAGATGAATGTGCCGCTAGTCATCCGGGCTCCGGTAGGGGTTGGAGGCGGCGTGGCGGCTCAACATTCACAATCCTTCGAGTCGTGGTTCTGCCACATTCCGGGACTCAAAGTAGTGATGCCCTCCACCGCATCCGACGTCAAGGGACTGCTTAAGACCTCGATCCGGGGGAACAACCCAGTCATCTTCTTTGAGCATAAGCGCAGCTACGCGATTGAGGGGGAGGTGCCGGATGGCGACTATACCATCCCCTTCGGCCAGGCGGATGTGAAGCGCCAGGGGAAGGATCTGACCATTGTGGCGGTGTCGCTGATGGTGCACCACGCCCTGGCAGCCGCCGAGCGCTTGTCGGCAGAAGAAGGCATCGAATGCGAGGTGATTGATCCGCGTACCTTGGTCCCCATGGACTGGGATACCATGCTGGCCTCGCTGAAGAAGACCAGCCGCCTTGTAGTCGTCCATGAGTCTAGCCGGACCTGTGGAATCGGAGGCGAGATCCTGGCTGAACTTGTCGAACGCGGCTTTGACTATCTGGAGGGGCGGCCAATTCGGGTGGCGGGGCTCGATGTGCCCATTCCTTATAACCGCGGGCTGGAGCACCTCGTCATACCGGACCCACAGCACATTGTTGACGCTGTGCATCGGGCGCTTGATTAGTTCCTGGGCGATTTCTTCTGGAGGACGACATGCCTACCTGGGTATTCATGCCCAAGCTCGGCGTCAATATGACTCAAGGCGTTATCGTGAACTGGCTGGTGAGAGAGGGCGACCCAGTCAAGAAAGGGCAGCCCATCGTGGAAATCGAAACCGACAAGGCTACCCAGGAAGTTGAAGCGCCAGACGGCGGAATAATGGCCCGCATCGTTGCCAAGGCAGGGGACACGGTGCCCTGCACCTATGTGATTGCCGCGCTGACGAAGATGGGGGAGCCCCTTCCGGCTCAGATCCCTGTCCGGGACGAGGAAAGCTTTGTGCCTGAGGCCAGCGTAGGGGGAGAGCAGAAGCGCGAAGGGGAATCCCAGGCGGTCGCTGCGCGGGAGGAAGGCCAATCCGAGGACCATCTAATCATCTCCCCGGCCGCGCGGGTTCTGGCCGAAGAACTGGGTGTGGATTTTCGCAAGGTCAAGGGGTCTGGAGGTCGAGGGCGTATTCAAAAGGCGGACATTTTGGCTGCCGCGCAATCGCTGCCATCGGCTTCGCGAGGGGCAGGAGCGCCGCCTGCCGGACCCGGTCTGTCTCCCGGGCAGGTAGTGCCGATCGCGGGAGTGCGGGCGCGCATCGCGGAGCGCATGTTGCAGAGCTCCCAAGGTACCGCCCGAGTGGTCCTGATCGCCGAGGTGGATGCAACGGAGCTGGTGGCTTGGCGCCAGCGGGTCCGGGGCGACCACGGGGACCAGCCCCGGCCGATGGGGTTTACTGAGTTGATGGTGTTCATCGCGGCGCGAGCGTTGCGCGCGTTCCCATACATGAATGCTAGCCAGCGAGGAGACGCCATCCACCTCTTGACCGAAGTCAATGTAGGGGTGGCGGTCGACACCGAGCGCGGCTTGCTGGTTCCGGTGATCCGGGAAGCCGACCAGAAGAACCTGATCCAAATTCAAGCCGAATTTCTCCGTTTGACCGAAATGGCCCGCACAGGCCGCATCCAGCCGGATGATTTGACCGGCGGGACCTTTACCCTCACCAACTTGGGGATGTGGGAGATCGATGCGTTCACGCCGATCATCAACCCGCCGGAGATGGCTATCCTGGGCGTTGGCCGGATTGGGCCGCGGCCGGCGGCCCTGGGGCAGCAGGTCATCGTTCAGCAGCGTATGACCCTGAGCTTGGCTTTCGACCACCGGTTGGTGGACGGGGCGCCTGCGGCGCGCTTCTTACAGGGCATCAAGCACATGGTTGAGGCACCCTCCACGCTATCGGAGGGGTGAGGTGGGCAGCGGGTAGACAACCCGATGGGGTATGGGGGTGAGTATCAGCCGCCAGGGCACAGGACGGGAAGGGAGGGAGTGAGAACCATGCAGATCTCACGGGACCGGACGATTCGAATCCAGAGGGCGCTCAAGCAGAATGACCTGGATGGGCTGTTCTGCCGTCTCTCGGAACACGTGTTGTACTTCACTGGCTACTGGCCCAAGGGCCAGGTAGGAGCAGCCGTCGTTCCAGCAAGTGGCAACCCGGTACTCCTGGTCGGAGAGCAAGAGGCGAAATGGGAGCTCGATCGTTTTCCTCCCTCGAACAATGTGGAGGTTGTGACCTTCCCCTTTGAGAGCAAGAGCGAGCTGCGGGGACCGAACGAGGCCATGGCGGCTGTGTTGCCATCCGTGTTCAAACACTTGGCCCTGGAAGACAAGGTAATCGGGGTTGAGCAGCGCGTGGAGGTCGCCAACGTCGGCATTTTCCAGGGTGAAGTCAAATTCCCCTCCCAGCCTACCTGGGACATGCTGAGAGCCACCCTCCCGAAGGTCCATCTCAAGGACGCGAGCCAGGTCATTATGGGGCTCCGATCCGTCAAGGGCGAAGAAGAGATCGAGAGAATCAAACTGGCGATTGAAGTGGCGGCGATGGGCTTTGCAGCGGCGCGCGAGGCTCTGAGGCCGGGTATGAAAGAAGTGGAGCTGGCCTCCGTGATCGAATCGGCCATTCACAGCCAGGGCACAGGCTACAAAGGGGTGACGCAGGCGCGCGGCTATGCCTGTGTGTGCGCAGGGGCGCGCAGCGCCCAGCAATGGACGCACTACGCCTATTCCTCCGCACGGGTCATCGCCAGCGGAGATGTGGTCATCATGGAGTTGGGAGCCTTTGCTGATGGTTACTGGTCGGACCTGACGCGCAATCTCTGTGTCGGGGAGGCACCGAGCAAAGTTCGGGAAATGTATGAGGTCGCGTGGGGGGCGCAGAGAGCCGCCATTGACCTTGCGAAGCCCGGCACGCCGATCCCTGCGTTGGATCGAGCGGCACGCGACTACATGACCAAGCGCGGATACGCGGAGTACTGGCCCCACTCACTGGGTCACGGGGTGGGGATGGCCTATCATGAAGGTCCGCCTCTGCACATGGCCAATAACCAGCCGCTGGAGGCGGGCATGGTGTTGACCATCGAGCCAGGGATCTACATTGAAGGGGTTGGGGGGATTCGGCCAGAGGACATCATTGTGGTGCGGCAGGAGGGGGCTGAGGTAATTTCCGACATCTGCCCCCACGACCTGTGAGGGGCGGGTGGCTGGCTTGCCACCCAAATTGAGAAACTGGATATCCAGTTCCAACATTTTGCCGGCCTGCTATTCAAATGATCGGTGGTCGCACGTCTCGGAGGGAAAAGCAGGACTATTCCGGCCGGCACGTTTTGGCTGAAAGGCGGGGGTTGGGCGGGCTTGTGACTGGAGGGGGGCAGCGGCCAGCGCAAGTTAGGACCGGTGCCACTGGTCAAGAAACCCGCTGGCTCGGCGAAGGCGGATGACCGGTTGGATGGAAGCCGGTGGCTCCCAACTGCCAGACTGAAGCTTTCAAGGAAGCTGGATAGGGGATGAGTTTCGTCCAAGTAGCAAAGGGAAATGAATAGGGAAATGCCTATAAGAAGCCACGCGAACACCCGACAAATCAGAGATGGGGGAATTGAAAGGGATAGGGGGCCGCGGCTCTTCTTGCCGATTGATGTATGAGATCTAGGTGACCACGGGCTGGACGATGGGCACATATCTTGGGGTACGTTCTATTGACATGTGGGTTTCTTGCTATACAATGACAACGAGTTGAGCACTTGACCATCCATGAACAGATGTGCAGTGTCCAGCTCACATGTTTGATGCAACTCCTTGGCCAAGCCCTGTGCCCTTTCGTCACGAACACAAATGCTATTGGAGAATGCGAGGCCGCGAGTCTTGTCTCTCGTTCTTCGGGTTTCCTCGAAGAGTAGTCCAGGAGCAGGGGGATTGCATTGCCTGGCGGCGGTCGCAACGCACGCGGCAAGGACCGACGCCTACGTGGCTGGACTGGGAAAACCGAATTCGGCGTTTAGCAGGTTGCGG
Organism: Anaerolineales bacterium; assembly: GCA_049511715.1. Classification (GTDB taxonomy): domain Bacteria; phylum Chloroflexota; class Anaerolineae; order Anaerolineales; family RBG-16-64-43; genus JBEKHT01. The sequence continues at coordinate 12,179 of JBEKXU010000011.1, forward strand.
GGAGAGAGTTGTTCCGAGTTGGGGAGGCGTGCCGATCCCGTTAGCTCGGACGCGCAAAGCGAATTGACCCGAGCGGATGTTTGCGGGGAAAGCGCGGGTGGAAACCGCGAGGAACACGCTGGCGGCAACTGGATAGAGGCCCACTTCCCATGCGCCTGATCGGTTTGGACATCGGAACGACCGGCTGCAAGGCGATCCTGTTTGATGGGCAGGGTTCGGTGCTGGGGAGTGCTACTCGCGAGTATTCGGTTGACATGCCGCAACCGGGGTGGGCTCAACAAGACCCGGAAGCGGTCTGGGAGCTGGCACAGGCTGCGTTGCGTGAAGTGATTGGTCTTGTTGGGCCCAGAGAGAAGGTTGATGCCCTAGGTCTCTCCGTCCAGGGTGAGGCAGTGATGCCCGTCGACTCGGCGGGACGAGCATTGTCCCCAGCCATTCTGGGCATGGACATGCGCAATGTGGACCAGAACAAGTGGCTGGCCTGCAGGCTGGGTGCAGAGCATCTCTACGAGCGGACCGGCATGCCCATGCACACCATCAACACGCTGCCCAAGCTCCTGTGGATCAAGCAGGAGCGACCGGATCTCTGGTCGAGGGCGGATCGCTTCCTGCTCTACGAAGACTTCCTGGTTCAAAAGATGACAGGGAGGGCAGTCATCAGCCGGTGCTTGGCTTCGCGCACCCAGCTTTTTGATCTGGCTGAAGACCGTTGGTCGCCTGAGATCCTCGCCGCTTTGGAACTGGGCACGGAGCGTCTGGCGATGGTGCAACCCTCAGCGACCGGGGTGGGCCGGATGTTGCCCAAGGTTGCCGAGAGTCTCGGAACGAAGGACCCCCCTCTCATTGTAACGGGGGGGCATGATCAGGCTTGTGGGGCCCTGGGTGCAGGGTTGACTCGTGCTGGCCTTGCGATGGTATCCACGGGAACGGCCGAGGTCGTCGAAGTGGCCATGGAGTCCCCGGCGCTCGACGAGAACCTGCGCCAGGGGAACATTTCCTGCTACGCTCATGTCGTCCCTGGCCTGTACTTAGCGATGACGCTGAATCACAGTGGAGGCCTTCTGCTGCGTTGGTTCCGCGACATCCTTTGCCAGAAGGAGAAGGAAGAAGCTCAGCTTGGAGGGGCGGACGCCTATGATTTGATCCTCGCGGAAGCCTCGGCGGAGCCGTCGCCTGTGATGGTTCTACCGCACTTCTCTGGCAGCGGAACTCCATGGTTCGACACGTTTTCCAAGGGAGCGATTTTGGGGCTGACTTTTGGCACGACGAAGGTCGAATTAGCCAAGGCGATCATTGAAGGATTAACCTTTGAATTACGAATCAACCTTGACCTGCTGAAAACGGCAGGCGTGCTGATCAGCGAGCTGCGAGCGATCGGGGGCGGGGCTCGCTCCGACCTCTGGTTGCAGGTCAAGGCCGACGTTACCGGGATTCCCGTCCGGGCACCTCGAGTGACGGAAGCCGCCTGCCTGGGCGCGGCCCTGCTAGCCGGCCAGGGTGCCGGATGCTTCTCCAGCGCGGCTGAGACGGCCGAAGGGGTGCTGCAGGGTGGTAGCCTCTTTGAGCCGGACAGGGTTCGCCGGTTGCGCTACGATGACCGGTACGTGCTCTACAAGGAGATCTATCCGACGCTCAAAGAGCTCAGCCATCGCCTCTAGGGCAGGGGGATGAGTGAGAGAGGCCGAGCTGGAGCACGACGGAGAATTGTTCTTGAAAGGAGGTGAGGAGGCGGACAAGGGACGGAAGATCTCTGATCGGGAACGGGAAATCCAGTTGGATGACTCGCAAGCAATTTCGCATTAGCCGGAGCAATTAGGAGGAGTTGACATGAAAGCCCGTTTTGCGCTGATGGTGGTAGTGCTGGTGGGCGCAGCAGTCCTCGGGGCATGCGCACCCGCGGCTACGGCGACTCCCCAGACCGTCGTCCAGACGCAGATCGTCCAGTCGACGGTTGTGGTCACTCAAGCCGCACCGAAGGCAAAGATAACGATTGCCTATTCTGCCCCCTCTCTGACGGGCGGCCAGCCTAGCATTCAAGACAGCTTGGTTAGGCATGCCCAGGCGCTGGGATGGCAGGTCATCACGACCAATGCCAACGGCGACACGCAGAAGCAGCTCAACGACATCGACTACTTCATAACGCTAGGGGTAAGCGCCATTGTGGCGGTGCCCAACGATAGTGCTGCTATTTGCACTGCGGCGGCGAAAGCCAAGGCGGCGGGGATCCCCTTCTACACCATTGACCGCGCGCCCACGGGCTGCGCGATCAATATGACCGTCGAGTCCAACAACCGGGTCGGTGGACAGCAGGCCGGGACGGCCATGTTGAACTTCCTGACCGCGAGGTATGGAACGCCGAAGGGGAAAGTCCTGGAGATCACGGGCGACATGGGCCAGAACGTGGCCCAGCTGCGCAGCCAGGGTTTCCATGACATCTTGGACAAGAACCCAGGCATCACGATCATCACGAAGGTAGGCAACTGGAATGCCGATACCGGCGCCGGCATTGTACGCGATGTGCTGGCAGCCAACCCGGATCTGGATGGCATCTACATGGCCTCGGATGCCGTGTACATTTCGGGCACTTTGGCAGAGCTCAAGGCCGCGAACAAGCTCATCCAGCGCGGACAGCCCGGCCACGTATTCCTATGCTCGGTCGACGGCAGCGCGGCGGGGGTTGCGGCCATCAAAGCCGGCTGGATGGATGAGAACTCCGCCCAGCCGATCCCCGACGACGGGTTGGTCGTGACCTACATTCAGCAAGAGCTGAATGGACAGACTGTGCAGCCAGGCACAGTGACGCAGGCCGGAGCCTTGTGGTCCCCGGGTCAGATCACGATAAACTCGGATGGGACCCCGGATTTGGAGCTGAGCACGACGGTGGTTACGATCGATAACGCGACGAATCCTGGTCTCTGGGGCAACTCGGGCATGTAGTGCCTGAGCAGTTTTCGTACCAAGCATGAGTGTCGGGTCTGTCCCGCGTGCATGCGGCACGGGGCAGACCCCTCCCCCCCGGCAAAGAAAAAAGGAAGGGCGCCGATGACGGCGAATTCGAAGAACTCGAACCTGGTCGAGATGAAAGGAATCGTCAAGACCTTTCCAGGCGTGCTCGCGCTTGACCACGTGGATTTTTCTTTGCATGCGGGCGAGCTGCATGGGCTGGTGGGTAAGAATGGGGCAGGCAAGACCACCTTGATGAATGTCCTGACCGGGATCTATCAACCGGATCAGGGCGAAATCTGGGTGGACGGTGAGCATATTCACCCCATGACGGCGCAACGCGCCCGGCAGGCGGGGATCACCTGCGTGCACCAGCGTTCGAATCTGACTCCCCCCCTTAGCGTTGCCGAGAACATCTTTATTGGCGGTTGGCCCACCAGCCGGTCTGGTTTCGTTGACTGGCGAGGGTTGTATGAGGAGGCGGAGAAGAAGTTGCAGCGCCTGGGGCTTGAGATCGATGTTCGGCGCAGGGTGGAGGGTCTCAGCGTGGCGGAGAAACAGGTGATCGAGATCGCCGCCGCGCTTTTTGCTAACGCTCGCATCATCATTTTGGACGAGGCGACGGCTCCTCTGCCCAAAGATGAAGTAAACATGTTGTTCGGTTTCGTGCGCCGCCAGCGCGACGAGGGTGTGACCTTCATCTACATCTCGCACTATATCGAGGAAGTGTTTCAACTGTGTGGTGTTGTGTCCGTGCTACGCGATGGGGAGGTCGTGACTACCCGCCCAGTGGCCTCCCTGGACCAAGCGGAGCTTATCCATTTGATCACGGGGGTCACGGTAGAACGGTTCAAGCGCGAGAGGGGCCGGCAGGGCGCCCGGCCTGTGTTGGAGATCCGTGGGTTGACCCGGCCCGGGAAATTCGACAATATCAACCTCGCTGTCAAGGAGGGCGAGATTGTCGGCCTCACTGGCTTGGAGGGCTGCGGCAAGGGTGAACTGCTGAAGGGTCTTTTTGGGCTGGAGCCACTCGGGGAGGGGACAGTCTTGGTGGAGGGAAAGCCCTACTGGCCTTCGAATCCCGCCGAGGCACTCCGCAGGAGGGTCGGCTACTTGCCTCGTGACCGCCTCCTGCTGGGCATTATTGGAATGCGCCCCACGGCCGAGAACATCTCCCTGCCCATATTGAGGCGGCTGGTCAATCGTTTTGGGCTCTTGAGATTGGGGGAGGAGCGGCGCGTGGTCACGCGTTTCATCGAGCTCTTGGGGATCGTAACCCCATCGATGTGGCAACCAGTTGAGTTCCTGAGCGGAGGAAACCAACAGAAGGTAGTGTTTGCCAAGTTGGCCGGAACGGAGCCCAAGGTCCTGCTGCTGGACGAGCCCACTCAGGGTGTCGATGTGGCGGCGAAAATCGAGATTATGAGAATCGTCGACCAGATGTCGCATCAAGGCGTCGGCGTGCTGTTCGTTTCGGAAGAAATCCAGGAATTGCTTGATGTGTGCGACCGCATCGTCGTCATGTTCGCGGGAAAACTTGACGGGGAGTTCGTCCCTGGCGATCCCACCGTCAATGCGGAGCGAATCCTGCTGGCCGTCGAAGGGAGCTTAGCGCACAATGAATCCGAGAAGATTCATACCGGGATTGCTCAATAATCTCATCTGGATCCTCCTGTTGGGAATGGTGATCCTGTTCGAGGCGCTGACGCCCAGGTTCCTGAGCGTGAGGAACATCACCGACATCTTCGTCCACGGGGCAGTGCTGGGGATTCTGGTGATCGGACAGACCTTCACACTCATCACGGGCAATTTCGACTTGTCGATGGAGTCGACTCTGGCCATCTGTGCCCTTGCTGGCGCCTGGGTGATCCTCCCGGCGGGGCCACCCACCTGGGGCGGCAATCTGATGCTCAATCCCCTTATCGGAATTGTTGTGGCGCTGGCCTTGGGTCTGGCAATTGGCTGGCTCAATGGCACCCTGATCACGCGCTTGAAGATGAACAACTTCATTGTGACGCTGGCCATGCTCATCATCCTGCGCGGCATCGTCCTCGGCATTTCCGAGGGCAATACGATGGTTAGGCTTCCCCCCCAGTTCACAGCATTGGGGGGCGCCAGTATCGGCCCCATTCCGATCTGCGTGATTGTCATGGTAATAGCCTTCCTCATCGCGTACGTTGTGCTGCAGCACCGCCCGTTTGGCCGCAAGCTTTTTGCCGTGGGCGGAAACAAGGACGCAGCCCTGGCCGCTGGCCTCAACCCCGAGCAGCGTATCCGCGATGTGTACATGATCAGCGGGGTCTTGGCCGCATTGGCCGGTTGGATGTTTGCCGGGCGTCAAGGTGTGATCACCGAGGGTATGGGCCAAAACATGATCCTGGAAGTCTTCGCGGCGGCGATCATTGGAGGTGTCAGCATTTTTGGGGGTCGAGGTTCGGTGATCGGGGCCTTTGGGGGCGTCTTGCTTCTCTCCGCCCTTGACTCGGGGCTCAGCCTCACGCGTGTCAATACCTTTTGGATCGATGCGGCCCGCGGGATGGTCATCCTGCTCGCCATGTTGATCGATGCCCAGAAGGTGCGCTACGCGGAAGTCAGTCCGGCCAAGAAGCCAGCTCCTAGCGGGTCGGCTGCCGTTCCGACTGAAGACTGATATCGTCGAGCACTGAATCTGCCAGGATGAGGAAGGGAGTTAACCGGCCCATGAATCTGAACAGATACATTCCAGCCCTCCTGAACAACTTGATCTGGATTCTGCTGGTAGTGGTGATCCTCATGTTCTCGGTCCTGAATCCCATGTACCTCACAGGGATAAACTTCCTCAATATCCTGTTTCATGCTTCGGTGCTGGGCCTTCTGGTTATCGGTGAGACTTTTGTGTTCATCCCTCAATGCATGGACCTTTCCATCGAATCGACCCTCGGTTTGTGTGCCGCCGTGGGCGCTTGGCTTTGCACAAAGTCGGGTATCCCTGACAACGGGAGCGGCTGGGGCGTTAACCCCCTGCTGGCTGAGGTTATCTTGTTGGCCGTCGGAGCTCTGATCGGGGTGGTCATTGGCAACCTGATTACGCGCCTGAAGATGAATTTCTGGGTCGTCACCTTGGCCATGCTGATTGGCCTGCGCGGCATCCAGTTGGTGTTCACCTACGCCAACACCATCTATGGGACTCCGCCGCTCTACAACTGGTTGGGCACGCTCTCGTTCGGGCCGGTGCCATTGCCCGTGATCGTGGTCATCGTGGCGTTTATCATCGCGCATATCGTGTTGGCGTACACCCCGTTTGGACGGGAGCTGTACGCGATCGGGGGAAACCGAGAAGCGGCGCGGGCCTCGGGTGTGAACCCGGAGAAACGCATTCGACAGGTGTATCTGATCGCTGCTCTTCTGGCAGCCCTCGCGGGTTGGATGCTTTCTGGTCACATAACGTCAGTAGATCCCGTCCTGGGCCAGGGAGATGTCTTTGAAGTGATGGCGGCATGCGTGATGGGCGGCGTCAGCCTGAGCGGGGGGCGTGGAACCATGGTGGGAGCTTTTGGAGGGGTCTTGCTGCTTTCGGCGGTTGCCTCTGGGCTGAACCTGGTCAACATCTCTCCCTTCTGGACGGACGCGATTCGCGGCCTGATTATTTTGATCGCCATGCTGATCGATGCCCAGAGAGTGCGCTACAGTGCCCCGGCAGCTGCCAAGACGGGCCTCGCGGCCCCCGCGGTTCCGGCCGGGAGATGACCCATGCCGGTGACGGTCCGTGCGAGCGAGGCACAGGACCTGGCCACTCCCCGGAACGATCCGCGCGTAGTGGCCGACGCCGCCCTCAAGCGTGAACGGACCCGAGCATGGCTCGAGCAGAGCGGGCGGGAGGGTGTGATCCTCTCCCGGCGTGACAACTTCGCCTGGCTGTCAGCAGGGGGCGACTCCCGCGTTGTCGAGTGCACAGAGCTTGGTTTCGGCAGCGCAGTGATCACGCGCCGCGGTCAGTACATCGTGGCTCATAGTATGGATGCCGCGCGGCTCCTTGAGGAACAGGTCCCCGGCCAAGGCTATGAGCTGGTCTCCATGCGCTGGTATCAAGGCGACCCCCGCGAGCGCGCCAAGGACCTGGCCGGTCCGGGGTCTGCGGCGGCGGATACCCCTTGGCCCGGAACCGAGTACAGCGAGCCGGACCTGGTCGACCTCCACTACCCGATGACGGACCTGGAGATCGGCCGCTGCCGCTGGCTGGGACGGCAGTCCGACGAAATCCTTACTGAGACGGCCCGCTCCCTCAAGCCGGGCATGAGCGAGAACGAGGCGGCGACCGCCATGCGCATTGGTCATCTGCGTCGGGGCCTGGATGTTGATGTGCTGATCCTGGGCAGTGACGAGCGCGTGTTTCGCTACCGACACCCCATGCCGACAGACAAACCGATCCAAAAGTATGCCCTTCTCCACTCGGTGGCCCGCCGCTGGGGGTTGCACTCGAATGTCACCCGCTGCGTCCACTTTGGCGAACCCTCCGTAGAAATTCGGCGGGTCTGCGAGGCGGCGGCGACGATCGAAGGCCGTCTGTTCGCGAAACTTCACGCGGGGGTCCGCTTTGCGGATATCCTGGAATGGCAGAAGGCCTGGTATAAGGAGTTGGGGTTCCCGGAGGAGTGGCACTACCATTTCCAGGGCGGCCCCACCGGCTATGTCATTGTCGACGCAACGCGTTGTCTCACCGACAAGGTGGTCCAAGTCAACCAGCCATTTGAGTGGTTCATCACGATTACCGGAACCAAGGTGGGCGAACTAGCCTTGCTGACCAAGTCCGGACTCGAGATTGCCTCCCAGGGCAACCATTGGCCAACCTACTTCGTCGAAACCGATAATGGAGTGGTTGAAGTGCCCGGCTTGATGCAACTGGAAATCGAGGAACGCGGCTCAATCTGAATGCCGTGGCAAGGCCGACGACTCGCCTCAGCTGCCCGAAGAACACTCGTAGCTGACATGGGAGGCTGGCGTGCTCTGCCCCGGTGGCCGGGCTTGCTGCGCATTCGTCGGCCGTCCGGAAGGTCTTGCCGCAGACACACGGTTCCGCTCCACCCGATGGGGGCCAGGAAGAGGAGGGCATGACGGGCCTGGCAACGGTCGGCCGAAAGGCCGTGGAACAGCGAGAGGCGCTGGGCAATGCGCTCGTCCGGCTGGGCGAAGAGTATCCGAACCTGATGGTGCTCTCGCCCGATGTGTCTCTCTCCACACGGGCCAACAAGTTCAAGGCGGTCTTCCCCAATCGTTTCGTTGGCACGGGCATCTCGGAACAAAACACGCTGGGCATGGCCGCGGGCCTTTCGACCACCGGGTGGCTTCCGGTTGTGGTCGGCTATGCGATGTTTGTCGGGGGTAAGGCTTGGGAGCAAGTCCGGAACAGCATAGCCTACCCTCATCTTAACGTCAAGATTGTGGCTACTCACGCCGGCATCAACGTCGGAGCCGACGGCGTGACACACCAAGCCGCCGAAGACATCGCGCTAATGCGTCCGATCCCTGGGATGGTCATCCTCGCCCCCACCGATGCCAATCAGGTCGGGCCGGTGTTGCGCGCTGCGCTGGAGTTACAGGGACCGGTCTATATCCGCCTCGAGCGCGCGGCCGTTCCCGTCTTGACCGAGCCCGACGCCCCGATATCCATCGGCGGGTCCCTGCTAATCCGTCCGGGCGTCGATGCGACGATCGTGGCCATCGGGAGCATGGTGGCCATGGGGTTGGAAGCCGCCGATCGCTTGGCTTCCGAAGGGATCCATCCACGTGTCATCAGCATGGTTTCCATCAAGCCGCTGGACGAGGCCGCGATTGTTCAGGCCGCATTCGAGACCGGTGCGATTGTCGTGGCGGAGGACCATAGCTGTTACGGTGGGCTGGGGGGGGCCGTGGCCGAGGCGTTGGCAAGGCTCTGCCCCACGCCCATGGAACAGGTTGCAGTGCAAGACACCTTCGCCGAGAGCGGCCCAGTGGATGAGTTGCGCACCAAGTATCACCTGACATCGCAAGACATCGCCCAAGCGGTGCGGAAGGCCATCGCTCGCCGCCGCGAGGCCAATTGAGAATGTCGCCGGCCAGGGTCTCTGGGGATCCCGATCTTTCGCCGGTGCACACGGCTCTTGCGGCGCACGCGCGCCGCATGAGACGGAACATTATCCGGATGACCAGCGCGGCGGGGAGCGGGCACCCTGGTCCATCCTTCTCTCCCGTTGAGATCCTGGCCGTACTGTACTTTGCCGAGATGCGGGTGGATCCCCACCACCCGGATTGGCCCGAGCGAGATCGTTTTGTGCTGTCCAAGGGACATGCAGCCCCGGGGTTGTATGCGGCGCTGTACGAAGCGGGCTTCTTCTCCGAGGAGACGATGCTATCGCTGCGCCAGCTTGGAAGCCCCCTGCAGGGACACCCGCATGTGAAGACGCCGGGGGTCGAGGCAACATCCGGTTCCCTCGGTATCGGCCTTTCCCAAGCGGTCGGGATGGCGTTGGGGCTGAAGCGAAAAGGGAATCCGGCCCGCGTCTATGCTCTGGTCGGAGATGGTGAATGTGATGAAGGCCAGATATGGGAGGCGGCCCTCGCGGGCGCCCATTTTGGTCTGGGGAATCTCGTCGTTTTCATCGATCACAACGGCTATCAATACGACGGCCGCGTGAGTGAGGTGATGGGCCTAGCCCCCCTGGGCGACAAGTGGCGGTCCTTTGGCTGGCGTGTGGAGGAGTTCGGAGGCCATGAGTTTGGCGAGATCTGTGGCTTCCTGGAGCGGTCGCGCAAGAGCCCGGAGCAGCCCTCTCTCGCCGTGGCACACACGATCAAAGGTCACGGTGTTTCGTTCATGGAGGGCAGCCAGGAGTATCACGCCCGTTGCCTTACTGCGGAAGAGGCGAGACGTGCCTTGGCGGAGCTTGAGGCCCAGGGCTGATAGGAGGGTGTAAGACGATGGCGGAAGCCAAGGTGATCGTCATCGGCAGCTGTAATATGGACATCTACTCTTGGGCCGAGCACCTGCCAGAACCCGGGGAAACCGTGATCGGCCAGCGATACTGGATGAGCATGGGTGGAAAGGGGGCCAATCAGGCGGTGGGAGCGCGCCTCTTGGGCGCGGAGGTGACCATGGTGGGGCGGGTCGGTGACGACCTTTTCGGAAAGCAAATGCTGGAAACGCTGCGATCCCATGGCGTGAACTGTGATCACCTGCGGGTTGACTCGGGGGCGGGGTCTGGGGTGGCGTTGGTCGTGGTAGACAAGAGGGGTGAGAACATCATCGTCGTGGTCTCGGGAGTTAACATGCGGATTGATCGAAGCGATGTGGAGGCGGCCGCGAGCGAGTTGAGAGCCGCCGATGTGCTCCTGATGCAACTGGAGATTCCCCTGGATGCCATAGAAAGGGCCATTGATATCGCTCGCGAGGCCAGGGCGATGTGTATCTTGAACCCGGCCCCCGCCCGACCTTTGCCCGATCGCATCCTCAGAAAGGTTCACCTGCTTACGCCCAATCAGAACGAAGCCAAAGTGCTCACCGGGATCCGTGCCGACACGCTGGAAGGAGCCAAGTCGGCGGGCGAAGCATTGCTGAGCAAAGGCGTCCAGACGGTAATCATTACCCTCTCCGCGCAGGGCGCCCTCATCGTCCAACCGGGCGGAGCGCAACACATGGAGGGCGTGCCGATAGAAGCCCTGGATACGACTGGGGCGGGCGACGCTTTCATGGCGGGGCTGGGTGTGGCCCTCGGGGAGGGCAAGCCGTTGGAGGAGGCGACCCGCTATGGCAATCTGATTGGCGCGCTTTCCACCAAGAAGCCCGGCGCGATGGCCTCCCTGCCTACCCGCGCGGAAGTTGAGGCTTTTCTGCGGAACCGGGTCGGTCCAGGAAGGTAAACCTTGCATCGCTTCCTCTTGCATTTTGCGACCAAGCAGGGGGAAAAACAGGCACGGTCAGAGCCGTTGCAGCGCGATGGTGAAACCCCCCGGGCTGGACCGGGGAGCTCCTATCAAGATTTGGGTTGCAAACGGCAAGGCTGCAGGGGTTGAGCTCACCGCCTTGGTGGACGGTCCTGGCAAATAGGGGAGCATCAGTCGGGAACGCGGGAATTGTCTGGAGAAATGGGAGGCTCATGTCCATTCCCCATGAGGCACAGGAGAAGGAGAGGCGCATCCGCACAGCGCTGTCGGAACTCGGGCGCGACTCCCTGATCATCACCCGCCGCGACAATTTCGCCTGGCTGAGCTGCGGAGGCCTGGCTGTCGTGTCCCATGTTGTGCCGACAAGCCCGGTCTTCTTGGTGGTGACTCCTCAGAAGAAGTATGCCGTCGGGTACACCATGGATCTTCCCCGGACCATGGACGAAGAACTGACCGGACAAGGGTACGAGCCGGTTTTCCTGCCCACCTTCGGCAAGCCGCTCGCCGAGGTGGCCCTGGAGCTGGCGAAGGGCAAAGTGGCAGCCGATGACGTGCTGGCCGGGGTGGAGAATGTTGGCGCTCGAGTCGTGGCACTGCATGAGCCGTATACGCCTGAGGAGATGGACCGTTACCGAGCCATCGCCAAGGAAAGCGGCGAAATTCTTCATGAGCTCGCCGAATGGGTGGAGCCGGGCATGACCGAACGGAAGGTGTTCGCTCATATGTGGGGGGCGTATCTTGAACGAGGTTTCGAAGGCAACTGCATGTTTGTGGGATCGGATGAGCGCATCCGCCGTTACCGCCACCCGGTACCGAGCGACAAACCTATCCAGAAAGCCGTATTGCTGGCGCCGGGAATCTCCAAGGCGGGGCTGCATGTGCTCAACAGCCGCATGGTCTATTTCGAGGAGCCTCCCGCGGACATCCGTCGTCGCTACCGGGCCGTGGCGACCATGCAAGCGGCCATGGTCACAGCCACTCGCCCGGGAGCCAAGTTGTCCTCGCTGCTTGACCTGTGTCTTGGCCTTTTCGAGACAGTAGGGTATCCCGAGGAGCGCACGAACCATGTGCATGGAGGCCCAACCGGTTACCAGGTGAGCTACCCGGAGCGCTGTCAGGACCCTCAGGCTGTCGTCACGCCGAACATGGCGTTTGCTTGGTATATGACCGTCGCAGGAACAAAAAGTGAGGAACTCCTCTTGGTTGACGAGGAGGGGGCCCGCATCCATTCGGTCGACCCAACGTGGCCGACACTTCCAATCGAATACCATGGGAGTTCGGTACCTGTGCCTGACATCCTGGTGAGGTCCAAGGAGCCTCATCCATGAGAATCGCCATTGGAAGCGATCACGCTGCCTACAAGCTCAAGCTCGCCATCGAGGAGCTGCTCGATGAAATGGGTTATGCGTACGAGGATCTGGGTGCCCACACGGATGAGCATCCTGCCGATGACTACCCCTTGATCGGCGCCGAGGTAGCGGCTGCCGTGGTCGAGGCACGTGCGAACTTGGGCATCTTGATGTGCGGCACCGGGATAGGCATGAGCATCGCGGCCAACAAGGTTCCCGGAGCAAGGGCCGCCCTCTGTCATGATCTTTTTACGGCGCAAAAGTCACGAGAGCACAATGATGCCAATGTTCTGGTGCTGGGATCCCGGGTGGTTGACGAAGAACTCGCCAAGGAAATCGTGAGGGCTTGGTTGGGCACCGCCTACGCTCACGGGCGGCACGACGGGCGCAATGCCTGTTTGAAAGTCATCGAGGAGAGATATGGCCATCGTGGCTGAGAAGCAGGGAGCACCTGACCCAGCGGATGCGTTGCGGCTCTACGAGATGATGGTGCTGATACGGACCTTTGAGGACGAGCTCTACCGGTTGTTTCTGCGCGGTCTGGTACCGGGCACCATCCATCTCTATCAGGGCCAGGAGGCGGTCGCGGCCGGGGTGGGCAGCCAGCTTCGGCCGGACGACGTTATCTTTGTGACTCACCGGCCCCATGGCCACATCCTGGCCAAAGGGGTGGCCCCCGAGCGCCTGATGGCCGAGATCCTCGGCAAGGCCTCCGGATGTTGCGGGGGCAAGGGCGGGTCCATGCATGTCTGTGACATGCGGGTCGGCTTGGCGCCCGGCCTGGCTATAGTAGGGGCTGGAATCCCCATCGCCGCCGGTGCGGCGCTGGCCTTCAAGATGCGGGGCGAAGACCGGGTTACCGTGAGCACGTTTGGGGATGCAGCCACCAGCACTGGCGCCTTCCATGAGGGGCTGACGTTGGCGGCGGTGTGGGGCTTGCCGGTCGTCTTTGTCTGCGAGAACAACCTGTATGGGGTTTCCACTCGCATCACCGACGCGAGCCGTCTGACGAACTTGGCGGACCATGGGCGCAGCTACGACATGCCCTCCGAAACGGTGGACGGCAACGACGTCTTGGCGGTGAGAGAGGTGGCGGCTCGGGCTGTGGCGCGCGCACGCGCCGGGGCCGGGCCAACCCTGATTGAGGCGAAGACCTATCGCTTCGGTGGCCACAGCCGCTCGGATCCGGCTGCCTACCGTCCACCTGGGGAGAAAGAGGCTTGGCTTCAGAAAGACCCGATTCCGCGCTGCCGAAATTGGCTCCTGACTCACAGACAGGCCAGCGCTACCCAGCTGGAGGAGATCGAGGCGGCCTGTAATCAGAAGATCGATCAAGCGGTTGCGTTTGCGATCGCCAGCCCATTGCCCTCCAAGGAGGCGGCGCTGGCCGACGTGTGGGCAGAGGCACTATGAGCGGGCGCCGGCTGACCATGGTGGAAGCCCTGCGGGAGGCGCTTTCCGAGGAGATGCGCCGGGATGCTTCCGTCTTTCTCATGGGGGAGGACCTGCAAATTGGCGGTGGATTCCAGGTAACGCTTGGCCTGGTGGACGAATTCGGGCCGGAGCGAGTGCGCAACACACCGCTGGCCGAAACGGGCTTTACCGGGGCGGCCATTGGGGCGGCGCTGGTTGGAATGCGGCCGGTCATCGAGTACCAGTATGGTGATTTCATCTTCTGCGCCATGGACCAGCTGGTCAATGAGGCCGCCAAGCTGCGCTACATGTCAGGGGGCCAGGTGTCCGTGCCCATCGTCGTTCGCGTGCCTACCGGCGCCTCGGGCCGGGCGGCTCAGCACGCTCAGAGCCTGGAAGGACACTTCCTGCATGTGCCGGGACTCAAGCTTGTCCTCCCGGCCACACCCTACGACGCCAAGGGCCTGCTCATCGCCTCCTTGCGGGATAACAACCCCGTGCTTTTCTTTGAGCACAAGCTGTTGTACGGGACCCAAGGCCGAGATACGGCTGAGAGCCCCCTTCTGCACACAGAGGTTCCGGAAGGCTCATACACGGTCGACCTGGGACGGGCTCACGTGGTGCGCGAGGGGGGAGATGTGAGCATTGTGGCGACGCTTCTGATGGTCCACCGTTCGTTAGAGGCGGCCGAGGGACTCGCTGCCGACGGGATCGAGGCTGAGGTGATCGACCTTCGCACCCTCGTACCCCTCGACGTGGCCACCATTTTGCGCTCGGTGGAAAAGACAGGACGCTTGGTGGTGGCCGAGGAGGGTCCGCGAACGGGCGGTTGGGGGGCAGAAGTGGCAGCGCGCGTGGCCTCCGAAGGGGTTGGTTACCTGAACGCGCCCATCGAGCGGGTGGCGGGCCCCGACGTTCCTGTTCCCTTTTCGCCCCCCTTGGAGGCGGCCGTGGTGCCAAGCGCCGAACAAATCTGCAATGCCGTGTTGCAGCTCATGCAGCCCGGACAGAGGAAAGGAGCGACAAGGTGAAGAAGGGGCGCATTGTTGACCTGTCCCAGCTGATCTTCAGCGGGCAGGAGGAATACAAGCTGGAGCTCAAGACTTTCCAGCTCGATGAGTTGCTGCCCGCATACCACCGCGCGGAAGGGCAATGGTACGTGATGACCGAGGTGGTATTCTGGAGTCATGTCGGAACCCACCTGGAGGCCCCTCGCCATTATGTGAAGGATGGTGCCGACATCGCGGAGCTGCCTCTGGAGCGCCTGATCGGTCCCGCGATCATCGTGGACTTCTCCCGCAAGGGCACAAACGAACCCATCCGCCTCGACGAAATGCAAGCCGCGGGGGACATCCAGGTAGGCGACCGGGTGCTGATCAAGACAGGACGCGATCGGTTCTACCGAACCCCCCAGGCCCACGACCGCCCCTATCTGACGACCGAGGCGACGCGGTGGCTGGCAGAGGACCGGCGCATCGGCCTGTTAGGCACGGACGCCTCAGGCTTCGAGGTACGTGGCATTGACACCCAGCCTGATCACCAGATCTTGTTCGAGCATGGCATTCCGGTGCTCGAACACCTGACGAATCTGGGCGCTCTGTCTTCCAAACGGGTGTGGCTGCTCGTGCAGCCTTGGAAAGTACGCGATCTGGACAGCTGTCCCGTGCGGGTGGTCGCGATTGAGGGCCTGTGCGATGGCGATTGAGATCATCGTTCCAAACCTGGGTGAAATCGGTGAGCCGGTGACCATTGCCCACTGGTATAAGCAACCTGGTGATCGGGTCCGGGCCGGGGAGCCGCTTTTTGATGCTGAGACAGCCAAGGCGACGTTGACGATCGAAGCCGCTGAGAGCGGGCGATTGGAGAAAATCATTGTGGCCGAGGGAGTCCAGGTGCCGATCGGGACCGTGGTTGCCTGGCTGGTGCGTGAGGGCGAATCCGAGACGCAAGGCCCTCAGGCTATCGGCGATACCGTTCCACAACCCGTCGGTGCACCGCGGGAACCGATCCAGGGCCGCGCCGCTGCGGAAGGCGTGAACCCACCGAACGCCCCAGCCGGGCCGCGCGATCGTCCCTATGCCTCACCCAAAGTCCGTCGCATGGCTCAGGAGCGGGGGATATCCCTCGAGGGGATCGTGGGCAGCGGGCCGGGTGGGCTCATCGTCGTGGAGGATCTAGATTCCGCTCCCGTGAGGGCTAGCGAAACCTTGCGCGAGGTCGTCGCGCGTCGGATGGCTGAGGCGAAGGCCACGATCCCTCACTTCTATCTGCTGGCGGAAGTCGACATGAGCGGAATAGAGGGGCTGCGAGCCTCCTGTGCCAGTTTGCCCGGCTGGAAATCGCCCCCGACCTACAGTGTCCTGTTAGTGCGCGCGATCGGTCTGACGCTGGCCAGACTTCCCTCTCATAACCTGGTGATGCACGAGGGACGTCCGGCAAGACATCCTTCCACCGATGTGGGCTTGGCCGTCGCAACACCGGCCGGCCTGATCGCCCCGGTAATGCGAGATGTCGCCTCCAAACCGCTGTTGCAGGTTGCCGCGCGCGTGCAAGCTCTGGTGGAGGGAGCCAGGGCTGGTCGGCTGAATGCCAGCGATCTCGGGCCCCACGCGGTAACGCTTTCCAACCTGGGGATGCAAGGGGTGGACGCGTTTATTGGCATCATTGACCCGCCGGGGACGATGTTGCTCGCGGTGGGCCGGGTCACCGACCGGGTGGTGGCGCGCGACGGGCAGGTTGCCATTCGGCCAATGCTCACTCTGGCTGGCTCGTTTGATCACCGGGCTTTTGATGGCGCCTTGGCAGCCGCGTTCGTAGACCAACTCCGTCAGCTCCTGGAAAACCCGTCTGAATTGATGGGCGAAGGAGCTCTCTCTTAAGGCCTAAGAGGCTCGGATGAGAATCATTATCGGGAGTGATCACGTAGGCCGTTCCCTCAAAGACCTGCTGCGGGCTCACTTGGAAGAGCGAGGTCTGGAGGTTACGGACATCGGCGTGCATGACGACAAGCCGGTGGACTACCCCGACATTGCGCAAGCGGTCGCCGAAGCCATAGCCTCAGGGCAGTTTAGCCGAGGGCTTCTGGTCTGCGGAACGGGGATCGGAATGGCGATTGCCGCCAATAAAGTCCCCGGGGTGCGAGCGGCGTGTTGCCATGATCCCTATTCCGCGGAACGGGCTCGCAAGAGCAATGACGCGCAGGTGATTACCCTGGGGGCTCTGGTGATCGGGGCCGCCTTGGCCCGGTCCCTGCTGGATATCTGGTTGGAGTCTGAATTTGCCTCTGGACCGTCGCAGGCGAAGGTGGAAAAGATCAAAGCGCTGGATGAACGCTACCGCCGGTGAGAGCGTGGTTCATTGAGTGTGTCCCCGCCCTCTGGCACTTGGCGTCCACGAAGAAGACCCGGTCCCGTCGGCTCCCTGCCCATCCCGGAGAAGAGGAGTTCCCATGAAAGCCTCAATCTGCATCGAGATGATCTTCACCGAAATGCCCTTTCTTGACCGCATTCGGGCCGCTGCGGATGTGGGCTACGACGCGGTCGAATTCTGGACCTGGGAGGACAAGGAGCTTCCGGCCATCCGGGATGCTGCCGTCCGGGCCGGCATTGAGATCTCGGCCTTCCAGTCGAACCGCGGCGGTACGCTCATCAACCCGGAACACCGTCCCCGCTTCCTCCAAGGCATCCAGGAGTCCCTCACGCGCGCGAACGCGATGGGCGTAAGGAGCCTGTTCTTGCTGACGGATGAGCTGGGTCCCGACCGTAGCGTCCTGCACCGGTTCCCGGGCCTGTCCGAAGAAGCGAAACGCCAAAGCGTTCTGGAAGGACTCAAGATGCTCGCTCCGCTGGCGGAAAAAGCGGGGGTCACACTGAACCTGGAACCCCTCAACACGCTCGTGGATCATCCAGGCTACTGGCTCAACCATTCCCGGCCGGGTCTGGAATTGGTGCTGAGCGTAAACAGCCCCAGTGTGCGCTTGCTCTTTGACATCTACCATATGCAAGTGATGGAAGGAAACCTGATCGAAACGTTGACCGCCAACGTGAAGGCCATCGGCCACGTCCACGTCGCGGATGTGCCCGGCCGCCATGAGCCCGGGAGCGGTGAGATCAACTTCGCTCGGGTGTTTGAGGCGCTGAATCGAGCCGGCTACGAGGGCTATGTCGGGATGGAATTCAGTCCAACCGGGAACGCAAGGAAGGCCGCGACCGAAGCCCTGGCCCTCCTCAAGCCTTAGGAACCTGCCCGCGGATCGGCGTATCGATTAGGGTTTCGCGCTGAGGATTTGCCCTGTCAGGTTGGGAGGGAAGTTGAGCAAGAGTCCCAGACGGCCCGTGGAGGGAGACATGGAGATTCCGAAAGAAACGCTGGTGCTCATGTACGAAAGAATGTTGAGAATTCGCCACTTCGAAGGCCGCGTCAAGGACCTTTTTGCCCGAGGCGAGTTACCCGGGTTCGTCCACTTGTACTTGGGCGAGGAAGCGGTGGCTGTCGGAGCGTGTGCCGCACTGAGGGACGATGACTACATTACGAGCACCCACCGCGGTCACGGTCACATTCTGGCCAAGGGCGGGGAAATGAAGTACATGATGGCAGAGCTCTACGGCAAGGCGACGGGGTACAACAAGGGAAAGGGGGGCTCGATGCACATCGCCTGGCCCAAGCTCGGTATTTTGGGGGCCAACGGGATCGTGGGGGCGGGCATACCGATTGCGACCGGTGCCGCCCTCTCGGCCAAGTATCGAAAATCCGGGCAGGTCACGATATGTTTCTTCGGAGACGGCGCCTCCAATGAAGGCATGTTTCACGAGTCGCTGAACATCGCGGGGGCCTTCGATCTGCCGATTGTCTACGTTTGCGAGAACAACTTGTACGCCGTGGGCACGCGCCAGGCGGACGTTCGGGTCGTCGAAGACATTGCTGACCGAGCGACCGGGTACGGCATGCCGGGTCTGGTGGTCGACGGCAACGATGTCATCGCAGTCTATGAGGCCTCCAAGGCGGCCGTGGCGCGGGCCAGGGCGGGGGAAGGGCCGACGTTGCTCGAATGCAAGACCTACCGCTGGCGCCCCCATTTCGAGGGCGAGGTGGACAACTACCGGCCCCGAGAAGAGGTGGAGGCCTGGATGAAGCGGGAGCCGTTAGCACCCTACCGGAACTTGCTGATCGAACAGCGGACACTATCCGCAGAAGAGGCGGACGCCCTCGAGCGACGGGTCATCAAGGACCTGGACGAGGCGGTGGAATTCGCGCGGCAAAGCCCGCTGCCGGCACCGGAATCGGCGCTGGAGGGACTTTGGGCGTGACTCCCTCCAGGAGGGGAAGAGGGCGGGCGCGCCCGAACCGAGGAACCACGTTCAGCTCAGGGAAGCCAGTTCCCCCAGGAGCAAAAAATGAGGCAGCTATTCCTAAATCAAGCCATTGCTGAAGCTCTGGCAGAGGAAATGCGTCGCGACCCTTCCGTGGTTTTGTGGGGGATCGACATCGGTCCATATGGGGGCGCCAATGCGGCGACCAAGGGGTTGTTTGAGGAGTTTGGCCGAGAACGCGTGATCGACATGCCGGTCTCGGAACTGAGCTATGTCGGTCTGGGCGTGGGTGCGGCGGCAACAGGAATCCGGCCCGTGGTCGAATTGCAATTCTCGGATTGGATCACGCTGGCCACCGAGATGATCATAAACCAGGCGGCCAAAATGCGATATGTGTTCGGCGGCATCCTGGAAATGCCCCTGGTGATCCGGGCGCCCGTGGGAGGCTATCTGTCGGCTGGAGCGGTGCACTCGAACAGCTTTGAGGCGATGTTCTCCTTTGTGCCTGGGATCAAGGTCGTGATGCCCTCCAACCCTTACGACGCCAAGGGCTTGCTCAAGACCGCTATTCGCGACAACAACCTGGTGCTGTTCTTTGAACACAAGAAACTATACGGAATCAAGGGGGACGTGCCCGAGGAAGAGTACACCCTTCCGCTCGGCAAGGCCGAGGTGAAGCGGCGGGGGGAGGACCTTACCATCGTCACCTATGGGTTCATGGTCGGCATGAGTCTCTCGGCGGCCGAGAAGCTTGCTCGCAAGGGGGTGAGCGCAGAGGTGATCGATCTGCGCACGATCGACCCCATGGATGAAGAGGCTATCTTGACCTCCGTCAAGAAGACCGGTCACTTGGTAGTGGTGCAGGAGACCTGGCGTGAATGTAGTGTCAGCGCGGAGGTCGCGGCTGTTGTGGCCGAGAAGGCCTTGGACTACTTGGATGCCCCGGTCGTAAGGGTGACCGCCAAAGACGTGCCCGTGCCCTTCAGTCCCGTCTTGGAGAGTTTCGTGCTACCGCAGGAGGGGGATATTCTCGACGCCGCCAACCGCGTTCTGGGGCGGGTCCCGGAATGAGTCTGCGGGTCCCCGGACTTGACTCCGGGGGGAGACGGGGTCCTACGGCGTGGGTCGGACGCGTTTGAGAGGAGCGTCTATGCTGCTGTTGGATGGCAAGGTTGCGATTGTGACGGGGGCCGCGCAAGGTATCGGGCTGGCCATTGCCGACACCTTTGCTGAACAGGGGGCCCATGTGGTGCTGGCAGATATTCAGCTCGAAGAGGCCCGCGAAGCGGCCAGAGTCATATCCGCGAATACGGGCCGCCCTGCGCTGGCCTTGAAGCTCGATGTGACCGACCGGTCCCAGGCCGAGGAGACCGTGAGTCGTGCGGTCCAGGAGTATGGCCGGCTGGATATCCTGGTTAACAATGCCGGCGTCCATCGGCCGCACCCAGTTCTCGATTTCCCAGAGGCCGATTGGGACGCCGTCTTCGAAGTCAATGTCAAGGGCACCTTCCTATGCTCCCAAGCCGCCGCCCGGGTGATGGTCAAGCAGGGGCAAGGCGGCAGCATCGTGATCATCTCATCCGCCTCGGGCAAGAAGCCCGATCGTCAGGGGGCGGCCTACTGCGCCTCCAAGTCCGCCCAGATCGGCTTGATGCGAGTCCTGGCGCTCGAACTGGGTGAGTATCGGATCCGGGTCAACGCCATTCTGCCCGGTGCGACAGACACCGCGTTGCTGCGCAATCTGTTCGCCAGCGACCCTGGCCTGGAAGGACAGCTGCGGGAGAGGACGCCGCTGGGTAAGATGGCCCTCCCGAGCGATCAGGCCAACGCGGCTCTCTTCCTAGCCTCGGACCTGGCAAGCCATGTCACCGGGGAACAATTGGTAGTCTCCGGTGGGGAGTTTATGGCGGGGTAGATATAGAGAGCGGTTAGGCTCTGGTCCCCCGCTTTTTCTGTCGTGGATCGGCCGGAGTGGTTAAGCCCGGGGCATCCGAGAGGGCTACGCTGGCCAATGGGCTCCATTCGACCCGCGGTTGCGCGGCAAGCGCCCGGTGTCACGGGCCTCAGCCTCGGCCTCGGTGAACCCACGACGGTGTTCATGCCGATTGAAGGTTCTTGGTTTGTCCGCCGTGTCCGGACCCATCGATCGTCGCTCTTCGCCCGCCGACCTGGTAGGAGTACCGAAGGGCTGTACAGTTTCCTGGAGGAAACATGAACGGCGAAATGTGGGGCGTGCACTTCCTGGGACGCGGGCGAATCTCGCTTGACCGGATGCCGATCCCGGAGCCCAAGGATCAGGATGTCCTCGTGCAGATCAAGGTGGCCGGCATCTGCGGGACAGACCGGGAAAACCTGCTGGGCTCGGGCCAAACCGTGGTGCCCGGGCACGAAAACGCGGGGGTGGTTGCCGCCACAGACAAGGCGCTCCGCCTCAAGGTCGGCGATCGGGTGGGCATCAATTGCCATATCACTTGCAGGAGGTGTGAGTACTGCCTGAGGGGTGACCTGTACTTCTGTCCCGAATTGAAAGTCGTCGGCTTCGACATCGATGGCGGCTTTGCCGAATATGCCCTTATCCCAGAACCCTGCTGCATGTTTCTTCCCGCGGACATCTCGTTTGACGCGGGCTCCCTGCTGATGGACGTTTTCGGAACCGCCTATCGGGGCGTCAAGCAGGGCAGGCCACTGCCGGGCGACCAGGTCGCCGTTTGGGGCGCCGGCCCCATTGGTCTGGCGGCGATGCTCACGGCCAAGCATCTCGGAGCACAGGTCGCGAGTATCGACTTCAACCAGCACCGACTCGAGACCGCCAGAAACCTGGGGGCCCAGCTTGTCCTCAATCCGGGGCGAGAGGATGTCGTGGCGGCTCTCATGGAGTGGACTGCAGGTCGAGGCCTGGATATCGCGTATGAGTGCGTCGGCAACGAGCAGGCGGCTCTCCAAGCATTGTCTGCCTTGCGGAAGCGTGGCAGGCTGGGGGTGATCGGCGTCAGTGACCACCTGACAATCAATCCCTGGGAACAGCTCATCCGCCGGGAGTTGAGCCTGTATGGATCGCGGAACTTCACACTGCCCGAGTTTGACGAGATGGTCTCGATTGTCCGGCATGGGCTGCCCGTGGAAAAGATTATTAGCCATCGGTTCCCGATGGATCAGGCGGCCGACGCCTTTGAGGTGTTTCGTTCTGGCGAGTGCGAGAAGGTGACCCTGGTTGCCTGATCCTGCCTTGACCCAGATGGGGCGGGGGCGGCTCATTCCTTCGGCCGCTCTTGAGGCGAAAGGGATCCAGAAGGGCTTGTTTATCGCGGAGCTTCGGTCTTGAGCCTAGTCGGCATCATTGCGAACCCTTCCTCGGGGAAAGACATTCGCCGTCTTGTCGCCCATGCTGTGGTGGCGGGAAACCGCGAAAAAGTCAGCCTCTTGCGGCGGATGCTGGTCGGGCTCCATGCTGCCGAGGTGGCGGACGTGCAGATCATGCCAGACCGTTTCGGATTGGGTCGCCAGGCCATCCACGAGTTGGGGCGCACTCAGCCAGAAGTCGTGAAAGCCGTCCGCCTCTTGGAGATGAGTTGCGCGGGCAACAGGAGCGACTCGCTCCGCGCGGCATCCATCCTCAGGGAACTAGGGGCGGGTTGCATCCTAACCCTGGGAGGCGATGGTACGGTGGGCGCGGTCGCCAAGGGGAGTGGAGACGTGCCAATCCTGGCCGTATCCATGGGCACGAACAACGTGGTGCCGCAGTTCATCGAGGGAACGATCGCGGGACTGGCGGCTGGCATCGTAGCCCGCCAGGGATGGAAAGAAGAAGACGGGTGGTGTTATCGCGCCAAGCGGATTGAGGTCTCGGTCAATGGACAAGTGGTGAACAACGCCCTGGTCGATGTCGCGGCCGTGGCGGGCTCCCATGTGGGCACCCGGGCGGTATGGGAACCCGACACGCTGCGCCAGATTGTCGTAACCCGGGCTTCACCCAGCAGCATCGGCCTTTCCGCCATTATTGCAAGCATGCACATCATCTCGGAAGAAGACGCGTTCGGCGCGGTGGCGAGGGTTGGAGGTGATGGCCCGGTCACGGACGTATTGACCGCGCTTGCTCCCGGCCTCGTGGCGCATGTTCGCATCGCGGAGCTGACTCTCCTTCCTCCAGATCGTCCCTGGCCTGTGGTGCCCGAGCGTCCGTTGCTCTTGGCGCTGGACGGAGAGCGAGACATCGGCCTGTTTCCCGATGACCAGGCCTTCTTCACGCTGCGGACGGGTGGTCCGCGCATCGTCCGGGCGGAACGCGTCATGGAAGAAGCGGCCCGCCGTCATCTTTTTGTTTCCCAGGGAGCAGCCCCCAGGGATCTTGCCTAGGGCAACCGGCCACAAGAATCCACCGCCCTGTGTGCCGGGCCCCCTCTGGATCGGTATGCAGGGCGTGCGCGGGGGTCAGAAAGGCCGGGATTGAGAGAGCTTCCCCGCTGGATCGGAGAAGCGAACCTCTGGATCTGGCGGGATGTGTCGGGCCAGGAAAGGGCAAGGGATCCGAAAAGTTGCCGAGGTATCCATGAGCACAGAAATCCTCATGCCGAAATTGGGTCTTAACATGACCGAGGGCAAACTGGTCCAGTGGCTCAAGAGAGAGGGCGATCGCGTCGAACGTGGGGATCTCCTGATGGTAGTCGAGACGGACAAGATAACCATGGAGGCAGAATCCCAGACCTCGGGGATCCTGGACAGGATCATTGTCCCGGCTGGCCGCACCGTACCGGTCGCAACCGTTGTCGGGATCATTGTTGGGGAGGGGGAGGCGCCAGCCGAGATTCGTCTCTCAGAGGGTACTGTCCGGCAGACGGAAGGATCACCGGCGAGGTTGGCGAGCCAGAGCTTGAAGTCCCCCGCTGGGGAAGCCGGGTCCGGGAGGGGCGTGCCCGCCTCGCCAATAGCGAAGCGCATCGCCCACGACCATGGGCTGGATCTTTCGACCCTCAAGGGCACCGGACAGGGCGGGCGCATTACTCAGCAGGATGTAGAGAACGCGCTTGCAACGAAAGGACTGCCTGCCGTTGTGCCTGGCGGGGGCCAGGACATGCCGATGGACGCTGTTCGTGCGCTGGTCGCGCAGCGGATGATGCGAAGTGTGTTGGGGACCGCCCAGGTCACCCTGCATGCCGAAGTGGATGTTGGCCGGCTGCTGGCTTTTCGGGAGAGGCTCAAGGGGGAGGCGGAGTCCCTTGGACGGCAACCCCCTGGCCTGACGGCTATCCTGACCGCGATCACGGCCCGTGCGTTGCGTGAGCACTTGTACATGAACTCGACGGAGGCCAATGGCCTGATTCATGTTTCGCAGGAGATCCACATTGGCCAGGCGGTGGATACGGAGCGAGGTCTGCTTGTGGTTGTTGTGCGAAACGCCGACCAGAAATCAATCCAAGATACTGCTGAGGAACTGGCGGCTTTGCGCCAACGAGCC
Source organism: Anaerolineales bacterium (assembly GCA_049511715.1). Taxonomy (GTDB): domain Bacteria; phylum Chloroflexota; class Anaerolineae; order Anaerolineales; family RBG-16-64-43; genus JBEKHT01. The sequence continues at coordinate 36,541 of JBEKXU010000011.1, forward strand.
CAGGAGGGCAAGAGCAAGCCCGAGGACCTCGGCGGAAGCACCTTCACCCTTACCAACCTGGGAATGTACGATGTTGACGGGTTCACCCCCATCCTCAATCCGCCTGAGGCGGGGATCTTGGGAGTCGGCCGGATCGTGGAAAAGGTCGCCTGGCGGGGAGGGCAGGTGGTCGCGCAACCCATGATGACATTGAGCCTCACATTTGACCATCGCCTTGTGGATGGGGCCCCGGCCGCGCGTTTCCTGCAGTTCGTGAAGGTCGCTATCGAGCAGCTCGAGGAATAGGGTCGGCTTACTGGCCCACGATGCGCCGGCGATACCGGACCACGGTTCTGCAGCGTGGAGGAGGGAAGATCATGGACACGATCAAAGCGGGCGTCATCGGCGCCGGGTTTGTCGGGCCCCTCCATGTGGAGGCCCTTCGCCGCCTTGGTGGGGTTGAGGTGCTGGGCTTGGCGGACGAGGATGAAGACCTGGCCAGAAGAAAGGCTGAAGCCTTGTGGATTCCCAGGCACTATGGGAATTGGAGAGACTTGGTGAACGATCCGGACATCCAGGTCGTCCATGTCTGCACGCCAAACTACCTTCATTTTGAGATCAACCAGGCCGTCATTGAGGCCGGCAAGCCGATTGTCTCGGAAAAGCCCCTGGCAACAACCTCGGAGGGATCGCGCGAGTTGCTGCATAGAATTGAAAAGGCCGAGATTCCCAATGAGGTCTGCTTCACTTACCGAATGTACCCGGTTATTCAACAAATGCAGGCTATGGTAGGACGGGGCGAAATCGGCCAGCCTTGGATTGTCTGGGGTGCCTATCTTCAGGATTGGTTGTTCGCACAGACTGATTACAACTGGCGTATGGACCCGGAGACCAGCGGGCCTTCTCGAGCAACGGCAGATATCGGCTCCCACTGGTGCGAAATCGCTCAGTTCGTCACGGGCCAGCGGATTGCGAGTGTTTCAGCCCAGTTCGGGGTGGTCCACCCGACCCGCATGAAGCCCCGCCTCACACTCGAGGCCTTCGCCAATGTTGGGCAGGATATCGCCGAGTGCGATGAAGTCCCGATCACCACGGAGGACTACGCCGCCGTGCTAGTCAAGTTCTCCGGCGGCGCCATCGGCACTTTCTCCGTCTCGCAGGTGAGCGCTGGCCGCAAGAACCACATCCTGCTGGAGGTCAACGGCTCGCGCTGCAGTTTGGCCTGGAACCATGAAGACGCTGAGCGCCTTTGGATCGGAAACCGTGATGGTCCAAGCCACTCCATCCTTCGCGATCCCGCCCTGTTCCATCCATCGGCCCGAGAGTTCTGCCACTATCCGGCGGGACACCCGGAGGGTTACGTGAGCGGGTTTCGGAATCTCTTCCAGGCATTCTATGCGTGCCTGCGAAGCGGAAGGCGCTGGGGACAGGATAAACCCAATTTTCCCACCTTCTGGGAGGGCCACCGCTCCATGCTGATCCTGGATGCGATCATCCGAAGTGCACGGGAGAACCGCTGGGTCGAGGTCGACTACTCCAGCCTGCCTCCTGCGTGATCGTCCTGAATGCGGTCTGGAGAGCGGACCCGGCGGCAAACCGGAAAAGGATCCGGGAGGCAGTCAAGGAGAAGCGCTTGCACCTTGTGGAGCCCCCGACGGAAGTGGAGGAAAGCCTCTGAAAGGGGTTTCGAGACTCGCTGGAGCGCTCCGCCAGAATGAGCGCATGGTTGCATTGCCAGGCTGTCGAGAGGGGCGGACGGCCCGAGGGGAGCGGGAAGCCGGGAGGAAGGTAGCATGTTCCGAGTGCACGAAGTGAAATGACGGATTCGGCATGCGGTGCATTCTCAAGGGCCCCACGATCCGCACGTGGAGGGGAGGCATCCCAAGCGAAGAGCCGACTCTGCGATTCAGTCAAGGACGGGGCCTCTCCATCTATGAAACCTTCGGGTTTCGGAGGCAAGCATGCAAATCATCCTACGCAAAGACCTCGAGAAGGAGGTACTGCCTGGGCGCATGATCCAGAACGTTGTAGGGAAAGGGTCCTATTCGCCCAGCGACCGCATGACCATGGGCTTTGCAACCTATTCGGCGGAGTACGGTCCCATGGAGCCCCACAATCATGCCGAGGAGATCTGCTTCATTCTCAGCTCCAAGGCCGCTTGGTTGCGAAAGGGTCCGGAGAGGGACAAACTAGGCGAGGCCATCCCGTTGGAGCTAGGCATGACGTTGCATATTCCGCCCTTCGAGTGGCATGTATTCGAATATGGCCCGGGCGGGCAGGTAGAAATCATCTTCTTTTACGGCCAGGTAGACAACATCCGCCCCGAGGAGATCAAGCCGGAAAGATGACCTGAAGCGAAATTGAGGGGGAAGGCTTCAGGTGGTCCGGTGTCAAGAGCTGCCCTGTCCGGACGTTTGGGCTCGACTACCCGCTGCATTTCACCTTTTGGGATATGTCCGCGCGACCAGTCGACTGTCTCGAGAGCTCCTCGGACGTTTGAGCCATGGGCCGCAAGCCACAGCGGCCGGAAGCCGGGCCGCTGCAGAGTGGATTCCTTGGGCAACTCTTGCAATTGGGTCCTTACGACGAGCCCTACCGAAACGGAAACCTTTTCGATCCCCTTGAAAGCATCAGGACAGACCCCGACCTGTGCTGGGGGTCTTGGAGGAAAGGCGGCAGTGAAAAACATGAAAGCCATTGTGACCGACCCGAAAGCCGAGGGGCACTTTGCCCTTGTGGATTTGGCTGAGCCGACGCCGTATCCATCCGAGGCCTTGGTCCGTGTCAAGGCGATTTCGCTGAATCGCGGGGAGGTGCGCCGGGCGATGGCCTCCCAGGAGTGTTACGTTCCAGGTTGGGACCTGGCTGGGGAGGTGATGCAGCCGGCCGCCGACGGCTCCGGTCCCCAAGCCGGGGTGCGGGTTGTCGGGTTCCTTTCAACAGGCGCCTGGGCCCAACGGGTCGCCATCCCCGCCAGCGCAATCGCGGAAATACCTGATTCGGTCCCTTTCAGCCAAGCTGCGACTCTTCCTGTCGCGGGGCTGACAGCACTCTTTTCGATCCAAAAGGCCGGCAATCTGCTTGGCCGGAGGGTCCTGGTGACTGGCGCTTCGGGCGGTGTGGGTGATTTTGCCGTGCAATTGGCCTATCGCGCGGGAGCGGTCGTGGCAGGTATCACTCGACACCAAGAATATGTGAAAATGGTTCGGGAGGCGGGAGCCAGCAATATCATCGTGGGCGATCCCGCTGGAGCAGCGGGTTTTGGCCCCTATCGTTTAATCTGCGATGGAGTGGGTGGCGACACGCTGAGCACGGTCGTCAACATGCTCGCGCCCGGCGGCATCTGCGTCACCTATGGCCCCTTGACTCATCATGAGATTACCCTGGATCTTCGTGCCGTAGTCCAAACACCCAGTGCCCACCTGACCGGTCTCTATGTGCTCACCGAACTGAAGAACGAACCGCCATCAATTGGGCTGGCCCGTCTCTTGGCTCTGATCCAGGATGGTCGTCTGCGCCCGCATATCGAGGTGGAGGCGCCCTGGGAGCAGGTGGTCCAGGTCAGCCAGCGCCTGATGGAACGCCAGTATGCTGGAAAAGCCGTGCTCCTGGTCGGCTGAGACTCTCTCTAACCAGACCGCAGACATCGCACCATGATCGGCTTGTGTTCTGGGGTCGAGGAGGGTCAGCCCAAGGCGTCGCGTGGATAGGGCGGGGGGATCCCCAAACCACTCGGCGAGCGAGCAATTCGGGTCCCAAGGCTTCCATTTCGATTGGCATCGGGGAGTTGGTCCATGGCCGACGTCGTGTGTACGGGTGAATTGCTTATTGACTTTGTTTCCACCCGGGCGGGGGTCTCGCTCATTGAAGCTCCGGCCTTCGTGAAAGCTCCCGGAGGTGCGCCGGCTAATGTCGCTGTTGCACTGGCCAAACTGGGAGTTAATTCAATCTTCATGGGCAAGGTAGGCAATGACGACTTTGGCAGATTCCTGGCGAAGACGTTGAGGGACAACGGCGTCGATGTGACACCGCTCTCCTATTCCGACACGGCGCGGACAATGCTGGCATTTGTCTCGCGGAACGTCGAGGGCGAGCGTGATTTCATGTTTTATCGCCATCCCAGCGCCGACATGCTTTTTGAACCGGCCGAGGTGGACCGAGAGTCCATCGTACACAGTAGGATTCTTCACTTCGGCTCGATCAGCCTGATATCTGAACCGAGTCGAAGCGCTACTCTGCATGCAGTGGACTTGGCCGAAGAGCAAGGACTTCTGGTCTCCTACGATCCCAACCTGCGGTTGCCGCTCTGGCCCGGGGAGGAAGAAGCCAGGGCCGGAATCCTGGCAGGATGGAGGAGGGCGCATCTCATTAAGGCGAACTTTGAGGAGATCGTTTTCTTGTCGGGGAAGAAGGATCTGGGAGAAGGGGTGGCCCAGTTGTGGCACCCGAACCTGAACCTAGTAGTCGTCACTCAAGGTAGGAATGGGTGCACATACTTCACCCAGCAGTCCCAAGGCCGCATCGCGGGGCTCCGAGTGAGAGCGATCGACACCACTGGCGCGGGCGATGGGTTTACCGCAGGCCTGCTGGCAAGTGTCCTGGCACAAAGCGCTCTCTGGCAAGATATTCCTGCTCTTGAAGAGGCTTTGCGGTTTGCGAATGCTGTTGGAGCCCTGACCACAACGCGACTCGGCGCAATACCCGCTTTGCCCGACCTGCGGGCCGTCAATAGATTCCTGCGCAGACACCGCGGCTCTTCGAAAAGCTTGAATTCAAGAAATCGAGGGGGTCGACGCAAGCCCAGCTAGGCCCATTGGATTAGCAATCCATCCTGCGGACATGGCTCTTCTCCGGAGGCCGACCGAGGGCAGAAGGTGTAAGATCGCATTTCGTTCTCCCGAGTTGCAACGGCATAGGGGAAAGGCCTCGAATTCGCAGCCCGCACACGCCCGGAAAACGAATTCCACTGCTCGGACGTCCACCTATTCTGTTTTCAACCTGTATTCAGGCAAACTGCCCAATCGGATAATGACTTGAGCCGGCCAAGGGATGCATTTGGCCCTTTTGTCACCGCAGCGCGCCGGCGTCCCGGGAATCTTCCACGAGTCGGGGCTTTCCGCGTTCCGAAATTCAATGGGGCGATGACAGATCTTGCAGGTCATGAAGCGCCGTTTTTCCTCTCCGCAAGGCAATGGCAGGTGCTGCCTTTGCAATCCGCGCGGATAGTGGCGGCCGTGCGACGTGCCCGAAATGGCTTCCGCCTCGTGAAATCCAGCATCAATCACCGCTGCTCCGCTTCCTGCAGAAGGCGCATTCTATGGCCACTAGCGAAGCCCCGTCGCCTAGCCTCGATCAGAACCTAGCGGTCGAGGCAGTGCAGCTCAGAGGGTGACTTGATCATGAGCGAAGGGGGACACATGCGCAGTCTCCTTCGGCCCTCTCCTTTATGTCCTTCACCCGGGATGTCTGACCCCAGGCTTGCGCCCAGGGGTATCTCGCAGCCGCCCGACGGATTGTTCAAGATGCTTGCAAGAAGGAACACTAGGTCGAATGGCGGAACCGGGCTCTTATCACGGTCGAGATCAGCCGCCTCGCCTCCCGCCTGTAGGCCAAGGCGCTCACCAGAAGAGCTCCGAGGGTCAGCAAGGCGTTTGCTTGAAGGACTGGCGCCAGACCAATCTTGTCCGCAAGCAGTCCACTGAAGTACACACCTACCGCACCCAAGGCGAACATCAATCCCAAGGTCATGCCCGAGGCCAGCCCGGCTCTGCCCGGGAGTTCTCTCTGGGCCATTGTCACAAGGATGCTGTTGGGAGCGCCATTGAATACTCCTGCGAGGGCAATCAAGACCAGGAGGGAGATCCCTCGCGCCGCGGGGAAGAGGTAGAACGGAATCACTCCCAGTGCAAACGAGAGAACTACCGTTCGCCGGTTGCCCCACCGGTCACCGAGCACTCCGCCAAGCACGCCTCCCGCAACCACTCCCACCATGAACATCGCGGCAATCGAGCCATAGGATGTGGGCGTGTACCCGAGGTCTTTATAGAGCAATGGGGTGAATGTTTGGGTGGACGATTGCGCCCAAAACCTTAGGGTAGCCAATGACACGATGAGCAGGAAGGCCGTCAGGTTGCGAGCGCGAGGGGCGGATGCCTTTTCTGCGTCGGGGAAGGGATGTCGCTCGGGCCTTTGGTCCCTCCTCGAAGCGGATGGTGAGGCCACAGCCACGCCGACTAAGAGCGCAAGGGATGTGAGGGCAAGCACCCCCATCAGGCCCAGATGATCGACCAGCAACCCTCCGAGCGCGGGCCCGACCGCGCCTCCCGCCTGCCCAAAGAGGAAGAACAGGGCTGTGGCAGTCGCGGCACCCCCCGGCAGGAACCGATTTCCATCTTCGGACGCTTTGCTGGCCCCCGACGGGTGAAAGGCCGCTGACCCGAAGCCAGCCAGGATTAGAACGGCCAGCACCCACCGGCCGGGAAGCCATGGCACGAGCGTAAAGAGGACAGCCATCCAAAGGACGCCGGCCGCCGTCGTCCATTTCGTTCCGAAGCGGTCGGCCAGCCAGCCGAAGGCCGGTTGTGGAAGGGCTCCGGCCAGTGAGTAGACTGCGGACACAAGCCCGATAAGAGCATTCGTGAGCCCGAGGGGGGTGCTGAGCACAGCCAGCAGGACAGGTACCAAGCCGCTCAAGATGTCGACCGCGAGGTGGCCCAGGGCAATCCAAACAAAGGACAAGTGGCGGAATAGTCGCATGGTCAGGAGTGGGCACCCGCTTTGTGAGAATGCCGTCCTATCTTTTCAATGGGATCACGGACACGGCAGGCCCTGCCGCACCAATCGTGTCCCCTCAAGAAGAACCCTCAAGTCTTCATTCTGGGCGGTTCACGTGTGGATTCTCTTGCTGCCAGCTCTGTTGGAAAAGTCAACTCGAGGGAGCTTTGCATCCTTCGGTTCCATCGTCTCCACAAGTGTTTCAACAGCCGCTCCCCTATCCCTTCAAGCGGCTAACGGAGAGTCGTGAGGAATGTGTACAGATTGAATGCCAAAGAGTGGGGTCAACGCCCAAAACCGAAACGTCTCCGGGTACCCTCAATCCTGCTGGGTTGATGGCATTCATCGCTGCCATTGCCATCTCATCCTGGCTGGCAACCAGGGCGGTCGGTTTCTCACAAAGCGCCAGGAGTACGTTGGCTGCCTGGTAACCGCCCGCTTCTTTGCCATCTCTTCCAGATCGGCTCCAGACCCAATTGGGGAGCCATGGCCGGGACAAGGCATGGCACGTGGTTCGGCAGGAGTGGTTCTGCGACTTCTTGCGCTGAGATTGAGGAATTCTTCTAAATCGACGGCCGTGATTTTTCTACTCATGAGGAAAGTGTATTATCAAGTCAGCTGCTTATTCTCTTCTAAAACAAACTGCGATGGGATTCATCTCTCACGAAGTGAATCCTCTTGACGTTCTCTCCGCACTCGGCATTAATGCTTGATCGAATGGCATTCCGCGAGGTGACATGCGGCTGAGAACGTTTTTCCAGCGGACGCAAGGTCGGTTTTCCGCGGGCCAATCGGCATCCTGGCTCGGTGGCTGGGAGTCGCAGATGCGCTCGTTTTCAGACCCTCGCAAATCCAGATAAAGTCTTCTCCGACGCGGGCGAATGGGGCGCTCGGGTCGGACCGCGTGGGCTTCCTGAAGCCAGCATTCGCTCAGCCAGCGTTTGCCCGAGTATCGATTGTTGCCTGCTCTGCGGCCCGATGGGGGCACCCTAGAAACATATGGTCCAGGTTGTCCATGCATATCTCAAGCGCGCCTATTGGACTCGCGTTGGCACGATCAGCCCGAACAGGGCTGGAAAGCTCTTGCGCCCCTTCGAGATCATGCAGGCGAGAGTTCCCGTTACACGCCTCGCCACCGGCTTGAGCTTCGAGCCGCGGCGGACTGAGAAGATGTATCGGAAAGACCTCAAGGTCACATAGGACGTTCTTTAGTTCTTGGACGTTTACGGTCATCCTGCCTGCCGCGACTGAAATCGCACCATTCAGTCGCGCGGTTCGCTAGCCCAAGTTGGGTTGCTAAAAAGGGGAGCGATTCTTCCTCTACCTCCCAGACTTATGCCTAGGGACTCCTTGGCGGTGACCCTTTGCCTTGGCGAGTCAAGGTGTGGATTCTTAATCCGGCTCTTGGGGGCACGGGCCATGCGGAAGGGGTTCTGGGCGCTCGCAACTACTTTCAACGATCACGTGCTGGCCAGAATCGGAGGCCTCGATGATGGCATGCATCAGATCCAGAACATGATAGGCAAGGTCACCGCTGGCGCGGGGTTTTCGACTATGGATGAGCGCGCAAGCGAGGTCGGCAATGCCGATGCCGCGCCCGGCTTGGGGATTGCCTGATAATGGAATTTCCGACCAGTGGTCTTCCGCTGCCCGGCGGATACGGACAGGGCCGGTGAACTTATTCGGCCCCGGCATGATCAAGGTTCCTTCGGTGCCGAAGATCTCAATATTCGGCTGGCTTGAGTGCCAAATGTCGAAACTGGTGATGACCGAAGCCACCACGCCGGAGGAAAAATCGATCACACCCGCCACGTGGGTGGGTACTTCTACTTTGATCTGGGAACCGTAAAATGGCTGGGAAAGGATCTGGCGTTCAGGGAAAGAAATGTGTGCCGAGCTGGTAACCCTCCTGGCGGGGCCGAACAGGGATACAAGCGCGGTCAGCATGTAAGGACCAAGATCAAACACGGGGCCTGCCCCAGGTTTGTAGAAGAACTGGGGATTCGGGTGCCAGCTTTCCGGCCCGTGGGTGGCGAAAAAGGCTGTGGCAGCTACGGGGGAACCGATCCAACCAGCGTCGATCACCTCGCGGCATGTTTGCAGGCCGCCGCCAAGGAAAGTGTCTGGGGCACAACCGACCAGAACCCCTTTTTCCCGCGCGGCGTCGAGAATCCGCCGTCCATCTGTTCGCGTGAGGGCGAGCGGCTTTTCGCTATATGTGTTCTTGCCAGCGTTGATTATCTGGAGAGACACCTCGGCGTGGGCAGATGGGACGGTCAGGTTCACCACAATCTGAATTTGGCGGTCGGAAAGCAGTTCACCCAGGGTGACCGCTTGGAGATTGAACTCAGAAGCCCGGGCAGCAGCCTTGCCCATATCCACGTCCGTCAAGGACTTGACCTCCAGGATGTCGAAGGTCTTCAGATTGTGGAGATACTGGTTGGACACATTGCCGCACCCGACAATACCGACTTTTACTGTGGCGGCCATAAGTTTATCGCGCGTTCATGCCCCCAATCCTGCTCGTTGTCCCCTGATCTCTGCCCAATCGTAGAACCTGGTTGCAGCTCCCAGACAGCCACTGCGAAAGAGGTGCACCGGCCCGGAGCTTTCGAATTCATCGATTTCGAGCCAGTCACAAAGATCGCCACGTCGGAAATCCGGCATCTTTTCGATCAGTTGGTCAATCACTTCGGATGGGACTGAATTCAAAAGACGATAAGCAGCAGGTGGATCCTTTTCGATCAATTGATCAGCTGCATCTTGCCAGTTCATTGTAATACACAGCTTACCCCCCCTCCCGTGTCGCTGAAGCGATGCAATTCGCGAGAGTCCCCGGCAACCAATCCAGCCGAAAGGCCTCGTTCTTCCAAGACTTGAGAGACTCCCAGTGCTACGGTCAGACCTGCCTTGGCGAAGCCCATCTGGGAAGATCTCTTTTCTCCGCTCTTTCTGCGCTGGTATTGGAAATGGTCACCGCAGATGCTGGCGATGTGAGACAAGAACAACACTGGCCGCATTCCGACACGCTGGCGAATCTTCTTGCATGTTTCACACCGGGCAATTATCTCGTCCCCCAGGTGTTTCCGCGGCGTTCATGGGAGCATGTTCCACGAGAAGTGTCTCCAGGGTCGGCAATTTGGCCCGAGTTATCGGCCTCCCAAGCGAACACCCTACCGTGCGATGCAATTCTCGCAGGCCTGGAGGATGATCTCCGCCAAGTTCTTATCGTTGTGGATTGGGTCCGCCGGGAGGCTCATCCATGTTTCGGCCCCACCCGATTCCTAGGCCACTCTTAGAAAACGGGCAGAGGGCATTCCGGTACGAGTCGGATGAAGGTTCGTCGGGAAAGCGGAACCCGGTTCTTATCCTCATCCGTCTCGTGAATTGCATTGTCCGCGAGGCGCAAAGGGCGGAACTGTTCTTCGGGGCGGGCGACTGTCTACTCTCGATTGGGAGGGATCCCAAGTGCCGCCCAAAGCTCCATTCTCTGTATCTGGACCAACTTGTAGGCGCGTTGGGTTGTTTAGCTGAGACCAGATTCGGGTCTGCCAATTACTCTCGTGGGAACAGGCTTCTTTGCTGCCTGGCGGCTTCGCTATGCTTGCTATGACGGAGCCCGAGCCATTCCTGCCCACACTTATTTCATTGGCCGATCCGTTCCTTGTTTACAACGTTGGGCGGGACCTCCCCGCGGAATGCCGCGATGATGCTTTCCGCAATCATGTCTCCAGAGAAGAGAAGGGCATCGCGAGAATAGCCCGCCATGTGAGGGGTTAGGACGACATTCGCCAACTCGAGCAGGGGGAAATCCTTCGGGGGGGGTTCCTTGGAAAAGACATCAATTGCCGCGCCCGCAATCCTTTTCTCCTTCAGGGCGCGGTATAAGGCTTGTTCATCAACGAGGTCTCCTCGGGAGGTATTGATCAAGAGGGCATCCGGTTTCATGAGCGCCAGGGTTCCGTCATTGACGATGTGTCGAGTCGTCTCGTCCAAGGGTGCGTGAAGGGTGACAATATCGCAGGTCTTGAACAGAGTTTCCAAATCTACGAGATGGACTCCGTTCTGCTCACAGAAGGCAGCATCGGCTGCTGGGTCACAGGCATAGACCTCCATTTCAAAGCCTTTGGATCTCCGGACGACATTCTTGCCAATCCTGCCAAGACCGAGAATGCCTAGTTTCTTATGCCAGACATCCGATCCGATGATCCTTTCCCATTGTCCTCTGCGAATTGAGGCATCGCCTTTGTGGATATTTCTGGCTAATACCAAAATCAGAGCGAAGGTGCTGTCTGCGACAGTCCGCTCAACAGCCCCGGGGGTATAGGTAACATAGATATGTCGCTCGGTTGCCGCCTTGAGGTCGATATTGTCATAGCCGACGCCATTTTTGGCGATGATCTTTAGATTCGTTCCTTTGTTTATGACCGCCGCGGTCATCGGATCCGCGCCTACAATAATGCCGTCATACCCCTCGATCAAGGACAATAGTTCGGTTTCGGTGAATTGCTGACCCTTGCTGTTGACGTCGATTTGTATCCCGGCCGCCCTCAGTTTGTCCCCGGGTTCCTCTTGGAGAGACAGTTTGCAAAAGGAAAGGGAGGCTGCTAGTACTCTTGCCATGATCTTTCGATTCTCCCTTCAGAGAGGTTGAAGCATCGCCTTGCCGCGTCGATTCCCGTGGATCGCGGAGGGAATCGGCAAGGGGAGCACCTTTGGACAAGGATCAGGCGCCAACCAAAGGCCGTCGAGAGGAGATCCTTGGCATGATACACCAGACTTCAGAACATTCCTGATTCGCTCCATCCAAAATCGTCATGGCAGGCTCTCTGCCGTCCCTGCCCATCCATCGCGGCAATCCGCGCCTTATTGAATTCATTGCTGTTTTCGCCCTGGAAGAACCTGCTCAACTCAGGGCTAGGCCAAACACCCTTCGCGGATTGTCTACCAGAATGTGTTGAAATTCCTGCTCCTTGACCCCGTTCTGGAGCATGTTATTCTTGAATTCCCGCAGGACATAGCCTAGCCCGGGTTTTCCTCCAAAAGACTTCAAGTACGACTTCTTCCCCATATCCCCCGACAACATGATATGGTCGATAAAGCCGCTGGCGATCACGTCTTTGATCAAGCCAATCTTAACGATGTCCTTCAGGGTCATGTCTCGCCCGATATGATCGATCCCTACGTTGAATCCCAGGGAGCAAATCTTCTTCAGATATTCTGCGTCGTTGGGGATATCCACATGACCGAGAACCACTTTCTCGGGTTGGACTCCAAGTCTTACGAACAAGTCGGCCTGGTCGATGGCCATGGTCCCCTGATCGCAATGTGAGCTGATCGGGAGAGAAGTCTCCTTTTGCACAAATGCGGCAATTTCAATCGCTCTTCTTTCTGTGCTTGAGATGGTCTTATAACTCGTTCCGATCTTGATCACCCCGGGTCTTATGCCGGTGTTGGCAACACCCCGGTTGATTTCAGCCATTAGAAGATCGATGATTTCCCGATTGCTTTTTGTTTGGAACCAAGCGGGGATAAATTCTTCCTTATGGAAACCGGTGGCGCAAATCACCTGGATTCCGGTGGCCCTGGATATTTCGCGATAGGCCGTCACATTCCTGCCAAAATTGAGGGGGGTCATTTCAACAATCGTCTCTCCCCCCGCAGCGCGAAATAGGGCCGCCTCCTGAATGATCTTGTGCATGTTCGTGAGGACACTGTCCTGGTACAGCTCGGGATGACCGGGGTTGGTGAACAAGTGTTCGTGGCTAAGGGTAATCCCTAGTTGTTGCGCGGGGATTTGACCCAAGACGGTATTCACAACAATCATAGCCGACCAGCTCGCAGGCTCTTACTTGCTCAATCCATCGGCGATGAATTTCTGCGCTCCGCTTCTCATCAGGGAATACGCGTTGACAAATGTGATGCTAATGCCTTGCGCAAGCAGTTTCTTGGGCGACTCGCCGTCTCGGGCAACGACGCCGATTGGCTTACCCATCTTGAGACCGAGGTTCAAGACCTTGTCAAATGCCGCCTTGACCATCGGGTGATTGACCTGACCGAATAGACCCAGCGACGTGGATAGATCCGAAGTGCCAATAAAGAAAGCATCAACTCCCTCCGCAGACAGGATTTCCTCCGCATGGTCTATTGCCTCTCTTGATTCGATCAAAGCAATTACCATTATTTCGCGGTTGGCATCCTGGATGTATTCTGGGGTTGGTTTACCAAGACCATAATCTGCGGCCCGAGAGGAGGCCAGACCCCGGACGCCCATCGGCGGGAACTTTGCGGCGCGAACGGCCGCTTCCGCTTCCTCTTTGCTGTTGATCTCGGGGATAATGATCCCCATAGCGCCGATATCCAGATAGCGGAGGATTGTCTTGGGGCTATTCTCAGGTGTTCGGATAAAGGGGACAAGATGGCGCACCTCTGCGGCTCGAACCAACTCCTCGCATTCTCTGACGGAGAGGGGGCCATGTTCTGCGTCAATGAACACGAAATGAAAGCCGCATAGCCCGGCTATCTCGACCAGAGATGGGAATGGGCCGTTGATAAGACATCCTAACACTGGCTGTCTGTTCCGGAGCATGTCCTTAATCGGATTCTTGTACATGGGAGCGACTCTTTTCTTTGGGAAAGCGTTAGGGTTGATGGGAAGACATGAGTTCTCAGAGGTCCGCGCAAACGAGTCGGAGGGAATCCAAACTGAACGCGAGATCGCTGTTTCGAATTTGAAACACCGATGCGCATATTGTATCTCCAAAATGACGGATGACCTGGTCCCGGAGATTGGGTTCAGATCGCGAGTCACTAACTCTCTGGATGAAGAAGTGTCGGCACGAGAGACAGGGCAACATGGGAAGGCTGCGGTTTTCTTCGATAGGAAGCATCAAGAACCTGCGGGAAGCCGAGTGGCACTTGTGCAAGGGCCAGTCGGTTGGCCAGGGAGCGGAGTTCGCTCGCCATTGGTGAGCAAGCCTGCCAGCGCTGGGGCAAGGAGTACGGTGGCCTGCACATCGACCAAGCTCGCGTCTCATGGCCTATGAGCGGGAGAACAGGGGCGGAGGGGCCGGGAGGCGGATCCTGCGGGGACAACGCCATGGAGCCGGAGAAAAAAGCAGGGAACCCCCGACCGCCAGCAGGGCGGGCTGAGCAACCCGCCAAGAGAGCGGCAACCGCCAGATCACAGGCAAGGGGCCAAGGGGGGGTTGGAAAGCTGTGCTTGCCGGACGTTCGCCTCGGTCTGTCGAGGCAGAGCAATCTTGACTGCAGCGACTCCGGCAAGGGCTATCTTTAAGTTGCGGGATCGCGAGAAGTCGAAATGCTGGTGCGTTTGGCCCGCGTGGTCGGCATCGCGCCGATCATGACGCTTGAGATCCCAGCCACCATCGCCCGTTTGGAGGCCGTTTGATAGCGGGCAGCGCTGAGACTGCCCTGGGAGCGTTCCGGAGGCAAGAGTCGGAACTCACGGCCGTCCAACGGGCAGAGCCGATGCGGGCCTCAGATGTCATCCTGGCATCGGGGTAGGACGTTTGCCAGCACGTTGCCGTCCACCCGGCGTGCGCCCTCCCCTGGCAATGTGCCTTGAAGATGTCTGTGACGCTGGCCGCTTGCGACAAGGACCTTCGGGGGGGCGCAACGAGTTCGACTGGACGGGCTCCCAGTGCGGTGTGGCCCAGACACCAGGGTAAGCGCAACACAGCCTCTGGCTGGCTGATTGGGGAATAGGAAGCGCACCATGGCCAAGATGGTCGCAAGGCGGTTCGACATCAGCACAGAGTTGTGGCAAGATACCTGGGAGCAATCCTTCGTGTAGCCTTCTGAGTGTGGTTAGGGCGGACTGAACCTGTGGTAGGCGAAAACCCAATCCGAGCCTGTTCAGGGAGTTCCTGTTGATGGCCTGTCCAAGTCCATCAGGAGAGTTTATTGCCCGTCGAACCCAAGTCTATTGAAGGGGGCTCGGTACTTGGCCAGCACAGGTTCATCCCGCCTCGGCCAGGATGGCATCGCCTAGTTCCTCGTCGACGAAGAGATCGGTGAGGAGACCTGTGCGCAAGACAGCGAGAATCGCCCTCTGCTTTTGCAAGCCGGTGGCCACGGCAACCACGCACTTTGCCTTTCGGAGCTGCTCTGGGCTGATCCCGAGCAGCCAGGCATAGGGGCTGCTCTCGAGGCAGTCGCCCTGGGAGGTGAAGTAGCGGGCGCAGATATCGCCGACGGCGCCTTGCTCCTGATATCGGGCGGCATTCTTTTCGCCGATGTAGACAATCTGGCCTGGGGCAGGGGGCAGGGCCCCGATTCCCACGCAAGCGACCTCCAGCCGATCCCACCTGTCCGCCACCTCCCGAACCCCCTTATCCCTCAGAAGTGCATCGCGCAGCTTTCGCGAGTCGACAAGCATCGGGGCAAGAAGAAAGAATGCATCCCCGGAGAACGAGCGCGCTGCCCGCAGGATAATCTCATTCAGCTCGGTGTACGAGCCGGTGTAGCTGCTTTCCCCGATCAGAGGCACCACCTCGATCCGGCGGGGCTTGCTTGGGGCCAACAGACCCACCACCTCCATCACCGCCCGGCCCCAACCAAAGCCGAGCACGTCCCCGTCGTGGAGCTGGTCATCCAGGAAGCGGGCCACGGCGCTGCCCACGGCACGGCGGGTCAGTTCAGGCGAAGTATGCGACCCGGGCACGGGGCAGATCCGCGTGGGTCGGCTTGCCTTGCCGAGGCGAACAGTCAGCGGCTCGTACCGCTCCGCCGGGTCTCGCACCTCGATGCGCACGATCCCTTGCTGGCGCGCCATCTTGAGATACAGAGCAATGAGGGAGCGCGAGACCCCGATCTGGTCGGCAATCTGCTGTTGTGAGCAGTTCTCCTCATAATAGAGCCTTGCCACTTGAACGAGAGTCGTTGTCAACCTGCTGCTCCCTTGCATCTTGGCCACCCCGCCTAGAGATCACGCGAAAGAGACCTTCAGGTCATGACGGCAGCAGGCCGTGCTGCAAGAAAACACCGGCCGCCGCGCCGAAAAGTGCCGAGTTGGGGAAGGTTTCACCCGCAATGCGCAGGTCACGCCTGGCCTCCACGGTCATCAGGTAGTCGCGCGTCCGGGCCTCGATGCGCTGCAGGAAGCTCGGGGTCGAGCGCATTACTCCTCCGCCCAGGACGACCAGCTCGAGGTCGAGGGTGTTGACTAAGCTGGCGATGCTGATCGCGATCAGGCGAATCACGCTGTCCAGGATCTCGTGGGCAGCCGGGTCACCGGCGGCCTCCGCTTGGAACACCATTTCGCAGGTGACCTTGCCGTTGGGGGCGAGCCCTCGCAGAGCGGGGCTGCGGCCCTCGTCCAGCGCCTTCTGGCCGGCGCGGGCAATGGCGGGGCCGGAAACGAAAGTCTCCACGCATCCACGCCGGCCGCATCCGCAGGGGAAGCCATTGATCTCGTCGAGGGTGTTGTGGCCAAAGTTCCCAGCGAAGTCATGCGCGCCCCCGTAGAGTTTCCCCTCCAAGAAGAGATAGGCCCCATATCCGGTCCCGACGGTCACCCAGGCGAAATGCTTGGCGCCCCGGCCCGCACCCCAGGTCGCCTCAGCCAGGGCGGCCATACGCACGTCGGTCGCCGGACTCACCCCTAGCCCGAGGTGGCTCCTGACCATCGCCCCAAAGGGGACATTGCGCCAGTGCAAGTTGGCGACGAGGACGGCCTCGCCGGACATCATGTCTATGTTCCCGCATACGCTCAGGCCAATCGTGGGGACAAAGCCTCGCGTCGCCTTTGCCTCGTCGGCGAAGGGCTTCAGGATGCGGAGGATTTCTTCTGGGTCCGCTACCCCGGCCTGGTCAAAGGGCACTCGACGAATCTCCATCTGGCCAAGGAGCTGGCCCTGGGTGTTGATCTTGCCGATTGCGATCTTGCTCCCGCCGATGTCCACAGCCAGGACGAACGGGCTCTCGCTTTGATCTTGGCCTGGTTTCTGAGTTGAAGGGTGCCTCGCGGAAGTTTCAGTCACGCGACCCTCCTTCGGGAAGAGGAACTGGCTTTACCGCCGGGGATTGTCAACGAGCGCCGGATGACCATCGCGCTCCACGACAATCTGCGAAAAGCCTCTTCGTTCAACGAGATCGTAGTCATGACCGGCGCTGAGGTGGTAGGAGGCGACGAAAACGAGGAGCCCGCTCCCGGTGTTGACCACCCGGTGAGCGTACTGCGGAGGGATATGAGTGATCACTCCTGGTTTCCACGCCGCCGCCTGGAAGTCGCCCTCGGCCGTCTCCATCAGCAAATAGCCTTCTCCGTTCACGCAATAGTAGATCTCCGGCTGGTCCTCCCGCTCGTGGAAGTGCCCCTTGGTCATGTGGTACTCATCACCGACTTTGCCCGGGAGGAGGCGAGTGACCCCGAGGGCCATGTCGGAGCGACTGGTCAGGAAGGGATGATAGCGGATCTCATAGACCAGGCGGTCGCCCGAGGAGATGATCCGCTGAGCCGCTTCGCGGTCAGAAAACATCTTCAGGAGGTCGCTGACCCGCCTCTGGGTCACCTCGGGACAGGGCTCAAAAATCCCGCTCTGGATGTCGAGCGTGACGCTGACCGGTGTGTTGCAGATCTCAGTTGTCTTCATTGTTCCTCCGCTCTAGAGCCTGACCTCACCAACCTCGATGGCCTCCGCCAGGGTGGCCAGGAACAGCGCCACTTCTTGGCCGTCCAGGACGCGGTGGTCGGCCACCACGGTCAGGGTGATGGCCGGGGCTTCTATCGTCCCTCCGGAGGGCTGGGCGACGGATGAAGGGCGCGCTGCTCCTGCCGCCAGGATCGCCACCTGGGGCGAGTTGATCAGGGGGGTGAACTGGCTGACCCCGAACATCCCCAGGTTGCTCAGCGTGAACGTTCCCGCGGTAATCTCCTTTAGGTCGAGCCGGCCTTGCCGTGCCCGCGCGACCAGATCCTCAAGGCCGCGGGCAATCTCAAGGAGTGGAAGCTTCTCCACACCAAAGAGCACCGGGGAGAGCAAGCCCTGCGGCGTGGAAACGGCCACGGACATATTTACCGTTTCAAACACGTGAAGTTCTCCCCGCTCCAATCGGGCGTTCAACAGGGGATGCTTGGTCAAGGCCTGCGCAGTCAGATGCACGAGAAGCGCAGTCAAGCTGACCTTCACGCCCGACTTGCCAGCGGCCTGGCGGGCCTGCTCTTTGAATGCCATCAACGGCCTGGCATCCACCTCGCGCGTCACAGAGAAATGAGGGATCTCGCGGGCGCTGGCGGTCATCTGGTCGGCAACGGCCTTGCGAAGCGGGCTCAGTTCGTGGCGATGGAAGAGGGCGGGCCCTGCGGGGGAGTTCGCAGCCTCCCGGGCTTGCAGAAAACGTTGCACATCCTCCGTCGTAATCCGTTCGCCGGGAGCGAGCGACACGACCTGATCAAGATCGATGCCACGCTCCTCGGCAAGTCGTCGCGCGGAAGGAGAAACGCGGCGGGACGTGGCTCCCGGAGGACCGGAGGGGGCCGCGGCTGCGGGAACTGCCGGGCGCCCGGACGCTCCCCCTGCCGGTCGAGGTTCCGAGGGCAGGATCTCCTCCTCGCCGGGCTGGCCAATTACGGCCAGGACCTCTCCGGATGTGACCGTTGTGCCTTCCTGGACACGGATGGAAAGGACGATGCCGTTTTCCGGGCACTCGAGCGGCATGGCCGCCTTGGCCGTCTCGAGCATGGCGAGCTCATCGCCGCGCTTGACCGGGTCGCCCACTTTCTTGTTCCAGCGGACCAGGGTTGCCTCGGAAACTGCTTCGCCCAGCGTGGGCAGGATCACCTGAACAGGCATCAGATTCCTCTAGGTTGGTGAAAGCAGGCCTCGCATCGAAGCCAAGATATCCCCCTTTTGGGGGATGACTCGGGCCTCGGCTCGCGGGGCGAACGGGATCGGCGAGTTTTCCGCGCAAACCTTCTCGACGGGGGCATCAAGATAGTCAAAAGCATCATGAGCAATCAGGGCAGCTAGCTCCGACCCGACGCCTCCTCGGCTGACGTCCTCGGATACGACCAGGGCGTGGTGTGTTTTTCGGACGGAGGCAAGGATTGTTTCCGCGTCCAGGGGGACCAGGGTGCGGGGGTCGATCACCTCTACCTCGATTCCGGATTCAGCCAGCTCTTCGGCCGCGGCCAGGCAGCGATGGACCATCAGCATGGTCGCCACCGCCGTCAGGTGAGTGCCGGGCCTAAGCACCGCGGCGCTTCCCAATGGGATTCCGTACTCCTCCTCCGGGACGTCTACCCCGATGGACCTCAGGCTGGGATCGCTCAGCGCTTTGCCCCCGCCGGGGGAGGCCGAACCGTAAAGCAGCTTGTGCTCCAGGAAAAGCACCGGGTTGTTGTCGCGAATGGCGCTCACCAAGAGCCCCTTGGCGTCGTATGGATTGGAAGGCGTGACCACCTTCATTCCCGGTACGTGCATGAACCAGGCCTCAACGCTCTGGGAGTGCTGCGCTCCGCGGCCTGTTGCTCCCTGAGGCGCGCGGATCACCATGGGCACGCGAGCCTGTCCTCCGGACATGAGGCGCACCTTGGAGGCCTCGTTGACGATCTGGTCCATGGCACAGAAGATGAAGTCGGCGTACTGCAGCTCGACCACCGGGCGCAGTCCGGTCAGCGCGGCCCCCACGGCCATGCCCGTGAAGCCGGCCTCCGAAATGGGCGTATCCCAGACGCGCTTGGGCCCGAACTCCTCAAGCAGACCGTGGGTGACGTGGAACGCTCCCCCGAAGAGGCCCACGTCCTCTCCAAGGAGAATGACCGATGGGTCACGGCGCATCTCCTGCACCAGGGCCTCGCGAACAGCCTCCATCATCGACAGGCTACGCATGAGCCGCCTCGTCTGTGACGAACGCCCGGAAGTCCTCGGGCTGAACTTCCTCACTCGCCTCGGCGAACTGGATGGCTGAGTCCATCTCTTTGCCGACCTCGGCTGCCACTTCATCCAGCTCTTGCTCGCTCGCGACATGGGCCTCGATCAGTGCGTGTCGCAGCCGCAAGATCGGGTCCAGCTCCTTCCAGCGCTCGAGCTCCTCCTTGGAACGGTAGTGGGCTGATTCGAAGCGCGCGTGGCCACGAATGCGGTACGTGAGGCACTCTAGGAGGGTTGGCCCCTCCCCGGCACGTGCCCGGTCGACCGCCTTTTGGGCAGCGCCTAACACCGCGATCACGTTGTTACCATCCACCCTCTCTCCAGGAATGCCATAGGCGCAGGCGCGCCGGGCGAGCTCGGGCACTGCGGAGGAATGGTCGACGGTCATCGACATGGCGTACTGGTTGTTCTCACAGATGTACACCACGGGCAGCTTCCAGAGTGCCGCCATGTTGGCAGATTCGTGGAAGACACCCTCGTTGATTGCGCCGTCGCCAAAGAAGGAAACCGCCACCTGTCCGGACCCGCGGATGACGGCAGAGAGCGCCGCCCCCGTGGCGATGGGGATGCCGGCGCCCACAATCCCAAAGGCTCCCAGCATTCCGCGTCCGTAGTCGGAGAGGTGCATCGATCCGCCCATCCCTCGGCAAACGCCGGTCCGTTTGGCAAACATTTCAGCCATCATCGTGTCCAGCGGGACCCCCTTCGCAATGCAGTGTCCGTGGCCACGGTGAGTGCTGGTGACATAGTCCTCGGGCCTCAGGGCGCTGATCACTCCGACGGCCACCGCCTCCTGCCCGGTTGCCTGATGCATTGTGCCGGGCATGGTGCGCGTGAGAAAGAGATAGTAGAGGCGCTCTTCAAACTCGCGCACTTGGAGCATTCGCCGCAGGAGATCTAGCAACTGATCCCGGCTCAAGCTTTCCACTTCGAGGGGCGTGGCAGGCACGGTTGCAGCGCTCATGGCGTCAGTCCTCTACCTCCAGGCCGACCACGCGGACGGGGAAGGCCTCTGCCCCGCTGACCTTGACCGGCAGAATGAAGGTCAGGAATCGGTGGTTGATGAGAGGGGCCAGGTTGGCCATGTACTCAATGAGGGGAATGCCGGCCCCCAAGAGAAGCTCGTGATTGGGTTGGCCGACTGAGGCGCTGCCGTCGGGATTGCGCACCTCGATCCCTGAGGTGTCCACACCCATCACCTGGATCTTGGCCGTCTCAGCCAGCCAGCGGATCCCGGCCGTGGCAAACCACGGCCGGTGATGCTGCTGAGGGGTGCGGTAGTAACGATCAAAGCCAGTGTAGAAATAGGCCCGGTCCCCCGGCCGAAGGATGCCTTCCGCCCGTTCTTTCAACCCCTGAAGAGGGATCTCCTCGTTGTTTCCCCAGGAGGAAATGTCAACGACCACGGCCTCGCCGACTAGGCGCTCCAGAGGGAAGTTCGCCGCATCCAGACCCTGCTCAAAGTGATGGCTGGGAAACTCGATGTGTGTCCCCACGTGTGTGTTCATCGAGATCTCCGAGATCACGTACCAATGGCCGGGTTGGCGTTGGTACTGGGCAAACTGTGGCCAGGCCTCGGTGAAGCGCGAATCCAGGTCGAGGCGGTACTCCTCCTTTCCGGGAAGGATCGTGTGGGAAAGATCATGAAGCTTTTTCCAGTGCATGGAGGGTCCTCCGCAATCGGGCTGCTCGGCAAGGCTGCCGCCTCGCCTATGGGTCAGGGAAAGAAGATGCCGTGACACACTGCAAAAAGAATCCGCTGATGCAATGCCTCGGTGCAATCCAGGTCCTTGTTCCCCTGGACGGGAACCGACAGCGGCCGTCCTCAGAGCGCTCGAACCGTCGTGTTGGCATAGATGCGCTGTACATCCTCAAGATGGCACTCGGCCGTGCCCTCGGTCAGAACGACGGCCGCGCCGGTCGCTGCCGCCCAGCGAAGGGCCTGGGGCCACGGGTCGCCAAGTGAAAGACGCCAGGCCAGAGCGGCCGAGACCCCGTCCCCGGCGCCTGCGCCGTTGACCTCCACTTGCAGGGGGCTCGTGGCTAGAAATGATCCCTCCGCAGTCACGGCCAGGACGCCTTCCGGTCCAAGCGTGATCACCATGGAGGTCAGGTCATGTTGCTGTCTCAGCCGAGCAACCTCCAGGGCAAGTGTCGGCAGGGAGGGGCATTGCAGGTCAAAGGTCTCGCCGAACTCGCGCCAGTTCATCTTGACAACCGTGGGCTTGGCCGGAAGGGCGCGCAAGATCGGGTCGCCTGGGCAATCGATAAGAATCGGCACGCTCGTCTGGCGGGCCATCGTAGTGAGAATGTAATAACCCTCAGCAGGCGCTCCCTCCGCGAGAGATCCCGCCACGACTACCCACTCGGCCCGGGCTGCGTTCGTGCGGTAGATCCTCAGGAACTTTTCCCACGCCCCGTCGGCCAGCCGAAACCCGGGAATAGTGATGTGGCTGTGCCGATGATAGAGGCTCTCGACAATGACGTGGGCGATGCGCGTCTCACCCTGGCCCCACACCAGTTCGTACTGCATTGCGCGCCGGTTCATGACCTCACGCAAGCGTTCACCGGTCGAACCGGCGGCAAAGGCGAGGGCGAAGTTGGGAACGCCAAGACCCTGAAGCGCAACGGAGGTATCCAGACCCTTCCCGCCCGCGCACTCCAAGACGCGACTCGGTCGCATCACGGTAGTGGGCCGGAACTCCTCGATGAAGATGACGCGGTCGAGGGCCGAATTCGCCGTGACAGTGAGGATCATCGTGGCCCTGCGGCAAACAAGGTTAGGTCAAGAACTGGCGAGCCAGAATGCACCAGGCGTTCCAGTCGATTCGCTCAAGAGCGTCCAGGGCCGGTCGCAATCCTTTGCCCGCAACGACGATGCCGTGCTCGGGGATCAGGACTGCCGCTGCTTGCTTTTCTATCAACGCCTCTTTCCCCTTCAGTCCCGCGACCACGTTCTCAGCCAGCTGCGCGCTATGCGCGGGGCTCCGGGGAATCACCTCGATTCGCCCGAACTTTCGGGTCGACTCCAGGACAGGATCGATGGGCTTACTCCAAGCGCAGAAGGGGAGCACGTGAAAAGGATGCGCATGGATCACCGCTCGAGCTTTGGGAAAGGCGCGATAGATGGCTACGTGGATCTTCGCCTCGCGGGAGAACTTGGGGTCACTTAGGATCCGCTCGTCGTCCAGGCTGGCCACAAGGATGTCCCCGGGCTCGAGCTGCCAGTGCCACTCGGCGCCGCTGTATCTGGGGGTGATGTAGATCTGCGTCCCATCGAAGCCGCTGATGTTACCCCCAGCGATATCCGTCAGACGGCGCTCGAACATCCTGCGGCCCACACTTGCAACCTCTTCGGCTATGGATGGGCTCATTTGTTCTCCTGGCGTATCCCTGATCATTGCCTGCCATAGTATAACAAAAAGCTGTCAATTGTCAAAAGCAAAAGTCAGAAAGCACAACTTTGCCAAGCATTCGATCGTGGCAGCGAGGCGGCGGGCAGTCCCGACTTTGGCAAGAAACCACTCGGTATCTGCATGGGTTTCTCTGTCTCGGGCCTGCATGCGATTTCAATGTCCAAATGCCGGGCCTTCGAAGGAAGGATCGAATTCGCGCAGGCCGCACGCTTTCTCAGAGAGAATTCACAACGCAAAGAACCGAGTTTTGCCGTCGTCAGGCCATCACCTTTTGACCTCCTCAGCGCCCTGCAGGCTCAAGAATTCGCGACCTCGTCCCATGTTGAAAATTCTGGACTCGCTCCCGGCTTCAGGGAAGCAATCGCCCCACCGCATTCGAGTACCGGGGCGCCAGGGTCACACGGGGCGGAGGACTATCTCTTTCCGATGGTTGGCGCCGAGACGTTGCACTAGTCGCGCTGCGACAAACCCGTCTCTGCAATTCGTCGGACCTGCCACCGCGAGGGCAAAACCAAATACGTGTCCCTTGGCCGCCTGCGTCTGAAAGGAGCCCAGTAGGCAAGTTCAGTTCTACTTTATTGAACTTGGGTATGTGCACTGTGTGAGGCGACCATGTGCCCTCGCGTACGCATCGTCGCCTTGGGCGATCGGTCCAGGGGAGAGAAAGAATCGCCAGTCGGGAGGGATGACAGTGCAAGATTGTGAGGAAAAAAACGGCCGCGCGCTTCTCACCGCCGACCGGTATCCAGGTCGTGGGCAGCGCCTCACAATTGAGGCGGACGGGTCTCTGGTCGTGGCGGCCGTGTAGGACAGCTGGATGGATTGGTTACCCGCCGCCGCAAAATCCCCCCGATGATCCTCGACCTGAGGCTCGCAATCCCAAAGGGAAGGCGTGAATGGCCTTGCTTCCCACGGGCTGGCGGATGGGGATTACGATGGAGGCGGCGAGAAGTGTCGGTTTCGAATCGTTGCGGTTCCATGACAGGGTTGAGCAAAAGCCCAAATGGTCCTAGAATCGCAGTCAATCATGGAGTCAGAAGGAATGAACCCACGCCAAAGAGTTATCACTGCTCTGAACCATCAGGAACCGGACATGGTACCGATTGATCTTGGATCAACCGAGAATACGACAATTTGCCGGATTGCCTATATTAATCTTCGAGAATTCCTGAATCTAGGACCTGATCCATCGCCCTACGTCATCAACCGTCAAATGGATTCTGTGTTTCCTCAGGAAGACCTTCTGCACGAGTATCAAGTCGACTTTCGCCCGGTCAAACCGTCTTCGTCGTGGAAGGCAAGGACGAGAGAAATGCCAGACGATAGCTTCTACGACGAGTACAGCATTCGTTGGAGAAAGGCTTCCTACTATTATGATATGGTCGAACATCCCTTGGCACGAAGTACCCTAGCGGACCTGCCCAAGGCAACTTTCGCCGACCCCTATGCTCGAGGCAGGGTGGAAGGGATAAGGGCGCAGGCTCAATGGCTGTACGAGAATACGGACTTTGCCTTGGTGGTTGGACATATCGCCTGGGGACCTTTTGAGATGTGTTGTAGTCTAAGAGGCTACGAGCAATTCCTGGTGGACCTTTACGACGACACTCGGTATGCAGAAGCGCTGCTAGACAAGACCCTAGAATCGGCAATCGGATTCTGGGACGTGTATCTGCGTGAAGTAGGCGAATTCGTTCAAGTAGTATGCCAAGGCGACGATTTGGGCACACAGACAGGGCCTTGGATTTCCCCAGAGATGTATCGGAGATTCATCAAGCCTCGCCACAAACAGCTTTTCGATTTCATCCATTCAAAGACCAAAGCGAGGACCTTCCTGCACAGCTGCGGATCCGTGTACGATCTCATCCCAGACTTCATTGATGCAGGTGTTGAGATTCTCAGCCCCGTTCAACGAAGTGCGGCAAAGATGGACCTCGGAAGGTTGAAGCGGGAATTCGGAAAAGACATCTGCTTCTGGGGTGGAGGGATTGATACTCAACACGTTCTCCCCAATGCAACCCTAGATGAAATCAGGGATCATGTTGGCCAGACATTTGATGTGATGGCGCCTGGAGGGGGGTGGGTTTTTGTTCCAGTGCACAATATCCAGGCAGATATTGCACCGGAAAGAGTTCAAGCGGTCTATGAAACCGCTCTCAAGAAAAGGAAGTATCGCGCGTAATCATGATCCGTGCCTTCGAAAGGTGTCCTGACCATTGATAGGCATGCCTGGCTTGAGGCAGGAATCATGATTGTCCGGCCCCCCTCGGGGCCGGTGCATTGCTTGGGAGGGTCAGCCACCGGGAAGACAGGCAATATGGTTGGGCCCAGGGTGCCTGGCAACTTGGCGGATCTGGCGCGGATCAATGCGGAGCTGATGCGCTGCAGTAACGGTCCAGCGCGGGTTACATTCGGGGCAACATCAATGAAAGCGCTGGTGTGCGCAGCAAAGCCTGGGCGAGCCAACCGGTGGAAGTCCGGTCAAGGTGGGGTCGCGGCGCCAGAAGCGTTCGCCAAAGGACATGCGACTCGGCAGAGAAGTGACGAACACGAAGGATGATCAGCAAGTAAGGGTCACTCTACGTCACTGCGCTTTAGGAGGTCGTCTTCTTCGGGAAGGGAAGGCCGGCGAACATAGGATTCAAGGAATATCGCTGCCCTGCAATCACTGCGTAACCTGGTGGGGCGAAGCGGCCCCCCGAGCTGGACTTGACATCGCATTTGTCCTGACCCCGGAGAGTGATGGCCCTTGCGAGCTGGTTCTGCGCGAGTAGGCGGCCGCGAAGCTGATCGAATTGATAGAGGAGACAGCTCGAATGGACCGGAGAAGCCATGTTGCGGTGGTTCATACCAGCTTTGTCCTTCTGGATGTTCTGAACCGCCAACTGGACCGTTACCTGCCTGATGTCAAACGAACCCACATCGTCGAACACAGCATCCTCCAGGATGTTCTTGACGCGGGCAGAGTTACGGCAGATGTGACGCGCCGGATGCTGGGGTACTTCGCCCTTGCGGAGGCTAGCGGGGCCGACGTGATCCTGAACGCCTGCTCCTCGGTGGGCGAGACCGTAGATATCGCGCGCGCTTTCATTCGTGTCCCGATTGTCAAGATCGATGAGGCTATGGTTGCAGAGGCTATCCGAAGCGGGCCGCGGATCGGGGTTGTGGCGACTCTTTCGACAACTCTGGATCCCACCTGCCGTCTAATTGAACGAGAGGCCGAAAAGAGTGGCACGAAGATCAAGCTGACGCGGGTGCTATGCGAGGGTGCGTTCGAAGCGCTCACGAGCGGCGCAGCACAACGACACGACCAACTGGTAACGGAAAAGCTAGTCGACCTCAGCCCGAAAGTGGATGTTATCGTCTTGGCCCAGGCGTCCATGGCACATCTGGTTGACGCCTTGCCGAAAGGAGCGGTACGGGCCCCGATTCTTTCCAGTCCGGAGCGCGCCGTGCGTCATGTGAAGTCTGTGCTCGAGGAAGTCGTCGCGAAGAACAGACGAGGATGAAGGGATTCCTCCCAAAGAGGGTCCTGCCCGGATAGTTGATGAGACCAGAGGGTTCGAAGGGCAAGTCTTTGTGCCAATATGATAGTCCGAGGCTGGTCGATGCTTAATCAGGAACTGCCGAAGCTCGTGGCAACCGCTGCGGTAGAAAGGACTGGCTGGTTGTCGTGACAGCATGCCATCCTGAGACGCTGGTGAATGAGTTTGAGCTCGCCGCGGGCGCTATTCGTCGCGACATCATCCAGATGATTGCGGTGGCAGGCTCGGGTCACCCCGTCGCCTCCCCATCAGGGCCTGACCAGCCGTAGCCCCTTCCTTGTCGGGGTCGCGAAGTTCAGCTCGCACTCTTGTCGCACGCCTGCAATGCCCTTCTCTGGGTTGGACTTGGACCTTCAACCTCCTCCTTGAACCTTGTGAGGAATGGGCCGCCGAGTAGGACGGCACACCACTAAACAACACACAGCGGGGCAGAATCGCCTAGGTAAGACTGGCGCAGGAAAGAACGTAGCCTTTGGGCATCTCGAGCGAGCGGAGACCCACGTGGGGTAGGGGGCCTCGGAAGGACGAGAGCCGCCTGTGTCAGCGGAGGCCTCCTCGATATCCATCGGCCAGGGAGGTGGAAGGTCGTCCACACACCCGGACCCTCATGACTTTCGCCACAAGAATCGGGGTCACTCAAAGGCCGCGCCTTGTGGAAGGGGGCAAAAAGACGAGGAATAGGGTTGTGATCGGTGAGGTCTAGGGGGACATGCCAGACACCGGCAAGAACTGGATGGGGATGAATTCACTGGGTACCGAGTTCGGAGTCATCGACTAGGGAGCGGATGGGCACCGACGAAGTTCACTGAGGTGGTTCGGTACAGCAGCGCTGGAATGGTCGGGATGTTAGCGTTGCTTTCGTCAATCATGCGCAAGATGAGGTGGGCAGTCGAGCCGCTAAAGGAGATGGGGTTCCGGGACAAGGTGAAGGGCGTGGTTGGGGGAGCGTCCCTGACCGCGACGTTCGGGCCGGAGATTGGGCCGGATGGACGCGCCCGATGCAAGTCGCGGAGTTGCGCTGGCTAATTAGCTGGTTTGGGACCCCTTCGGGCATTCCCCATCCTTTAGCTATTGCAGAATCGGACGAAGGGAGATCCTTGGCAATTATCAGTTCCTGCACATTCAACAAGAGTGTCTGACTTGAATTTATCCTGGCCATTGCTGATCGGCCCCTCATTTGTTCAGGCCAAATGCATGGCTCGGCTGCCGCTGATTGAGATTGGCGAATTCGGGCATTTTGTTGATCCAAAGTCAGAAGCCATTCTCGCCTTGAGGAGTGACCTATGGACAAACACTGGAACAACTTTTGCACGATGAGTATCGTCCATTTCATGGCGTACCCAAAGTGCATTAATGGAGAGGCTCCCATTGCCGAGAGCGTGAGCAAGATCGCGGAGGATCCTTTCTTTGGCGGCATCGAAGTCACCTGGATCAAGGACCCAGCAGAACGCGAGGCCACGAAGAGTGTAATCGCAGCAGCTCACATCCAAGTTGGCTATGGGGCCCAGCCAGCGGTTCTATTGGGCAAGCTCAATCTCAACAGCTTGGACGAGGGCCAGCGCAAAGCAGCGGTTATAGGGTTCAAGAAACGCATAAACGAAGCGGCTGAGATGGGTGCTAAGCGGATCGCCTTCCTTTCGGGGAAGGACCCAGGGGAGAAGGATCGCGGCGCAGCGGTGAAAGCCCTGGTCAAGTCGGTCAAGGAGCTGTGTGCCTACGGGCTTGAGAAGGGAATCGCGCTGACCTGTGAGACCTTCGACCGCGACGTCGACAAGAAGGCTCTCATCGGGCCCAGCGCGCTGGCCGCCGAGTTTGCTGCTCAGGTCCGCGGCGATTACCCTGAGTTCGGCCTGATGTACGACCTGAGCCACCAGCCGCTCCTAGGGGAAAAGTCCGAGGATGCCCTGATGCAGCTCAAGGAGTACCTGGTGCACATTCACGTTGGGAACTGCGTGGTTACCCCCGGTGTGCTCGGGTATGGCGACCTGCACCCACGCTTTGGCTGGCCCGGAGGCAGCAATGATGTCCCTGAGTTGGCTGAGTTTATCCGGGCCCTCTTCAAGGTTGGATATCTGAGGGAAGGCAAGAAAGAACGTCCCTGGGTGGGCTTCGAGGTAAAGCCCCAGAGTCCTGACGAGACCCCCGAACAGGTCATCGCCGGGACCAAACGCGCCTGGCAAGAAGCCTGGGCGCTGGCCTAACATCGAGAGCGGTCAGGGGTCGTCCATGGCCCCGGCCCCGGAAGCCTTTTGGCTGTTCCAAGCTGTCGTTCAGAGCATTTGAGTGCTTGAGTTGAGACGGGGCACTTCTAGTGCCAATCAGGGAGAGCCAAATGGATCGAGCACGATAAGAACAGATTGCCCTCACGTATGGCGAGCTTGTCCCGAACTTTGCAAACTGGGAGAAGACCAAGGACCTGGTCGATCAGCTGGTTGACCTGATGCTTAATTACCGCCAAAGCGGCCGCCCTGGGGGATCGCGTTCGAAAGTCCATGCGCTTCTGGTCACGCTGCTTAGCGGGGTCATGCGCTGGGATATTCGCCACCCGGAAAAGCTTTTTGGGGATCGGTTCGTCCTGGTAGCCGGACACACCATCCCTCTCATCTATGCGACGCTGGCGGTCTTCAACCAAGCGCTATGCGTCAAGCTCAAGCAGACAGGAGATGAACGCTATGCGGTCCCCAGGGCGGAGGAGCGAGCGCTCACCTGGGAAGGTCTGCTCAAGTTTCGTCGGCGGGGCGGCCTTTCCTGGCTTGCTGAGATGGAGGGCAAGACCCTGTTCCTCAAGTTCAACACCGGGCCGTCCGGGCACGGTGGGCCAGCCGCGGTGGGAGAAGCGCTGGCCCTCAAGCGAGCAGGCGCGCGAGGGGTGACGGTATTTGCCCTGGAGGGGGAAGGCTGGGCTCAAGAGTCTATTTCTGTGTCAGCGCATAGACGTGTCCATGTGACCTTCCTCAGAGCCACGAGTCGAGCCCGTGTGCCGAGTGTGAATTGAGCAGATCTGCGTCGAGCATCTGACAGTAGTTGTTCGTCATGGCGATGTCGGCGTGACCCATGAGTCTCTGCAGGCTCAGGATGTCCATGCCGCTCCTCAGCGACATGAGAGCGAATGTCCTCCGTAGAGCGTGAGGAGTTGCAAACACCCCACCTTAGCCCCCAGGTGCTTCACGAGATGCGATAGCCAGCACGGGGTCAGGCGTTTCCCTCCGCGACCCAGGATCAACGGAGTCTTAGCCGTCGGCAACGGCTTGATGGTCCTGCGATAGCGGAGCAGAGCTCGCATGGTCTGAGCTCCGATCCCCGTCGTGCGGTCCTTCTGACCCTTGCCGGCCCTCACCCTGAGCTCCCCCGTTTCTGGGTTCACGTCCCCCCAGTTCAGAATGCAGAGCTCCGAGCAGCGGATCCCACTGTCAACGAACAGCAAGACGATCGCCCTCTTCCGGACATCGGAGGCGTCCAGAATCCGGCGGACCGCCTAGGGCTCCAGAGAGCGCAGGCGCCGCCTCTCTAGGCGGGGCATGGCGAACCTGACGAGCTCCGTGCATGTACCCCTTGTCGTGAAGGAACCTCACGAAAGTCCGCCCGCCTCTCGCCCGGGCGTGAAGTGACATGTCTTTCAGTCGATCGGCTTGCGGGCCGATCCCCTTCCGGACCCGGGCAGCGGCCACTTCTTTCGGATCCGTGAAGTTGCGGAGCTGGAGCCAGGTGACGAACGTGCCGGCGCTGTACCAGTAGTAAGTGAGCGTCGACGGTGTCCATCGCATGGCCCGACGGCGGAGGTAGAAATCTTCGAGGGCGGTTTGGAGCGGGGACAGTTCCAGGTTGACAGACTCAACCTGCCGAAGCATTTGCTGTTGCGAAATCGGAGAACCTCCTATCGCTGTCCTCGGGCAGGTGAATGGAGCATCTCCTTGAGAGTGTTCTCCTGGAAACCAGCCCAATCTGGAAACTGACTTCCGGGCAGGTGGGCCGTGTGGAGCTCCAACCCACAACCTCGTGCTGAAGAGGCACTTCATGCCAGGCCGGATAGCAGTTCTGCCGGGGCATCGAGTAGGTGCAAATGTGCTGACAATTTCTGGGCACTTCAGGCATCATCATGGTATGAGAGGATACCCATGATGCCCACTGAACCCATGATGCCCACCGAAGCCTTCGTGCCACCGCCTCGCGTTCCTAGGCCGTTGGATTTCGAGCCCGAGGGAGTCTTCCAAGCCGGCCATCGCTGGGAGGGACAGCCTCGGTGCCGTGCCTGGAGTGGGAGAAACGGCCGCCAATGTGACCGGATGCCGATGAAGGGGATGACCGTGTGCCGGTCACATGGAGGGGCGGGCGGACGGCCCGCGAAACACGGCAAATACTCTGGACCTGCCAGGTTCCATGCTGCATATCGTCGGGCAGTAGGGAACCCCAAGGCGATTGACCTGAAGTGCGAGATCGCCCTGACTGAACTAAGGATCCAACAGGATCCAGATGAACTTGAGAAAACGGGGGGCGTTGAGGATCCCTCGGTCATCCTCAAGGACGTTGCAATGATCGAGCGTGGATTAGACAGCGCCGATTCCGAGTTGTGCAAGACGGGCTTAGCGCTGCTACTCGCTGCGTCCAAGAAGGAGAGAACTAGGATCACTCTATTGACGGGCTCAGGAAGAACATGGAAGCCGAACGGCGCTTGATCGAGACAGAGCGCCGATGGCAGACACTGAACAAGCAAATGGTACCTGTGGGGGAGGTCGCAGAACTGGGTAAGCAAATGGTCCTCATCTTCTGCAAGCATGAGACAGATCCGAGAACTAGGGCAGCGGATCGCCAAGGACTTAAGGGCACTCTTCCCAGGAACCAACTAGCCGGCACTCAGCGCCACAGCAGTCCGCCTCAGGCGCCAAAGTGGCATTCATCGCTACGGATCCGGCCTGGTTGGAACCAATCGCTCCAGGCGTGTCCACCCATAAGGCGCAGTGAATCCAGGTCCACTGATACCTCATAGTATAGAGGCGGGGGGCACGGAGCAAGCACGTTTGGACCTATCGACATGAATGTCGCCCGGTTAAGGACTTCTCCGGCGCAGGCGACCTGCCTCCTGGGCGACCCTCCTCGTGGCTAGTGCGTTCTCGTGTTGGGGCACCCGCCAAGTCACTTTTCGGATTCGCTGTCATGCAGGGATGTGTTGACCGTGCCAGGACATAGGTTACTGACGGCCTGCCAGCATTTCTGACTGCGTCAGAGAACACGATGGTTGCCAATCCCCTCCATTTCCCTTGAAGCCGTGTCTTTCCTTCTTCCGCTGGTTGTCGGCCCGAAGACGAAGTCTGACATTTTCGGTCTCGATTGCGCTTTCACTTGAGGTGCACCCGCTCTCTGATCTTGTCGGATCTCCAGTAACTTTCCACCCTTTGGCCTTGGACGGCTCTGCCTTATCCCAGGACAACAGCTCGCTGTAGCCGTTGACGTCATCCAAGAGTGCAGGTACCGGCAAGACGGTCGATGTGACTGTGTCACGGGGATAGTGGATCTTGAGTTGGAAAGGGGTATGCCCCAACATAGAAACCAGGAACGAGCAGGCCGCAGTGTCAGCTCCGGTCGAAAAGTAGATGATGTTCACCGGGTGAAGAGTGGGCCACATGCGTAGTCAACCCAAGGGCGCTTGTGCGATGGACTTGGGTCGGTCGTCGAAGAACTTCTTGTCTCTCAAGTGATAGGAGTCTCCCTTCAGGGACGGGAGTTCAAAATGGTGGACCAGCCGGCGTACCATGGCAGCGACCGCCTGCATTTTCCTATTGGCCCATCAGAATAGTACCCTACCCCTTGACCAGTCGACTTTACGTCAAGGGACTCGCCGAAGCGCCGGAGATTCAGAGGATTGGCGAGCCCTCTGTCTCCCCGTGAGTCGTTTCCAGAGTAGGCAGAGCTACCGCCCCGTGTGCACTTCCCTTGCATTCGGACCAATTCCGTCCTTTTCGACTTCGCCCCGTCTACGCTGTTGTTGCGCTGCTTGAGATCGCGCGGCGAGCTCGGCGCGCCCTGAAGACCGGTCGAATGGGTCCATCTCGGAATGCCTGAAGTCCCAGCGTGAAGGGGGGCAATAACAAGAATTCCACGTCGATGCACCCAAGGTCGCGGGGTAAGGCGGATCACGGAGGAGGCCAATGTCATTTCTGATTGGGTTCATTAGGAATCTTGCCATTCTCGTGGTCATTGGCTTGACTTTGTTCATCTTGTGGCCAGGTGTCATGGGACCTGTAATTCGTCTCTACGGTGCTGTCTGGGGTCCCGTGGCGATCGTCATATTGGTGGTTGTCGCCCTGCCCCGCAAGAGGGCTCATCTGGGCTGATCAAGGAGTTCCCGGAATTGCTCAGAATCCATCATAAGAGCGTCCAGTTGGGGCCAATTTTCGGACGAACGGGGTTTTTGGCCAGGACAGGGCTTGAAGAAAGATTCGATCGCGAGCTGTTGCATTGCCCGGAAGTCCGTCATGGGCCTTTTCCTTGTCACAGACCAGGCTTGGCACCGCCCCAGGTATTCAGCCGGGGGCGGCGCCAAGAAGCCAACGAGTGTACGTGTGTCAGTTAATCCGCGCGGACCATCTTGAGGCTAGCGAATCGCCAGTTGGGTCTCCCGGTCGAAAAGGTGGGCGTGGCGCATATCCAAGCTCAGGGAAATGCTCTGCCCCATCTTGGCATTCGTGCGAGGATCCACTCGGGCAATGAAGGGTTTCTCCGAGGCGAGCAAGTGCAAGTACGTCTCGTTCCCCATGAGTTCAGTGACCTCGACCCGGGCCTCGACTGGGGCCGCGACGATATCTCGCGGGGTGAACTGCGGATCATGCACGTGCTCGGGTCGTATGCCAAAGACTAGGTTTCGGCCAACGTATTTTTCGAAGCGAGCAAGTGCCTCCCCAGCCATCGGGACCGCAAACCCTCCGCAATCCAGGAGGATCTTTCCGTCGGCGCGTTGGAGCTTGCAGTCGAAGAAATTCATGGCGGGAGACCCAATGAACCCGGCCACAAAAACGTTGTCGGGCCGTTCGTAGACATTCTGAGGCGTATCGAGCTGCAGGAGGATACCGTCCCGCAGCACCGCGATGCGCGTGGCCATGGTCATGGCCTCCACCTGGTCGTGGGTCACATAGATGAAAGTCGTCTGCAACTGCTGGTGCAGCTTCGACAATGCCGCCCGCGTCTCAACGCGCAGCTTGGCATCCAGGTTGGAAAGGGGCTCGTCCAAGAGGAAGGCGAGCGGCTGGCGGACGATGGCGCGCCCCACGGCCACCCGTTGCCTCTGACCGCCGGACAACTGCTTGGGCTTGCGGTTGAGAAGGTCTGTCAGGCCGAGGATCTCGGCCGCTTCCTTGACTCGGCGGTTGATGTCGGCTTTGGGGACCTTCCTCAGCTTCAGGCCGAAGGCCATGTTGTCGTAGACCGACATGTGGGGATACAGGGCGTAGGACTGGAACACCATCGCGATGTTGCGGTCTTTGGGGGGGATGTCGTTCACCACTCGGTCTCCGATTCGGAGGGTTCCCTCATCGATTTCCTCCAGACCGGCCAGGCAGCGCAGGGCGGTGGTTTTCCCGCATCCTGAGGGACCGACCAGCACCAGAAACTCGCGGTCCTCAACCTGAAGAGACAAATCATTTACAGCGAGCACCTTGTCAAACCGCTTGGTTACGTGATCGTATGTGACCCCAGCCATGGAGCGCCTCCTCTCGCTTTCATTTGGTAGTCGGATTATACGGCGGAGTGATCCAATGCAAAAGTGACGAGTGACCGGCGAATCCGCGTTGCCCCTCCTAAAGAGTGGTCGCTTATATGGGATTGATCGTATGAAAGCGATGCTCCACTGGGTAGATTGCGTCGTGAGGGCAATCACTCCCTCAGGAGGTGGAGCCTGTCCGCCGTCAGGCGGACAGCATGCGGATTATTTGGGGTTCAGGACCAACAGGGGGGCGTTCACGGCCGGAACAGAGTGAAAGGATTGGCGGGGTGCCATTTAGGAATACCTTTGCTAGTTCCCAGAGGAGACACCGGTAGCACTCGAAAGGGTTGGGAACTGGTACTGGATTGCCGACGAAATTGAAGCTGCCGATTGCGAACCCCTACTCACTGATGCCGCCGAGGCCAAGATCATGATGGGTTACGTTGGGAAGACAGACGACCAAGACGGGGCTGGTTTGGCGACCCTTCTCCGCAGTGGGACCCTACCGGTGGTGTGGGTGCCACCGGGCTCAGTGAGAGATGAACAGAAACTCCCTCGAACCCGGATAGCCCTGTCAGGGATGCGAACGGCCTTCAAGAACCGGATCCACGCCACCCTGGCCAAGTACGCTCTCTCGCCTAAAGACAAAGAGATCAACGATCTCTTTTCGAAGAAAGGCCGCATTTGGCTCGAGGGAGGACCCAAATCCCTGCCACCGCAGGCCATCCGCTCCCTGGCGTAGGAGTTCGAGCTTGTGGGCGACTTCAACGACCTAATTCGGGTCCTGGGAAGTCGCACGTGCGAGCAGATTCAGACCACTGCCAGCATGCAGCTGTTCAAGACTCTTGCGGGTGTGGGTAATTTCCTGGCGACCGTCATCGAATGAGAGATGGGATCAATCAAGCGCTTTCACTCACCCGAACAACTCGCCCGCTACATCGGAACCACTTCCAAGGTGAGTGCCAGCCTGTCCTGGCGGACCAGGCCAGGGCGGCGGCAAGGTCCACTACGGTCGAGTGCCCCTGGAGGCTAACCACTACATGAGGTGGACCTTCATCGAAGCCGCTACTTCTGTCGCACTCTGTCATGCCAAGACGAGCTGGAAGCGCAAGCATGTCTTGCGACTCTACGACCGAATCCAGAGAAAGAAAGGCCACTCAGTCGCGATCCGTGCGGTGGCCCCACATTCCTCTGAGGCAACTTTCTGGGTGCTCACTAGGCAAGAACCCGAGGTGCGAGTTTCGGGGGAACCCTACACGGAGCCAGAATCGGCCCGACCAAGGCAGGGGCAAGCCTGGCGGACTAGGCCAGGGCGCGCCCACAACATGTGCCCATGAGACACGGAAAATGATTGCGGCGCCCCTGCTAGACATGCTCATGTTCCTGGAGGGCGAATGGATGTCTTCGGCCGTTTTCGCTCATCCGGAAAATGCCACCGAAGGGCATTCGTTCGCTCATCCAGAATTGCTACCCACGGCCAGGGCCAGACGGCCTCCAGGCGCAGGTCCAAGTCCCGCGTGAGGCTGATCGGGTTGAGGGAATGGAAGAGATACTGGAGCTTGCGTTTGGTACCCTCGGACGCATCAAGGGACTGCAGCACGGCTTGGTAGGTTGTCCTATCAAGCGAGTGGACTTGGTGAGCCTCCGCTCGCTGGCTTGTGGCCGAAGACCCCTGCCCGAGATTGCCGAAAGCTCCCGGCTGACACATCGTGCCTATATTCGTGGAGCAATCTACCGAGCACTGGAACCGTGACGAGCTTTCCCCGCCATGGGCGACCTGACTGAGCTATGATCCCAAGGGGTCCTCTGCCCAGTCCCCTGGTGTGGCCGTGCTCGATTGCAGTATTCGACGTGTTCCTTGATGACCCGATGAAGTTTCCTGTCGCCGACAACCACCACGTCATCAAGGCATCTTCTCTTCACGCTCCAAGAATCGATCGCAGCCTGCGTTGGCCATTGGATTGCGGTTGGGCTCTTCGGGATCTCAATGAAGCTTACCTCGAGCGAGATGGCTGCCGTGTGTGCGGTCCAGGCCGGCGATCAGGAAGCGTGGGGCTAGGTCATGAAGCGTTGCCTCCGAAAGTTACTTTTCTACCCAGTCGTTAGTTGGGAGAGAGGAGCCGGCGAAATGAAGGACTCGCCGCGAACCGAGTTCGATGATGAAGAAAGCGTAAATCTGCCGAAAGAACTGGTCGATCACCGGGAGGAAGTCACAAGTCCAGGGGATCTCGGCGTGATTCTTGAGGAAGGTTGACCAATTCTGGCCCAGTGGGGTGGGCCCCTGCGCGGCGGATGTCCTTCTGAATTGTGGCCTCGGCAACCCGGATGCCGAGATTCATGAGTTCGCTGGATGCATTCTGCTCACCACAAACTGTTCTCCCTGGCCATCTGTTGGATCAGAGCGATGGTTTGGCGGCCTACCCTGGAGCGCCCGCCCCGGCCGCAGGACATGAAGCGCCGGAGCAGCCGGAAGCCCTGAGAGTGCCAGCGCAGGAGCATGTCGAGCTTGAGGATCAGAAGGGCCTCCTCCCAACTGCAGCCCATGCTGGGGGGTAAAACGAGCCAAAGGCGATCGGCTGGGGTGAACCCGTCGCTTGCCAACTTCACGGTGGGTGGTGACGAGTTGCTGACGGAGGGGGGTGTTTTCAGCGAGGAGTTTGGGAATTAGTGCGAGCGAGGTTGAGGGCAGAGTCAAGGGGGACAGAATAGAGAGATGGCCGGGGAAGATGGGGGGAAGCCAGTTTCGGAGATGCCAATTCGGGGTGCGTGTGTCGGATAAACCGGTGGATGAGGGAAGACAAGTAGAAAAGGCTTCCGGCCGACGACTAAAACCCACGATCGGATAATAGTCCCGGTGCGATCGAGGTCTATTGTCGGGCCGAAGGGGTTTTCGGCCAGAACAAGGGGAGACCCTAACTGGCATGATGTATAATCATTCTTGGATAGCATTGCTGTCGGCTGAGGATACTATGGGAGGGTACCATGCCATTTGGATTGCAGCCGTGGCACCTGATCGTGATTGCTATCGTGGCTCTGCTGGTTTTTGGGCCCTCACGGCTTCCTGAGATCGGACATGGAATGGGCCGAGCTGTCAGAGAATTCCGCAACGGGACCAAGGAGATGACGGAATCTTTCCGCGAGGAAATGAAACAGAATCCGAGCGCTCCCACCACCTCGACCCTCACAAGCGCCGCTTCCACCTCGGCGCCCACCAGCGGTCCGGTGGGGCCCTCGACGCCCGCTGGTCCCTATTGCACTCAATGTGGTAACACCAATCCTCCCGGAGCTCGCTTCTGCAGCAAGTGTGGGGCGCAACTAGTGGCGTAGAACGGATTTTGCCCGTTGCCAGGATCGGACCGCCGCGCCCGAGAACTGGGTATTGGAGATACACGGTGAGCTTCCGTGGCTGAAAAGCGGATGACTTTCCTGGAGCACTTGGAGGAGCTCCGCACTCGCCTTCTGATCTCTGTGGCGGCAATCCTTTTGGTCACGGCAGTAGGATTCTTCTTTTCGGACCCCATCTTGAAGTTACTGCTGCTGCCCTCCGGCGGCCTCCAACTGCGAGCCTTTGGCCTGCTCGACGGTTTCATGATCAAGTGGCGCCTTGCCCTTTACACGGGCGTAGTGATCTCCTTCCCGGTCTGGGCCTACGAGGTGTACAGTTTCATTTCCCCCGGCCTGCTGCCGAACGAAAGAAGGATCATCTTTCCCCTCCTGGGCGGGTCGCTCATCCTCTTCCTCCTGGGCGCCGCCTTTGGCTTTTACCTGCTGTGGGGCATGATCCGTGTGTTGGTGGCCCTCATTCCCAGCGAAGTCCAATTCCTCCCCGACGCAGACGACTACATCTCCTTTGTGACCTTCTTCCTACTCGCGTGCGGCTTGGCCTTTCAGCTCCCGACGATTATTCTCCTCCTGGTCCAGCTGCGGATCCTCAATTCCAACCTGTTGAAGAAACAGCGACGCATCGCGTACTTCGCCCTCTTTGTTTTCGCCGAGATCATCACCCCGGTCTCGGACCCGATCGTGGCGCCGCTCACTGTCATGATCCCGCTGAGCATCTTATATGAAGCCAGCATCTTCCTGGCTGCGCGCATAGAAAGGCGACGTCCAGTACCAGGCCTGGTGGATGCTGGTTCCTAACTTTAGAAGTGGAGGTGGTCTCTCGAGAGAACCTCCTATGGCGAGTCGCCTCGATCGGATGTGTCTCAACTTCCTGTGAACTGTGCCACGCGAAAAACCCGGTACGAGAGTTGTTTGTGGCCCTCCCGGCTGAGATATCGCGTCTGTAGGCGTAAGCAATCCATTGAGCGCGGGAACTGTGATGAGCTATCATCAGTTCCGGACGGCTCGGGCTCGATTCCCTCTGAACTGCTCTGGTGCGGCCGTGCTCGATTGAAGCATTTGCCGTAATCCTTGATTACGGACTGAAGGTGCCTGACCTCGACAACCGGCAGGTCATCAAGGCATTCTCTCCCCGCGCCTCACAGGAACCGTTTGCAGACAGCGTTGGGCTTCGGACCACGGTGGGACGTGTAAAGAGCTTCAATAGAACTTGCCCTGGCGAACTCATGCCAAATCGTCGTCGTACTTTCTATCCCGATCGCGGGCCTGGTGATGGTTCCAGTAGTCAACCTGGACATGGCAGTGTTCCGTGTGCAACCTGTCCAGGCCGCGGCGAGGAAGGGAGCGCGGATTGAGAGAATCGCGTAGGAATATAGCGCGTGCTGTACTGTGATCGTTGACCGGAGCCCGCTCGAAACCAACCCGCTTGTGGAGAATCCGGATGTGAGCGTCCTTGCGCCGGGAGGATTAGAGGGAAGCACTCCCCGCACACGTAGCGCGCAGACCCTGAACTTGAGCGGTCGGTTGGCAGAAACCAACCCCGGTCCCCCATCGGGGCCATTTGCGGTCTCGGCCGAGTCGATGTTTAGGCAGGAGGGGTCGTAAGCGGAGGTTGATAAGAGGCGATTGCCCGGGCATTTGATGACCTTTTGGGCGCTGGTTATCGCACTAGTCTTGCTGCCACTTGCCGCGCTGGCCACCGAAGTCGGCAGGCGCCCTTTCGACATGTCGGAGGTCGCCAAGGTTGCAGGTGCAGCCGCACCCGCAGCCGCGATTGAGATGGATCGCCCGGTCTTCAACGACACAGGACAGATGGTTGTGGCCGGGCAAGCGTGGGCCGAGGCGCGGACATTCGCCAGTTGGAACAGGCGAACCTCTCGGCTCAGGAGATCCACGCAGTGGTAACTGGGACCATCATCGGCGACACAAATCGCATGATGGAGGCGGTCGTGTCAGCCAGCCTCGAGCGGCTGTTCCCTTCGGTCATTCTGGAGTTTGGCATTTCGGTGGCGGAGGTGGCGCGAGTAAGGTAGAGACGTAGGAAAAGTAAGGCGGAACATGTACGGGTACTCTGTGACAAGTGAATCCCAAGAATGAGCCGACCACGCAGCGCTCCGCGTGACATTTTCGTGGCGGCCCATCCCGACTCGCGCGGGGAACATGAAGGGACTTCGTTAGGAAAGCGCATTGCATTTCCCTGTGGATTAGGTAGCGCTACAATGAATGAGAGATGAAATGGAAGAAGACTCGGCCGAGAAGGCTGTTAGGCGAAACATTAGAGGCTCCAGAAGTGGGGCGCGGTTTTTCAGGGAGGCCTTGGATTATTATTCCGATACGATGGTAATGTTTGGCCCAGCGGCCGCTCCAGTCTGGATAGAGAAGTTCCTGACGATGATCCCACTGAGGCCCTTTCCCAAATACCCGTTGAGGATCTCATATTAGATTCTTGTCCTGAAGAATTCAAAGGCTCTTTCGACGAAACCCTGTCTCTAGCAGTACACGTGGACATGGCCGAGGCTGAGGTGGTAATGGGGAGAACCTAACTTGGACACGAGAGAGAAGAGCTCCCTCAGGAAGTTTGAGAGTAAGGTTCTGGATGGAGTTGGCGAGTTTCTTGCCAGAATGGGAGGAAAGAATACCCTAGCAGCAGCATCCGGGCTGAGCCTACTTGTTACGGCCTGCATAGAAGCCACAAAACCTCTCAGTGGTCCCATCCCGGAAGAACAAACCCC
This sequence comes from Anaerolineales bacterium, assembly GCA_049511715.1. Lineage (GTDB taxonomy): Bacteria > Chloroflexota > Anaerolineae > Anaerolineales > RBG-16-64-43 > JBEKHT01. Next base: position 76,915 of record JBEKXU010000011.1, read on the forward strand.
GACGGTTCAGATAGTTTCTTCCACTATCGAACGGTCTCCCATAGTGGAACCGCCACAAAGATCTGAACCAACAGCAACCCCTGAACTGGGCAACAGCCAGTATGACATCTTTCAGCCCGAAACCTGGCCTGAACAGGACCTCATCGTAGCCAAAGACCCTGTTTCAGCTACCGATGCGGAGTGGAAGGATTACAAGGACTTTTTAGACAAGACCAGGTGGGCCTTTCTCGGAAAAGAAGGCATATCTCAAGACTTCATCGAAAACCTCCCCGGCATAGACAAAGAGCTCTCCTCCCTCTGGGGCATGGTCTACTGGGAACAAACACATAAACAGGAGGTTGTCGACAAGAAACTGCTCATACAGTTTTCCCCTTCAGAATACATTTACCTGCTTGAGCACCCCACGGAGGTTCCTTATGACCCTGACTCGCCAAATTATTTTTTTGATCTTATCGGCGGCGGTTTTTCCTCAGGCGAGGTCGGAGGCATACTGGGCCGTTCTGGAGTCTATATACCTCGCGAGTACTTCGAATACGATGGGGATCTAGCCGCAGTCGGGACAATGACGTATGGAGACCCCGGAAATGCGGTGTTAATCATTCACGCACGAAACAAAGCGGGTTCCATCCACGAGCTCCAGCCGGTAGTGGTTCTTTTTGAGGACGTAACAGTACCAGCCGGAACTGGGTGCGTATGTTGGGTGCCACCGGGAATGACACGGGTGATGGATGTTAGACCGCTTCCTGCTCAAGGAAGACTCGAAAAGGTTTCCGGATGGGTTACTGATCGAGAATACTCTCTGGAAGACTTTCTCGGTGGAATAGATAGTGTAGTTGGTGCAATCCCTTTGGGTATCGACCTTGGCCTGGGTCGTTCTGCAGGTACATATGCAAACTGCATTTACCCGGAATTACATGTAGAGGTCGCACAGCAAGTCACAATCCTTTGGAAAACCCCTGTCGGCTCTTGGCCCTGGGAGAAGTAGGACAGGCCACGCCCACTGGCGTGGGGAGTACATGTGGCGCTCCACCAGCTGATCGACAGGTCACGCTCGGTGCTATTACTTGGCGCCAAGGTGCGGCTGACAACCGTGGTGTCCCTCTTGCAGGCTAGGTGCGAGCTCGAAGTGCCACAGCCCGTTGCCTACTTTGACGATGGATCGAAGCATCCGGATGCATTTGACCACGTGGTAGCCTCCTAAGATGCCGGCAAATAGCCCAAGGCCATGATTGCCGCGTGCGCAAGTTTCACTTGTGCGGAGTTCCTGGCTTGGGGACTGGGCAACCCCAAGGAGGAGTAGTTGGATAGGTTCAATCGGCTATGGGTGGTTACTCGTCGTGCATGACCGCGACCTCATTGGCCAAGGTCAGATGGGTAAGCCGCTTGATCAGGAGCCAGTATCTGTCAGTAGGCCATATCCGCTGACTGGAAGGGCTCTCGGTTCCCGTGAGGTGGTGTCTACGCAGCCGACAATGCCCACGATGCCTAACAGACAAAGGAGCCCTTTGTCCGCTGGAGACCTCGCGAGCGGAGCAACATCGAGACAGACTCAGCAAATTGCTAGGACGCTGGCCTAACTTGAAACAGCTCTCACCTGAGTGTCAGGGGTCTTTTGATTTCATGTTGCCCTTGCACCTACTGCCGTACGAAATGTTTTGCCTCGCCAGTTGGGCGTGCACATGGACCTGTGCTGCGATCAGAGCGATTACTGCTGAGGCTTCACCACTGTCCCAATCAATGCGATCGAAGACTTCATCAACATGACGAACGGGGTGACAGAACACCTTCACAACCCCTCTCACAACTCCAAGCCGGGCCGACATGTCCATCCCCTGCACATTCTCAAAGAGCGTCTGCGCCTCGAGGCCTTGATTGCCGCGATCGCTAACCCCATGCGATAGAGCTCCAAGTATGTCATGACATGCTTTGGTGGCTGTAGACCCCGTCCGGCGTGTTTTGGGGGGATCTCGGACTCATACCGCGCGCCGTTAGCTGTGGTGTAGTTCACGGAGTACCGGAAAGGCGATGATTCTTCCTCGCCGTGGCCCCGCTTGCTCCAACCTGACCTTTCCTGTTCGCGCGTCATATTGACCAATTTCGACGTTTCAACCGGAGGAACATCGAGGGTTCTTCGGCTTTTGTTCGTTTTGGGCTGTAGTGCAGACCTTGGTTCTTGAATTGCCGTTTGAGTTCTGCGAGAATGGGATCATGTTTCTGGCAGAATCCAAACGGCGCAAGGATGGCAAGGATCATCGCTATTATCGGATCGTTGAGAGCCGTCGTGGCCGGGGCGGACGTTCGAGCCAACGGACGTTGCTGTATTTGGGAGAGATCAACCATAGCCAAAAAGCGGTCTGGATCCGTTCCATTGATGTGGTGATGGAACCCCAGATGCGGGTTCCGGGGGAATATGCAAGATAAGCAGACCTTGCGCGATATGCTGCCTAGCGGCCGCAGGCTGAAACGGATCGCGGAACGGTATGGGAAGGCCGAACGGGTATGGATTATGGATCGCGGGATCCCTCACCGAGGAAGTCTTGGTGGAAATGCGGGAGGCCGAGATTCCCGTCCGCTACCTGGTGCCTGCCCCGGAGGCCAGGCCGGGGGGAACTCCGCGAGGCCATTTGACGCGCGATGAAGTGGAGTTATCCGCCCTCCCCTGGGAGAGGGTGCGCCCCAATGTGCGCGTGAAGGTCCTGCCAGCGGACGGGGAAGTGTATGTCCCGGCCGAGAGCGGCGAGTGGAGGTTGAAGGAGCGAGGCATTCGTCTCCGAAGCCGCTCGCTTTGTTGTACCGGCTGGAAGAGCTGCGCTACCCGAAGACCAACGACCGGGATGGGTTGTTGAAAAAGATTGGCGCCGCAGAAAAGGAAGCGGGAAGTTTGGCGCGCTTGATCGAGATCACCCTCCGAGCCCTGGGTGAGCCAATCAATGCTCACACGTTCCATTGGCGGATCCAACTCGGGAGATATCGTCGCCTCCAAAGCCGGGATGGCCGCTACCTGCTGCGAACCAAGCAGTCGGCCCACGACCCCACGGTCTTGTGGAACCAATACATGACGCTGACGGAAGTGGAGGAGGCGTTTCGCAACCTAAAGGGGGATCTGGCCATCCGGCCGATCCACCATCGGCTCGAAAGCCGGATCGAAGCGCACATCTTCATTTCCTTTCTCGCCTACTGCCTGCATGTCACGCTGCGGCAGATGGCGAAGACCCGTGCGCCGGGATTGACCCCGCGCTCCATTTGGGAACAGATGCGCCAAATCCAGATGGTGGATATCTATGTCCCCACGACGGATGGCCGCGAATTGCGAATGTCCCGATATACAACAGCGGAAAAGCCACATCTACTGCTCTTGGCCCAATTGCAATTACAGCTTCCACCCCAACCTCCGCCGGAAATCTCATCTGTCCAGGCAAGATCGTGTGATGCAGACCTTTTCGAGAAACATGGGTTTTTGGCCTGCTTTCTTGTTACTCAACCCCGAATGGGGAAAGTTCGGCCGGTGGGGCGGCGCTTTAATACAATTAATCCGATAGCAGCGAACGGCCCCCACGTAGGTTACGATCTGCATGAAAGGGGGCGATTTATTGACATTCAATCGACAAAGATGCATAATATGACCAAAATCGATCAGGCCTTTGCGAATGAGAGTTTCGGGGTGGCCGGATTCTAAAGCTGCAATCACCCTGAGACGAATTGCGAAGGGCGTAGCGAGGGACACAACCTTTCATCTAGGTGCCGTTGGTGCGAGATTGAGCAGGGAGGAGGGGGTCGAATGTTGCGGACCACAAACTAGCTCAAGTTCCGTCGGTCCCAAGATTCAGGAAGGAGGCGACGATTGCTGCTAAGTCTACTCTAGAGCCGGCATGTCGGCCTACACAATGAAACTGGCTCATCTGAAGCGAACAGAGTCGATGGATAGCGTGTGGATGAATTGCGGAGGGCGGTGTGGAGATCGTTTCCAAAGGCCATAAGGTCATGGAATATAGGTCCCCTTGGTCTGTAAATGGGTGGTTCAGAGGTATGCAGTGCGATCCATGATCAGGGACGATGGATAGCATTCCCGGTTCACATAGTGAGGGCCTAAAAGGAGGAAGACATGGCCACAGGCGGACGAAAGATTGGGCGGCGTGACGCGCTCAAGGTCATGGGCGCGGTTATGGGTGTTGGCGCATTGGACGCTTGTGCGGGCGCGATTGGCTTAACTCCGACGCCAGGCAGTGTGGCGACTACCGCAGCGGCCACTGCAGTACCTGCCGCGTCAGCCACTCCCTTGCCTTTGGGGGCGAGCGTGATTCCATTGGCGGCCAAGGGAGGCCTTTCGGGGAATCTCACCATGGGCATCATGGCCGGGCCTGAGCAGGAGGCGAATGCTCGCCTGGCTAGCATGTTCGCAGCCGCTACGCGGGGTACGTTGAAGATGCAAGTTCAGCCCGTCGCGGTAGACCTCTGGACTAGCGAGATGGTTACAATGTTCCAGTCCAAGTCGAGTGCTTGGGATGTGGTCAGTGTCGGCAGCAACCGTCTCAAGCTGTGTGTGGACGGTGGCTGGTTAACGCCCGTGTCAGACTTCTTCGGGAATTCTGATCTGTTCGACGCCACGATCTTCGATGTCAATGACTGGCCAAAAGCTATACGTGACCTGATGACGTACAACGGTAAGCTGTACGAGTTCCCTCAGGGCGCGGACGCTGACATGATGTTCTACCGCAAGGATTTCGTAGAGAAGTATGGGCTGCAGACCCCCCCGCTTGAGGGCTGGTCTTGGTCGCAATTGATTGATAATGCGCGGCAAGGAGCCAAAGCCATCAAGGCCGACAACCTGGAAGGCAAGATGTATCCTCTCATCTTCCCGCTGAGCTCGGAACAGCTCTTCATTGTCTATCTGCAGAACGCTTGGTCGTATGGGGCGCCGGTATACCTCGAGGGCGAGACAGTACCCAACTTCAACTGCGAACAAAGCGTTCAGGCGGTGGCAGATCTGAAGAGCTGGTTTGACGAGGGGCTGATGAGTAAGGGTTGTCTCGGGTATGGATTTGCTGAGATAAATGCTGCGATGCAGCAGAATGCAGGCATTTACATGCTGCAATGGAGCTCCGGGGCGCCAGAGCTCGAGGACGCGACAACGTCACCAACTACGGCGGGCAAGTTGGGCTACTGTAACTGGCCATACGAGGCGGCTATGGGACCCGCCGTGTTGCGCTGCTGGCCTTCGATGTTTGCAAATGGCGTCTCCGCCTTCTCTAAGCAACAAGAGGCGGCTTTCTCCTACTGCGCTTGGTTCAGTTCGAAGGAGGTTGCCCGCACCTATTGCTTGGCCGGTGGCGGCGATTCGGGCCGCTCCTCATTGCTGACCGATCCCCAAGTGCTGAAGGCGAACCCCCAATATGAGGGGATGTTGGCAGGATTAGCTACCTATCATCCTCAAGAGGCCTTCGCGAGCGTGGACTACGTAGAGAGGAATATCCTAGGGCCATACCTGAATTCCGTGCTAACAGGTAGCCTCAAGCCTCAGGAAGCGATGGACAAAGCGACACAGGAGTCAGTGGCTTACCTGAAGCAAAAGGGAGAAATTTCGTAGCGGGACTTCAGTTCGGGTATCCGTCAGGTCATTGCCCGCCAACGATAGACGCGAGGGGCATGCCAGTTTCCCCTCGCGTCTTGAGGCAACTCGCAATGGGACGGGGTGCATAGGATAGCGTCAGCCCCGTGCACGCCTAAGAGAAACGGACGTGCACCCGGGGAGGCGTAGTTCTATGGCAAAACGGCGGCGTTGGACGTCAGATCGTCTATTCTGGAATCTACTTCTATGGCCTGCCCTGATCGTCATTGGCGGCGTGTTCATATACCCTCTTATCACCACTGGATACCTGAGTCTGACCAATTACGACCTGATCTCACCGCCCCACTTCGTGGGATTGCAGAACTTCGTCAACATGCTCTCAGACGAGCAGGTCTGGAACAGTTTGAGAGTGACACTCATCTTTTCTGCAGTGTCACTGGGGCTGGAGATGCTTATCGGCTTTGGAACCGCGTTGGTGCTGCACGACATAGGATTTGGACGGAATGTTGTCCGTACCATTACGACGATACCGATCATGCTGACTCCCGTGGTCATCGGTGCAATATGGGGCATGATGGCTAACTATGATTTTGGGGTGTTCAGCTACTTCACGATGCTCGTTGGCATTGGAAAGATCGGCTGGCTCACGGATCCAACACTGGCGATGGTGTTACTCATTGTCTCGGAAGTGTGGCAGAACACGGGATTCGTGATCTTGGTGCTCTCGGCGGGACTGGCCAATTTGCCGGTGGAAATGTTCGAGGCTGCAGCAATCGAGGGCGCGAACTTTTGGCAGAAGTTACGCTATCTGACTTTACCTCAACTCGGTCCCATTTTCAACGTTGTCCTGATCTTCCGGGTTTACGAGTTGCTGAGGACATTCGACAGGGTCTTGACGCTGACGAATGGCGGTCCAGGACGATCCACGACGACGATAACCCTATACATCTACAATATTGCATTCTCGGGTTACGAGATGGGGTATAGCGCAGCGGTGTCTATCCTTCTGATGGTCCTGACTCTTGTCATATGCGGCTATTCGATCTGGAGCGTAAGGGGAACATGATGGGGTCTTCTACGTTTCGGCGGGATTGTGGAAGGGGGGGGTCCGGTTGAACAGGATGCGGTGGCAGAAGGTCCTCAAGCGGGTGCTGCAGTATTGGTACCTGATTGCTTTTTGCGCCTTTTCGCTGTTCCCAATCTACTGGACGTTTGCATCATCGCTGAAGACCCCAGATGAGACATTCGCGATGCCACCGAAGTGGGTATTTGTTCCCACTTTGCACAACTATGGGGTTGTCTTTGGATTGACGATTGGTCCTGAGGTGACAGGTGTAACGACGGAGGAGGCAGGAGGGGGCAGCGAGTTCCCGAGAAACCTACTCAATACAGTGGTAATTGCCGCAGGAAGCACAATAATGTCGCTGGTCCTGGGTTGTGGGGCAGCCTATTCCTTGACGCGAGGGCAGGTACGGGGCGGGCGAACGGTACTGGCGGGAACGTTGCTAACGCGGTTGATCCCCCCTGTCGTAATGTTGGTGCCGATCTATGTCCTATGGCGGAGCCTGGGGTTGCTGGACACACATATCGGCATGATGTTTGCCTACCTGTCGTTCAGCTTGCCGTTCACCATCTGGATGATGTACAGCTTCTTCCTTGACATACCGGCCGAATTGGAGGATGCCGCGGCCGTAGACGGTTGCAGCCACCTTCAGGTATTGTGGAATATAGTCCTGCCTCTGTCATCCCCGGGACTGGCGGCGACGGCCGTGTTCCTGATCTTGGGAGCGTGGAATGACTTCCTGTATTCAAGTGTCTTGACGCAGACTGTGGCGAGGACGGTTTCGCCGTTGATACTGGAGTTCATTACAGATAGGACAATCCTCTGGGGTCGCTTGTATGCGGCGGGCGCCACGATCTTGATACCTGTTGTGGTGTTCACATTCCTAGTACAACGGTATATGGGCATCGGGCTCACTGGTGGGGCGCTGAAGGGCTAGGGCGCAGAGTGCAAAGCACTGGGTGCTGATGGGAGCGCCAGGTTGGGCCAGGTCGTCGTTGTCTTGGAAGCAGATGTCGTGGCGCCGGAATGATATCTCGGGATCGCTGCAAGCAAAGTTGAGTGCGTGAGAGGGTACCTGGAGCGGCACGAGCGTGGCCTGGGGGGTGGAACCTAGAGAATCAGGGCCAGAATGATGGACAAATTCGGAATCATGCTGTGTGCTAGCACAGCGGAAACAACACACGGGAGGTGTTGAGATGAAACTAGGCCTTTCACCAGCAGAGTTTTTCGGTCTTGAGTTCTTTGATGTGGAGAATCTACAGAGGATCAAGAAGCTGGGGTTCAGCGGCGTAGGACCGGGTATTCCTGGCTTCGAGAAGTGTAGCCGGGATGAATGTGAGAAGGTCGTTAGCCCTGAGGCCGCAGTACGCAAGGCAAGCATCGAGCAGACGAGGGTTTCGCTCGAACGAGCCTCCTGGATGGGGTGCATGTCTGTCATCGTGGGCAGTGGCAGCCTGAACAAGAATATGTGGTTCGATCACAAAGACAATCATACGTGGCGGAGCTTCAACTATCTGGTTCAGTCGCTGAAGGAATGCGCCAAGGCAGCCGAGGGTGTGGGCATAGATCTAGGCGTGGAGCCCCACACCTTCACGGCGCTGGATTCGCCGGAACGGGTCAGGGATGTAATTGATGCAGTTGGATTGCCGTGTCTCAAGATCAACATCGATCCGGTCAACTGGATTACCTACGCGACCTATTGGGACAACGGACCCTACCTGCACCACATGTTCGACTTGCTCAGTGACGTGATCATGAGCGGCCACGCTAAGGACGCAAGGCAGGAAGACGGCCTGATCATTCACATGAATGAGACGTATGCTGGGGACGGCAATCTGAACTTCGGCGTCTACCTCACACGTATGGCCCAACTCGATCCAGATCTCTATCTCATAATCGAGCATACCAAGGCGGATCTCGTCCCTAAGGCGCGGGATTACATCCTGGCAGAGGCGGCCAAGGTCGGAGTGAGCTTCAGGAACTGACGCGGCTGCCTGAGCCAATGTGCACGAATTGGCATGGATCGATTGGTTCTTCCTTGCCCTTCGACCATTGAAGGAGGTTCGATATGTCTAGCGAGCGATTAGGCGTGGCCGT
>JBEKXU010000012.1:0-82437 GCA_049511715.1 Anaerolineales bacterium
GCCTCTCGCGTTTATGAACCGCAACAGACATTTGGCCCTCTCGTCGCACGATGCGGGGCCGGGCGAGTTGCGGCAGCTGCTGGCGTACAAAGCGGAAGACGCTGGTCGCCGGATGGTTGCCGTGAACCCGTTCAACACCTCGCAGAGGTGCAGCGGGTGCGGCGATTGGGTTGAAAAGACTCTGGCAATTCGGGTTCACCACTGTCCTGCCTGCGGTCTCGTGCTCGACCGCGATGTGAATGCGGCCCGAAATATCCTGCATCTTGCTCTTGGCACTCTAGCTACTCCTACCGCCCGGACGGGGCGGGCAAAGCGTAACGTGACCCAACGGGGTGTGCGTGCTCTGCGAAGCTGTCCCCCTTAGGGGACAGAGAACGTCACTCTATCCCCCGGTGGGCCGACTATGTCGTTGGGCACCGGTGGTCCGCAAACTCCCGCTCGGGCTCGATGAGAGGAGCTGTCTCGCGAACGGAAGGCTTCGCAACCTCCGGGTTCTCTTCAGCCCAGCCTGGCAGGGCCCGGTCTGGCGGGTTTGATCTCCATGGGAAGGAAAGCGTTCTCCGGAATCGAGTTGAGGCTGTGGAGCTTCCCCGAGCCTGTTCTTGGCTATGCAATGATCGGCTCAAGTTGCTTCTCGTATGCGGGAAGCGGCAGGGCGATCGACCTCGGGCTCCCAATCCCGGGGCAGAGAGATCTCTCTCCATTCCCCTGGTTGCAAGCCATCGAGAGTCCAGGGGCCGATCGAATATCGGATCAGGCGCAGCGTGGGGAAACCTACCGCGGCGGTCAGGTGCCGCACCACGTGCTTTCGGCCCTCCCTAAGAGTGATCCTGAGCCAGGAAGTGGGAATGGATTGACGTTCCCGGATCGGAGGGTTCCTCGGCCAAACAGGGGGCGCCGCATTGATCTCGGCCGCGCGGGCCCGGACGATTCCGCTTGGCAGTTGAACCCCGCCGAGGAGTAGCGAGAGATCCTCGGGACGAGGCCGGCCCTCGACTTGAACCCAGTAGGTCTTCGGGTTCTTGCTGCTTGGGTTGGCAATCAGGTGTTGAAGCCACCCGGAATCGGTCAGGAGCACGAGGCCTTCACTCTCATAATCAAGACGTCCCGCAGGGTAAACCTTCGCCACGGGAAGGAAGCTGGCCAGGGTCAGCCTCCCCATTCTGTCGGTGAACTGGCACAGGACGCGGTAAGGCTTGTTGAGCAGGACGAGATGTGGCACACCGGTCGGAAAGTTGGCCTTGGACGTCGGGAACCTCCCCTCGTGCGGAGCGGAGCCCGGACAGCGGCCGCACACAGGCCGCCCCTGCCCCGACCCCGCCGGGATCGCCCTCCTCTCCCCCTTGGCGCTTCCGGTTTGAGTCCATGCCATCTGTGCGGCCCGCAACTCGCGAAAGTTCCGCAGAGCCCCGGAAGTTGCCGCACACCTAAGATAGAATGGACGAGCCGGCGACCTGCGTGAATAATGATCGCGGGTTACTCCGCGACCAAGTGGAGCCTGTCCACATACGGAGGTGCCAGCTTATGAACCAGCATATCACGATCGTCGGTCTGGACGTGCACAAAGCCCCTTCGTACGTACCTCAAAACGGCGCCTGGGTCAGGGAGAGGCCCTAGGTTCGCGATGAGCGAGCAGATCGCCTGATCTTTCATCCGGGGAGGCGAACAGAGTCCCTTTCGATCGTTCTGGCGTGCCATGCAGGCGCCTCCTCGGATCATCTGCAAATCCTTTGCGGCAGGGCTTGCCGTGCACCGAGCTTGAGAGATCCCTCACCGCTCGGCCTCACCCGCCGAGCCCACTCGTCCTCTATCCCCTGGAGTACAATTCGCACTCCCAAGGCGGTTCGAGAGACCCGCGTATTTGTCTGCAAGGTTCTCGTCAAGCCCTGCCACGACCGGGAGAAGAGCGCCGGTTAGGGCTTCTCTCCCGGCCGATACGCCCGACGGAGGCAAGCCAGGCGGCAGTGGGGGGCCAGGAGCTCATTGCCGACATTTCGGGGACCGTTCAAGTCTCCGTAATGGAGAGACAGCCCGGTGATCCTGATTATCGTTACTTGGGTCGCATTGATACTGCTCTTCATCGGCGTTGGCCTCTTGGGCCGGAAGGCCTTCGGCTTGCCCGTGCAACGGGCCGAGGACCTGCTTTACGCCTTCTGGCTTGGCTGGGCCGCGCAAATCGCGTTTCTCCAGATTTTTCAATTAGGGTTTCCCATCGGGCGGGCGGCGGTCCTCATCGTGGCTGCTGCCGGACTCGCTGGATGGCTGCTCTACCGCAAGCAGGTGGTGGAGCGGGTACGGGCGGCGGGGGCCTACTGGCCCCTACTGTTGGTTGCGGGCGGAATCGCGGCTTTGGTTTCCACCGAGGCCATGCGTCCGATTCAAGGAAGTGATACTCCGGCCTACCACCTGCCCACCGTGCTTTGGCTCCGAAACTTCCCGATCCTCCCGGGGCTGGGCAACCTGGAGCCGCGGCTGGCGTTCAACAACGCCTATTTCCTCTACGCCGCTCTATTGGACTTTGGGCCCTTCCACAACAATTCCTACGAACTTGCTAACGGCCTGCTGTTGATGGCACTCATTTTGCTCTGCTTGGTTGGGATTCGCCGGATTCTGCTCGGATCGGCAAGAGTGAACCCCGCTGACCTCTTCCTGGCTCTCTTCCTGGGGCCCTCGCTGGCCTTGATGAACAATGACAGGTTTCCGAGCCTGTCTCCTGATGTTGGCCTGTTTCCGTTGGGGGTCGTGCTCTGCTGCCAGGTGATCCGATTTCTCTCTGAGCCAGCCGAGCGCAGCGAGACCAACTATCAAGTCTTCTGGATCTCGCTTGTGGCCGCCGCGGGCATGGCCGCCAAGCAATCCTTTATGGGACTCGGCCTCGCTGCCATTCTTCTCACGCTCGTGGTTTGGGGGATCCGATCGCGCCCCAAGGCCAGGATCTTCCGCTTCGGATCGCTCGTGATCCCCCTCGTCGCGGCTTCGGCCGTTCTTCTTCCTTGGGAGGCTCGCACCGTCGTCGTCAGCGGATACCTGGGCTACCCTACGACCTTCGGTCCGCTGGCGGTTGACTGGAGAATGCCCCTTCCCCTGGTTCAGCACGAGGAAAACTGGATACGGGCCCGCGCTCGCAACCCCGATGTTTCCCCCGGGACCGTCACCCTGAACGGCAACTGGCTTCCGGCTTGGTTCCAGAAACTGCCCAACTCCATCACGGTGCCCTTGCAAGCCTCGGCCCTCCTGGCCATCGTGGCGCTGGCTACCCTGGATTATCGACGTCGGCCAAATCGACCGAGGACCCTGTGGCTGCTTCTGCTGTTGCCGGTGGGGGGACTAACCTTTTGGTTCTTCACGGCGCCGGCCTATCGCTTTGCTCTGGCCTCGTTCTGGATTCTCATGGTGGGGTTAGCCGTCTTGGTAGCCGAATCGGTTACGGGGCTTCAGGAGCAGCACCGCGGCCTGCTGGTCCTGATCGCCGTGCTGCTTGCATTATGGATATCCCCGTTCAGCCACCCCTACCTGACCGAGCGGCGATATTTGCTGCTGCCCCCGGATAATTCTCGGCTCCCGGCCTTTACGACTATGAAAACGGACAGCGGCTTGTCGGTTCACGTTCCCACAAACGATGAATGCTGGAGCACCCCGTTTCCTTGCACGGACCAATTCCATCCTTCTCTTGAATTGAGAACTCCGGGGGACATGTCCTCAGGGTTCAGAATCCATCCGGGCGCAGTCGATAGTTGGCCGGTGCAGTAGAGGGCCGAGGGCTGCCGAGCACGGGAGCTCGGCTTGTCCAGAGGCGCCTCGTCAGATTTCGTCCAGCCAGGATGGGAAGGAAGAGGAGCCCGAAAGGGAGCTTGACTCCCGTCCCGGCCCGAGATTTTGTTGGCGCGCGTCTTGGACGGCCTTTGCTTGGCCGAACCTGGGCGGTCGAACGCTGCGAGAGGAGAGGACCGGGTCCGAAGGGGCCCGGCCCCAGCAAGAGCCGAAGGTTAGCTGGAGGGAACTCTCCAATTTGCGCCGAGGATCACCTGTACATCCGTCGTGCTTTGAAGATTGATCTGGCTCAGGTTGTTGCTCGGGTCCACCGCCAGGAGCTTCACGAGATAGGCAACTGTGGAAGGCATCCCGGTCAAATCAACCACCTGGCTCGCCGCGTAGCCCCCCTGGGCATCCCCCACCGTGATATTGGCGTCAGAGAATCCTTGCTTGACGAGGTAATCCTTCGTCGCAGCAGCCATCCCCGAGACCCCCGATCCGTTCAGGATCTGGATCTTGGCCGCCTCCTGGACTGCCGCCTGCGTGGGGTTGGCCGAGGACGCGGACGGTCCGACCCCACCGGGCGAGAGAAATACCTGGTCGCGCAGCGCTCTGACGGCGTCCAAGTTGGGGATATCGACAGCGAGCCCGTTGATCTGGGTCAGCGACTGCAGCTGACCCGTGCTGATGATCCCCGTCTTGATGTTATTGCTCGTGATCCCCTTCGCTGTCCAGGCCAGGGAAATCGCCTGGTTCAGAGGCACATTGGTCTTCAGGCCCTGGGCGAAGGAATTGTAGAAATCGGGGGCCTCGAGGATCAAGTGGGGAAGCATGTTTAGCTGCAGCACCTTGTCGCGGACGGCAAAGATCACCTGCTGCTGCCGTCGCGCACGGTCGAAGTCTCCTCCCGGTGTGTCGCGGTCCCGGGCGTAGGCGAGAGCCTGTGGCCCATTGAGGTGGTTCATCCCCTGCTTGAGGAGGTAGTCGTAGGTCTTTCCATTGTAGATGGTGTGGATCTTGAGCTCCCTTTCGGGCACATTGACATCGATACCGCCGAGATTGTCGATGAAGTAGGTGAAGGTATTGAAATCGAGGACGACGTAGTAGTCGATGGGAATGCCGAGTAGCTGCTCCACCGTCTGCATGGCCAGGGCCGGCCCGCCGCCCGGAAGCTTGTAGGTCTCCGCGTCGAAGTACGCCGTGTTGATTTTGTCAAATCCGAACCCGGGAATATTTACCCACAGGTCGCGCGGAATGGACAGAACGCCTGCGGTCATGGCGACGGGATCCATACTGATCAGCATCATCGTGTCCGTGCGGGAAGGACCGCTCTCGGCCGGCTGGTTGACGCGCACGTCCAGGCCCATGACGAGCACCGTTACCCGGTCCACGCCGTTCCAGGACTGGAAGGCCGGTCCGGAGATGCTTCCGGCCACCGGTGTCGATTCAGGAGGCAACGCCGAGGCTTGGGCGGCACTGGCGGGGGAGAATCCGCTCCCCGAATTCCCAACGGTTCGGTCCCCCAAGTTCCGCGTCAGGCTGTAGCCCAGATAAGCAATCGCCCCGAGCACGACCAGGTATGCGATCATCAGGATAACGAGCGCACGGTCGCCGATCCCCAGGCGAACGCTCAGCGCACTGGGTGGGCGCGGGAGGCGAGGCGTTGGTTCTGGGGAAGTTGCCGCAGATAGTTTCTCGAGCTTGGGCTTGTGTGATTTCGGCGTCGGAAGGTATGACATTTATCCCTTTGGCCCTCCACAGGCACCGCCATGGTGCCGATTTTCAAGAGTGTGATTATAACCCGGGCAAGGGGCTGGGTCGCGCATTGGAGCGGCAGAGACGAACGGCAACCCAACCAACGGGCCCCGGCCTCCCCGATCTCTTCCCTGTAGAAAGGCTTTGAAACGGCCGGGCTCGGTCTGGGGCTGTGTAAGACGGAAATGGACGAGGGCGAGCCCGAAGTCCGCGCTCCCTCTATCCACCATCTCTCTTCAGGAAACAGGAGGCTACGGCCGCGCAAATACGCGCTGGGTTCCTCTTGGGGGAGAATTTGGGTGCTATCCCAGTGTCCCGTACAAAAGACTGGACACAGGGATGCGGATTGGAAATGGTGGGATTCGTGCGAGCCCAAGTGCCGCCCCAGTTGAACGCGGCGGAACGAAACGTGACGGAACGCCGGTTTGTGAGGACCAAGAGTTCCCCCGCAACGGACCCCGGAAGCGGCCCCGGACCCTGCGTCTGGGGTTCGTCCCGGGGCTGCACCCGGGGTTCGAAAGATCTCCTCCGGCGCGTCCGCAAGACGACACGCGACAAAGTCTGATGTCGTTTACGCGGCCCTAGGAAGCGCGAAGGCCTTGCACCAGGAGCCTGGCAGCGAAGGCGACCAGAAGTAGTCCGCAAGCCACAAAGAGGAATCTCTGAAAGCGCCTCCCCAGCAATCGCCCCCCCCGGAAGGAAGCTGCGGACAAGAGAGTGTCCCAGACTAGATCGCACGACCAGTGCGAACTCGCCAGGGCAACGAAACCCCAGGTTCCGTAGCTGACCGAACTCAGGATCAGGTTAGCGCCGATGGTCCCCCACCAAACATAGAAATAGGGGTTGCCCAGGGTCAAAAGAACTCCCAGCAGAAGCGGAGATCCCTCCGAAACCCGTAGGACCTTGGGAGGATTTCCTTGCGGCCGCAGCATCCCCGCGGCCATGATCACAAGGAAAATTGCGCCTGCAATGCTGATTCCTGTCCGGAGGTGGGGCAATTGCAGGAGGCGGCTGAGGCCGAAAAGGACGGCGGTCATGAGGGGGATTTCAACGATCCCGTGACCGATCGCCAGGAATGCGCCTAGGTGCGGATCCTCGCTACCCCTTCCGATAGCGACCGCGGTAATGGGCCCGGGAGCCATGACCCCCGAAAGGGATATCAGGACGGCTGTGGCTATGAAGGCGAGCATGCCCACTGAGAAACAGGAGTTTGACTAGGCTCACTCTCAGCCCGCAAGCGGTCACGTCGAGCAGTTAGTGAGCGCTCGATCTGCTCACGGGAGGCCTGCGCCCATGATTCGACCGCCTCGAATTGCGCCTGGGCCTTTCCCCCTGCGCTTCCGGCCAGGCCGATTCGCCCGTCGACCCAGAGCCTGATGCCCGCGAGGGCTGGCCGCTGTGCGACAATCGGGGGTCGGAAAGCTCATTGACGATCCTTGGTCACGCCGCATCCTGTTCATCGGCGACCAGTGAGCTGGCCCGTTTCGGATCGGATGGGCTCCCGCTGATCTCAACCTGGATATCGGTGACCTGGACTCGGGAGTTGCGAAGCCGACGAGTAAGTGTCTCCAGGTACCCTGCCGCGTTCCGTTTCATGAGAACCGGCAGCGGGTCGGGCATCTCCTCCGGCAAACCCAGGGGAAGCCGCGTTTGCACCGCCTCCCCCTTCAGCTTGCGGATTTCCAGCTCCAACTTTTGGCGATTGAGGCGCAGGTTATATACCTTCTCAACCACTTGAAGGACAGACCAAGCAGCCGTAGCAACAGATGCCGCCGCGCCCCCGGGCGCCGCGATGGTGGTGATGACTTCCAACGGAGAATGCAGGCGAATGGCCCGCACCACCATCCGGTCAGCGGGAAGCAGGGGGCGTCCCTTGCGATAGAGGCAGAAGCGGGAGAAGCGATATGACTTGTACTCGGGGTCCGTCCCAAGGCGGAGAATCTCGTACAGCGATACGAAATCATACAGAAACAGAGCAACCTCAGCCACCTCGGGGGTCCGGCCGACATCTGCCTTGATCGTCAGGATCAGCCTCTGAGCTGGCGTGGATTTTGGGGACATGGGACGACCTCGTCAGAGCTGCGATCCGCGGGACCGCCAGCAACCGTTGCGGCCGAGGAGATCTGGAATTCCGGGTGGCACGGCCCCCCAAGAGCCACGATCGGCTCCCTCTGGGAAGATGTCACCGGTTGCCCGCCCAAAGGGAGCCCGACGGCCACGAGAGTCGGACGGCAGGGCTGCCTTGGACCGACCCTGCGCTTGGGTCTCGGACAAATGCTTTCCCAGAACCTCACCCGCTGCTCGATTGTAGACCTTCCTGCCAGACCCCGGCGCTCATCTCAGCCTGGAAGTTGTACTGCAAAGTTCTTCGACAGAATCTTTACCGGGCCGCCCGCAAATGGAAAATGGCCGGTCCCCTTGCCTCGCCGGCGGTGGCCTGTCAGCCCCCAGGGTCCTGTCACCTTGGCGGCGGCTGGCGGTGCCTGACTGTGCAAGACTAGAGTACCCTGCGTCCCAAAATGATCAAATCCCCCTCGACTTTGTCGAGCTTGGCAATTTTGGGCAGGTAACCCCACGGCCGGAACTGGAACTTGCCGAAGAGTGAGAGGCTCGCAGCATTGTGGGCGAAAACCAAGGCCAGCAACGTCTCCAGGCCCAGGGTAGGAGATTGATCCACTGCCCTCGCCAGCAGGGCTTGCCCCAGACCCTGGCGTCGATGGTTCGAGGAAACATACAGGCTGATTTCAGCTGTTGAGGCGTAGGCGGGCCGACCGGAAAAGGCGGGGGAAAAGCTGAGCCAGGCGACGATCTCGATGCCGCTTTCGCACACCCAAAGAGCATAGCGCTGCGGTGAATGCCTTCCAAACCAGTCGCGCCGTGAGTCGACGGTGATTGGTTCCGTGTCCGCGGTCGCCTGGCGTGTCGGTATGGAGTCGTTGTAGATCGCGACGATCGCGGGAAGATCTCCCTCGCGGGCATCTCGGATCAGAGGCATGTTTCTCCCTTGGGGCGAGCTTCCGCACTGTCCCACTCGAGTGGTTGTGGGTTCATCTATGCATTGTAGAACGAAGTCTGAGGTCCGGGACACCCGCTTTCCGAGATCGGGGGCCAGCCCCATCCCCGAGAGCAGGGTGAAGCTGGACGTTTGGCCTGCTCAACCTGAGGGGCCGCGTCAAGGCCGGTGTGCAGCGAGTAGAGGACTTGCAGCTCGCGGCAATAGCTCTCGCGTGATGGGCGTTGCTGAGCTTCGAGTGGATTCCTGGGATTCCCAGAAACACCGGCGGCAACACCTCTCGGGATCGGCGGTTCTTTGCCAGGGCGAATAACGGCTGCAGGCGAAGCCGGCCGCAGGCGAGGCGGGATTTCCTCAGATAACTTGAGGTGGCAGCATGATACTCACAAGGACACGTGCGAGCAGCAACGAGCAGCACAAGTTGACCAGCGTGTAGATCTGCAACGAGATCCGAATACCGCGCCGTTACCCTTCCTAGCGAAAAAGGGTTCCGATGAAGCGGAGAGCGAGCAACGCCCTTCCTTGTGGAAAGGCGGCCTGCATCGTCAGGGCC
Organism: Anaerolineales bacterium; assembly: GCA_049511715.1. Taxonomy (GTDB): domain Bacteria; phylum Chloroflexota; class Anaerolineae; order Anaerolineales; family RBG-16-64-43; genus JBEKHT01. The sequence goes on from JBEKXU010000012.1 coordinate 9,075, forward strand.
TAGGCCTCACCCCCCAGCAGGACAACCCCAAGGGCAAGGGGACCCGCTCGGATGCGTGGCGCGGCGATCCCGGAGCGGAGAAAACTGCCGCTCAAAGCAGGGCCCGGTGCCGCCCAAGAGCAAGCCGCCAGAAGGGACGGCAAGAGAGGGGCAAAGTAGCTGCGGGGAAAGAGCTTCCCGGGAGATTGGACAGGAAGGTGGGTGAGAAGGAGGGCCGAGGCGCAGCGACCGCCGCTGGACGCACCCAGGGCTCCGGACAGCGGCCTGCAAGCCATTTCGGCCAAGGCCGACTCTTCCAGAGCGCCGTGAACGGCCCGGTTAAATAGGCAGCACACCGTTGCGCCGAACATAAAGCGAGAGCAAGCGAGGGCGAGAATGACGAACGCCCTCCAGACTCCAGCAGAATGCCCAAGCGTGGTCCAGACGATGGCCATGGGTGACTCCCTTTGAGGCTTCTTCCGCTGTGCGGGCGTGGTGATGGGCGAGAGTCGCGCCGGTCCGGCCCCGTCCAGCTACTCGCGCATTATGAACCCCCCATCCCAAGGGCAGCAGGGAAGAACCGGAGCCGCTCTTTCGGGAAGACTTGGCTCAGATTCTCCCAACCTCTTATTCCCAACCTTTTCATTTTGGACCTTGGGGCATCTTGTGGAAATGCATTTCGTCCGCGAGGGAGTTACGGGAATGGCTTGATCCAAGCTGCTCTGGGACAGGGTGGACCAGTGGACGGTGCCTTGCGGTTGCACCGGCTGGTTTCCCCTCTATGGAGCTGAAAGGTGCGGAGCCAAGCCGCTTGCCACGTGCGGAGGGCATAGTGCCAGGGAAGCCATCCCGCTCCGTCCCAGGCTCAAGCCTGGGAATTGAATTCAGGCGGCCAGCGGTGCGTTGGCGTGCTTGGCGCTGCCAGCCGCATGCGGGGAAGGAAGGAACTCACCGGCGCCTGCGCTCGGGGCCATAATCGGCTTCGAGGGGCCTCAACGGAGGGGGGGATTCGGCGCACGCCTGTAGCGGGCCTTCCGATCCTGGTCAGCCTGCGAATAGGGCACAATCACCTTTTTCTTGGGGGCGGCATTCTGCTGGCGGTCAAACCGCCGGCTGATGAGCCAATAGGTCGTAAGAAAGACAACCGAAAGAAGCGTTGCTCCGTACATTGCTATGGCAGGCATCAGGGAGGAGTCGGTGCCGGCGAACACTGCGTGGGCCGTCGCCCCCAAGTAAGCAACGAGGCTCGCCCCGTGAATGGCTCGAAAGGTCCGCAGGCCGATCCTGCCTCGCAGGTAAAACGTAACGGTGACCAGGAGAATCAGATAGAGGGAGATCACGCCTATTCCCACCCAAACCGGGCGGTAGGGGGCAAGGAAGGGCACAAAGACCTGAGCTAAGGTAAAGGGAAGATATTGATCCGCAAGGAGCACGGAAACGTGCAACGCGATGAACCCCAGGGCCAGCAAGGAGATAAATTGGTGGAACTCGAAACTGAAAGTCCTGTGCAGCAGGCGGTCAAAGATCTTGCTGGCAACCGCCAAACCCCATACCGTGGAGAACCAAAGGAGAAGATAGGCCAAGATCCCGGCCGCCCGAGTGAGATACCAGGTGGCTTGAGGTGTGTCGAGCGCAAACGCCCAGTTGAGGAGGCCGCGCAGCGCCGAATTGCCTGGCAAGGCTAGGGCCAGGGCGGAGGAGGCGGCGACGACGGCAGTCAGGCCCACCGCGATCCAGCCGAGTGGGGGGGCGGCCTGCTTAATGGACCTGGGATTCCCACTTTCTTCACGTTGGGACATACAGTATCTCCTGGCTTCGGGATGATCCCCACAAGGTTCCGTCCTTGCGAATGGCTATAAATCGGAGTCCCTCTACGCGGCCTGAGAGGCTCGTTGCCTCCTCCGGGCTGGCGATCAGCAGAGCCTTGGCGAACGCCTCGGCTCCGGTGGCCGATTCGGTCCAGACGGTGACACTCAGCCATTCTGACTCAGCCGGAAGGCCTGAACGTGGGTCCAGGATGTGATGGCGAGGCTGGTCGCCCTGGACCCAGCGGCGCTTGGTCACGGAAGAGGTGGCCAGCGCTCCCGGCCTCACGCTGAGCACGACGGCCACCCGATGGGGATCGCGCGGGTCTTCCAGGGACACCTGCCATGCGGTTCGGCCTTTGGGAAGACCTTGCAGGGCCATGTCGCCGCCTGCGCTCACGGCGCAGCTGTCGCTGAAGTTGCTCAGCATTTCCGTCGCTCGTGCGGCGATCCAACCTTTGGCAATCCCTCCAAGGTCCATTTGGACTCCCCTAGGCAAAAAGATCCGTTGCTGATCGGGGTCGACCAGGGTCTCCTCAAAGCGAGGCCGCGTCCATTTCACTGGCGGGCCAGCTGGGGGGGCCGGTCTCAGCCTCCTATCGGGGAGGCTGCGGTCATAGCCGACCTGCCTGATAGCGCCCAGAAGTGAGGGATCAAAGAGCCCGGAGGTGAGGTGGTGCCAGGTTTGAGCCTCTTGGACGAGGCCGAACAATTCTGGGGAGGCCTGGAACCACTGACCTGACGCGCGGTTAAGCAGGTTGAGCTCGCTTTCCTCAAGGAAACGCGAGAATCTCCGTTCGGATTCGGCGACATATCGGCGGACTGTCTCGAATCCCGGTCTTAGGCTCTCCGCAGAGCCCTCCGCCGCAACCAATACGGTGGTGTTCATGGCCGAGAACTGGTCGTATTCCATCAGGAGCCCATGGTGCGAAGGAGCGGCGCGCTCACGTTCGCTGAGGGGGCCAGCGAGAAGTTCAGGGAGGTACCGGAGGAAGTCGATGCGCTGCTGGGCTGCAACTGCTGCAGGGAGGGGATCGGTGGAAATTGGGCAGCCAACGAGGACGCGGAGCTGGCTTGAGAACCCAAGAGCGGGGCCGGCTTCGGAGAGTGAGCCAGGGCGGCCCATCCAAGGCCAAAGGCGGCTAGCGATGTGAGCACGATCCAAATTCGCAGAAATATCTTGGTCTGTTTGAACATGATGAGTCTCCCAACAAGAATGCAAGTCCGGCCGAGGCCTAGCCGCCGCCGGAGCTGAAGTTGCCGACAAGGCCGCTGGGAACGAAGACTTGCCCGTTCTGCATTACTTGGATCACCCCAGCGTCCTGGAGGGCGTTGATCAGAGACTGGTCCTGTTGCGCTTGGGTCTTAGCCTGGTTCAGCTGTTGCGCGGCCTGTTGGAGCTCCGCCTGATACTGTTTCTCGCGGGCCTGGTACTGGGAGATCTCGGCCTGCATCTGCTGGATCATCACCTGATCGCCGCTCCCGCCCGAATTGGAGGTCGGGGCAGATTTGAGGGGCACAGAGCTTGCGTTGGAAATCGCACTCAGGCCGATGGCGGCCATGACCAGCCCGACAGTCAAGGAAATAGCCATGGCCGCCAAAAGGGCTGGGATTTGCTTATTCACCGGGCCAGTCTGTCCATTGAGTGCCATATTTACCCTCCAAATAGTCCGATCAGATTGCCAGACTATAAAGGAGAAAAGTGACAAACGGATGAATCCGTGCATGGCATCCCGCGGTCTCCTGAACTTGTCATCTTCCATTAATCTGAAAGGGCGAAGATTAGTCCAGGGAGACAACGTATGCGCATTCTCCTTGTTGAGGACAATCACCGCCTCCATCATTCCCTTCGCTCAAGCCTGGAAGAGGACGGCTATGCGGTCGACTCGACCTATGATGGGGAAGAGGGGGAAAACTACGCCTTGTCGACTTCCTATGACCTGATCATCCTGGACATCATGCTCCCCAAGAAGGATGGGTTCGAGGTGTGCCGCGACTTACGCCTTCAGGGGGTGCGCTCTCTTATCCTGATGCTGACCGCTCGAGATGCCATAGAGGACAAAGTGCAGGGCCTGGACAGCGGGGCCGATGACTACCTGGTCAAGCCTTTTTCGATGAAGGAGCTGCGAGCCCGCCTGCGCGCCCTCCTGCGCCGCAATCAGGCGGAGAAGAGCAGTCGTCTGGAGGTTGGTGATCTGACGCTTGACCCCGCAACCCACCAGGTGCAGCGAGGCGGAGCAACGCTTGAACTCACGACGCGGGAATACGCCATGCTGGAGTACTTGATGCGCAATCCCAACCGGCTGGTGACCCGCGAGATGATTGAGTCCCACTTGTGGAATTACGATTTCGTCCCCGCAAGCAATGTCATTGACGTCTATATCCGCCGCCTGCGGCGAAAGATTGATGATGGGTTCCCGCTCAAGCTTCTAACAACGGTGCGGGGAGCCGGCTACCGCCTCGACGAACCCGACGGGAGGGAGCTGGGATGACGAAGGACTTGAAGCCGGTCCGGCCTGCAATCCTCCCGCGGCTGTGGAGATTCGTTCGGGGTTTTCGTTTCCGGCTGACGCTCTGGTTCGTGGCTGTGCTGGGCGTGATCCTGGCTGGATTCAGCCTCCTGATTTACTTCCACCAGGTCACCGTGCAGCATTCCGAGGTCCGGAGCCGCCTCATGACCACGTCCGCTCAGTTGGGCACCTATTATCGTGACCTGTTGCTCCGTGCGATCGGGCAGGGGCTGGGAGTGCCGGAAGCGTTCGAGCCTCCGGAAACCACCCTGCCTCTCCTGGGCAATGAGGACGTTCTTGGGCTTGTGGGGCCGGACGGGACTCTATTGCAGAGAATCGGTACGTATCAGGTTGCGGACCTCAACCAGGTCTTGCAGGACTGGCAGATTGATTCGGAATCCACTTCCCCCATTCCCTACACTCTCTCCGAAGGGAATGGCAAGGCGGCCGGACCGGGGAGTGCCTACCTGTTTGTGGTCACCCCTCTCGCCATCGGTGGCCAATGGACGGGGGTTCTGATCCTGGGCAGCCCGGTGGATCCATCCGGGCAGTTGCCCCGCTTAGCGCTGGTTCTGGCCCTCATTTTTGTCGGTACGCTGGTCATTGCCTTCGGCGGAGGATTCTGGTTGGCAGACCGGGCCATGCGCCCCGTCCAGCAGATCACTCGAACAGCCCAGGAGATCGGAGAAAGTGATCTCGGCCGCCGGTTGCGTCTGGGACGCGACGACGAACTGGGGGAACTCTCCGACACCTTTGACCACATGTTAGATCGACTTCAGGCCGCCTTCGAGCGGCAGCGACAATTCGCGGCGGATGCCAGCCATGAACTGCGGACCCCGCTTTCAATCATCGAGCTCGAATGCAACCGGGCATTGGACCGGCCGCGCCCCGAGGGGGATCTAAGGAAATCTCTGGAGGTCATCCAGGGCGAGAATGAGGGAATGACGAGCTTGGTGAATCAGCTGCTCACCTTGGCGCGAATGGACTCCGGACAAGCCGCCCTGCGCAAGGAGGATATCGATCTGGCCGAGCTGGCGGCGGATGTCACGGACCGGCTGACCCCCCTGGCCAGAGAGAACGGGGTCACTCTGGTGGCTGGCCAGCTGGGCGAGGCCCAGGTTCGGGGTGACCGCGGATACCTTTCGCAAATGCTAACCAATCTTGTGGAGAATGCGATCAAATACAAGGGCGGCGACCAAGCTCGCGTCGAGGTGGAGACAGGAAGGACCCCGCGCGAGGGCCATGACATTGGCTGGCTGAAGATCTCAGACAACGGGCCGGGAATCCCTCCAGAGCACGTTCCTCACCTCTTCGATCGCTTCTATCGAATCGACAAGGCTCGCACGCAGTCCTATGGCGAGAAGGAGTCCCAGATTTCGGGTTCCGGTTTGGGCCTAGCCATCGTCCAGTCGATTGTCCAGGCCTACGGCGGGTCCATTGAGGTCCGGAGCGTCGAAGGGCAGGGGACCACCTTCCAGGTCTTCCTCCCTCTCCTGCCCGGCACAACCACTGAATGACGAGCCGTCTCGGCTGAGACTTGGCTCGCGGCGTCCTTTCCTCTCAGGTCTTCTTCCCGGACCGGCGGCAAGCCCCTCTCATGGAACCGCCGCGGGGTGCCGCCTGCCGCGAGTGATTGCCGTGCTAGGTAACACGGCTGGCGAGCTGGGTGGCGCTGAGAAAGATGTCGATCCAGCCCGCCGCCAGGACGATAATGTTCAGTGCAAGCCAGCCCAGCAGTGACGTTTTGGAGGCGAAATAGGGCGCAGATTGACGAGGAAAAAGAAGCAGATCGAGCAGGTTGGCCGCCGGATGAGAACAGACGTACAGCCCCAGCAGGACTCCGAGCAGACCGTCGAGGCGCAGGCTTCCCGTCAGGCTGGGGAGCAAGTCTAGCAAGAGAACATAAGCCACAGCCAGAAGGGCTAAGGCGAGGATCAGAGCGTTGTTGCGTCGACCTCGGACGCTGGGCATCTACTCCTTTCCTCACGTGGGTAGCGATCTAGCCGTCATGACTAGCCGGAGGGATGCCATCATATCTCCCTGCCAGCGAATCCTGACAGGGGACCAGAATAGGCGACGAAGGAGGGGACCAGCGCCTCGATTCGCTGAACTGGCTTTTCGGCGCCTGCCCTTTGATCGCCGGATGATCGGGGTGCCTCGACAAGCCGATCCGAGGCTTGGTACGGGGGTCCTTCCCTCCAGGCAGCCACGTGACTCTCAATCGATTGAACCTCGAACCGTCAGACCAGAACCCGCACCTGCTCCTGTAAGCCGCCCGGAGGGGGTGCAGATCCTGGATCTTTCCCCGCTGAGGAACCATTCCCGTGCTGTCCCGAGCCAGGTCTGCAGGCTCGCCGGGTTAGTTCGCGAACGGAAGCTTGATTTGCGTGCCTGCGGGTGCGGGGCCCCAACCACGTTACCCTGAGCGGCCAGCGGATCCCGCGATTTGTTTGCGACCTTGCTGGCCTCTCAGGCCGACCTGGTTCCGCCTGAATGCGGCTAGAAACCGCGGAGAGTCGTTGGTCGAATTTCAATGGGAACGCAGTAGTCCTTTCTGAAGGCTTCCTCGCTAATGCCGAGCTCCTTGAGCCCGCGGCGGTACTTCCTGAAGTATTCGGCGAGCCGCGCCCTTGAAGGCCATCTCTTGAGCGCGCGGGCTTGCCCGAGGATGACCGTCACCTCATTCCCTGACGGATCGGAATTCAGGTTTAGAGCGACATGGGGATTCCGCTGGATATGGCGGACTTTGGCCCCCTGGCGCTGGCTGAAAATCAGGATCGTCGAACCATTCCATTGAAACCAGACAGGCCTGGGCTGAGGGCAAAGCCGGCGGTCCACGGTCGTCAGCCAGATGACCTGCTGACGCCGCAACCTGGCACCGACATGCCTTCCGAACCCTGTGGAAAAATCAAGCATAGCCAGTCCTCCTTCGCTTTGAGGGTGTGCGATCTCCTGCGCGCGGAGGAGATCATAAACGCCTCAGTCTCTTGTCGGCCGAGTTCCAGTCAGTTCATGAATCTCCACCCAGTGTACACCAGCCCTTTTCGCATTGGCACCAGCAGAGCAGTTGTGGACCTGGGTCGTGACGTTCTCTGTCCCCTAAAGGGGACAGCTTCGCAGAGCACGCACACCCCGTTGGATGGCCGCCAGACCGTGAAGCGCCAGTTCAAGAAGGCGGGCCGGGTCCGACTTCCTGTTCCGGGAATTGCAAGCGGCTCTTCGCCAGCCCCCAATGAGCGATGGCCTCGGCCGGAAAGCGAGTCCCTGCGCCGACGCGCTGGCTGGCGGCTTCTGAGCCCTGAACAAGGACTCTCCCGATCGGGACCCTTGGGCGAGGGTTCACTCCAAGCGGATAATCCACGTTGGCACGACCGGATCGCCGCCTCCGGGGTGCCCGGCCCCCGTGGATCTTGTACTGGAGGGGGCCGGCATGAGAATTGGCCGAAGAGGAGAATGGTTGTACGGGGCGCGATGAGGGCCCCGGAGCGGTCCGGTGCAAGTTGGTCAGCGGGTCAGGAGGAAGATTGACACGAGCGAAAGCGCAATTCCAAGAAGCTTCCAGGGATCTTTGCTTTCATGGAGAAACAGGATGGCCAGCACGGAGGTGAGGGCAGGGTAGAGCGCGGTCATCGGAATGACTCGGGAGGCCTCGCCTCGGGACAGAAGGAGATATGACCCGACGATCCCAAAGGAGCTTAGTGCCCCTCCCAGGAGCGCCAGGCCGGCGCCGGAGGGGTTTGAGCGCATCAGGGCCCCGAACTTGAATACCACCAGGCTGTAGACGGTCGCCACCAGAGCATAAGCAAGCGCGTGCCAGAACGCGCCCTGGGGTCCCACTCGGTCGGCAGCCAACTTCTCCACAAAAGCCCCAACACCCCAGCCCACAAACGTGCTTGCCAGAATCCCAAAGGAAGCCAGGTCCATTCTGAGACCTCCCCACCAAAGTGTTCCTGAGCGTCGGCTCCTGGAGCGGGCCAACCAAGCAACTCATCCGAGGGGAATATTCCTGCTGGAGATTGATCCTCTCCCCGGTGACCCTCAGCCTCCGGAGAAGAAGTCCAAGCAATTCTAGATCAAGGCGCCCTGGAAGGCGCATGGAAGCCGGGCATTCGGAAGGATCCTGGGTCGCCCCAAGCCGGCATAATCATCGCTGGCGGAGGTACTGAGGGTCGCCGGTACGTTACGCCGCCGGAGCCCCTTCGGTCCGGATGTCTTTCTGTCCCTGGCCCACGGACCGCAGTGACTTGCTGGTCTGAGGCGCTTGGGATCGGAACGGCTGGCGCGGGCCAGCCCGCCGTAGGCCGCCGGCGGTTCAGACTTCTCTGGCGTTCGAGGATCCGAGGTCAAGGGGCAGAAGCCTGGGCCGGAAAGATGCCTTTCCAGGGGAGAATCTTCTTGGGGGCGCTCTTGGCGGTAATGGTCGCACCCTGCGCGAGAGAGTCCGGAACCTCGAGCGATCAACTTTGGGCGAGTTGATTCTCACTCCGGCAACACCCCCTCGGCGCGGACTTCGACCTTGCGCGACTGCTCGCGCGGGTGGCGCAGAGCATCGTACCCGCTGAGCGAATCGTGCCAGGTGCTGCCGGAATGGGCTTGGCTTTTCCGCAGAGACGGATCGAATCGATGCCCCAATGCGGCCTCAGCCATCCAGACGGGAGAACCACTGCTGAACGCACCCGATAGGAATGAACGAGGTCTGGGACTTTTCCTGACGAGGTCATACACTGAAACCGAGGGGTCGGCGAGGCTTTCGGCCCGAGGATGCGCTAGCCCAGTTCCAGCTGGCAGCTAGTCTTTTCCAACAGGGCGCTGCACTTCCCTCGGCGATCCGCAGAATCCCTTTCCCGCCGCGGCCTTCCACCTCATTCCGGCGAGTCTGGCCCTCGTTGCGGCCGGCGGTCGGCGACCTCTGCGAAATCGTCCCCCGCTACATGGCCCGGACGCCTCGGGACCAAGAGCAACGGTCCGATTTCTCGCGCCCTTCCTGCGCCTACCACGATCGGCGGTTGCCGCCTCGGTGCGAGGAACTGTCGCGCCGGCGGTCGGGAGCCCCTCGTCCCCGTTCCTCGCGTGGGCGTGCCATGTTCACAGTCAAGGGACGGTCGTGAAGCTGAGAGCCGTTGAACATGCCGATTGCCTTCTGCGCCTCAGCCTGGGTCTCCATCTCGACGAAGGCGAATCCCTTGGACCGCCCTGTGTCTCGGTCTGTGATCAAGGTCACAGATTTGACCGAGCCGGCCTGGGCGAACAGCCCACGCAGGTCGTCCTCTGATGTGGAATACGAAAGGTTCCCGACATAGAGCTTCGTTTCCATTTTGTCTCCAATCCGATTAGGCAGAGCGGTGAGGGACCCAGTTTGTGCTCAAGAGTGAAGTGTAACACACTGCTCCACAAATCTCCCCGGCGGTCGCGGCGGCCCAGATTCCGCCCGGGTGCTCGATGACCCTCGTGGGCCGCACCGTTCCCGAAAATCCTCATTCCAGAAGGCAGCACGTCTTGGCGCTCAGGAGTTCTGAACTCCCGCAAGACTTCGGATTGGGCCGCCGCCCCGATCCGGTGCGCTCTTCACGATGCCAGAAACCCCACCAAGATTCGGTTGAACTCCTCGGCATGGTCCACATTCACCGCGTGGCCGGCGGCGTGCAGGATGGCCTGCTGGGCCCCACGAATTCCGCTCACCAGGTCCTTCTGGACCGCGAGGGGAATCGTCGTGTCGCAATCTCCACCCACGACCAGGGTCGGGCTGCGGATTTCGCCGAGCCGACGGCGCACGTCAAAGGTGGCCAGGGCTCGCATCGCCCCCCGGTAGGACCACGGGTCGGCTAATGCGATCTCCTCGATGAAAGTCTGCCGCAGGGGCTCCTGGCTGTCGTCGGCGAACACTCGGTGAGCGACGGTTGAGGCCTGAGCGCGCGGACCGAACACCAGAACAAGCAGAATCCGGGCCGCATAGTAAGGAACCAAAAGCGGCTTTCCTATTCGCAGGTGGGCAAACGTGCTCACCAGGACCAAATGTTTCACGGTCTCAGGGTGCTCCAGGGCTAGTTGCAAGGCCAGCGTCCCGCCCATTGAGAGACCTACAACATCGGCGCGGCCGATCTCGAGCGAGTGCAGGAGGAAGACCATGGGCGACGCCATCTGAGTGATGTTCATTGCCCCCTTCGGGCGCGTTGACCCCCCAAAGCCTGGTGCGTCGGGAGCAATGGTTCGATACCCGGCCTGGGTGAGGGCGGGGGTCTGTAGCAACCAAGACTCACCCGTGGCACCTAGACCGTGCAACAGAAGTACCGCATGCTCCCCGGACGGGTTCAAATCGAGGTAATGCAACCTTCCGCCGTCGGGAAGAAAGATTTCAGGCATGTCCCGAACTCGTGCTCCCTTGAGTGGCCAACGAAGCGCCGTTCCTGCCGCACGAGAGCCGGGATTATCCGCCGATCTGAGCCATCCAGCGGGATCCCGGCTGTTGGCCGGCGGCCAAGTCGTGAACCTGAGGCTTCAGGTTCGCTGCAAGCTCAAGATACGGGCCGAGGGCCTCGCCTCGACGAATGGGCTCTCGCACGTCCACCTCTTGTGCTGCCAGGAGACAGGGGCGCAGGCGCCCATCGCAGGTCAGGCGAAGGCGATTGCATGTCGAGCAGAAGTTTGCGCTAATGGCTGAAATAAACCCGATCGTCCCCTGAGCCCCCGGCACCCGGTACACACGGGCAGGCCCCAAGCCTGTCTTTTCGTTGGTCGGCTGCAATTCCAGATCCTTCAGGCTTTCCAGCATGCCTTCGACCGGGAGGAATCCCCGCTGACGGTCTGAAAGGTCCGGCTCCCACTCATCCAGGTCTCCGACCCTCATCAATTCAATGAAGCGGACGTGCCACGGCCGCTCCAGGCTGAGCCGCGCCAAATCCTCCAGTTCATCATCGTTTAGTCCTCTGATCACAACGGCATTCAGCTTGATCGGGAGCAGCGCGGCGCGCTCCGCAGCCGCGATGCCCCGCCAAACACGCTCGACCACACCTCCGCGAGTCAGGCGGGCGTAGCGGTCGGGCCGCAACGTGTCCAGGCTGACATTCACCCGTCTGAGTCCAGATTTGGCTAGCGGCTCGGCAAGGTCCTCAAGCAGGGTCGCATTGGTCGTCAAGCTGACTTCTTCAATGCCCGGAATCGCGGCGATCTCATGCACCAGCAGGGGAAGATCGCGCCTCAGCAAGGGTTCCCCTCCGGTGAGCCGGATTCTACGGACTCCCAGCTGCGCGGCGGCCTCGACCACGCTGGCGATTTCCTCGAAGCTGAGGATTTCATCGCGATGCTTCCAGTGTACCTTTTCGGGCGGCACGCAATAGATACAGCGGAGATTGCAGCGGTCCGTCAGCGAAATCCGCAGATACTCCACCCGACGACCAAAACGGTCCACAAGGGGGGTCATGGCAATTGCCTGGGCCGCAAACTTAGGATCGTGGCTTCCTCAATCTTCGTCAGCAGGGGACTCGCGCGGGTCAACAGGCGCATGGTGCCAAGGCCCGTCGGCAAGTGGACGCCTCTGTTGGTTAGTCGCCCCTCGATGCGCCCCTCAGCCCCTGGCCCATGGCAAGTGGCAGGCGGGGGAAGTCTGGTCGTGACCATTGGAGCTGATCTACGCCTAGTCGAGTGCAAGACGAGCCGCCCCCTCAAGAGCGGCAACGATCGCATCCCCCACTGAATGGCCGTCAGGCCTCTTTCTCCATCTGTCTCTATGATAAGAGCGAACGGCGGCCGGAGACCGTGCCGCTTACCCTTTTGCAGATGTGACAGACGCAATCATCCGAGGCCGCCCAGCGCCAACTCGAACCCGAGAGGTAGCCGGCAGGGGACCGAAAGCCGCCCGAATCGTCGGCACCCAAAGGACTTCTGAACTCGTCGGTCGCGACCAGAGGTTCACCAAAGTCCCTGCCCGCCGATCCAATGATCCAAGGGGCCGCGGCCTAGCACTGCTGGCAGACCAGAGGGCGATCCTGGGTGGTTTACTCAAAGTTCTTGGCCCCCAGGAAGGACGTGCCGCAGTTAAAGCCCAGTGGCGGCCCTTGCAGGCCGTGCCTGGGGGGAAATCTGGAACACACCAGCCTCCGCCTGGGTTCGAGGGCTACCGCCCCACCAGCATTTCTGGCCTGCGGAGATTGTAATGCTCCTCCGCACTACGTTCGACAGGGACTGGGCCGTTCCCACGGCGACCAGAGCCCCCAGCGCGGTTGGCTCCGCCAAGACCGCAAGAATCGCCTCATGCCCCTGGGGGTCCAAATCCTGCCCCTCGCCCGCGAAGGGAAAACGGACCCTCCAGTGTAGGGCAATCCCCCGCCTTCGGGCGAAGTTGCCATAACAAAGCTTACCCTCTTGAGCATCGGAGAACCAATGGCGATTCCCGGAGAGCGGAGCACCAGCGTGAATTGGTGAAAGGCTGAGTTCCGAGAACGGGATCATGGCTCTGCCCATTGCCAGGCCGCATCGATCCCCGAGTGGCCCGCTGGGCCCTACATAGCGCTGTGGGCTGCTCATTACGGTCCGCTGCCGAGCCAAGGAGCAGGGGCGCCAAGCTGGCAGCGACTGCATGGGCCGGCTCGAAAGCTGCCCGTCCCCCCATGGGGAAAGCCTTTGCATTGGGCGGCAAATGCAGCGGGGGAAGGGAAATCGCCGGATGGCCGATCAGCGTACGATCCGGAAGCAACGCCTGAGGCGGGCGTCCCTCGATTGCCGATTCAATCGGCTCGTGGTTAACCCCACGGGCTCCCCAGAGGAGCTGGATGGCGATCGCGGCCAGAGTAGGAGCGGGGATGGTTGGCCAGGGAAGCAGGTCCATCAGGCCCTGGAAAAAGCGACACCGCCAATCTTGTCCCAGGGGAAAGAACCCGCGAGCCCCCCCGGTCCTGGGCTGATCCTCAACCTTGTAATCGAATTGGGTGCCCTCCTCCGAGCCATCGGACCAGGGCAGGGTTCCAAGCGCAGCGGCGACGGCGAAGGTGAGAATGGGGAGAGGCGCCGGGCTGAGGGTAGGCCTTTCCCATCGGGCAGGGGTCAGCACCTGGAGCTGCGCCGCATGACAAGCGCACGACCGGGGGCCCAACTCAGAAGTCTGCTCGCATTTCGAGCGCCGCCCGCCGCGCGGATGGGGAAGGGCCCGGCGCTGGTGGTCGACCGCGAGAGCGCTCAAAGGCAGGCCGCGACCCGCAGAGGCGAAATCATTTCCAAGAATGCCGACTCGATAAAGACGTCCCTGTTGCATCGCCGCTGGCTCAAGTTGGTAGACATACGGGATTCCGTTTGGGGGCTTGGGCAAGCCCATCCTGGGGCCATCATCAGGCGTATAATCGGCGGGCGCTGCCACAGGTCGCCAAATCCGCCGCCGTCAACTTCGGTGCTGCACTCCCTTCTACTCGAATGCAACTTCCCCGCTATCTGGCGCTTTCCGTCTTTACCTCGGGAATGACCGCTCTCGCGATTGAGCTTTGCGCCTCCCGGCTGCTGGGCAATGTTTTTGGGACAAGCAATCTGGTGTGGGCCAACATTATCGGCTTGATCCTCTTGTATTTGACCGTCGGGTATTTCATTGGAGGCCGGTGGGCCGACCGCTCACCGGATCCGTTGGTCTTCTATGGGATTCTTGCCTGGGCCGCCCTGGCGGCTGGCGTGGTTCCGGTAGTCAGCCGGCCCGTGTTGCAGGCCGCGGCGAACGCGGTCGCGAACCTCCAAGCGGCAGTAGCTCTCGGCTCCTTCGCAGCCGTTCTGATTCTCTTTTGCGTCCCGGTGACTCTCCTGGGGTGCGTGTCGCCCTTCGCCATGCGCTTGGCTATGCGGGAGGTCAAGACGGCCGGGGATGTGTCCGGAAAGCTTTATGCGGTTTCCACCTTAGGTTCGATCTTCGGTACCTTTTTGCCGGTCCTTTGGTTGATTCCAGCAATCGGCACGGCCCGGACCTTCCTGTTGTTTTCCGCGTTGCTGATGGCCGTCGGCCTAATTGGAATGTGGCGAAGCAGTCGCCGGGCGGCTTTGCTCCATGCCTGGATGCCCCTCGTGCTGGTCTTGCTCATCGTGTTCGGCGTGCGGGGCACGATCAAGGATACGGTGGGCCAGATCTTTGAGAAGGAATCGGCCTACAACTACATTCAGGTGATCCAGCGCGGCAGTACCCGCTACCTGTTGCTCAACGAGGGCGAAGGGGTGCACTCGATCTACGATCCCAACCAACTGGCTACGTATGGCACCTGGGACTATTTTCTCTCCGCCCCTTTCTTCAACCGGCCTCCCTATTCTTCCGCCATGGTCGACTCGGTGGCGATCGTCGGTCTGGCCGCCGGGACGTCTGCCCGGCAGTTCACGGCGGCCTTCGGGCCGATTCCTATCGACGGTTTCGAAATCGATCCTGCTATCCTTCAAGTTGGACGGCAGTACTTTGACATGAACGAGCCCAATCTCAATCCCATTGCCCAGGACGGACGCTGGGGGCTCGAGCATAGCCGCAGGACCTACTCCGTAATCGTCGTGGACGCCTACCGACCGCCGTACATCCCCTGGCAACTGACGACGCAAGAATTCTTTGAGGTCGTGCGCCAGCATCTAGAACCCCAGGGCGTGCTGGTGATGAACATCGCGCGCCTGCCTGATGACCGCCGGCTCTTGGACGGAATCGCCTCAACGGTGCACACGGTTTTCCCCAGCGAGTACGTGGTGGATGTTCCCGACAGCCTCAATAGCATCCTCTATGCGACGTGCCAGCCGACGCAGGTTGGAAATCTCCTCGCGAATCGCGATGAGTTTCTATCGGCCGAACCGAAGTCCGAGGGCGGGCGCTTCCTTCTGGATGTGCTGGATCGCACGGTGGCGAATCTCCAGTCGGCTCCTGGGCCGGGTCCAGTGTTCACCGACGACTGGGCCCCGGTGGAGCAGCTGACGAACTCGATGGTGATCCATTTCGTGCTCAGCGGAGGGCTGCGGGAGCTTGCCCCTCAGTAACTCTTGGAGTTAGCCCAGCAGCTTGCGGAGAGAGATCCCAGTCTGGGAAGAGGTCCCCATGAAGGCGATCGGAGTCTTTCGTGCACTGCTCTTCATATCCATTCCCTTGGTCCTGGTTCTTTCTTGGGTCTGCCTGCTCTTGACCCCGGTCTTTATCAACTGGGAATACCGCCGAGCCAGTTTTCCTCCGGACCCTTATGGCTTCACGGTCGAAGACCGGTTGCATTGGGCGGACATCTCGCGTCAGTATCTCGTGAACAACCAGGGGATTGATTTCCTGGCCAACCAGCGTCTGTCCGACGGCTCGCCCCTGTACAACGCAAGGGAGCTACGCCACATGTCCGACGTGAAAGGCGTTGTTCATGGAGCCCTGATCCTCTGGGTAGTGTCCCTGATCGTTGCCCTGGCGAGCGTTCTCTACCTGTCCCGCAAAGATGCCGCCAAGATGGCGAGGTCGGTGCAGTACGGGGCGGTTCTGACCATCGTCCTGTTGGCGGGTATCCTTGCGCTGGTAACGTTGGCCTGGGACCAGTTCTTTGTGGATTTCCACCATCTGTTCTTTCAGGGGAACAGCTGGCTCTTTTCCTACTCAGATTCCTTGATTCGTTTGTTCCCCGTCCAGTTCTGGCAAGATTGCTTCCTGACGCTCGGGATCGGGTCCGCCCTCTGTGCCATTGGGTTGTGGCTCTTGGCGCGCTGGGGAGAGCGCAGGCTGGCGCACAGGTAACCGCGCGGAGTCCGGCCTTGGCGAGGCGCATCGGTTTTGGAACCGACCGGGTCATCGAGGGAATGACGATGGCCGGTGTTGGATTCGCCCGCGAGCCGGTTTTGCAACCCGAAAGCTTGCTCTCCGGTCATTGGCGGCCCAAGCGCCCAGGCTCTCGAACCCGCCACAGCAGCTTTGGATCGCTTCACTGGAAATCCCAGTCCCGCGGCTGATCCGCTGAGGAGCGCTCGGCGGTCGTTGGCCAAGGCAGGCCCAACGGAATCGAGGGTGGCACGCGCTGGGGCCCCGCTCGGGATCACCCGATTGGTTCCAGGCAGGCGGGGACGTCGTTTCGGGGATTGTTCACGATGGGGCCGACAGCCTTAATGGTCATGCGGTCTGAGGCGAAAGGGACAAGCAGCTGGACCAGGTCTCCCGCGACCTGACTGGGTTCCATCCAGCTCCGCGCTGCCTGCGGACCCAAGATCACGGGCATTCGCTGGTGGAAGCGAGCGATCAGTTCATTGGCCTGGCAGGTCAGAATCGTGCAGCTGCGGAGTTCCTTCCCCTGAGGGTCCTGCCACGATTCCCACAGGCCGGCGAAGACAAAGGGATCCCCGGACGAGAGGCGGACATGGTAGGGCTTTCGTGCAGGACGGCCCTTGATCCCAACCTGTTCCCATTCGTAGAAACCGTCCGCTAGGATCAGGCAGCGCCTCTTGGCGAGAGCGGAGCGAAAGGCGGGCTTGTTGCTCGCTGTTTCCGCTCGGGCATTGATCAGCCGTGCACCCACCCTGGGATCGCGTGCCCAGGAGGGAACGAGGCCCCAGCGCAGCATTTCCAGGCGCAGAGGGTCCAGGCTGGTCAAGGCCGCCACCTGCTGAGTGGGGGCAATATTGAATCGAGGGGACAGGCTCAATCCCGGCAGGTGCACCTGCAAAGCCTGCTCGATACGGTCGAGGTCAGCCGCCAGGGAGAAACGCCCACACATATTCAATGCTCTCGAGGCAAGGACTTCAGGGGGTGCTTCGAAGGCGAGGGTGGCATCCAGGCGCCGCCTCGGAGGGGGAATTCACCCGGCCCTGAACCCGATCCCCCCGCTCGAGCTTCAGCTTGGAGTGAGCACCGCCGACCCCAACCGTGGGCTGTCGTTCGATCGTCTCCCAGAGAGTCTGGTCCTCTCGGATCCTGGGCTCTGGGCACCCTGTGAGCGCTCAACGCCATGTGACTAGAGCCTACGCCCCAACTGTGCCAGCCGCACACTCCACAGGCGCACAACGTTTCCTGCCAGGCCTCGGCCACGCGCGGTACCGTAGGGCCCTCGGGAACTGAACTCCCTCGATCCGGGTGGGCAGGGAGCTGGCGAGCGCTGGCGCGGATCTGATAAGAAGGAATGCACCGATCACAGGGTGCTGGCGAGCACGTCGGGCGCCTTTCAGCCCGGGAGGAGGAAGGTCAGCCCAGCTACCCTGACGCCCAGCGATTCCGGGATGGCTCCTGAATCGTGTGGAATGGCGCTGCCGAGGTTCAAGTCCTCCCGAGCCTAGACCCAGGTCGGCTCCTGGTACGTTCCCATAACACCCTTCAGAACAGCGATGATTTCTCCCAGGGTGGCGTAGCCTCGGACCGCCTCCAGCAGGTGGGGCATCAGGTTCTCGGTCCCCTGCGCCGCGATGCGCAGCCGATCCAGGGCCTGACCTACCCGCCCGGAATCCCGATCCTGGCGCAGCTGCTTCAGGCGAGCGACCTGGCGGCTCAACCCTTCCGGATCGATTTGTAACAATGGGATCGAGATGGGGGCTTCGTCTTCGAACGCGTTGACCCCCACCACGATCCGCTTCTGCTCGTCGATCTCGTGCTGATAGCGGTAGGCCGCGTCGGCAATCTCTCTCTGGAAGAAGCCACTCTGGATGGCAGGCAGGACACCCCCCAATTCGTCGATGCGCCGAAAATAATCTCGGGCCTGAGCTTCCATGCGGTCCGTCAGGGCCTCAACAAAGAAGGACCCCCCCAGCGGATCGATGGTATTGGCCACACCGGACTCGTAGGCCAGGATTTGCTGGGTGCGTAGCGCCGTGGTCACGGCCTCTTGAGAGGGGAGGGCCAGGGCCTCGTCCATCGAGTTGGTGTGCAAGCTTTGTGTGCCGCCGAGCACGGCAGAGAGGGCTTGAAGGGCCACCCGGACCACATTGATCTCGGGTTGCTGGGCGGTCAGGCTGCAGCCAGCGGTTTGGGCATGGAATCTCAGGAGCCAAGAACGCGGGTCCTTGGCCTGAAAGGTCTCGCGCATGAGCCGGGCCCACAGGCGCCGTGCCGCTCGGTACTTGGCGATCTCCTCAAAGAAGTCGTTGTGTGCGTTGAAGAAGAAGGAAAGCCGGGGGGCAAACTGGTCGACCAGCATCCCTCTCTGAATCCCCCGGCGAACATATTCCATGCCGTCGGCCAGGGTGAAGGCCAACTCCTGTGCGGCGGTCGAGCCTGCCTCGCGAATGTGGTAGCCCGAGATCGAGATGGTGTTCCACTGAGGAACGTGCAGGGAGCCGAACTCCATGGTATCCACCACGAGCCTCAGCGACGGCTCAGGGGGAAAGATGTATTCCTTCTGGGCGATGTACTCCTTGAGGATGTCGTTTTGAATCGTGCCGCGCAGCTGTTGGGCGGCGATTCCCTGCTTCTCGGCCACGGCCAGGTACATGGCCCAGATGACGGCCGCTGGCGAGTTGATCGTCATACTCGTGGAGACTCGGTCCAGCGGAATGTCTGCCAACAGGATTTCCATATCTTTCAGTGAGGAGATGGCCACTCCACACACACCGAACTCGCCCAATGCCTCGGGAGCATCGCTGTCGTAGCCCATCAGGGTGGGAAGGTCGAAGGCGACCGAAAGCCCGGTCTCTCCCTCCTCCCTCAGGTAGCGGAAGCGGGCATTGGTCTCCTCCGCCGTGCCGAATCCGGCAAACATGCGCATGGTCCACAATCTTCCGCGGTACAGGCTGGGATGGATTCCGCGTGTATACGGGAATTCTCCGGGCAGGCCAAGATCCTGGAGGGTATCCAAATTCGGAATGTCGAGCGGGGTGTACAGCCGGTGGATGGGATCGGAAGAGGTGGTTCGGAATTCTGGCTGTCGCTCGGGGGATCGGCCGAGGGCCTGGGAAAGAGTCGTCTCTTCCCACGCTTTCAATGCCCGGCGGAGCCGTTCCAGCGTCTCCCGCTCGTACATTGATTCCTCCCGCCGGGCCGTAACCGGCTCGATCCTGACCACCCTTTGGATCCGAAAAAGCGGGAGCCGGGTTGCCCGGCTTAAGCCGCGGCGATTATAACATTCGCAGGTAGCGGATCGACTCTGGCAAGTGTACAATAATAGGAGGAGTTGGAGGGGGTCCCGCGATTCGGCAAACGACCCTGGGCCCACAGGAAAGCAAAGGCCCCGTCGATGAGCCTGGTTTGGAAACCCAAGACCGGTCAACTGCAATCGCGACCTCGCGTGCTGGTCATCGCCGATTCGAGTGATTCCGGCGAGTGGCTGATGCGCGAGGTTCTTTCGCCTCAGGGGCTGATTTCCGAGGTCGCCCGGCCCGATTCCCCGGCTGCGGATGTGATCGTAGTTGACATCACGCAAATGCAAGGACTGTCGCTGGCCGGGCTGAAGTCCCGTCGTGAGCGCGGCGACACGGCCCCGGCTATTGTGTTGGCAGCTCGACTTTCGCCCGAAGCGGCCCGGGACCTTTTCCGCTTAGGCGTCCGGGATTTCCTCATCAAACCCTATCGCCCTGAGGCCCTTATTGAATCTATCCTCGCGGTGCAACGGGAAGCCCTGGTCACGCAAAGCGCGCGTCAGGCGCTGCCCAAGCTCCAGTCCAGCGTAGAGCTGTTACGTCGCCAAAACGAGGAGTACCGCGTGCTGCTCGAGGCGGGCCGCGTCCTGGCGCAATGCCGGGATCTGGACACCTTGCTGAGGCAGGCCGTGGAGGCCGCGGCGTACCTGGCCAGAGCCGAGGATACCAGTCTGTACCTGGTAGAGCCAGGTTCCGGGGAGCTCTTTCTGCGGGCGAGCCGCGAGGCGCCAGAGGATCGCGTGGTCTTGCAGAAAATGGCGGTCAGCGACAGCTTCCTCACCCACGTGATCCACACTGGTCAGCCCGTAGTGCGGCAGCCTTCGCCGAGTGAAGGCCGATTCAAGGTCAAGACCGCCTATATGGTCCAGAGCCTGATCAACGTACCGATCATTTCCGAAGGACAGGTGGCCGGGGTCATCGCAATCTATAACCGGAGTTCCGCGCAGGGATTTGGAGAGCATCATCTGATTCTGCTGCGCGGGCTGGCCTTCTATATGGGGCAGGCGCTCCACAATCTCCTGCCACCGGCTCGGTCCGCTCCGCCAGCTCAACCCCAGGGGCGCCCCTCGGCCGTTGCAGGGGAGGTGGCTGGCCCCGAGTTCCAACGCGCCCTCAGCCAGCTGGCCGTCGAGACGGATGCCTTGCTCAAGCTGGCCCCTAATTCGCCCTATCGAGAGAATCTGCAGCGGCTCCGGTCCGTGGTTCAACCCATCCTCAAGCTGATGCCCACAGCGCCGTCCCCTGCCCCAGCCCGAGCGGGTGAGGAATTCTCACTGACCTCGGTACTCCAATCTGCCCTGCGCGCTACCGAACAGGTGGCCGAACTCAAGAAGATCCATGTCCAGGCCCAGTTGGCGGGCGACTATCCCGCGGTTGTCGGAAATCCTCAGGTCGCGCAGGCGGGGCTTCAGACCCTGCTGGGATGGGCGATTGCACGCAGCCGACACGATCCGGTCTCGATCGCCCTTTTTCACCTGCGCAGCGGGGAAGCTGCTGGCCCCTTTACCCTGGACGAGGCGGAAGGTTTGCCTCCTGGAGAATGGGTGGCGTTGTCCGTAATTGATTCCGGGTCGCGGCTGAGCACCAGCGAGCTGGCGGAGCTCAGTACCGATACGGAACATCATCATACGATTTCACCGCTGGGCGGTGCCGCCCGCCAGATTCGGGGGGCGGGGGGGCAGATCTGGACCGAGGCGGACATGGACAGCGGTTCTTTGTACGTGGCATTCCGGGCCGCGTGAGGTGACGATGGAAGGCAAACCACTTCTGGCTCATGTCCCAGTGGAATTGATTACACCCCACTACCATGTCAAGGGAAAAATTGCAGTGACCTCGACAGGCTTGGTCGGAGCCGTCAACGAGTCCACTGCCTCTTCCATCGAAATCTCGGAGGCCGTTGTCGCGCGCCTGCACCGCCCCGGGGAGACTGTCGCTCGTTTTGACACGTGGGAGGCCGTCAAGGACAAACTGATCGCCGTGCTTCTGGAGCAACGCACCGACCTGGGCCCACCGGCGCTCACACGGTCAGGCTTTGGGCGAATGGTTTCCTACAAGATTTGGGCCAGCCTGGAAGGGTTCGAGATGTTCGGGGTAATGGAAGCGCCTGGAAAATTCAGCTTTGCTGAATTCATGTTCCAGGGTCACCGCCATTTCGTCCCCCTCTATAACGCCACGCTCATTCCGGTATTCTTTCCTCAATTGGTGAGTCGCGCCCCCGTTCTGCTCTTCAACCGTCAGATGGTCGAGGGGCTCAGCATCATCTCCAAAGCTTCCGGACCTCTGTCCCCTCAGGCCCTTCCGCCTACCTGACCCTCTCGAGTCCACAGAGCCGCAGGGGACCCAGCCCCGGACTCAGGGGACTTGTGGAAAGGGGCCCGGAAGCGCGGGCTCGCCGTCGAGAATTAGGTGAGTGGCCCCCGAGTAGAACTCAGGGCGCTGCGCCTGTCCCCGCTCGGCAATGACCAGACCGAGTAGTCTGACAAATTGCCCTGCTCTCCGTCTGAGGCAAAGGTCTCGCATTCCTCAAAGCCGGACTCTTGGGCCAAGCGGATCCTTTCGGCTTCGTCGATCTCATGGACGTACCGGATTCCCCTGCCGCCCTGTCTCCAGTCCAGCAAATAGTCTCCTGGTTCGACCTCCGACTCGGGAATGCCCGCGACGGACCAGGGCAGGATGCGGGAGCAAAGTCTGGGACTGCGAGTGAGGCGCCAGGTCGACCAGAGGAAATCCCCCGCCGGGTTCAACACTTGATGAACCTGACGCAGGAAGGCAAGGCGAGCCGGGTAGGAAGGGATATGGTGCAGGAAAGCGAAGGACAAAACGCACTCGTAGGGACCGGCCAGCCTTTGAGCCCAGCCCGGTTCGAAGAGATCGGTCTGCTGGAACAGGAAAGGAAAGGAAACCGGCTTGGAGAGGCCCTGCTCGGCCAAGTCAAGCATCGGCTGACTCAAGTCCAGGCCCAGATAGGGACCTCGATGATGCTGGGCGGCCAGGAGCCCGAGCACTGGAGCGGAGCCGCACCCCAGATCCAGGATGCGAACCTGAGGCGGGATCGCGGCGATCAGACGCCCCACCCCGGGCCTTGCCGACCGGCGGGTCTGCGCGAAGGGCGAGGCGAAGCTTTGGTAGAATTCCCGATTGAGATCGACGAGGCGTCGAGCGATGCACCAGTCCACGATTGCGGATTATACCTACGACCCTGCGCCGGAGGAGCGCCTCAGCGAGTGGCGTGCCCTGCGCGACTACGATGACCGGGAGAGCCGGGCGGCCGCGCACGCCCTCTTGACGGACCTGCACGGCGGCCTTGGTCTGCGGCCCGCCCTCCACCGCCATCCCGCAGCCCACGGCTACCTCACCAAGGACTTCCTGTTGCATGTCTATCGCGAGATGGTGCAAGCGGGGGAATTGCCGCAGGAGGAACGGATTCTCAGAGCCCTGCGCATGAAGCCAGTGCGCACGCTTTCGGGCGTCGCGACCATCACCGTCTTGACGAAGCCCTACCCTTGCCCTGGAGAGTGCCTCTTCTGCCCCACCGACGCGCGCATGCCCAAGAGTTACCTGCATGATGAGCCGGGCGCCATGCGGGCAGAGCAACATCACTTTGACCCGTACGAGCAGACGGCGGCACGGCTGGAAAGCCTGGAGGCCGTGGGTCATCCGACCGGCAAGGTCGAACTCCTGATTCTGGGCGGCACCTGGACCGCCTATCCGCGGGACTACCAGGCTAGGTTTGTCCAGCGGTGTCTGGACGCTCTTAATGGCGGGGAATCCTCCACTCTGGCGGAGGCACAAGAGCGGAACGCCCAGGCAACGCGGCGCAATGTGGGTCTGGTGATCGAGACCCGTCCGGATCGAATCACGCCCGCCGAACTGCGTTGGTTGCGCTCGCTCGGGGTCACCAAGGTTCAAATCGGGGTCCAGAGCACTCAGGATCGCATTCTGGAACTTAACCAGCGTGGCCACACTCTGGCGGACACGCGGCAGGCTTTCCGCCTCCTGCGGGCGGCGGGTTTCAAGATCCAGGCGCATTGGATGCCCAATCTTCTGGGGGCTGATGAGCACAGCGACCGGGCCGATTTCGCGGCCCTTTGGAGCGACCTGGACCTCCGCCCTGATGAGCTCAAGATCTATCCGACCTCCTTATTGCGGGACAGCAAGCTGTTCACCAGCTGGGAGCGCGGCGAGTATCATCCCTACAGCTTCGAGCAGCTGATCGAACTTCTGGTGACCATCAAGCCGACCATCCCGCGGTACTGCCGCGTCAGCCGGCTGGTGCGCGATATTCCCGCCCACCACGTAGTTGCGGGGAATCGACGGTCCAATCTGCGGGAGGAAGCGCAGCGCGTGCTCGCCTCGCGCGGCCTGCGCTGTCAGTGCATTCGCTGCCGGGAAATCCGTGGCCAGCCAGTGCGGCGGGAGGATCTTCGCCTGGAGGAACTGGTCTACCGCACGGGCGGAGCCGAGGAGCATTTCCTTTCTTTTGTTACCTGCCAGGATCGTCTGGCGGGTTATCTGCGGCTTTCCCTTCCTCACGAGCCGGGGGAACGCCTGGGCTGGCCTGATTTGCGCGAGGCCGCCTTGATCCGTGAGATCCACATCTACGGTCAGAGCCTGGAGGTCGGGGATCCGGGTTCGCAGGGCGCCGCGCAGCATGTGGGACTGGGAAGTGAACTGCTTTCCAATGCCGAAACGCTTGCGCGGCGGCGAGGCTACACTCGCCTAGCTGTGATCTCCGCCATCGGCACCCGCGGCTACTACGCGGAACGCGGCTTTCTGCCGGAGGAGCTCTACCAAGTCAAGCCTCTTTGAGTCCGGTCTCTCCATATGCCGTGATACAATATGCATGTTGCCGCAGGAACCTGTCCTGCGTTTCCGCTCCTCACCCGGCCCGTCCCGGGTCGGCTAAGGGGGGCAATTCCGAGGGAAGGAGGATTCCCCATGCGCAACTATGAGCTCGGCCTTGTGATTCGGACCGAGGTCAACGAGGAAGCCCTGAATGAGTTCCTGGAGAAAATCAAGGGCTGGATTACACAGGCCGGCGGCTCGCTGACGAAGACCGACTTGTGGGGCAAGCGCCAACTAGCCTACCCGATCAAGAAGCAGCGCGAGGGCCTGTATGTGTTCCTGATTGCCGAGATGCCGCCCGCGGCGACATCTGAGTTGGAGCGCAACCTGCGACTCACCGAACAGGTCCTGCGCTACCTCATTGTCCGTCAGGAGTCTTGATCCACCCGTCCGCAGCAGGAAGGAGCGGCCCTGGCTGCGCTTTTCGACAGGGAGGCTCAGCATGGCTCGCAGCCTGAACAAGGTCATGGTCATCGGTCACATTGGGCGTGATCCGGAGATGCGCTATACCCAGTCCGGAAAGCCAGTGACATCGTTTGGCGTGGCGACTGGTCGCACCTGGGTCGGAAGCGATGGCGAGCGGCGCGAGGACACCGAGTGGTTCACCGTGATCGCCTGGGGCAGCTTGGCGGAGATCTGCAAACAGTACTTGACCAGGGGCCAACAAGTGTATGTTGAGGGGCGCCTGCAGACGAGGCGCTGGGAGGACAGCGAAGGGAAGAAGCATGCTGCCCTGGAGATCGTTGCGGGCGAAATGATCATGCTGGGGGAGCGACGCGAGCCGGTGGCGCAGGCCCCGGCAAGCCCCGCAGCCGAGGAAGAATTTCCCTTCTGACCGGCCTTAGGTTCCTGACCCAATCGGGCTGGCACCCCGGCCGGAGAGAATTGGTCGTAGGGCGGACAGCCCGGAGGAGAGGTTATCGTGGAGGAGTCTCAGGAAGGTTCGCGAGGAGGAGAGGGTTTCGGCGGCTTTGAGGGCGGACCTCGCGGCTCGTATATCCGTCGGCCGCGCGTTTGCCAGTTTTGCATCGATCAGGTGGCAGCGGTTGACTACAAGCAGCCCGATCTCTTGCGCCGCTTTGTCATGGAGCGGGGCAAGATCCGGCCCCGCCGACAAACCGGTACCTGTGCCAAACACCAGCGGTCACTGGCGGTCGCCATCAAGCGGGCGCGCCACCTTGCCCTCCTTCCCTTCGTTGAGGACTGAGGGCAGCTCGGAGGCCAGGCGGTAGGCGGCCCAGAGGCTGGCACGGATTGCGGGAGGCATCCATGCCTGGAAACCGTCAGCGGACAGAAAGCACCCTCACCCGAAAACAGCGGGCGCACCTTCGGCGTGACGAAGTTCAACGCCGCTGGGTGCTCTTCGGCGCCGGCTTGGTCGTGCTGATCGTGGCCGCCATCATCGGAATGGGCTTCCTCGATCAAGACGTCCTTCAGGAACTCCAGCCTGTGGCCACTGTCGGGGGTCAATCCATCACCACGCGGGATTTCGAGGTGGCGGTTCGTTATCAGCGCTACCAGCTGATCCAGCAATACAATCAACTGGCCGCCTTTGCTTCCTACCTGAGCAGCGGGACGTCGCAGAATGATTTCGAGCAGCAGATGCAGCTCATCAGCTCGGAGCTTTCGGACTCCCAGACGTTCGGCCAATCGGTCCTGGATTCGCTTGTCCAGGATCGTCTCATTCGCCAGGAGGCCGCCCGACGGGGAATCACGGTGAGCAACGCAGAGATCGATGAGCAGATCCAGACGCTCTTTGGGTTTTATCCGAACGGCACGCCCACGCCCACCGGTCCCACCCTCACTCCGGAACCCGCCACTTCAACCCCCACGGCCACTCCAACGGCGGCCGCCTCCCCCGCCGCCGCGCTCACACCAATGGCCACAGCAACCGCCACCATCGCGGTGCCGACCCCCACCCCCTACACCGCGCAGGCTTATCAGCACGACAGGGACGACTACTTGGCGACCCTGAAAAGCGTTACCGGGATGACCGAAGCGGACTTCCGCTATCAGGTTGCCTCGGATCTGTACCGCCAGAAGGTGCAGGATGTCCTCACGGCGGGCCTTCCCAAGGTTCAGGACCAAGTCCACGTCCGCCACATTGTCCTGCAGGACAAAGCGACCGCGAGTGACATTCGCCAGAAGCTGGCGAACGGCCAGGCCTGGGACGTTCTTGCTTCCGAATACTCGATTGACACCTCCACCAAAGACAGTGCTGGAGATCTGGGCTGGAGTCCGAGCGCTCTGTTGGATCCGACTCTCGCGGGAGTGGCCTTTTCGAGGAAGCCGGGATCCATCAGTCAGCCGGTCCAGACCAGTTCGGGCTGGGAGTTGATCAACGTGGTCTCTCGCCAGATGCGCGCTTTGACCGACACGCAGTATCAAGCGCTGGCTCAACAGGCGATGGAAACGTGGTTGACCCAGGAGCAGGCCAAGCCGGGACTGGTCGTCACGTATAACCGCTGGACAACTCGCGTACCGACGAGTCCCGCCCTCCCTACGCCGACCGGGTAGGCTGCCGCTTTGCCACCGGGTTTCCTCACGACGCGGACTGCCTCATTCAGCCAGGATCCTTGGCGGCCCCGGTCCTCCTCTTGGGGGGATCGGCGCGCGGTCTGAGGGAAGGCGCCCAGATCCGAAGCCTCAGGATTGCCAAACCCGGCGGTCCCGGGTGGCAATACCCTTGGAAGGGCATCAGCCCGTTGACCTCTCCTCTCGGCGCTCCCCACAGCCTTCAGGGCTGCCGCGCAACCTGTGGGTCGTGACCCCGACCAGATTCTCCGCGGACATTTCCGCGGAGATGATCCGAGGTCTCCTCGCCCCCACTTGTCTAGCTGGATACCCCATCGAACCGCGCGGGGCAGTGGGTTGACCGCCTCCGGTCACACGCTTTTCGCTATTACCAGGACCCTGTTCTTCTTCACCGGTAACTGGCCGGTCGTGTTAATCCTGCCCTTTACGGACCGGCTCGGAAAGGGCATGCGGACCGCACTTCGCGATGCGCTGACAGCAGAAGGGATTCGCGCGGGCCGGCCCGGCATCGGCTTGGGATTCACCAGGGGGCTGGCAGGGCTGGGGGCCTTCCGGGCGTGCTCGTCGCCGTGGCGGCCGAGTCCCCTCGGGGGGGGCCTCCCCAGCTCCTCTTGCGGGACACCTTCCGGTGGAGCTTGGGCTTCCGGCCGGCCGGCTTCCCTAGCGCTACGATGGAGTGCTGGAGGGCGTCTCTCTTGCTCCTGGAGAGGACTCAGGACTCAGGCTCCGGGGCCTAGCCCCGCTGGGAGCAAAGACAAAGGCTACCGCGCGCGTGCGGCATTGCGCAGGAGGATGACCGAGCCGAGAAGAATCAGGGCCAGGGGCCACAGCAATTCCCAGCGCACCATCTCCTGCAGGCCAATGCCCAGGAAAATGATGCCCACGAGCGCCGTCCCCACTACTGGTCGGCGATAAACGGGTATCGCCAGGCGGATGAAAACCTCGAGCAGCAGAATCACCCCTGCTCCCGTGAAAACGAGCCCCCAGCCGGTGATCAGCAGGTTGGCGGGCAGGAGACCCAGGTTTCCAGCAAGCAGAGCCAAGCCCGCCCAGATGAATATCGCAGCCCAGATGATGCCGCTTAACGGATCGCGTCGGCGTCTCTCCATCCAACGCCTCCCCTCGGGCCACTGCTCATCCTGTTTTTCCTCTGCCTCATTCGGGGGTTGGGGGGGCACCTGTCCGGTCATATCGTATCTCCTTGATTCCTCTGGGACTCAATTCCGGCGAGGTCCTGCTGGGCCTCCGGCCCCCGCACCTTCCGGAGAAAAGAGGCCTGGATTTCGCGGGTCCAAGCGCGAGCCTCAGCCCTGGCGCATGTCGCGCTGCATCATGCGGGCTGCTTTCCTTGCCAGATCCACAGCGTAGTTGGTGCCCCGATCCCAAGGGTAGACTTGACTCATGCTCGCGAAATACAGACCATGCATGGGCGTGCGGATGCCTGGGAGGTTCTCGGAGTGGTTGAGGACGGGAATCGGCTGGGCATAGGGAGTGCGGAAAAGCCAGGAATCTTTCACCCAGTCCGGACGGAAGTTTGGGTTGAAGCGCGAAAGCGCGGGGAGGAATCGCTCCAGGAGCTGATCATGACTGAGTTGGAAGTACTCGTGCTCCGTTGCAAGATAATCGCCGCAGTAGAGAATGTGATTTCCTCCAAAGTACTCCTTGGGCAGGTAGTTGGTATGCTCAACCAAGGCCAGGAAGGGGAAGCCCTCCCCCTTCACGAGACTGTGCCAGTAGATTCCGCTTTCGGCAAGCTGGTGGCTCAAAGCCAGAATCAGGACCACCGCGCCCATGCTTTGCTGGGGGAGGAGCTTGGCCAGGTAGTCGGCCGGGAGCCCGGGGGCCATCTTGGCGAGCAGGCTCGGCGAGAGGGTGACTAGGCAGGCGTCGTAGAGTTCGGTCCGGTCGGGCAACCGGAGGGAAAGCCGTCCATTGACCTCGGCCGTGATCCGCGAGACGGGCGTGCGCAGCTGCAGGGTCGCGCCAAGGCTCTCCACCTCCTTGGCCAGCCGGTCCAGGAATTCCTGGAATCCTCCACGGAAGGTCCCCAGCCTCGCAGTCCGGCTGTGAAGCCGGGCCCAGAACCAGGCCATATTCACATCGCGGTAAGCTTCTTCCCCAAACTTCCCGACAAAGAGGGGCTTCCACAGCGATTCAAAGACCTCTTTGCCGAAATATCTGCGCATCCAGGATTCCGCAGTGAAGGCCTCCAGCGGTCTCCAAAACGGGGTGAGCCTGAGGAACCCGCCAACTGCCAAGTTGCGCAGGCGATTGGGGATGGACAAGCCGGGAAAGGTCAGCCAAGCCGGGATGCTGTCCATGGGATAGAACTTCCCCCGGAAGTAGACCGCCGTGACCGGCCTGCGGAAGATCACGTCCCTCTGCCAGCCCAGCTCCTGAATAAAACTAAGGATGGCGCGGTCGGAGGCGAACCAATGATGATAGAAGCGCTCCAGGCTCCATTCCCAGCCCGGAACGCGAAAGCCACCCGCCAGTCCGCCTACCTCGGTTTCGGCCTCGAAGATCGAAACACTGTTTCCGGCCCCGGCCAAGTCATAGGCGGCTGCCAAGCCGCCTGCTCCGGCTCCAACAATTGCAAATCTCATCGGTCGCAAGGCTCCTTGGAAGTGTGTCGGGGAAGTATACCTGATCAAAGCAGGAGGGGTGGCTCGCTGAGACCCTGTCCCAAGCGGGATCAGCGCCGATAGGAGTCCGCCACAGGGTTGGCGGGAAGGCAGATGAACCCGTCGGCCGGGTCGCCCATCCAGCTGACCCGATTTGGGATCTGGGAAGCCAGATAGGCCGTGTAGGCCGCGACCAGGGCATCCAGAGCATCATGCGAGCAGAGCCCTTCCAGTCCCAAGTCGCCCCGCAGGAGGTGATGCGCGGTCAGTTCCTCCATGGCCACGATCGGGTCGGGGATTTGGATTCCTTCCCGGAAGAGCAGGACCTGCCTCTGGAGTCGCCCCTCCAAGGTCCCCTTGGCGAAGGGGATCTTCCCCAGGAGACTGGCAAAGCAGGCGTGAGGATGCACCTCGAGGCACCAGCGGGCCCCGCCTGCCTCGTTCTGGCCGACCGTGTAGCCCTCCGAGCAGAGCCTGCGGTAGAAGCGGAAACCCACTCGCATCCACTCCGGTGCGGCACCCTCCACCTGGGGGGTCACGCAGAGGTTCAGACCTCGGCGCCGCAATTCAAACTCAGAAACCCGGTAACGCTGCCAGGGCTGGCCGGCAGGCTTGAGCCCATACTGCTCACGAACCTCGGGATTGGACAGCAGGCCAGCGCTGGTCTGCTGGGGGGCGTCAATTGCGACGACGGTTCGGCTGGCGCTCAGCAGGAGTTGCAGTGCTCCTTCCAGGGGGAGGCTCTCCAAGAGCACGATTTTCAATTGGGAATCCAGAATGGCCAGGTCGACAAGACGACGCCCGGCCGTCAGGTCGAGACCGACAAAGGAAGCTTCGCCATCCTGGAGCCATGTGCGGGTGGTGGGGTCTTGTGGGCTCATGACAGCACGTCCGCGCTGTGAGACCGAGAAATCATTTATGGGAGCCATCGAATGGATTGGAGGAGCGGCTCTTCCACAAGCCCTGAGGCAAAGTGGCCGCCCGGTCGTCGGCACACTTTGAAAGTGAGTATACATCAGGCTTTTGACGCGCATGGTATTACTCCGCAGTCACCTGTCCGTTTCTGCACCAAATGCGGACAATAACTATCTAGAGTGCTCTCAGGTCGGCCGGGTCGGGGTTGTGGGAGGTAGCGTGGCACATGGGGGGAATGGCCAGCTCGTCGGGGCGTGGCGGGGACGGGTGTGAGGGTAGTCCACTCTGGACTGCCTTAGGGCAGGCTGCCACGGCCGGGGGGCGGGCTGGCTTGGAGAGGCCGCGTCGGTCGAAGATCCTGGTGCGCCTCCAGGGTACTAGTGGGTGGCTAGGCAGATTGCTAGCGATATTTGTCACCCGCAGAGCCACAAAGCTCGATACATCGGTCTATCCAATTCCTATACCAGTACCAGGAACCTTGGACATCTACTCCGTACCCCTTCGACGGGTTCTTGGCGTCCTCTGCCTTCCAGAAGGAAACATGCTCGGGTTGGATGCGGAACCTTGTGAATCCCGCCATGCGGACGGCTGCGGCTACGTCCTTGGCCCTGTACTTCGGGCGCTCGACTTCCTTCTTTACCCAATACTCCTTGTCGATGACTTTGGCGGCGTCGGATGTGGGGTCGATGAACTCTATGACTTTGTCGGCTTGGCCCGGTCGATTGACGAGCTTTCGCTTGAAGAGGAGTCGGTAGGAGTATCGGGGGCTATTGTATGCGTCATGATCAAGGGCCCCGTCGAAATCGGCCATGTAACGCCTGATGCGTTCCGGTATGGCCGGTTCGGGGCCGGCACCCTGAATTTGAAGCTCGGAGATGTCGAGGAGTTGAATGCTGTAGGAGATCCTGTCATCGAGACCGTGGCTCTTGCCGAATAGCTTCTTTAGGTAGTTGTTGTAGTTGACAACGCAAGCTTGATAACGGCCGCTGACGAAGGTGTCGAGGGATCGGGTCATCTGGTGCTCAATCTCATGGCGGAGCCCGATCAAGAACTTGAGATTGTTTGCGGTGTCTTCGTCAATGGGGCAGAGATTGTCATTGAGGCAGCGCTCAAGCTCCCAATACTTGAATGCGCCATACTTTGTTCGGTCAAAGGCTCGTCTCTTGGGACCCTTTCTAAAGTACCTGTACTCTATACCCTTTGACCGATAGTAGGCGTGTAGGAGGTAAGTCCAGGCAATAACCATGACAACTATGAAAGTCTCGGACTTGAAGGAAACCTGAGGATTGTTGAAGACGCCGATAGCAGTAAGTGCCGCTTCGCGCGATTTGCTGACAAGCTCAGACTTTACTGATCCGATGGTTCGTGTTCTCTTGGGCATTTCCCCCTCGCTATCCGCCCAACGGCCTCGAACTATGTCGCGTCGGCACCAGTGAGTGGTTAGGCGTGAGCCAGCTACCAGGTCTATGTGAAGATCGGTGCACCGCAATTGGCGCAGTAGCTGGGAACGAGATCTCGAGAATCGACTGGGAACCCGTGGATCTTCCACTGGTTGTCATGGAAGACTACCAGGATTGCATCTGCGGGCGCCAGCAGCTCGCCATGAGCGTAGGTCAGTCCGATCTCGCGACCAGCCAAATAGAGAAGATTGACTCTACCTCGGTCGTCGAGTTGGGCAGATCCCGAAACAGTGGCCGTTACGATGTACTCCATGTACTGGGGGAACCCTGTATCCTCGAAGATGGAGTTGTAGGGGTAAGTCCCTGTTGGCGCAGTGTGCTTGATGTACTTCGCTAGTTGGTAGGAAGTGCCAGTGAGGGAGTCGGGGAGCTCGGGGCGGAAGAGACCAAGTAGGACTGAACAGGAGTGGCAATAGATGGAGGACATAATGACCCTCGAAACGCCTAACTCTTATTATACGGACCCCCCGGTCTTCTGCCTTGTTTCATGCTCGCCACACCCGCGCCAGCTTGGACCACCCCGTTCGCATGGCGCTAGGCGGTGGTTCCTGTCTCGCAGAGGTGATATGCGCCCTCTGGGCAATGAGACATCCGCACGCCCCGGCTACAGG
This sequence comes from Anaerolineales bacterium, assembly GCA_049511715.1. Lineage (GTDB taxonomy): Bacteria > Chloroflexota > Anaerolineae > Anaerolineales > RBG-16-64-43 > JBEKHT01. Next base: position 41,374 of record JBEKXU010000012.1, read on the forward strand.
CCCAGCTACCCGGGTGGTGTCTGTGTGGCTGCGGAGAAAACCAGTTTCCGTAGAGCTGGATAGTGGACAGGACTAGGGATGCATGCCCCCTTCCGAATGAGGGATGCGTATCGAAGAGACAGCCCGGTAGCTTTTGAGATCTGGCGAATGGGGAGGAGGGCGAGGGCCGGGAGGATATCTCGCTTGAACTGTTCTCGTTCCCTATTCCTCTCCGCTGGTGAGTGAGCATCATCCCATACCTTACGTACTCTGAACCGGTGCCGGTTGGTTTCACTCCGTCTCTTTGCAGCGTTCCCCCCATGAGCCGGATCCCGGTTCTCGGATCGCAGGTTCCGCAGGGTTGCGGGTCCGGCCTTTGTGAACTTCGGGAGTTGCACGTTTTCATTGAATCGGTTCAGGCATTCCGGTGAGCAGAATCGTTTGGGAGATGGGATGGCTATTCCGCATTCTCGGCAGGATGAGGGGGGAGACTTGACCCTGCTCAGAGCTTTACGAAGTGGACCATGGGCGAAGTCGAGTCCCCTCCTGGATCGGTGGGCCTGTGTAAGTCTGGTAGGGGCTGACGAAGATAGCAAACGATTCGCCGCCCGTTCGACGATCGGGGCAATAGCTCTAGCCCATAGGGGCAAGGTTCCGGTGAGCTCATGGGCGAGAGGTTTCGTCAGCATGATTTGGCCCTTGGGCGTTTCGTAGAAGTCATTGCGCGCGAACCGGCGTTCCAGGAGGAGCTTAAGAAGCCAGGCGTCCACGATCGGCCGGGCGGGTTCCATGAGGTCTAGTGCCAGGGAGTTTCTGGCTGGCTGGTCCGTGTGCATACAACCCAGGCCTGGATCCATCCCCATCGTCAGGATTGCGATTCGGGTTTCGGCTTCGAGCAAGGCATAGAGGTAGTTCAGCATTGCATTAGCCGGGTTGCCTGCCTTGCGGGGGGCGTTTGTGAGTGGTGAGAACCGGCTTTCGAAGGACTTCCACTGGCGAGGGATCTTGGTCTCATCCTTGCGAGCGAAGAGAACAGGGATCTTGGCCCAGGCTTCCCAGTACAGGGCAGAGGCAGGAGATTCAAGTGATTGAAGCCTGACTATCGAGGGGGCGGCCCGCATCCGCTCGAGGAAGCTTTCGACCTTCCGCGCGGCAATTTCATTGCCCATCATTCGGCACACGTCAGCCTGGCCCGACGTTTTTCCCGCGATGAGGGCTCGCATCATCTCCAAACCATTTAAGCTGTGCATCGCAAGGGCCTGGGCCCGGCGCAACTTGGGATAGTCGGAGCCCGGCGGGATTGAGGCCACGATCACTGAGGTATCGTAGTCAATCTGGATCATGCCAGCGCCGAGGTCGGCAAGCCAGCGCAGGGCGGCGAATGAGATCGTTCCGCTGTGCCCGAGGACAACGATTCGAGAAAGCCGGGAGCTTGCCTTGGAGAGTCGAAGCTCGGGCCGGTTCTCGAAAACACCCGCCTTAACATGGAGCTGGCCGCTGTCGACACGAATGTCTACAACGCCCGAGAGGGTATAGATTCCTGGCGGAGCTAACCGGATCGGGGAATCAAGTGTAGACTGAAAACGCATGGGGAAGGTCCTTTCCCTGTGCCAGTCCCCGGGCTGTTCAAGCAGCGCCGGGGACGCTTTATGCTATCAAGCCCCCATCAGCCCTAATGCCGCTTTCACAGGCTTGACGAGCTTTGGATGACTTTCAAGCAGGTTTCGCAAGCTCGAAACCTTAGTAGCTGATGCGATCACTTCCGGGATGTTCTCGGCAACTTCAGGCATCGTCTTTAGGTGGATCCAGACTAGCAGCATCATGGGTACCAAGGTCGAGGAGCGAGTGAAGTCGATATCTGGGAGCCCCCCCAGGCCCAGCGCGTCTTTTTCATCTAGCGCGCGGAAACAGGCTTTCAAATCCATCACTGTCTGCCAGACAATGAGCAGCTCAGCCTTGCACACATTCAACGCGTCTTCGTCCACTTCTTGTAAGGTCGCATGAAGTGCCACTTGATTGAAGTGGGTAGCCAGAGAGCCGATGGAAGACCGCAGTTCATTGTCGTCGGCCTTTATCCATGTTCTCAAAGCTGTCTCGATGCCCAGCCCCTTCTTTAGAATGTCTGGTTCTGCGGCATCCCCATCAGTCTCTTTGAGGAAGTCGGGTTTCTCCCCAGCAGCGACGAAGATCAGCATCCGGATAAACGTCTCAAATCCAGACTTTCGAAGGCGGCCGCGTGCCCGTGCGATGGGTGATGATTTTAGACGTCCAAAAACCATCTTGTCCAGTAAATCCAATCCCTTCGGGGTGAGGCCAGTGTCATCCACCATGTTGCTCGTCGTTGTTTCCCACTGATCTGCAGCAGCCATGAGGATGCTCTTCAGGAGTTCGACAGACACCGGATAACCCTGGAAGAAGAGCGCCAGGGCCGCTAGGTCCAGCCTCCGGTCTTCCGCGAGGAGCTCACAAAGGGCTACGACCTGCTGATCTGTCCTGACGGGATAGACCGATGCGGCTCCCCGCCCTCGCCCGAGCCCGTGGACTTTGGGTCGGGGAATCAGGCCCTGGCTTCTCCATCGGTGCAACTGTGCATCGCTGACGGTGAAGCCCCGGCTGTTCGCGGCCCGGACAATACTCTCCGGTGGAACCCCCTGATCGCTTTTCATATCTCCACTATACACCTGTGCGCGAAAGTGTGCAACATATTGGATAGATGCTTCTGTAGAATGGTTGCAAGAGATTAGGTCTGGAGGTAATCATGTCATCCAGATGGCTGAAGCTTGAGGAAGCGGCAGAGATGTTGGGGACCGGGGCCGAAGGCGTCCTCACCTTGATTCGTTTCAGGGAGCTGCCCATTGCTCTGCACTCCGCCCAGGTTCTGGTGTGGCGTGAGGCCGTCGAGGCGAAGGTCAGGTGCTCGAGGAAGACCCACGCTGAGCTCGTCTTGAGCCTTTCGAAGGCCAAAGCCCCCCGCTCCACGACCACTGGCTCCCTGGCGCCCCTGGACCCTGGGCCCGGGGTTCCAGGGGACGAGACTGCCCCGACCAAGAAAGCCGAGCGCCGGCCGAAAGCAGCAGACATTCCCCCTGGCCGACGATCGCCAGGCGGGCAGGCTTGTAGGGAGGTTCGACATGGCTGAACTAAGAGGCATTCCGGCGAAGCTGCTTGTCCTCGACCCTGACGTACAGGCGAGAGCTTGCCAGGATCCTCAGCAGATCGCTCGACTCCGAATGTCAGATTGTCAGGCGTGGCCTCCGCTCTTGGTCACTCCGAATCCGGATCCTAAGAAGCCGGGGACGTACCTTGTGATCGACGGCGCACACAGGTTCTTGGCCGGGCAGCATCTTGACAGTGGGAAAGCGATTACAGTCTACCCTTGTGAAGTCCGCGAGGGGCTGGGATATGAAGACTCGGCCGAGGCCAACCTTACGCACTTGGCTCTCCAGCTTTCAACAGCGGACCGGTGCCTCTACGGGCGATATTTGAAAGAGGAAAACCCAACCCTGAGCAACCGAGAGATTGGGCGGCGGGTAGGGGTACATCACACCACTATTGCTACATATCTCGCCAAAGATCCCGCTGCCTCTGTGGCCAAGTCACGGAAACACATTCCTCGGCTTGTGGGGCTCATGGTCCAGATCCTCGAAGAGGGTGAGGGGACCGGATTTCTTGGCCTGGGGAATAGGGCCGAGACTGTGGCAAAGACATTGCTTGCCCGGAAAGACATTCATAATTCAATCAAAGCGGTTAAGACGTGGGTCTCGGTTCTTGAGCGGGCGGTAGAGATTGTGGAGGCTATGCCCGAAGAAACAAATTAAGCTTGAACTGGTGGAATTCGCCAGAAACAAAAAACCCCCGTTCGCGGCGGGGGTTTGTCCAGCAAGCCATCACCTTATCGGGGTCAGGCTCAATGCATATTCTAATCCAGATCGCTCCTGCAACACAAGCCCCAAGATTCCCATTCTTCGATCGGGCAACCCTCCGCTATCCCGGTGAAATCGGGGCTGTCTTCACGGGCTATAACGAAATCTGCCGACTGTCTCGGAAGGGCATCTACGAGCGCCGGCGAGTCGATCGGGCATTGGGGTTGGTCCAGACTCCTCGGCGGCTGGACGAGAAAGTCGCACGCTACGGCAACTCGCAATCGTTTTGTGGCTGCCCAGATTCGAGGTTCCGGCGCACCACCTGCAAACACAGTCTTTCACTGCTCATTGCAGTGCGCGCCGACTCCATCATGAACTCTCTCCGGCGAGGTGGACCTTGAGCAGCTTGGACTCCTACGCCTCGGGCATCTCTGCCTTACAGAACATCCAGGGACCGCGTGGCCCTCGGTACTGCCGAGGACGGAGCAGGCTCTACTTCGCCGCACCTAAGGACCTTTATTCCACGCAACAGTACCACGCGGCACTTGCAATTGCTCGGATGCAATTCCGCGGAGCTCGCTTTGTATTGCCAGCTCTACGCCACTGGACGAATGAGCAATGGCGAGCGAAGTGGTCCAAGATCCTTCCTCGAATCGACCTGATAACCGTCACCCCCAGAGAAGAGGATTTCTCCATCGGAGCCGGGTGCTATAGAGAGCTTACTGACGCACGAGCGCGGGGTATTCCTGTGAGCGTCTTCGATCCAGGGCGCAAGGCATTCCTCCCTATTCGCCTCTTGCGAATGGTACCCCTGGCAAATCGGACGTTGGTCCGGTATGCCTTTGCATACCCTGGCAGGAGACCCTAACCTCATGGCTCCCATCTCTAGGAAAGAGCAAGCCTACCGGGAGATCTTAAACCTTCGGGCCGAGGGATTTTCTCAGTATGAAATAGCTCGAGGCACGGGGGTGAGTCGGGGTCAGATCTTCAATATCCTATCCGGCCGAGCCGGGATCGGTGAAAAGTCGATCGCCGCAGTCCTGGGATCTCGTAAGCAGCAACGCGCAATGCTGGTATTGCGGGAACAGGGCAAGGTTCAGAAGCAGATCGCTGAGCGGGAGATTCGGCGCTTGCAGGCCGAGGGGTTTTCTCAACGGGAGATTGCTCGCCGCACAAATGTCAGCCGGCGGCAACTCCGGGATATCCTCTCCGGCCGAAGGGGGGTCGGTGAGAAAACGATCGCCGCGGTTATCGAATCTCGCAAAACCGGGCAGGCGATGTTGCTCCTGCGGGATTATGGCAGCGTCTGGGTCCAGCCCGCCAACGCGGCAAACCGCTCGCTCCTGGGGTCCTATTGGCACGCGCTTGGGGTCGCCAGGGAGACGGGCGATCGGAGCCTCTTAGAGAAATTCAAGAACCGCACTGTGACAGTGATTGAGAGGGGCCGGCGTGGGCGCCTAAAGCTGGTCACGGATCCGGCTATTCTGGGTAGGTTGGAGGACCAGCACCAGCTCGCTCCCAAGGAAGTGACCCACTACGATCTGAGGCGGGCTAAGAGGGGGCGCGGTGAGTGAAGCTAGCCCGCCTGGGGAACGTCGGCCAGGTCGGTCAGGGAAGATCCGGGCTTGCCTAATCTGTGGGGCCAGAGGGCCGGGGGTCCTGGCCCGAGCGGACCTGTGCCGGGATCATCTGACCATGCTCCAGGGTCGCTCGCCTCTCGAAGCCCACCACCCGGAAGGCCGAGCGAATAGTATTGAGACTGTCCTGCTCCCTGTCAGCACGCATGCATCCCTCACTGCAAAGCAGGCACGTTGGCCGGACGTCCTGAAGTATCCGAGTAACGATCCTGCTATCAGGATCGCCCGCCGGTCGCGGGTTCTACGGGATCTTCTGACGTGGTATCTACAGGCCAGCGAACGGGATTCCGATTGGCTTGTTGCCTTGGCGCTGGCGCAACAGGAGCAGCATGGGGACGAGTGGTGGGAGTCTTCGCAGGTCGCCCCACTGAATCCGAAAGGGGCCGCCGATGAGTAGCGCCATGAATCATTCCTACTCCCCTCTCGAAGGTGACTTGCTCCCGGTTGCGGTGAGGTGCTACATGGAACCTATCTCCGAGGATGGGGGGGAGTCAAAGCCTGCCCGCAGGCAGTCTGCCCGCCGGCCAAAGCCCCGTCCTTGTGGGATGCTAGTCATAGACTGCGAAACGTTGACGCAGGATACCCTCGATCACCCCGAGAAGATGCCCGACTTCGATCCGACCCAATGGCCAGGCTACGCTCAACCGCTCCTATTCGGGACGGCACACTTGTGGACCCGGCCTAGCAACGGTCGGAAGTGGAAACGGAAAGCGGAATGGACGTTCTACCCTGACAACCTTCCGCCGGCAACCCTGGCAAAGCTCCGCAGGCATTTCGACCGGGACAACCGGCGCATGGGCGATTGGCATGAGCCCACCGACAGCCCAGGCGTCAAAGCCTACCTCTTGGCCCTCTCAGACTTCCTTGCAGTCTTCTATGGAGAGGCCGTGAGTCAGCGGTGTTTGATTGTGGGATTCAATTTGCCTTTCGACCTCTCCCGCCTAGCCTTCCGAGTGGGACCAGCTCGGAGCCAAAGGTTTCGAGGGGGTTTCTCTTTCATCCTATGGCGGGATCCGACCGGGAAGCATGCTCAAAATCTCTACCGACCCCGCCTGTATATCAAGCAACTTGGGGACCGCTCAACCCTGATGGGTTTCTCAACCGTCAAACTCGGAGCCGACAAAGGAGCGGGGTTCTGGCGCCCTCAGGCCGAATTGCTTGACCTAGGGCAGCTATGCACTGCACTACTCGGGGAACCTCATTCGCTCGATCGAGCCTGCAAAGCGTTTGGCCTGGACATCGGCAAAGCGAAGATCCCCGGACATGGGATCATTACTCTTCGCTACGTTCGCTACAACCGCCAGGATACGCTCATCACCGCAGCTCTCGCCTTTGCGGCTCTCGATCGATTCGACAAGCACCCTATCTCCCGAGGACACCGCCCGCCCGGTCCATTGTCGGAATGCTCGGTCTTTTCAGGCGCTTCGATCGCTAAAGCTTATCTGCGGATCATGGGGATCGCGCCTCGGATGACTGTAGACCCGAACTTCCCCCGGCGGGCTCTGGCCGCGGCGATGCAAGCGTACTACGGTGGCAGAACCGAATCTTGGATTTGGGGATGCCCGGTCCCGGTTGCCCCGCTGGACTTTGTGAGCATGTATCCAACTGTCGCCACACTTCAACACTTGTGGCCGATCATCACCGCCAAGATCGTCAAAGTAGTGGAGTGCCCCGAGGAGATTCAACGCTTCCTGGAAACCGTTACCCCGGAAGACCTTTTCGAACCTGAGAAGTGGCCCGAGCTCAACGGCTTCGCTCGCATTCGATCACATGGCGATATTGTCCCAGTCAGGGCCAGGTATCAGCTTCACAGACAGACCTGGAAGATCGGAGCAAATCCCTACCGCTCAGAGGACCCTCAATGGTACGCAATTGCAGACCTAGTTGCTTCAAGGGTCCGAGGCGGGCCAGTCCCCAATATCCTCGAAGCCTTCCGCCTGGCCCCGGGAGAGGCGCAACCCGACCTCAGGCCTGTGCTGTTTGCTGGGACCCTGACCATTGACCCAGCCCACGACGACTTCTTCAAGCGGACCGTTGAAGAGCGGGCAAAAATGCGGGCAGGACTTCCCCCCTACGCTATGGCCCCGGCGGGTGAGCTAGAGGCCGGAGCCTTGGCCCTCAAGATCATCGCGAATGCCGGTTCATACGGAATCTATGCCGAGGTCAATAAGAATGATCTGGCTCAAGAAGAGACTCGGGCTATGAACCTTTGGAGTGGGGATGGGGGAGAGAACCCGGCGCAAAGTCTAAGAACCAGTTCCCCTGAGATTGGGGGCCCGTTCTTCTTCCCCCCCTTGGCCGCTCTCACTACCGCTGGTGCCCGCCTATTCCTGGCCCTCTTGCAACAGGCCATTGAATCGTTGGGGGCAAGCTATGCCCTGTGCGATACCGATTCAATGTTCGTTACTTTCCATCCGGACGGGGGAATTCTTGCGGTCCCGGAGGCCAAGGCGCCTATCCGGCTGCTGACGCCCGCGGACCTCAAAAGCGTCCATGAGCGGTTCAATCGCTTGAATCCTTACGATCGGCGGGTGGTCCCCTCATTGCTAAAGCACGAATACAGCGACTACCCTCACCTTCTTGCCCTCTCTATCGCCCCGAAGCGCTATGCTCTTCTCACGCCCCTGGGCGACGGGGTGCAGGCGCCTGAGGGTGAGGTGGTAGCCCGCTCGGAGTCAGCACTCGGGGCAATCCTGCCAACCGTCAAAGATCCTGACTGGATCACCGCATGGTGGGAAGCCATCGCCCGGTCGGAGCAGTCCCTTCCTTTCCCCGCTGGTCCGCTTGTCCGCAAGTATTCAGTGCAAACCTGGGAAACGCTCAGACACTTTCGAGAATTGAACCGGGGACGGCCCTATCAGGAACAGATTAAGCCGTTCAACTTCCTCCTGACCGCCCAACCGGACCCGTTGCTCGCCACTGCGGGCGGTGAGGCAAGTCCCTTAGTGGCCCCTTTCAACACGGACCCGGCCTCGTGGCTGTCGCTTCCCTGGTATGAGACTCACACAGGGCGTCCGGTGTCTATAACCCTGGACCCTGAAAGAGCGGCAAGCGCAGCGAATCAGGCGGTGTGCGTTGAGACCATCGGGGCCTACTTCACCCACTATCGAAACTTCAAGCCGTCAGAATTTCGATTGCCCCCCGGAGATCGCCCCGGCCTGCTTCGCCTTCGCCCTGTGCGGCGGTGCTCGATCACGTTCATAGGGAAGGAAAGCACGGCCCTTGCCGAATTGGATGAGGCTGGACTGCCAGTGTCCCCCCCGTTCCAGATCGGGCTCCCCGGTCACTGGATCATCCCACTTCTCCCCCTCCTGGCAGATCTGCCAGCGTCCCAACAATCAGAGCTGTGTGAGCAGCTTCGGGTAGATCCCCGCACTCTCCGGAGGTGGATTCATGGGTCCAGCCGACCGGCCAACAACCTTCAACCCTTGATTGAATCGGCCTGTGTTCGCTTCGCGGACGAGGTGCTTGGAAACCTCGGAATGCCAGTACCTGAACACCCAGCGAACACTGTCGCTCTTTACACCAGCCTCGCTCCCACAATCAGAGAGAACATTCGGGGAGTGCTCAGGACTTCCGTTCAAAAGACAAGCGGCCGAGCAACAGCCCTCCGCTTGAACATGAACCGCAGAACCCTTCAAGATCGAATTGCGCATCCGGAGAGGATTCCTTTGGGGATTCTTCCCTTATCAGAAGAAGAGGATCGACAATGCTCGCAGCTGTAGCCCACTGGCCGACGGGGTCGAAGGCCACACTCGGAAAGTGGACAACCTCTGAATTACCCTGGCGGTACGAAGGTGAGCCGAAGACAAGGCAGAAGACGACGGGAGTCCGTATAATAAGAGTTGGGCATCCATTGGGGCTGAAGACCAATGACCGATGTACAGATACCACCCGAGGTCGTGGCCGCCTTCGCGTCATCCCTCGTGCACATCGACTGGCAATTGTCCTTCTTCTTCGACGAGAAGCCAGCACACATTAGAGAAGCAATCCAAGCTCTGATGGCCTCGCTACCAACCGAAGTCATCCGTGCCCGCTTGGCCGATCCTTCCTTCCCGTGGGCGAATCAAGACTCTACCGATGCAGCCAAGCAAGAAGAGGCACGTCGAGACATCATTGGCAGTGCCATTGCACGAGAAGTGAATAGTATGAGGATAGCATTGCTTCGAGCCGCCGCCGCAGACAAGAGACCCGCGCCCTACAACCATAGTTCCCTTTGCGATATCCAAATCACGGAGGAGGCCCTTGTCGATCTTGAGGCATTTGACATCTCCAGAAAGGCGCTCACCAGGAATGGATTCGTATTTGAGCTAGCACCTACGCTACCTGCATTGAACTCTGGATATTGGCTGATACGGAATCTATTCCGAGAGAGCAAGAGCGTGTCCAAATTCATTAGGCTCGACCCGCTCTGCATCCAGCCACTCGACACCTACCGAGGCGCCGAGTACAAGATGTGGGTTTACGGAGTACCTCTCAACTGGGCCAAGTTGTCACGACTGAGAGAAGACCAACACGGGCGATGGATCCCCGACCCCCTCGCTACTCCATCTGCCTTCACCGACGTTGTGTGGTCCCCCCGCTTACCGGAGATTCACTTCGCCTGCGAGGAGGTTCCCAACCAGGACCAGGTTGCCGAGCGCGCCAGCCGGTATTTGCACTCGATATTTCTTCCCAGCGAAGGCTACTTCACTCACGTTGACGGCGCCATAAGGTTCTATTCTCCCCGCGAACTTGAGGCCAGGCTCCAAACCCACGTCCGCAAGGCAGGCAAAGTCGGCCAGAGGGTCAAGATTTTCCGCGCTGAGGGACGGATCGACCCTCTCACATGGAGTTCCCTCGCCGCATCATTCTTCGTCTGGAACTACGATGTGATGAGGTACGTGACGGGGGAAACTGACTTCCCAGCACAGTAGGAAGCCTATTCTTCATCCAATTGCGTGGATGCCTAACCACTCACTGGTGCCGACGCGGCTACCGCCGCAGGGGGACGCGCACTTGCCCGCCATCTCAGAGGCAACAGAAAAGAAGTTGCGTCCGCCACGCCGCGCAGCACAGTTCGAGGCCGTTTGGCAGCGTTGTGAGGAGTCGAGTCAATGACAGCCCCGATTTCACCCTCCAAGGAAGCACTTAGCGAGGCCACAGCCCTGGCATCCGAAATCCTGACCGACTTGGAACTGTCAAGGATCCCCCTCGTTACTGCCACTCTTAGGGCCGCCCGACTCGCCCGCCTACTGAACGACTTCGACCTTCACCAGATTCTTCTATACGAAGCCAGTGGTTATCCCGCGAAGCCGGACGGCGTTCCACCCGAGCCCTGGCGACTTGCGCAGTTGGCTGGCAGAACATATGAATGGAAGGACCCGAGTTCGAGTGAGACCAAGACCGTCGCCTTCCTAGACTCTGTTGAGCAGCTCCAACACGAGATTGACGGCGCCAAACTTGCTCTTCAGGCGGCAGCCGACCACGATGTTTCTATTTCGTCCGCCAATCCAAACCAGTTTCTGTTTACCCCCACGGGCAACTTCGCTGAACGGCAAGGCCTATTGGGTCGGATTGCCACGGCATCACAACACCTAGGCAGCCGAAGAGCCTTCATTCATGACTACGTCTCACGCCGTTACTACGAGCTCAGGTACTCCGGCCTCGCCCAAGACATATTCTCCGCTATCCGCCAAAAAGTGGATGCGGCCATCAGCAGCGTGGTGCCATCGGCTGTCCAGAAGCTCGTCTCCGTTCACGATAACCTGCGCTCCGAGAACCCCGAGGATTGGTCGAACGCAGTACATAGTTGCCGCCGGGTCCTTCAAGACCTAGCTGACACGCTCTTCCCTCCGCAAGACCAACCTCGGATTGCTGCGAATGGGACTGAAATAGCCCTGGGTCCAGACAACTTCATCAATCGTCTCGTTTGCTACGCCGAAGACCATTCCCAATCGGCCCGATTCAATGAACTCGTTGGCTCACACCTGCACTACCTTGGTGACCGTCTTGACTCTGTGTTCCGAGCTGCCCAGAAGGGATCTCATGCAGTTGTCGGCCGCGAGGAGGCAAATCGCTACGTTGTGTACACCTACATGCTCGTTGGCGATCTCCTCTCCCTTCACGATGTCGAAGCAGCCCACGCGGCCTGACCACTCACAAGTGCCGACGCGGCTTTCGCCGCTGGGGGAACGCGCGCTTGCCAGCCATGTAGATCATTCGAGTATGGGAGTCGTGTTGGCCAGCTCGATCTGGGCCGATACACTGGAGATGTGTGATGCAGAAACGGCCGTACGACCACGTCGATGAGGCCATTAGACTTGCCGAGGCTGGGAATCTTGAGCCTGCCGAGGCGGCGTTCAAGAAAGGCGTTGAGGAATACGAGCGCCAGGAACCGGAAGGTCTCTCGTTTGCCCTTGGACGACTTGGTGCCTTCTACATTGAGCAAGGGCGACCGGACGAAGCCCTAGCAGTGCTGAGGAATGCTGCCGCAGCGTGGGATCCTCCCCCCGCGGTCTTCTCCGATCTGTGTGGCCTGCTGGCTGAGAGGGGCGAGCTCGATGAGCTCTTTCGGACCCTGGATACGTGGAGGCAGATCGAGGGTGAGCGGGTGAAGCGCTGGGCAGAAACCACCGATCAGGGACAGACTGATCGCTACCTTCAAGGACCTGCGTGGTGCGCTTTGGGTATCGCGGCGGAACATGCGGGGAAGGGTGACCTTGGTACAACGATCGCCTTGGTGGATCGATTGCTCCCCTGGCTTCGGGCCCAGGGGATGGAGGAGGCTTACTGGCGAGCGCGAGGCCTTACAGGATCCGCCCACGAGCACGCTGGAGATCTGGAGACTGCGTTGAAGCAGTACTCCCAGGCAGTCGAAGAGGGATCTACCGACCGGGCGACCTTTTCCCGACTTCTCATCAACCTAGAAAAGCGAAAGGAGTATCCGCAGGCCCTCGCTGTCTGTGAGCGTGCCATGACGCTCAAGCCCGACGCCAATTGGCTCCTGGACTTACGCAAACGGCGGGCGCGGTTGGAGTCGAGAGCGGGAGGGGGCAAGTCCCTCAGTGCGGAGGTGATACCGGAGTTCTCCGTGCACTTGGGCGAGAACCTCATCAGCCTAAGAGCGCAACGGAAGGTCTCTCCAATGCCCCAGGCCTTCGTACTCCACGCAGGCTCCGGACTGGCATTCCTCTCCCAGGGGGGCAATATACCCAGGCTCTCGGCCTATCCCGTCGTCGATGGCGATGCCCGCTGGAGAGTGGAATGTGATGTCTCTGGCTTGGCAGTTGGAGGCGACACGCTGCTTGCCTGGACGCGCACTGGGCCAGTTGGAGGGGGGCCGACGACGCTGAGTTTCTACGACCTCAATGGCAACTTGCGGGCGACATCTTCAGTCCCCGACGCCATCAGCCAAGTGGCCGGCCACGGCCAGGGGTTCTACGTTGGCTGCAGGGATGGTGTGCTTCACTCCTTTGGCGCCGATGGTTGTCGCAAGTGGGAGAATCGCGTGCCGGGGTCTGAAGGTCATCCTAACTCACCCTACCTGCGGCCGTGTCCCTACTATGTTCAGACGGACCAGCAGGGGAGCTTCGTTGTCTACTCCAGCTTCAACACGGTCGAGGCAATCGACTCCGCAGGCAAGCGCAAGTGGCAGTGGCAGGGTACCGAGAAGCCAAGCACGCAGCGCCTCTCTTCAGGGGGCATCATGTTGCAGATCAGCATCAGCGCTGGTCCCCCGTCCGTGAGGGCGCTTGCGGTGGCTCCGGATGGATCGGGGTTGCTGGTCACAACCGAGCAAGGGGTCTACTGGCTTGATGGTCAAACCGGAAGGGCGCGCTCGGTTACATGCCCCAAGGAAACGAGCCGGGCATGGCTCGGCTCACCTGCCTCAGACAACGTCATCTTTCTCTCGAAAGATGGACTCCATATCTACAAGGCTGGAAGGTCGATCGGCACCGTCGGTAGCGTCGAGTACGGGGCCAGTGTCACAAATTGCCCCGAACGGCCCCTGTATGCGATCTGTAACCGGCGGGACGTCTGGCTCGTCGATGGGGAGGGCAAGTGGCCGGTCCGACTGGAATTCGCCCGAAATCCCGTCGGAGTGTGCTTCGCTGGGAGTTTCCTAGTGGTAGTTGCCGGAAGCCTTATCCTGATCGACGTCCAGAAGGCGCTGGACAGGGTCGGACCGTCGCGTCGCTCCAGGTCCGCCGCAGAGGCTATCGTCGACGTGGCCGGTTCCCCAGCGTTTGCCGAACCGATAGATGCTACTGTTGAAACTCCCGTACAGAAGAGGCGTTTGACCGAGCGCACAATCCGGGGCCGGAAATCGCCAGTCCCGGCGAAGGGGAAGGCGCTGTATATCAATCAGGAGGGAGAGGAGGTCCTGATTGAGGAATTGGCGCTGGGCTATTACCGGGAGCAGAACTATGCAGGGCTGTGGTCGGAGAACGAGTATTGGTGGCAGCTGATGACACTGCTCTATTGGGACATTGTCTACGCACGCCTCCCCAATGTCTTCGAACCGAGGTTCGGTGAGTTTCCGAGCCGGCTTCAGGACATTCCGCGTGATATCTTCTCAGCCGAATTCTATTCGCGAAGGAAGGGACTGATCGCCGCCAGGAATGATGCGCTCTGGAGGCCCGGCGTTCTGGGCCTTGGGTCTACCTCGCCGGAGCAGGAGCTTCGAAAGGCCTGGGGGAGGCATAAAGGCAAGCCGTGCCGGTTCTTCGAGAAGTGGCAGAAGTTCACCGTGGAAGACCTTGCGCTAGCTGCGAAGGTCCTTGCCCACGATCAACTCGTCGCAATCATGACTCGCCTGCTGGGCAACTTCGGTGAGAACCGGAGGGGATTGCCGGACCTTTTCCTTGTGAAGGACGACGCTCCGCTGTTCGCGGAAGTCAAAGCGCAACGAGAGAAAGTCAGCCCCGCGCAGGAGGCGTGGCACAAGTACCTTGTCGAGGCAGCTGGCATTGAAGTGGAAATATGTCGTGTGGTGGAAATGTGAGGTGAGGGGATTGTTTGCCTGACCACTCGCTAGCGAACGGGGGAGACGTCTGGCGCACGAGAACCACCTCGAACTCGAATGTAACAATTGCGTCCACCGTCTCTGCGGACGCGGCTTCCGCCGCTGGGGGAACGCGGGCTTGCCGGCCATCTGAGAGCACATGCAATTGTAGTCGCGCCCGCCACGCCGCGACGAGCTGGGCATTCCCCTTCCCAAATACCATGTCACTTCCATAACCCGACCCGGCCGACCTGAGAGCACTCTAGATAGTTATTGTCCGCATTTGGTGCAGAAACGGACAGGTGACTGCGGAGTAATACCATGCGCATCAGGCTTTTGACGCTGGGTTGGGCGGGCGTTATACTTTTCGCAGGAGTCCTGTCCAGGGGCCGAGACCCGGTCCCGGAGGGCCTCGCATCCATCCCGCACCAGCCGAGGAACCTCCCGCCTTGGGCGGGAGCAACCCCCCTCAGAGGAGATGAGCCCCATGGCACCTCGCAAAGCGGTCAAGACAACCCAGGCTTCACGCAAGACGGTTCGCCGCAGGGCGGCCGCAACGAAGGCTCGAGCACCCTTCAAGCTGACCTACGCCACCATGTTCAACCCACCGGAAGAGCTTCACCTCAGGTTCGAGGCGGAGCTTGCCAAGGTGAGGGCGCAGTTCGGGCGCGATCACGGAATGATCATCAACGGCGCGGATCGCTTCAGCCAGGAGAAGCTGGAGGACCGTTCTCCCATCAACACGGACTGGTTGCTGGGCACCTTCCAGAAAGGGACGATCCGGGATGTTCAGGAGGCGCTGGCCGCTGCGCGGAGTGCCTTCCCGAGCTGGAGCGGCAGGAGCTGGAAAGATCGTGTGCGATTGGTCCGCCGGGTGGCGGCCCAGATTGAGAAGCGCGTGTACGAAATCGGCGCGGTGGTCGCGCTTGAGGTGGGAAAGAACCGGATGGAAGCCCTCGGCGATGTTCAGGAAATGGCGGACCTGCTCCACTACGCGTGCGATCAGATGGAGGTCAACGGAGGCTACCTCCACGAAATGGGCCGGGACCCTCTGGTCGGATTCCAAGCTCAGAATATATCGGTCCTGCGGCCCTACGGGGTATGGATCGTCATCAGTCCGTTCAACTTTCCGGCGGCCCTGGCGGGCGGCCCTTCGGGCGCCGCTGTGGTCGCAGGGAACTGCGTCGTATTCAAGCCCTCCTCGGACACCCCCTGGACGGGACGCCTGCTCGCCGAGTGCTTCCGCGATGCCGGCCTCCCCGAGGGCGTCTTCAACTTTGTGACCGGTCCGGGGAGCTCGGTCGGCGAGGAGCTGATCAGCAATCCCGGAGTCGACGGGATCACCTTCACGGGATCCTATGACGTCGGAATGCGCATCTATCAGACCTTTGCCAAAGGACGGTACCCTCGGCCGGTGATCCTCGAAATGGGAGGAAAGAATCCGGCGATTGTGACCCGCCACGCCAACTTGGAAGACGCTGCCGTGGGGATCATGCGGTCTGCCTTTGGGCTCCAGGGGCAAAAGTGCTCGGCCTGCTCTCGAGTCTTTGTCGAGAGGCCGGTCCAGGAGGAGTTGGTCCATCGCCTGGTCGACATGACCCGGAAGATCATTGTGGGGGATCCCACCCGGCGCGAGGTCTTCATGGGTCCCCTCATCAATCGAACTGCCTACGAGAGCTTCCGCAACTACGCGAAGGAGATCTCAAGTTCCGCGAGGTTCCTGACGGGCGGGAACCTGCTCACCCAAGGGGAATTGGCCAAGGGATATTTCGTCGCGCCGTCGTTGGTGGATCAGTTGCCAATGGCCCACCGTCTTTGGAGGGAAGAGATGTTTGTGCCCATCACAACGATCCAGTCGGTTGATACTCTGGAGGAGGCCATGGGGCACGCCAACGACGTCAATTACGGTTTGACGGCGGGGTTCTACGGCAGTCGCCAGGAAGCTCGTTGGTTCTTCGACAAGATCGAGTCCGGCGTGACCTACGCCAACCGACCGCAAGGGGCAACCACGGGCGCTTGGCCAGGGTTCCAGCCGTTCGGCGGGTGGAAGGGTTCCGGCTCGAGCGGCAAGAATGCCGGAGGGCTCTACTACCTCCCGCTCTACTTGCACGAGCAGATTCGGACTTTGATCAGCCGCTAGAGCGTGCCCCTGCTCGGCCTCGGCAGCGGCTCAGTCCGCGGCGAAGCGCGTCCAGGGGAGGGCAGGCGATTTTCGGAGTCTGGTCACCGTGGTCGCGTCGGTCTGCGGGGGCAACCAGGGCTCGAACCACGGTCTCCTGCGCCCAATCCTTCTGGTTGGGATTTGAATGAGCTGGTGCTGACGCGGCGGACGAGAGATGCCCTCTCCGAGGCCGTCAGCCAGGCGGGCCCCATCCGGGAGCGATGGCCGTGCAAGGGTACGGCCGGGGCTCGGGGGGCTGGATCAGGGAACGCGGGACCTCGAACCCTGCGAATCTTTCTTGAGTGGCCTGATGAGCAAACTCCTTCCCCTTCCCGAGGCGGTGAATCGGCTCGTCCACGATGGCGATCTAGTCTATGCGGCGGGTTTCACCCACCTAATCCCCTTCGCCGTGGCTCACGAGATCATTCGTCAAGGCCGCAAGAATCTGACACTGGCCCGGGCCACCCCGGATCTGATCTATGACCAAATGGTCGCCGCCGGTTGCGCGAAGAAAGTGATCTTCTCCTATACCGGAAACCCCGGTGTGGGCTCGCTGCGGATTGTGCGCGCCGCGATCGAGGCGGGTGAACTGGAGTTCGAGGAATACTCCCATTTCGCGATGATTGCTCGTCTGAGCGCGGCGGCCAGCGGCCTGCCCTTCCTGCCGATGATGCCGGTCGGAACAGAAGATCTGGCGCGGGTCAATCCGCACTACCGCAAAGTTGTCGATCCCTTTTCGGGCCAGGAGCTCAATGCCGTCCCCGCGCTTCATCCGGATGTGGCCATCGTCCATGCCCAGCGTGCGGATACGAATGGCAACGTCCAGATCTGGGGCATCCTGGGTGAGCAAAAAGAGGCCGCGTTCGCAGCGGCCCGGGTAATGGTCACCGCAGAGGAAATCGTTGACGAGGAGGTGATTCGCTCCGACCCCAATCGCACCCTCATTCCCTCCATTGTGGTTAGCGCGGTCTGCCATGTGCCTTACTGTGCTCATCCCTCCTACGCGCAGGGTTACTACGACCGAGACAATGAGTTCTACCTGCAATGGGACCAGATCTCCTCTGACCGCCAAGCAACCCGGGCCTGGTTGGACGAATGGGTGATGGGAGTCAAGGACCGGGAAGAGTACTGGCAGAAACTGGGCGGGGACGTTCGAGCGCGCTTAGCGGTGAAGCCTCATTGGAGCCGGCCGGTCAACTACGGGGAGTTCTAGGCCTGGGCCGGAGATGAGGCTCTAAGGAGGGAGGCGCGGGGGAATGAATCCCCTCTCGTGGGTTTCTCCTGGCCCCTTCTCGCATCCCGCTTCCGCAGTCCCCGACCTTCTTTCTGGCTTGTCTCCCTCGGGAGTTCTTCTCGGTCCTCGGCCGGATCCTAAATTCCCTCCCGATGTACAGGCGGTCTCCCGCGATACCCGGTCGGCTTTCGTCTTGGGCCGAATGAGGGTTAGGCCGTCGCCGTTCAAATGGGACTAGAGTGAGCGCAGCTCGGCAACGAAGCGCTCCCAGGGCCCCACCTCCAAATGGGCCTTGAGGCGCAGATAGTAGTCCCGGGCGATTTCCCCCTGTTGTTCCGGATTGAAATCCGCGAGACGCCTTCCTTCTCGGCCAGCCGTGATCAGGCCCGGTGCCCCTCCGTAATCGTAGGCGAGCGGGCCGAGTCGGAGGAAGGCTTCCAGGGCCTTGGGCAGGTAGCGCCAGCCCATATGCCGGTATTGCCAGACGTGGGCGAGCTCATGCACGAGCCAGGCCATGTCTTGGAAACCCCTGGGCGTCTCGTCCTCTCGCGGAATCGATAGGGCCCGGGAGAAGTAGATTGTTGTCCCCAGGGTGACGGCATGGGCTGGCGGAGGCGGCCGTTGTCGCAGCGCGGCGGCCAGGCGCCCGACCAGGAGAGGCCCGGCCGCGTTCTCTAACACCCGGACCTCTTCCAAGTCCAGCCCTGGGCCGAATACCAGTCGTGCCTCGTTGGTTTCGGCGAATGAGAGCGATCTCTTCTTCACCGCGCAATTCTTCCTTGGCAGATCATAGAGGCAGCCGGGCGGTAGGTCAACCGACGGGGGCACAGGGCGTTGCTGTGCCTGAGGCACTCTGGTATATTGGCGCCGCCAACCGAACGGCGGCGCGTCGGGTTGCCATTACCGCCATGAGAACTTGGTTTTCTGCGGCAGGCGACCGGCAGGTGTCGACGGGCAACCCCGGCTTGGTTCGAATTGGCTCGGCGCAGTCCGGCCCGAGGTCCTGCTCTCGCTCCGGCATGGCGGAGCCTTCGGCTGGGTGCTCGTCGGCGTGTGGCGAGAGCAGGGACGCTTTCCAGACGTGGCACAACCGCCTGTCCCTTTCGGCGCCTGAGGCGGGGCGGGCGCGAGCGGTGAAAAGGGAGCGGGGCCGCCCGGCTCGAGCCCTTGTGGCCGCTGTTCTCCCTATTTGGGTCAGGCGGCCCGCGGCCGAGGAAACATTATGAACGACTACACGCCTTCCGAACTGATGACCGTGAACGCCGCTCGACTTCTCCGGGACGGGGACGTCGTGATGGTGGGCGTCGGTTTGCCCAACCTGGCCTGCAACCTCGCGCGCCGTACGCGGGCTCCGAACCTGGTCATGATTTATGAGGCTGGTGTGATCGGGGCCCAGCCTGCCCGTCTGCCCCTCTCGATCGGCGACCCCACGCTGGTCAGCGGCGCAACCTCGATCTGCAGCTTCTACGAACTCTTTGCCTTCTATCTGCAGAGGGGCTTGGTTAACGTAGGCTTCATGGGGGGTGCTCAGATCGACCGCTATGGCAATGTCAATGCCACCGTCATCGGCGATTATCGGCATCCGAAAGTTCGCCTGCCCGGGTCGGGAGGGGCCGCGGAGATCGCCGCCTGGGCCGACCGTTGCTACTTCATCACCCCCCACGAGAAGCGCCGTTTTCCCCCCAAAGTGGACTTCATCACTTCCGCTGGCTTCCTGGGAGGACGGCAAGAGAGGAAGTCCACCGGGGTTCGGGGCGGCGGCCCCTTGGCCGTGGTGACCGATCTCGGCGTGATGGAGCCGGACGAAAGCGGGGAGCTCATCCTCACGGCGATTCACCCCGGTTGCACAGCAGAGCAGGCTGTTGCCAACACCGGCTGGCCTCTCAAGATCTCTTCGCGCCTGACCACCACCGACCGGGTTACGGACGAAGAGCTTCTCATTCTCCGTGAAGAACTGGACCCGAAACGGATTTATCTCTCCTAGGTTGGGTCACGGGCCGACCCCGAGGACTTCGTCGGGTGGGAAGAGGTACTGTTCCCTCCTCTGTTTGCGGGATCCCGGGCGAAAGGCCCTTCCAGGGGATGCGAGAATCTCTTCCGCAAAGATTCCTGCGGATGGCCTGGCAAGTGGCATCTGCCCACGGCCAGACCGGGGGCGCCTGAGCCATTGGGCCCAGGCCCCCGGCCCCCGGCCCCCGGCAAGGGTCCCCTTGGGGCTGGCCTCGGAGGGAGCGGACAAGGGTTGCGTACCGGCCCCGGCACTCCAGGCTGAGCTCGGATGGCTGCGAGGTGCGGCGGAGAAGAAACCCTGGAAAGGGATTGACTTCCAGCGCAGCTGTTCCCTTTTTCCCCAACGGGAGGCAGGGTGGGTTATCGCCTCGGTCTGCCACGCAGCCGGACCAGGGAGGAAAACGGTGAAAGAGAAGGTTGGGCGGGCCCGCGACAGCCGCCCGGGTCTGGTCCCGGACCAAGCCCCTGTAGAGGCAACGCTTCGCCTCGGGATCCTCCTCCCGAACAAGCCGCCTCGCGCTCCTGCCTCATGCCGAGGCCAGCCGCTCGATCGAAGGTCTCGATGAAGGTCTCGCCGGGTGTGGCACTTGTCGTCTTGATGTTGGCGGCTTGCCTGGGTCCAGGGGAGGGCAGGGTGGCCCCCTTGCCCACAACGCCTCTTTTCCGCGCCTCCCCTTCCTCCGCGGGGGCGGAGACAGCGAATCGGCCGACCGCGGAGGTCAGTCCAGCAAAAGCCGGGCCAGAAGCCACGCCAGGAGTGCTGAAGCTGTCCTCCCCCTCGGCTCTGGATACCGTCTGTGGAGGTCCCGCGGGCCTGAAAAGTAGCTTACAACGCCTAGTCTCCGGCGCGCCATCGGGGGAATGGGCGGTGTACCTCCATGATCTGAGGGGCGGTACGGTGGTGAGCATCAACGCCGACCAGCCGATGCATCCTGCCTCGACCATCAAAGTCGCCATCGCCATCGCCTTCTTGCGCTGGTTTGAGGCCCACCCCGAGGTCAAATGGACCAGCGGCCCAATTCCTCACCAGCGTTCCTTCGAACAACTCATGCGCGCTATGATCGTGGTTTCCGAGGAGGATGCGACGGCCAGCCTGACTGACTTCCTCATGGACCAGAAGAGAATCGACCTGAACCGCGAGGTGCAATCCTGGGGTGCGGCTGAGACCAGCGTGGTCCCGCGCCGTTCCACGGCCAGGGATCTCGGGCTGATCCTGGAGCGCTTGGCAAGCGGGGATCTTTTGTCCGAGGCGGGAACCGACTACCTTCTCGCCCTAATGCGCACCCCGACTCCGAGCAAGCAGACCCGGCTGGGGGCGGGCCTGCCTCCGGGGCCGCAGGACCTGCTCGCTCACAAGACCGGGACCACCTTCCAAGCGGGCCTCGGGGTCGTCGCCGACACGGGCTTGGTCCAGTGGCAGGGCACGAGCTACGTGATTGTGGTCTTGTCCAGCCACGTTCAATGGGTGGACTATGCGGCCGCCCAGGATCTGATCGCTGAGATTTCACGGGTCGCCTTCGCTTGCTTGGCCCCCGAAACTGCCTGGCCGGCGTCTTCCCGGCGCGGGGGGCCTAACCCTTAGAGGGAGAAGAGGGTACCCTAGCTAACTTCGTGCACCAGTTCGTGGAAGGGCCTCCTGGCAGGGTGGCGGGGAGTCTCCCCCGGATGGCCGAGAGGCAAAATGGCCACGGGCGTGACCTCTGCGGGTGCCTGAATCGCGGAGCGCACGGCGTTGGGATCGAACGCCCCAACCCAGACGGTGCCCAGGCCGAGCGCAGTGGCCGCAAGCATCGCAAGAGAGCAAGCGATGGTCGCGTCCTGGAGGCAGTACAGTTCGGCCCCGCGCCTGCCATATCGCGGCGTGGAAAGCCCGGGATCGGCGCAGAAGACCAAGACCACGGGTGCTTGGGTCAGGAATCCCTGGCCTCCGGCCGCCTGCGCAAGCAAGGCGCGGGTGGTATCGCTCCTGGCCAGGTAAATTTGGTATGCCTGAAGGTTGCCGGCTGAGGGGGCCTGATTGGCCGCCTCTAGGACCTTCTCCAGTTGCTCAGGCTCGACCGGAGTCCGCTGGTAGGCTCGGACCGAGCGACGGTCTCGTACGAGGTCGAAGAAGTCCACACGCGCCTCCATGAATGTTGGGCGGAGTTAGAGCGCCTCCTGAGCGATGGTCTCACCAAAGTGGACCAGGGCCGAAAGGTGCTTTTCGTCGCCCGCCTCGGCATAAACCCGGAGCAGGGGTTCAGTGCCTGAGGGCCGGATGAGCAGCCACGAGTCATCCTCGAGAAGGTACTTGACCCCGTCTAGCAGACTGATTCGGTCGACCTTCACCCCGCCCAGCAGTTGCGGCGGGTTCTCGGAGAGTTGCTTGGCCAATGCCGTCTTGGACACCGGGCGGGAGAGGCGGAGATCCCTCCGTTCGTAGCGGGCCGGCCCGACGGTGGAGAGAAGGTCCTGCACCAGATCCTCGAGCGGCACGCCGTAGGCGGCTACCATTTCAACTAACAACAGCCCCATGAGGACCCCATCACCTTCGGGGATATGTCCGCGGAAGCTGATGCCTCCCGATTCCTCCCCGCCAATTAGGACGTCCCCGCGCAGCATGTAGTCGGCAATGTGGTTGAAGCCGACCGGGGTCTCGTGCAACTCCAGCCCGTATTTTCGGCACAGGCGATCGATCATCAGGGTTGTCGAGACCGTCTTGATCACTTGGCCTGTCCAGCCGCGTTTCTCAACGAAGTAACGCAACGCCAAGGCCATGACCCGGTGCGGATCGACGAACTGCCCCCGCCCGTCCATGGCGCCGGTCCGGTCGGCATCCCCGTCGGTGGCGACGCCCAACTCTCCCTGCCCTGCAGCGATTGCCCCCGCTAGAGGGCCGAGGTAGCGGGCAATTGGTTCGGGATGAACGCCGCCAAACCCCGGGTTCATTTCGCCGCGGATTTCGAACACTTCGCAACCTGTGCCCTGTAGGAGACCTTTGATCTGGCCGCGGCCCGAACCGTACATTGAGTCCACAATGACCCGCGGGGGGCGGCTGGCGATAAGATCGAGGTTGATCAGCTTTCGCAAGTGCTCGTGATAGGCCGGAGTAGGGTTGAACCGACGAATCAGATTCTGGGCGATCGCCAGGTCGTACTCCATGAGGTTCGGGCCGCGGCCGCGCGCTTCGTTGTCACTCAGGTATACCTCGACCCGATGGCATTGCTCGGGCAAAGCCGAGCCCGCGTAGGCGGCCTTAAGTTTGACCCCGTTATAGCGCGGGGCGTTGTGCGAGGCGGTGACCATTACTCCCGCGATAGCCCCGCGCTCTTTCACCGCATAAGAAATCGCCGGGGTCGGGGCATCGGCGTGGGCTAGGTAGGCCGTAAACCCATTGGCGGCCAGGACCCGGGCTACCTCCACCGCGTATCGGTCGGAGAGGAAGCGGGTATCGAACCCGACCACCATGCAGCGCGGGTCGGGAGCGGGCACCCGCTCCTGAAGGGTGTGCCAATCGGGAGATCGGACCGCATCCGCGATGGCTTGGGAAACCAGCCGCAAATTGTGAAAGGTGAAGGTGTCTGAGATAACAGCACGCCAACCATCTGTTCCGAAGTGAATCATGGTCCGCCTCTGGCTTGTCCGCCCCGCTGTGGCGCCGGATCGAGGATCTCGCGACCGTGCCCCGTCCGGTGCGCAGACCAGCGAGCAAAACGAGCGCCGGATTATACCTTGGAGAGTTCAGGCCCCTCAGGGAAAGAGAAGGGCGATGATGAGGTCGTTCAGGTTCGTCCCGGTCGGGCCGGTGTGCAGGCAGTCTCCCAGGCGGTGAAAGAGTCCGTGCGAGTCGTTCTGCTCAAGGGCGTCCCTGGGGGACCACCCCAGACGGCTTGCGCGCTGGCAGGTGTCTTCCTCAACCACCGCCCCGGCCGCGTCGCTGTTGCCGTCCACTCCGTCCGTGCCAAAGGCCATCAGCGCCGTTCTCTCCACTCCCTCCAGGTGGATGGCGGCCGACAGGGCCAATTCTTGGTTCCGGCCGCCGTGGCCCGCCCCGCGAACCTGCACCGTGGTCTCTCCGCCGTAGATCAGGGCCAGTGGATTTGGCAGAGGGGCTGAACGCATCCGGCGCAGAGTCGAGGCAATGCGCTCCCCAACCGCGCGCGCTTCCCCGGTGATATCGGTTGCCACAACGCGCGCCTCAAAACCCATGCCAATCGTGGCCCGGGCCACGGAGCCCGCCAGCCACGCGTTGGAGCCAATGACCAGGTTGTAGGGTTCCGGCCTGATGGCCGGGAAGGCAGGGGCCGCCTCCAGAGACTCGAACACGGAAGCAGGCAGCAGCCCCTCCAGGTGATGCCGTCTGGCGATCTGGCGTACCTCCGCGGGGAGCAGGGAGGCCTCGACGGTCGGACCCGAGGCGACTAACTCGAGTCGATCTCCGGTCACATCGGATAGGACAAGTCCGATGGTTTGCGCTGGCACGGCCCTGCGCGCCAGTCCTCCTCGCTTCAAACAGGAGAGGGCCGACCGAATCAGGTTGATCTCTTCGATCCCGGCGCCACTCAGGATCAGGGTTCGGTTGACCTCGCGCAGGGTCTCCAGATCGATTCCTGGGACGGGGATTTCCATGCAGGCAGAGCCGCCTCCCGAGACGAGGGCCAGGAGAAGGTCTTGGGACTCCAGCCCACGGACCAACTCTTCGGCGGCCTCACCCCCCCTCAAGCTTCCCTCGTCCGGCAGGGGATGACCGCCTCGAATTGCATGGAATCGGGCCGGCAACCCAGGGGGGACTTCCGGCGCGATCAGCAGTCCCTGATGCAACGCCGGGCCCAGGGCCGACGATGCGGCCTGCGCCATGGCAGGAGCAGCCTTGCCCAGGGAGAGGGCGACGATTCTCGACTCCGGACTCAAAGGGAAAATCCGGCCACCCACCTTCAGGAGGTCCCCCGTCAGCGCGAGATGTGCGCGGACCAACGGACGGGGGTCTGCCAAGCCCAGTGAGGTCGCCAGCAGTTGCTGCAAGGATTCGCGATGATGCGTCCAGCGGGGAGACTCGGGACTCATGGTCGGAGCGAGTTGACGGCGGCCGCCGCGGCTTGGCTTGGGTCTTCCCGCCGCGTCACGACGGACTGGGCCGCTTGGCTGAAAACCGGAGCAAACGTCGTAAGGATTTCGTCGGAGGGATAGAGGACCCCGGCGCTCAGGCAGGCCCGTGCTAGTTGGGTCTGGGCGTCCGTTGGCCACCAGGAAAGGGCGTCCAGACGCGCCGGCAATACCCCCTGGGCCCGCGTCCAGTTGCCAAGGAACTCAGGGTCACTCAACCATCCGATCAGTTCAATGGCAAGCTGCTGGCGCTGGGGATCGGAGGTGGCCATGGCCCAGGACCAGCCGGTCACCAGAGTGAATGATTGTCCCTCGGGGGTTGGGGGCAGGCTTCCTGAAAGGTCGCCTCGAGTGCGAGTCGCCGTCGCATACCCGGAGTAGCTGGCGATCGCGCCTTGACCGCCTGTCTCCAGGATACCCAAGGCCTGATTGAAGGAGGCGATCTGCAAGCTCTCAGCGGAAAGGACTCCGGAGTGGCTCAGATCGAGCAGCCACGCCAGGCTGGAGGTCAGCGCTGGCGCGCTCAGGGAGACCTCACTCAGTCCCCCCGGCAGCCTGCCGCCGGCGGCCAAGTAATCGGATAAGAGAAAGATGGCTTTTGGGTCGGCCAGGGGGACGTAGAGGTTTCGGTGCCACCCGAGCAGATCAGTCCAAAGGATAGGGGAAGTGGTCGTCGGTTGGGTCTGGACAAGAATCTCGCAGTCTCCAGCAAAAGGCAGGCCGACGAAGGTGCCGTTAATCAGGGACAGCGATCGGGCAAACATCGCCCAGGTGGGTTGGGCGGGGATGGCCAGAGTCGATCCATCCAGCGGAACGACCAAATGCTTGAGGGATGCCGCTTGCAAGTCCGATTGGTCAAGGGCGACGACATCCGGCAGGGCCCCTGGTGCCGCCAGGGCCGTCAGGCCCAGCATCTCCCTCAACCCTCCCGGGCCACTCTCGGCCTTGATGCGAACGTCGACATGCAGCCCGGGGTGGGCCGCCTCAAAGGCGGCAATCCGATCGGCCAAAAGGATTCCGCCAGGGCTGGAAGCGTCTGGCCGCATCGAGGCGGGCAACCATAAGCGCAGAACCGAGGGGGGTTGAGCGGTCTCTTGTGGGGTCTGCAGGGCTGGAGAGACGGCCGGGTTTGTTGCGGCCGTCGGTGTGCTCAGCACCGCCGCGGCGCCCTGCGGGCTGCAGGCGGTCAGGAGAAGGAAAATCGCAGCTAGCCAGCCCCGCGCCCGGAAGGGATCGGTCTGAGGTGACGAGATGGGTCGCATGGCGATCGGTAGTATAGCAGGACCGCCCCGGTGTCACAGCCACCCGGAGGAAAGATTCCATCGGTATCCACCGCGAAAGACGGGGTAGGCCAAGGCAGATGCCCGGGGCCGAGATCGAGCATGTCCCGAATAGGAGCCCGCTTCTGGGAAGCAGGGAAGAAGCTTGCCGTTTCCGCGTTGGCCGAGTTCCGGCGGGAGGCCCTCGGCTTGGCAGAGGGTCATCGTGCGGGACTGGGGGATCGTTGCAAAGTGCATTTCGGCAGGGGCTATGTGGCTTTCAGTGATGGCCGCGTTGCCGCTAGGGGCTCAGGGTTCGCCCATCTTTGGGGGTCTTAGTGGAAGGTCATCGCGGGGATCGGTCGCGTTGGCGACCACGCCGAGCCAGTCGGCGGGATGGCCATGTGCCTCGGAGATCAAGCGCCGGTTCAAGCCTGGCTCGAGGGGCCGCACTTGGCCCAGAAAGCCGGGGAGCAAGTTGCACAGGGCCCGCATTGAGTTTTCAAATCGGAGGCCTGGTGGTACACTGGCCCGAGCCCAGAATGGGCTAACGTGTTGTAGCTCGTCCTCAGGGTCGGAATGCCCGCCTCACGCATTGTCTGCATCGAAGATGACAGCGAGATCGTCGATCTGATCCGCTTGATCCTGGCCCCTCAGGGCTTCCAGATCGTCGGGGCGGCTGGGGGCCAGGAGGGCCTGATCCTGGTTCAGGCACAAAAGCCGGACCTCATTCTTCTTGACCTGATGATGCCGGACGTGGATGGGTGGGAAGTCTATCATCGCCTGCGCGAGGATCCCACCCTCTCCGACGTACCGGTGATCGTGGTCACGGCCCGAGCCCAGGAGGTCGATCGCGTTCTCGGCCTGCAGATCGCCCATGTGGATGACTATCTGACCAAGCCCTTCACTCCCAAGGAGTTGCTGGGCAGCGTCGAGCGAGTTCTAAAGGCCCGCCACGCGGGCCAGCCCCCGCAAGGCTCCTAGATGCGACCCGTCGGCGGTGAACCTGAATTCTCCCGGGACCTCACGGGATGGTGTCAAGTACGAGTCCGGTCCAACGGCGAGGTCCTTGGCTCACGGGTTCGTATCTGCCGCAGCTTCCTTTCGCGCCTTCGAGGATTGATGTTCCGGCGCAGTTTGAGCCCGGGCGAGGGGGCTCTGCTGATTCTGGGCGGCGAGAGCCGCTGGGACGCAACGATTCACATGTTCTTCGTGTTCTTTCCTATTGCTGTCTTTTGGCTCGACCGCCAAGGCATCGTGGTGAGCCGCAAGGTTGCCAGGCCGTGGAGGCCCTTCTATGCTCCTCTCCGAGCCGCGCAGTATGTGCTGGAACTGGAGCAAGGGGCGATTGGCAGAGCCAATGAAGGTGAGCCTCTGGAACTCCATGCGATCCTTGAGATGGGTTAGCCTTCTGGTCTTGGTCGCCCTGCTTTGGGGGAAGCCGGCCGCTGCGCAATCGCAGGGGCCGGTATATATAGTCCAGCCAGGTGACAACCTAAGCCTGATCGCCCGGACTTTTGGTGTGACTCTCAGCGAGCTGCTGGCCGCCAACGGTCTCACAACGAATTCGATCATCCAGCCGGGGCAGGAATTGGTGATCCCGGGGCTGGAGGGGGTCACCGGAGTGCTGTCGACGGCCTCGGTTGGGCTGGGAGAGAATCTCGATATCCTCTCGAGGGACTACCAGGTTTCTCGCCAGGCTCTGCTTACGCTCAACCATGTGGCCAACCCCGATCGAATCTACGCGGGGGAAACCTTGGTGATCACGGTTCCCCAGGGTTCGGCGGAGACCTCCCCTCAGTCTCTGCCGGCGCTCAACGGATGGACCTTTGAGTTGAACCAGGGGACCCCGCTTCTGGCCGCCGCGGCCAGCCAAGGGGTCTCCCCCTGGTCCCTGATGATCACCAATGGCCTAGCCTCTCCGGCCCTCCAGTTCTCAGGCCAGCAACTCGTCGCGCTGGGGGGAAGCCAGCCTCTGCGGAGCTGGCCCTGGCCGATCGAGAACGTCCGCCTCCGCGATCTCCCGCTCGTCCAAGGGTCGACCGAGGAGATTTATGTTCAGCTTGCTCAGGGGTCTACGCTGGAGGGTTCACTCGGATCTTCGATCCTGCATTTCGTCCAGTTTCAGGGGCAATGGATCGCTCTGCAGGGGATCTCTGCCGACGCCAATACGGGGTCGGATCCCCTTCAGATTCAAGTGACCGCGCAGGGAAAGCCTCTAGGCGGTTTTGCCCAGGATCTGCTCTTGATTGCCGGCAATTTTGTGACAGAGAGCCTAAATGTGAATCCGACCCTTCTGGATTCCGAGATCAACTCGGAGGAGTCCCAGGAGATGGCTGAAGTGGCGGCCCCTTTCACACCACAGCGCTACTGGGACGGGCTCTTTCAGTACCCGGTCAGTTCGCATCTGGTCACCGCCCCCTTTGGCGCCCGCCGCATCTTCAATGGGACTAGCCCGAGCATCCACTCGGGGGTGGACTTTGCCGTACAAATGAGGGAGCCGGTCCATGCCGCGGCTCCGGGGAAGGTGGTCTTTGCCGGGCCGCTGCCGATTTGTGGCAACGCCGCGATGATCGATCACGGCTGGGGCGTGTACACGCGCTACTGCCATCTATCAGAGATTGACGTGAAGGTGGGAGACGTGGTCGAGGTAGGACAGGTGATCGGAAAAGCGGGGGCCACGGGCCGGGTCACCGGGGCGAACATGCACTTTGAGGTGTGGGTGAACGGGATCCAGGTGAATGGATTGGAGTGGCTGACCGTTGCGTTTCCTTGAACCTTCAAGGGTCGGCCGAGGGGGAGGGTTCTTCATCTGAAGACGCAGAAGAGGACGGACCCGGAGAGCGAAATCCCTCGGCCAGAATCTCCCTGGCTTCCTTGCCGCGAGAGGCCGGGACGTACACCTCGATCCGCCCGAACGTGCCGACGTTGACCCGGTAGGAGCTGCTCGCCGCCTCACTGCTGAGCATCACCGGGATCCCATTACCTTCCAGAAGGGAACGACAGATATCGCCCTCTAGAAGCCCATACACCACTGCGACGCACTCGATCTGGTCACTCATGGAGGTCAGCCCGGGATCGGGGAGCAATCTCAGGTGCCTGAGTTTACCCCCGATCGGCAGTAGGAGGGAGACGGCGGGCGGGGAGGTCCATCATGGCGACTTCGAAACTGGCGCTCGTCGGGTTTGGTAACGTCGGCCGGGCCTTCGCTCGACTGATCCTGGCGAAGCAAGATGTGCTGCGGTCCGTGTATCAGGTGGAGGGGTGCGTTGTGGCGGTCTTCACGGCCCGGCACGGAAGCGTTTTCAACCCCTCCGGAATCAACCTGTCTCGAGCGCTAAGCCTCTCCGAGGCCGGTGCCTCCCTGGAAAGCTTGGGCGAGCAGGCCTATGGAAAGACCTTCGGAGAGGCCCTTCGGGAGAGCCAAGCCCAGCTCGTGCTCGAGACTACGCCCCTCAGTCCAACCACAGGGGAGCCTGCCCTTTCCTATCTTGAAACCGCCCTGCAGTTGGGCCTGGATGCTGTCACGTCCAACAAGGGTGCGGTCGTGTTTGGCTTCAGGAGATTGACGGAACTGGCCCAGCGCAGGGGCCGGCGCTTTCTTTTTGAATCCACCGTGCTGGATGGGGCCCCGGTCTTTTCCCTCTTCCGCGAGACCCTGCCGGCAACTCAGTTGCTGGCGTTTCGCGGGATCTTGAACTCGACCACCAATTTCATTCTGACCGAGATGGAGAACGGGAAGTCTCTAGAGCAGGCGGTTCGCGAGGCCCAGGAGCGGGGGATCGCCGAGGCAGATCCTGCAGCGGATATTGACGGGTGGGATGCCGCCTTCAAGGTTTCGGTTCTGGCGAAGGTTCTCATGGGGCAAGATCTGCTCCCCTCTCAGGTCGCGCGCCGTGGAATCCGTGACCTCTCGGGGGACGAGGTGCGCCGGGCTCGTGCTGAGGGGCGGCCCTACAAGCTGGTATGCTCGGCCGAGGTCGGCCCGCATGGGTTCCGTGCCTCCGTCCGTCCCGAGCAGGTTCCCCTGTCGGATCCTCTGGCTTCGGTTGCCGGCACCTCGTCCTCATTGCACCTGCGCATGGATACCTTGGCTGGACTGACCGTTACCGAGCATGATCCTAGCCCAGCCACCACCGCCTTTGGGTTGCTCTCCGATTGGCTCCGTACGGTGAATCCCACGCCCTCTCTGGCCAGGGGTTGAAAAGGGGACGCCCCCGGTGCGAGACACTCCGATGGTCGGCCTGAAGGAAGAGGCGCCCGCTGGCCGATGAGCCTTTGTTATAATCCCGCGCACAGGCGCCAAGCAGGTCGCCATGGGGCACTTCCCTTCGGGACAGCCTAAGGAAGGTCCCTCGATCGTTCTGCAGCGGTTGCATTGACCCAGGTTTCTACCCACAGGTTCCTACTCAGGTGAGCGCCCCCCGACCGCATGAAAAAGCCAAGCCCGGTCTCGAGGTGCGGGCCCTGGACGAAGGGGACCGGATCTGGACCGAAAAGCTATGGCAGGAGCGCTGGGGCGGCCCGGAATTGGTCGTCCATGATGAAATCTTTGCGTTGCGTGACTTGCAGGCAATGATTGTCTGGCGGGGAAGGGTGCGGGCGGGCTTGGCAACCTACCGGGTCTATGCGCCGGTGTGTGAGATCCTCTCCCTCGATAGCCTGCAGCCCAACCAGGGGATCGGAACGGCCCTGCTGGTTGCGGTGGCTGAGCAGGCCCGGGCATGCCATTGCAATTCCCTGCGAGTGACCACCACGAATGGCAATCTTTCGTCGTTGCGGTTTTATCAGAGAAGGGGGTTCGTCTTGCGAGGGCTAAGCCCTGGCGCCGTCAACCGAGCTCGCCAGAAAAAGCCGCAAATCCCGCTCGTGGGATCGAACGGGATAGCGTTGCGGGACGAGATTGAACTGGAGAAGTCGCTCGGAGGCCCTTGATTAGGCGGGCCGCCGCGCGGATTGCAGGGCGAGGTAGGCACCTGGCGGGCGAACTGGAGTGCCCGACGTCTCAGCCTGGGAGGACACATGCTCAAGTCCCACACCTGTGGTGAGCTGCGCCGCCAACATATCGGCCAGGAGGTCACGTTGGCCGGTTGGGTTCATCGCCGGCGAGATCACGGCGGGGTGATCTTCATCGACTTGCGAGATCGCTGGGGAATCGTGCAGGTCACGGCGCATCCCGACGTTTCGCCGCAGGCCCACCAGGTTGCCATGGAGGTCCGCAACGAGTTCGTGCTTCAAGTCCGGGGGACGGTGCGCGCCCGTCCGCAGGGGATGGAGAATCCGAACCTAGCAACCGGCGAAGTCGAGGTTGAGTTGCAAGAGGTCCGCATCCTTAACCCGGCCCGGACCCCTCCATTCGTGCTGAGCGAGGAAAGCCCGGTGGAGGAGAATGTGCGGCTCAAGTACCGCTACCTGGATCTGCGACGGGAGCACATGGTTCGGAACCTGATTCTGCGGCACCGCGTGATCAAATTCATCCGGGATTACCTTGACGCGCGGGGATTCTTGGAAGTAGAGACTCCCATCCTCTTTAAGACCACCCCGGAAGGAGCTCGGGACTACTTGGTCCCCTCGCGCGTCCATCCGGGGGAGTTCTATGCCCTTCCCCAAAGCCCGCAACAACTCAAGCAATTGCTCATGGTGGCCGGGATGGAGAAATACTTTCAAATTGCCCGCTGCTTCCGCGACGAGGATCAGCGCGGCGACCGCCAACCGGAGTTTACCCAGTTGGACCTGGAGATGTCCTTTGTCGAGAAAGAGGACATCATGGGCTTGACCGAGGAGCTGTTCACGCGCCTGGTAGCTGAAGTAGTGCCCCACAAACGGCTTCTGGCCAGCCCCTGGCCTCGCCTGACCTACGCCGAAGCCATGGCCCGTTTCGGCAAGGACAACCCCGATCTGCGGTTCGGAATGGAGCTGAAGGACCTGACCGACCTAGGCCGGGGGTGCGGGTTCAAGGTGTTCGAGGAGGCAGTCGCGGCGGGCGGCCATGTGCGCGGCATCAACGCCCGCGGATTGGGCGAATACAGTCGCGCCCAAGTCGATGAGCTGGCGGAGTTCGTGCGGCCCTTTGGAGCCAAGGGCTTGGCCTACCTGGCCCTCCCTGCCTCTGGAGAGGTTCATTCCTCGTTCGCGAAGCATCTTGCTCCGCAGAGACAGCAAGCCATTATCGACTGCCTGGAAGGTCAATCCGGAGACCTGTTGCTCTTTGTGGCAGACGTGCCCGCCATCGTCTACGAATCGCTCGGGCGATTGCGAGTGATGCTCGGGGAGCGGCTGGGACTGTGCGACCCCAATGTCCTGGCCTTTTGCTGGGTCGTCGATTTCCCCTTCGTGGTGTGGAACAGCGAGGAGAAACGTTGGGATCCGAGCCACCACCTTTTCACTTCGCCTCATCCGGAGGACCTGGCCCTCCTGGACACCGACCCCGCCAAGGCTCGGGGCCAGCAATATGACCTGGTGCTCAACAATTACGAGGTGGGGGGAGGCTCCATTCGCATCCACGATCGCCGCTTGCAGGAGAAAGTCTTCCAGTTAATTGGGCTGGATCCGCAGGTCGCTCAGGAGCGATTTGGGCACATGCTTGAGGCGTTTGAGTACGGGACGCCTCCCCACGGCGGGATCGCCCCAGGCATTGACCGCTTGGTGATGGTCCTGGCCGACGAGCCCAATATTCGCGAAGTGATCGCTTTCCCGAAAAATCAGCAGGCGATGGACGTGATGGCTGGTGCGCCCTCAGCGGCCGAGCCGCAGCAACTCAAGGAACTGCACATCCGTGTTGTGGCGCCCTCCTGATTTGCAGGGGCACGCCGACCGTGGTATAAGGACGGACAACCCTGCTGTGTGCGTGATGCCGCATTAACGTTTTGAGCCAACACTCAAGACAAGGGTGCTCGGTTCACAAGGGGGAAGCGATAGGCGGTTGCCAAGGCCGAACCCGAGGACGGGCTCCCACCTGCGAATGCAGGTTCAAAACCTAGCTGCACACGGCACAGCGGGGTAGGCTGATCCTGGGTCACCGCGTGAAGTTTCTCGCAAGACGGTGACCCAGCTTTATGTTTCCGCCTAACCCCACTCCAGGCCGTTTCTTTTTCCGCGGGCGGAGAAGAGGCCACCGGATCGGCGTCCGCGCCGGTGAGCCGCGGGCTTTTGCTTGACTTCCGCCCGAAAATGGCCTACAATGCCCGTTCGCCCATCAAAAGAACGACTGCTTCTTTGTCGCCTGCGCCTCCCTTCTGGCGGGGGGGAGAGAAGCGGTTTATTGCGTGTTGTTCGTCTTAGGAGAGTCGTATGACCCCTTGGGAGCGGAAGTCCTACGCTCGGATCCCCGATGTTTACCCCCTTCCCAACCTGATCGAGGTGCAGCTCGACTCGTTTGCCTGGTTCAAGACGGAGGGTTTGGCCGAGCTCTTTGATGAGATTTCCCCGATCGAATCCTTCAACAAGGGGATGCGGCTCTATTTCCCCGGCAACAGCCCGGAGGCCAAAGAGTGGGGTTTGAAGTACTGGTTTGAGGAGCCCAAGTACAACATCGAAGAGTGCCTGGAACGCGACATCACCTTCGCCGCCCCGCTCTACGTTTCGGTTTTGCTCATCGGCTCCGAGGTTCCCGAGCCGATCAAACAGGATATCTTCATCGGCGACATGCCCTTGATGACGGAGAAGGGCACCTTCATCATTAACGGCAGCGAACGGGTCGTGGTTTCCCAGTTGATCCGATCTCCCGGCGTGTACTTCGAGGCGGACGAGGACCGTGCGACGGGCCGCCGCTTGGCTTCCGCCAAGTTGATCCCGGATCGCGGGGCCTGGATGGAGTTCGAAACCCGCAAGAGTGACTACCTGACGCTGCGCTTCAACCGCAAGCGAACGGTGCCGGTCACCATGCTTCTGCGGGCGCTGGCGACAGTCCCGGATGGTCTCTCTGAGTCGCCGCTGCACGAGGGAAGTGACGCTGAGATCATTGCCCTTTTCCAAGAATCCGACTCCAATCCGGATCGGCTCTTCATTGCGAACACCCTGCGGCAGGAACCCGAGTACGAGCATCATGAACATCGATCGATCGGTCAGGAAGCGCTGATTGAGTTCTACAAACGCATGCGTCCGGGCGATCCCTCCACGCTGGACAACGCGCGCCAGTACTTGCAGGAGCAGCTCTTTGACCAGCGAAGATACGATCTGGAGCGGGTCGGTCGATATAAACTCAATCAGAAGCTGGACTTGCATGCCCGCGTCCCATTGGCCCATCGCACGGTGACCGCGTGGGACATCGTCAAGCTGATCGACCGCCTGATCCTCATCGACAACGGGATGGAACAACCCGACGACATTGATCACCTGGGCAACCGTCGGGTGAAGACGGTGGGGGAACTGATTCAAAACAAGATGCGCATTGGCCTGCGGCGAACCGAACGCGTGGTGCGGGAGCGCATGTCGATCCGCGATCAGGAATCGATCTCGCCAATGAACCTGATCAATATTCGGCCGATTGTGGCCGCGGTGCGAGAATTCTTCGGGTCGAGCCAGCTCTCGCAATTCATGGACCAGACCAACCCACTGGCGGAGCTGCGGCACAAGCGTACTCTTTCCGCTCTCGGACCCGGCGGGTTGCGGCGAGAGCGAGCCGGATTCGACGTCCGCGACGTGCACCATTCTCACTATGGTCGCATCTGTCCGATTGAAACGCCCGAGGGACCGAACATTGGGTTGATTGGCCGCCTAGCGTCTTATGCGAAGGTGAACCCCTTCGGATTCATCGAGACGCCGTACCGTAGAGTCTACCGTTCCTATCCGGCGGGAGACGCCCGCCTGCTGGGAAGGCATCTGCGGGAGGACGTCCTGGATGGATCCGGCGACAAGGTGATCGGCCAAAACGGAGAGGAAATCACGGCAGAACTGGCCAAACGGCTGGCCGGGCTGGGGCGCGAGATCCCGGTCGTCCCCTTCGTGTCTGGCGAGGTCATGTATCTGACGGCCGATACCGAAGACAAGTACCTGATCGCGCAGGCGAATGCCCCGCTGACCGATCATCACGAGTTCATCCGCCAGCGGGTTTCCTGTCGCTATCACTCGCGCTTCCTGTTTGCCTCGCCCGAGCAAGTCGACTACATGGATGTGGCCCCGCGCCAGATCGTGGGCATTAGCGCCGGCCTGATCCCCTTCCTGGAGCACGACGATGCCAACCGGGCCCTCATGGGCTCGAACATGCAGGCCCAGGCGGTCCCCCTCATCCGGC
Organism: Anaerolineales bacterium; assembly: GCA_049511715.1. Taxonomy (GTDB): domain Bacteria; phylum Chloroflexota; class Anaerolineae; order Anaerolineales; family RBG-16-64-43; genus JBEKHT01. The sequence continues at coordinate 76,817 of JBEKXU010000012.1, forward strand.
CGGAGGTCCCCTTGGTCGCCACGGGGTTGGAGCCTCAGGCGGCGCTGGATTCGGGCCAAGTCATTCTTTCCGACACGGAAGGCCAAATCGTTTCGGTGACGAGTGACCAGGTCACGGTGCAGAGCGGCACCAGGAAGAAGGTGGTGCATCTGCGCAAGTACCAGCGTTCCAACCAGAGCACCTGCATCGATCAGAGGCCCGCCGTCGTGAAAGGGCAAAGGCTGAAGCCCGGGGACGTGATTGCCGATTCCTCGTCGACGGAACTGGGCGAGCTCGCCTTGGGCCAGAATGTGGTCGTCGCCTTCCTCTCCTGGGAGGGAGGCAACTACGAGGACGCCATCTTGATTTCAGAGCGTCTGGTTCAAGAGGACAAATTCACCTCGGTCCACATTGAAAAGCACGAGGTGGAATCGCGGGACACTAAGCTCGGGCCGGAGGAGATCACCTACGACATCCCCAATGTGGGCGAGGAGGCCCTTAAGGATCTGGACGAGCACGGCATTGTGCGGATCGGGGCGGAGGTCGGGCCCAACGACATCCTGGTAGGGAAAATCACCCCCAAGGGCGAGAAGGAACTCTCCCCCGAGGAGAAACTGTTGCGAGCGATCTTTGGGGAAAAGTCCCGTGATGTGAAGGACACTTCCTTGAGGTTGCCCCATGGGGAACGCGGGAAGGTGGTGGATGTAAAAGTCTTTACGCGCGATGAGCATCATGACCTCCCTGCCGGCGTGGATAAAATGGTTCGAGTCTCCGTGGCGCAGCGGCGGAAGATCACGGAGGGAGACAAGATGGCGGGCCGCCACGGCAACAAGGGGGTGGTCTCCATGGTGGTTCCCGTCGAAGATATGCCCTTCCTGGAGGATGGAACCCCGGTAGACATCATCCTGAATCCGCTGGGGGTCCCGGGCCGAATGAACATCGGTCAGATTCTGGAGACTCATCTGGGGTGGGCCACGCAACGCCTGGGGTTCCGCGCGCTCTCACCCGTCTTTGACGGTGCCGATGAGGCGGAAATTGAGGCGGAACTGTCCCGTGCCTGGCTAATCGACCGTGCTTGGCAGGATGCCAGCCGCTCGGCGTGGGAGTGGATCGCCAAGCAGGGGATCGACACAGAAACCCTGGAGGATGACGACGAAATCCGGAGGCTGTATCTCCAGGATTGGCTGGGGAGCCGGGGCTATTCCCTCGACCTGCTTTCCACCGACCCGAACTATGCCCGCCGGTCCGCCCTTGAGCAATGGTTGCGTGACCGGCACTACGATCCGGCCAGCCTGCTCGTCTTTGAAGGAAGCGATCTGGCGCACAGCGCCCAAGAGGAGGCCGACCGCGAGGCGGTCCGAGTCGCGCTGACCTTGTGGCTCCAGGATCACGGCCAGGCTGCGGAGATCCAGGACCTGGATCAGTTGCGGCAGAAGGCCGGTGAAGTCTCCTGGCAGACCGGGGTTCCGACCCCGATCCTCGGCAAGCAGATCGTAAGGGACGGGAAGACCGGGCAGCGCTTGGACCAGCCGGTTACCGTAGGCGTGATGTACATGCTCAAGCTGCATCACCTGGTCGAGGACAAGATCCACGCGCGCTCCACCGGGCCTTACTCGCTCGTTACCCAGCAACCGCTGGGTGGCAAAGCCCAGTTCGGCGGCCAGCGCTTCGGAGAGATGGAGGTTTGGGCCCTGGAGGCGTACGGCGCGGCCTACACACTGCAAGAGATGCTGACGGTCAAATCCGACGACGTCCAGGGTCGCGTCAAGGCGTACGAGGCGATCGTCAAGGGGGAGAAGATTGAAGAACCGAGCATCCCGGCCTCGTTCCGGGTGCTGGTCAAGGAGTTGCAGAGCCTGGGGCTGGCTGTGGAGGCCTATGGCGACAATGGTGAGATCATGCGCTTCGGAAAGGACGAGGAGCGGGCGAGGCCGCCCCGGATCGGGTTCGGTCTACTGTCGCTTGACGACCAATAAGGGCCGTCAGAACGACGGTAGCAGGATGTCAGTCTAAGGGTCTGCGGGCAAGGGCCGCTTGACGCTGGTTGCGCAGGCGTGGTAAAATCCCCCCCTGCTCTCCACAAAGTCTGAGGGTGACGCCGGAGGGATAGGGCGGCCACCCCAATTGAATACTTGATACTGCGTGGGGCGAGGCCATCGCGCAATTTCGATGGCCTCCTCTACTGCCAGCGGCAGGGCACTGTGGGGCAGAGCGCCTGTTCGCTGGAAGGAACAGGAATGGAGGCTCGAGTTGCCCACCATCAATCAGTTGGTTCGCCACGGGCGGCGGAGCAAGAAGTCCAAGAGCAAGGCTCCAGCCCTTCTGTACACGCTGAACTCGCGCCACCAGCGGCGGATTCGCCAGCCCCGGGGCGCCCCCCAGAAGCGCGGGGTCTGCACGATAGTGCGCACCATGACTCCCAAGAAACCGAACTCTGCGCTGCGCAAGATCGCGCGGGTGCGCCTGACCAATGGCATCGAGGTGACGGCTTACATTCCCGGTGAAGGACATTCGTTGCAGGAGCACTCGGTGGTTCTGGTGCGCGGCGGGCGGGTGAAGGACCTGCCGGGAGTGCGGTACCACATTGTACGCGGCACCTTGGACACGACGGGCGTGGAGGCTCGACGCCAGGGGCGATCCAAGTACGGGAACAAGCGACCCAAGAGCACCACCGCTTAGCTGCTCCGATGGGACTCGGGCGAGCTGGGAAAGGACAGAGGGCACGATGCCACGCAGGGAACGAGCCGTCCAGCGAGTAACTCCTCCTGACATCCGCTACAAGAACCGGGATGTTCAGGGCCTGATCCACCTGGTAATGCGCCGCGGCAAGAAAAGCGTGGCCGCGCACGTTGTCTACGGGGCCTTCGATCTCATTCAGGAACGAAGCAAGCGGGAACCGGTGGGGGTCTTTCAGGACGCGATTCGCAACGTGGGGCCCACGGTGGAGGTCAAACCCCGACGGGTCGGCGGTGCCACCTATCAGGTTCCGGTTGAGGTTGAGGCCGGCCGTCGCAACTCGCTGGCCATGCGCTGGATTATTGTTGCGGCCAAAGCGCGGCCGGGGAAGTCGATGACCGAGAAACTTGCGGGGGAACTGATGGATGCGGCCACCAACGGGGGTGCGGCCGTCAAGCGCCGGGAAGAAGTTCACAAGATGGCGGAGGCCAACCGCGCGTTTGCGCATTATCGCTGGTAGAGCTGCCCGCCAGGCGGGTCGTCAGGCGGACGGGCGAGGTCCTTTGGGGCCAAGGGGTCGGCCGACGGAACGCGCTAAAGGACCAAACAGGAAATGCAACAAATGTCACGCCCGATCCCTCTGGGGAAGTACCGCAATATTGGTATCATCGCTCATATTGACGCCGGGAAGACCACGACTACCGAGCGCGTGCTCTTCTACACCGGCCGCACTCATCGCCTCGGGTCCGTCGACGAAGGCACAACTGTAACCGATTGGATGGCCCAGGAGCGGGAACGGGGCATCACCATTGTCGCTGCGGCCGTCAGCGCGGAATGGAAGGGCTTCTTCATCAATCTGATTGACACTCCGGGACACATCGATTTCACGGCCGAGGTCCAGCGATCCTTGCGTGTGCTGGACGGTGGGGTCGTGGTTTTTGATGCGGTCCAGGGAGTCGAGCCGCAAAGCGAAACCGTGTGGCGCCAGGCGGATCGCTATGGGGTCCCGCGGATTTGCTTCATTAACAAGATGGATCGGATGGGCGCCTCCTTTGAGCGGAGTTGCGAGAGCATCCGCGAACGCCTGGGGGCAAACGCGATCCCGATTCAGATGCCGATTGGGCGCGAGGGCGGCTTCCGAGGCGTGGTCGACTTGGTTGCCAATGAGATCATCTCCTGGCCGGATGAGCTGGGTGCCGCCCCGCTGCGGGAAGAGATCCCGCCGGATTTGAAGTCGGAAGCGGCCGAACGCCGGGCCCGCATGGTCGAGCAGATCGCCGAGACCGATGAGGGCTTAACCCTCAAGTACCTGGAGGGAAAGGAAATTGAGGCGGAGGAATTGAAGAGTGCGCTGCGCCGGGCTGTCATTGCCAATAGAGCTACCCCGGTGTTGTGCGGCTCCTCCCTGCGGAACAAAGGAGTTCAGCCCTTGCTGGATGCGGTGGTGGATTTCCTGCCTTCCCCGCTGGATATTCCCCCCGTGAAGGGGACGCATCCGAAGACCGGGGCCGAGGTGACGCGGCCGGCCGACGAGACGGCCCCACTGGCCGCTTTGGTCTTCAAGATCGTCACCGATCCCTACGTGGGGCGGCTGCAGTACGTGAGGGTTTACTCGGGGAAGATGGTCCAGGGGCAGAATGTGGTCAATTCGACCAAAGACAAGCGCGAGCGAATCGGGAGGCTGATCCGAATGTACGCCGACCGGCGCGAGGAGGTAACCGAAGTGGCAGCGGGGGACATCGCCGCCGTTTTGGGCCTCAAGGATACCTTGACCGGAGAGACCTTGTGTTCCCCCTCTGACCCGGTCCTGCTGGAAAGCATCAGCTTCCCCGAACCGGTGATCTCGGTGGCCATTGAGCCCAAGAGCACCGCCGATCAGGATCGGCTTTCCCAGGCCATGCATAAACTGGCCGAGGAGGATCCCACCTTTGTGGTCCGCAACGACGAGACCACGGGTCAAACCATCATCTCGGGCATGGGGGAATTGCACCTGGACGTGCTCATTGATCGCATGCGGCGCGAGTTCAACGTCCAGGCTAACGTGGGCCGGCCGCGGGTCGCCTACCGCGAGTCGATCACCCGCGCTGCCTCGAAGGTGGAGATGCGCTACGTGAAGCAGACCGGAGGCCATGGACAGTATGGCCATGTGGTCCTGGATCTGGCTCCGGGGGAGCCGGGCTCGGGCATGGTCTTCGAGAACAAGATCGTGGGCGGAGCGATCCCTCGCGAGTTTATCCCTGCAGTGGAAAAGGGGGTGCGCGAGGCGGCTGAGGGCGGCGTGTTGGCTGGGTACCCGGTCGTGGATGTGAAGGTATCCCTGGTCGATGGTTCCTGGCACGAGGTGGACTCCAGCGAGATAGCCTTCAAGATGGCCGGTTCGATGGCCTTCAAGCAGGGGGTTCAGCAGGGCGCCCCGATTCTGCTGGAGCCGATGATGAAGGTCGAGGTCGTGGCCCCGGAGGAATTCCTGGGGGAAATCGTCGCTAACCTCTCCTCGCGCCGGGCGAGCATCGAGGGGTTGGAGCCGCGGCCGGGGCAGATCCAGGCTGTGCATGCTATGGTTCCTCTGGCCGAGATGTTCGGGTATGCGACGCAGTTGCGTTCGGCCACACAGGGCCGGGGTGTTTTCACGATGGAGTTCGACCACTATCAAGCGCTAAGCCAAGAGGTCGCCCAGGCCGTGTTGGAGGCCTAGAACGCGCGACTCTGCCGCGCACCACACTCCAGGAGAGATCTGGCATGGCCAAGGAGAAGTATCAACGGACGAAGCCGCACGTGAATGTTGGGACGATGGGGCACATCGATCATGGGAAGACGACGTTGACGGCGGCGATCACGAAGGTAGCGCAGATGGAGGGGCACGGGCAATATCGGCCGTTTGAGTCGATCGACAATGCGCCGGAGGAGAAAGAGCGGGGGATCACGATCAACATAGCGCACGTAGAGTATGAGACGGACAAGCGGCA
>JBEKXU010000013.1:0-85686 GCA_049511715.1 Anaerolineales bacterium
ATATCCACCCGCTGTCACAGCCGCCGACTACAAAGGCACCAGCTCCTGCTGCGCTCCTTCATCCGCCATAGCCCACTTCTCTTGCGCCTACGATAGGACTTTACTTATGCAGGCATCAATAGTATCCCGTTCCAGAGATAAGTTGACAAAGTCGTTGGAGCTTGACAAGGATTGAATCGGCGGTGGCGGTCCAGGCAAATGGTTCCGCTCCAGGGTTGTAATGTTGGACGAAGTTATCGATCTTGGCAGTTAGGTCCCTGACACTGCGAAAAGTACCGCGCCGAATTGCTCTCTGAGTGATGAGGTTGAACCAGATCTCGACTTGGTTGAGCCAAGAAGCATAGGTGGGGGTGTAATGGACCTCCCAGCGCGGGTGCCTGGCGAGCCATCGTCTGACCTGGGGGTGTTTGTGGGTGGCGTAGTTGTCCACGATCAAATGGATGTCCAGCTTGGCGGGGACGTTCTGCTCGACCCGCCGCAGGAAGGCGAGATAATCCTGGTGGCGATGGCGCGCTTTGCACTGGGTGATCACCTGCCCGGTGGCCACATCCAAGGCCGCGAACAAGGTCGTGGTTCCGTGCCGTTCGTAGTCGTGGGTGACCCCCTCAACGTAGCCCAACCCCATGGGCAGCATGGGCTGGGTGCGCTCCAGAGCCTGGATCTGAGTCTTTTCGTCGGCACACAAGACGACGGCCTTGTCGGGAGGCTGAAGATACAACCCGACGATGTCTCGCACTTTCTCGACGAAAAAGGGGTCGCTGGAGAGTTTGAAGTGCCGTTGTCGGTGGGGTTGCAGGCCGAAAGCTTGCCAGATGCGGTGAACGGTCGTCGCCGACAGACGCGCCTTTTGGGCGGCGGAGCGAACCGTCCAGTGCGTCCTGTCCCCCGGCTGGGTTTGGAGAGTCTTGCGGACCAGCAGAGCAACCTTCTCGTCGGAAATCGTCCGAGGCCGCCCCGGCCGCAGTTCGTCATGCAAGCCCTGCAGGCCTTGCCGCAAATAGCGCCGGCGCCACTTGCAGACGGATTGTCGGCTGAACCCCAGACGATCGGCAATCGCGGCATTGCTCCGGCCATCCGCAGCCATCAGGACCAGCTGGGCACGCTGCACCAAACCATGGGGCAAGGACCGCGAAGAGGCAATGCTCTCGATCTGCAAGCGTTCCTCCTCAGCCAGGACAACAGGAGCTTTCGGCCGACCAGCCGTCATGGGTCACCTCCCCCGCAAGAGATGACCCCACCATATCAGGACTTTGGGAAATAATCAAGTTATTTTAGGAACGCGATACTAGCGACTGCGGTATCCTGGTCCTCGACCTGGATGGCATGGTCTGGCCTTCTATGATGCGGCCACCCCTCGTCCGCATTATCCTGTTCCACGCCGACCACGAGGGTGACCATCGTGTGACTTGCCGCTCCAAACGGCTCTGCGCCGGGTTAGGAGGAACAGCCTATTCTAGGACACTCTCCGACAAGGGCAAATCCCAAACGCTCCACCGCCCACGAGAACATCCCGGGTTCGCCGGCTCAATTGCGGGCAATTTGAAGCAATAGGCCGGCACCTCGATCCCGTCGTCTGACTTCCAAGTGTTGGCACGACCATCGTCATCGATGACTGGGGGGATGCGGCCAGTCGCCTTCACGCGGTTTCCCACGCGAAGTTTCCAGATCTGCGCAACTAGGGAGCGCCCGCCGATGCAGAGCAACCGAGTTATCTAGCCCTCCGAGGTCGGGGCCGCCAAGGTGAACGCCGCGATGTCATGTCTTGTCCACGAAATGGTGTGTGGTCCTCCGATCTCTGTCCCAAGGAGGCTCTCATGCTCCCGCAAATTCGTCCTATTCTGCAACTGGACAATAGCCGTGCCCAAGCATTGCTTATGGGAAGGCTTGTTCTGGAAACGCAAGGGGAAATGCCGCGCACGGTCTCCCGCAGGCCCGCGTGAGCAGCTTTTCGATGCCCTGCTCTTTGGTTCCGAGGAGTCTCCGGCGCGCCTTGACCCCCCCAGAGGCCTTTACGGGGGTATCTGGGGCTCGCCGTCGCCGAATCTGAGCCCTCGAGCGTCCTTCGACTCGCTGTTGCGTTTCAACGTCGGTAGGGGAACGATCGCCAGGTGCCGGAAACGAGCCCAGTGTTGCACGGTCGGTCCATGCCCCTCTCTGGCCCGGACATTGCAGGAGGAAATACGTAGTTATTGCGGCCAGACAAGGTACCGAACCGCGGGTTTGACTGATTTGTTGCGATTGGGTCCAATTCGTTGACATCTCCCGGCAAATGGCTTATACTGACCACAGATTAGACCCCCTGGACAGTCCCGCAGGTCGATGGCCTGTCGGAAGAAGGCTGCCCAGAATTAACGCCCCTGGGAGTGCCACGTGCACTCCCAGAATTACTTAACAAGACATCGCGGGGGCGAATCATGGCGCTACGCACAAGGGTCTTTATCGACTTCTGGAATTTCCAGCTCTCCCTCAACGCGAACGCAAGCCCCGGATACCGCCTCGACTGGAAAGCCCTATCCCCGTGGCTTGTCGCCCAAGCGGAAGCTGCTGTGACGACGCCCCTGGCGTATGAGGGCACGCATGTATACGTGTCCTCCGACCCGGCCAGCAAGGCCGAGGCTGGCTTGCGCGATTTTGCTCTCAATGTGCTCGACAGATTCCCCGGCGTGAATGTCACACTCATCGACCGCAAACCGCGAAATCCGCCAACGTGCCCAACCTGTCATCAGCCGATCACATCGTGCCCGCATTGTAATGGACCAATGAACCGCACTATTGAGAAGGGCGTCGACACGGCGATCGTCACTGACATCTTCAAGCTCGTTTGGGAAAACGTGCTCGAGGTCATTGTCCTCGTCAGTTCGGATCGCGATTACATTCCCGCGGTTGAGATGTTATCTGCGAAGGGCTATCGCGTGATAAATGCCCACTTTCCCCCTCTCGGGATGCACTTGGCCCGCACCTGTTGGGCTTCAATCGACGTGAAGAACGGGCTATCTGTTCTCGAGAGAAAACGCCCCACTTAGTGGCCACGAACAATCCGCGCATCGACCAACTGCCTCTAATGTCTCTGTTGGAGCAGCCAAAGCCTTGCCGGTTGGCAAAAAGAATTGCCGATTGGCAATCCGGGAAGTGCAGGGAAATGACGCGGGTCGCGCCCCGCTCGCCTCCAGTCAACCGAGCGCATCTGTGAGGGGAGCGCGAGACTTCGAGGCGGCAGGTTCGGCCGCACAGCATTTCTGCCATTCTGCCAAGCCGAACTCCCTGGCCTTTCGCACGGTCTGGGTCAAGCCCTCCATCTGTTCGTCATCGAGCCAAACAGAAGTATCCGCCTGGCGGTCGTGCAATTCGTACATGCCGCCATTGGCGTCCGTCTGCACCTTGACAAAGAAACGATCGCTCTCCATGGCTGTCTTTGACCTCGACATGGCATTCTCCTCTCCGAGCTGGCCTCCTGCGCCCAACACGAGACGCACGGCCAGCACAACTGCATCCTTGGGCCATCGAGAGGCAATGTCAATTGGTGAGGGGGAACAAAAAGGTTTTTGGGTCGCTCGAGGACGCTTGCGTGGTGCTTGTGGATCCCTCTTCACGGGAAGCGGGAGCACCTGTCGGGCTCAGTCCTTCGCCAACTCAATCGCATCGAGATCGAAGCAGTATAGCGGCACCTCGGGCACGTCGTGTGCCGGCCTGGTAATCGCATGACCCTGCACGTCTAGGGCAGCAACGAAGTCGCCGGTCACCTTCACCCGGCTGCCATCGTGAAGGGTTCGGATCAGCGCAATCAGAGGGCCCTCGCCAACGCAAAGCCACACATCGGGGAAGCCCTCCGAGGTGCTGGTCATTAGGTTGAACAGCGCCTTCGTGTGCCCTGGCCGAGGATCCTCGGCTCCTCGATTACTTTCCCGAGTGCGGTCTCCATGCTATCTCCCGACAGAGCGGGCGACCTGATGCCCGAGGCCTCACTTGTGTCATTACGGCAGGTACAAGAAGCAAGACCCACCAACGTCATAAACGCCTTGGAGAACGCCAGTGTCAAGATTCCATGAGGCTATCACCTTGATGCTGATGTTCCCGGGCAGTATGACGTCGAAGTTCGCTGTCTTGCTGTTGTTCCAAAGCACAGTGAACGAAGTGCTCACCGAGCTCTTGCCGTAGCCTTCTTCTACCGCTCTAGTTATCGGGTCGACCAAGGATTGGTTGGTAGACACCGAGTTCGGCAACGCAAGCGTGTACGGGCACATGACCTGATTAACCCGTGCTCTCATATTGCTGTTGTCACTCTGGAGAGTGCCCACTTGGGTCTCTAGCGACGCAATTTGGGTCTCTAGCGACCCAATGGTCTTATCCTTGCCAGCCGATGCCTGGCGCTCATTGGCTAGGTCCGATGACAATCCCGACGCTTGCGAATTGAGGCTCTCGTTTCGGCTGGTCAAATCGGCAACCCGGCCCATCAGTTGCTTCACGTTTGCCTGTGAGACGATGGCCGAGTTTGTATTTTGCTGAGCAATCACTGCCAGCACTCCATTGCAGATGAGGCTTAAAGCCAAAAGGACTGCAAGCGTGATCGGTAGTGTTTTCCCCCTCATGGCATCCTCCATTCCTTGAGTGAACGACCAATCTTGTCCTCCGAAGAGAGGCACATCGGTTGCACTTGCGTTGTGAGTAGGCCCAGCCGCCCCGACCACTGCTTATGCGAAGGGCCGTTCCCGGAAGCAGGGCAGGCGTTGGTAGTTCCTTATCGCGGCGCCCTAATCCCTTCTCAGTTTGGCTGGGTCAAGTCCGCTCATGAGACTCGCCAAGAAAATGGTGGCCTCGTTGATTCGCCTCTCCCAAGTGCTGCGATTGATGGGTTCTGTTTTGCTGGGCGAGAGAGTGGACCTTTTTAGGAAGCACCAATCTCGAGCCCAGGACTGGATTTGCTCTGGGGTAACGAAGTCTTTGCGAAGCTGGTCCGCAATTGCCGCGACTTTGCGCCAGTCTTTATTCTGGCCCTCAGCAGCGACTAGATTGGACCGGGTCGGCCTGAGGTCAAGCAGGTGATCAATGGTTGTCTCGATCGCCTCGCGCATGGGGATTATGGACGTGGATGCGGGGTCGAAATCGCCGCTGACCGGCCTCTGGAGCGCGTCATAGGCAGTTATAAACTGCCGAATTGCACTGATGCGACCGTGATGTGATTTGTCGAGCCCGAAGGCCTTCATGAGTTCAACAACCTTCTCCTTGCTGGCGGTGCGAGCCAATACCGCATTGAAGCTTTGAACGGCTTCCTCGGCGAGAGGTCGGGCACTTTGGGGTACCAAACAAACGAAAGTCATCATCGAATGAGCAGAAGATAGCGTTGCAGTGCCGCTGGCCGATGTTATCGCACCGTACTCGTGCCCAGCCATTCTGTCCCTCTCCTTGCGCCCTGCTTCGAGATACGCACGCCAGTCTTCGATGGGGTCCTCCAGACCAGTGAGGGTGACACTCTGAGGAACTTGGTCGAGCACAGCCCTGAATGTGCTCGCGAGGTCAGACATTACCGTGCCTTTCTCCGTGCGAGTACGACCTTGCTCGGCGAGGTCTTTGCCGACGCGCTCTGCGTCGTCAAGTATGTGTTCTAGTTCATCGCGTGCCGGATCACCGCCCGCTTTATCGTCACTGGCCCTGTGTCCCATTGGCCCCTCCTCTGAGGAATGTTTCCTCTCGCGATGACCGGAACCGTTCGGCCAATCGCCTTGACTCGACTTCCCACCCGAAGTTTCTGGATCTGCGCAACCAGGGAGTGCCTCCCGATGCGGAATCGCTGATCGATGTGGCCCTCCGCAGTCGGGGTTGCCAAGACAAACACTAAAGTCTGGTGGCCTGGCCATGAGACGATCTGTGGCTTCCCGATCACTGTCCCAAGTGCGGTCTTCATGCTCTCTCTTTAGTCCTCCTATTCCGCAACCGGACACCCGCCGGGCTCAAGCATTGGTCATGGGAAGAACCATTCTGGAAGCGGAAGAGGGCGCGTCCAACTATGGCGAGAGGAATTCCCAGGGTCCGCAATCCTGGAGGCGTGCCTGGAATGCCGTTGCTGGAATGTACATAGTTCCACCCGACATCCCGAAGTGATTGTCGATAATGTCTCCGGTTCTAGTCGTCAGTTCCCAGTAGCAACTATCGCCCTGCCCCGTCGATCTCCACAGCCCCGACGAGATTTCCGGACCAACCAAATAGTACCCGTCGTATTTCGTCGTCCGCGTTGGGTCTTCCGTGGCGGTCGGTCTTGGCGTGTTGCTCGGGATTGGCGTCCGGGAAGCCGTGAGCGTGACTGTGGGCGTGAACAAGGGAGTCGGACTTGGCGTGACTGTAACCGGAACCTCGACGGTCTGCTCCACGAGAGCAACGCTGGTGACTATCTGCGTCTCGAAGACAATAGTGACAGCCGGCGTGGATGTGGGCAGGGCTGCTAGGGTCTGCACGACGGCTTTCGAGATGACTGATGGGCTCGGGGCGCAACTGGTGATCAGGGTGCAGATCAAGAAAGCAAACGGGCTTGTTTTCATGGCATCCTCTCTGTTCTGCAGTGGATTGGCTAACACGAGAGCCGAGGTCTGCAATCGCCAGCCCCTCCTTGCCTCTGCCTCACTGCGGGCTTGCGGATGTCCAGGCATCGAGCTTTCCGCTTGCGGCCTCAAGTTCTGAGTTGGCGGGGGTTAGATATCCCGATACCTTGTTGTAATTGACGGTGGCATTGTCGAAGTCACCACCCGCTGCAAAGGCTATTCCTGCCGCCGTGTAGCCTATTGCCGCGCTGAAATTGCGCTGTAGAGTACCCAATGCTCTTTGGTAGCATGGGGAAAGAGACTGGTAGGCGTCCTGTTCTCCGGTGATCAAGTTCCCCGCCTCTATCACGTCATTGTTGTCTGGCAGGCCGCCTTCGAGTATGGACTGCATGCGGCCCTTGATGTCTCTAAGGGTGCCGATGTAGCCGATTGCGCTATCTACGTCGGTCGTGGCGCACCCATATGGCCCTGCTACGGTAGGCTCTGGCGTTGGCGAAAGCGTATCTGTTGGAAAAGGCGTTGGGGCCAACGTGTCCGTGGGCGTCGGTGTGTCGTTGGGTGGCGGGGGTGTGCTCGTCGGCTCAGGGGCTTCAGTTGGCGGTACCTGTGTTTGGTAGGGTGTTTTCGTCGCGTAGGGCGTGTAGGTAGGCTGCGGTCCAACGATCGTCGCGCTCGAGCACGCCGCCGTGGCCAGAAGGACCGCAATCAGGATTGCGCTCTTCATGGTCCCCCCTTTCTTTCCTCGAGTGTATGCGAGATTCCCGATCCCCGTGCGGTCAGGCCGGTTGCATTTCGGTTGCGCCACTCGACCCAAAACCGCACAAGCGACCGACTCATCTCGACCCGCCACCCGGCCCCTCAAAGCCGTCCCGGTTGGACTCACCGATTGCGGACAACCCGCCTGCCGTCATGCATCACTTATGGGAAGACCTGTTCCCAAAACCTATACACAGAGGCGGAAACATGGGTCAGGCGCTAATACCCACGACCGAAACGATGCTGGAGTTCATCCAGCGCGAGTTAGCCAACTATCCATGCCTTGCTTCGCCGCTGAGCAAGGCAACGTATCTCCAGCCGCTGACCGACATGCAGACATGGCGCGCCGGCCACGTTGCCTCTGTACGCAAGACCACGCCCAGCAAAGCGTGCATTACTGGACCTGCCGTAAGCAGGGCTATGCCGCCATTGGGCCTAGTCCTACTCTCACGGAGTGGTCTCCCCCTAGCGTGTCATGCTGAGCGGCACAGGCCTCCAGGTCAGGGTGTGTCTTGCCCTAATGTTGCCCTTACGGCGCAAATATGACATTGCCCATCCATTTCGCTGGGTCTAGGTGTACGCTATGAGGGTCCTGGACAACGGGGGAGCACCATGAAGAAATGCCCATACTGCGCAGAGGAAATCCAAGACGAGGCTGTCTACTGCCGCTACTGTCATCACGACCTGCCCAAGTCCGGGACTCCACCCCAACCCTCTCCGCTGTCGACAAGTGGGCCAGTCAAGGAACCTCCCACAGTTCCACCCGCCGCACATCCTGGTCAATCCTCCGAGCCCCCCCAACCCGCAGCCACGCCAAGCACGTCTACCCAAGGAGCCGTGGCCCCTGCCCCGCCGCATCGTTCCACGCCCGAGGAACTTGCCGAGAAGAGAGCCGCAATCCATGAATACTTTGCCGCCAATCCTGCCCTGCCCCCTCCTGCGGCACGTCCTGAACAAAACGCTGAACCCCGCGTCATGGTGGCACCCTTAGCTGATGTATGCCAATCCTGCGGCGCACGAGGGCCCACGAGATTGGTTGATTTCAATCAGAACATCGGGCTCATAATCTTCAGGCGTTCAAGGAAAGTGAACGGGCGCCTCTGCCGCTCGTGCATCGAAGAATACTTTTGGACCTTCACTGGCATAACGCTGCTCTTTGGCTGGTGGGGAGTAATTTCCTTCTTCGCGACTCTGGCCTACTTACTCGGCAACTTTGTCACATATCTCGGGTGTCTTAGCCTCAAGCGATCAACGAACCGACCGGCGCCGCCTTCTCTTATTTGGTGGCGAAGCGTAGTCATAGCCGGCGCGCTTCTCGTCACCGGCGTAATTGCTGCCGTCATTACGAACTTGGGGCATTCGTCCTCCATCGCTGCCTCCTCTCCTGTTCCGGTAACGGCTACCCCTAATGGGCCGTTTGCGTGCAGCCTTGAAGACGTTACATCAGAGGACGGCTACGTAAAATACCTTGGCACGACTGATTCAGCATTGAATGAAATGACCACAGAAATGAGCCAAGCGTCGCCTGGGGCTCTATTCGCGTCTCAAGGGGCAACATGGCTGTCGGAGTCGTCCCAATGGGTTGCGCAAGAAGAAAGTGAATATCTGGGCTTGTCCCCTTGTGCCCAGCAGGCCTTCGCTGCCCTTCACGGTTACATGCACGGAACCTTGCTCGCCTTGCATCAGGGCATTGTGGACGCTCAGAATCGGGATGCTACCCAATTCAATTCGGATGCGGCCCAAGCAAGTGCGGACATCACGGCATATGCCACGGAGTCTATCAATCTTGCCAATCAACTCGATGCGTGGGGCACCGCAAACCCACAGTGAGGCAGAGCCATGAAACGCTCGGATCTCGCTATCGCAAGTCTACTCGTCATGTACATCCTAACCACAACGGCGTGCTCAGGTGCCGTCGCACCACAGCCCACCTACACGCCCTACCCAACGAACACACCCTACCCGACACAAGTACCGCCAACTGCCGCCTTGCCCGAGTCCACCGATACGTCCTTTCCTCTGGCAACTGGCACATCCTGCATATCCCCCGGGGAAGTGACCGTACTTGATAAAGGAGAAAAGGTAGACGTCTGTGGAAAGATAGTTAACGTGGGCGTGCAGAGGTGCCCCTCATGCAAGTATGGCAACTACTGGTACCTAACCCTTGAGGGCGGTCTCGACATCATTTCCTACGATTGGACCTTTCCGCAGAGCTGGATTGGACATTGCGTTAATGTATCAGACACGGTGGAGGAACTAGCAGGAAGGCCGGTATTCACAGTAACGTCAGGAGACATAATGACTGGCAGCAAATGCACCTACGATGCGAACGGCGTAATGTCCTGCTCCGCCGCAGGCTACTTTCAATGGCAATCGTGCCCATGAGGCGCCGCCACCGCCGCCGAGTGCGGACCAGCAGGATGGTCTCCTTGCCTCCACGCCGATCGCCCGTCTCAGGCGCGCCTCCCGCTCCTCGTAGTCGCCGAGGCTCTTATTGACCGCATCGTGGATTTCCGCAAGCATGTTGTCCATGTCGTCCCGCTTAGCCACCGCCGCTCCCTGGGCCGTCGATCTGCAGGGGAGCCTTACCTGGCCGATCATGCTCCTGCGACCGCTCGCAGTCCACACAGCGAACAGCCGGTGGGCTGACAAGGCGCCCGAATGGATCCTCCCCCGCCGTCAGGCCACAACCAGCCTGCCAGTACATGTAGGTTTCACCCGGCGAGGGGGTCAGGCGAACCGTGCGCCAGTAGTGCAGGATCTCGCCGACTGTCTCCGGCGCAGGGCCTGACGCAGGGTCCGGTGCCCAGCCAAACGTCGTCTGCTCGACCACATCAACCTCCTCAACTGCCCGACCCGTCCAGGTGCAATTGCGCCTGCCCAAGCGGCTTCTGTCCTGGCAGGACAGGTGCGCCTCCGAGCGCATTGAAGACCCGGCAGAAGATCGCCACCTTGCTGCGGGGGTATCACAGCGCCAAGCTGGCAAAGGCCGCACAACTGCCTCTGGAAGGGGCAGCGGCGGGGGCGCTGAAAGCCTAGGCCGCATCGCTCGTACAAAAAGACAGCGCGCATCCTGCATTCGCGTTTGATGCCATGAGGCCCTTGATTTTCGATAGGGCCAAGATGTCTGCCAAAACTGATGACCGGATGGGGGCGCCTCAGGCTGGCTGCTCGTCCTGATCGTCACCGGTAGGCGGCATGCCGCCAGCATCTTCGCCTGCTTGTCCCCCGGAACTCGGATCTGCGGTTCCTGGAAGCGCCAGAGGATCTCATAGAGTTACGGGACCTTCTGCCTCAGGTTCCAGCCGTCCAGGAATCGCCCGTCGGATTCGGTCGACAAAAGCTCGCTGCCGCTCGGGGTCAGGGATGAACTCACGGATCGTCCGCTCCATCGCCGACTGAATGAACAGGATCTCGGCCCTCGTCAGCGCCTGGGCCGCCCTCGCGTCCACGATCCGGGCCGCCAGCGTCCCGATCTGCGCCACCCACGCCAGCACCGTCTCCGCTTCTGCCTTGCTCAAATCGTCCTGGTTCGGCAGTCGGTCGATGTAGTCCGTCAGCATCGTCCGCGCCACCGCCAACTCGGCGTACAGGGCCAGGGGATTGTCCGCCGTTGCCGCCTGCTGGAACTTCAGCGCCAGGCGGCCCCGGAACACCTTGGCGTACAAGCCATGCCGCCAACGTGCGCTCTCCGGTCCAGCCCTCGCGTTGCCACCGTGCAGCCAACACCGCCCCACGCCGGGATGGTTGGTCCTGGACCCGGCCGGCATCCTGCAAGGCGGGCGCCCGTCCTGCCTCGGACTGCCGCACTTCGCTCCCTCGCCCGTTGTCCCCCGCGCTGCCCGAGATGTCTTAGGCTGCTCGCTACTCATGGCCTATCCTCACTGGCCCCTTGCTCATGGCCCATAGGACGGCGGACCCGTTCGATCTCGCGAGCTGACGACGTGTGTCGACCATCGCCCCAGGGGCCATACAGGGCCCGGTGGTTCTCCCATGCCACCTCGACCAGCAAGGTCAAGCCGCCCATCCTCTCGCAGATCTCAAGGAGCATGGTCCGGTCGTCCAGGTCGAAGCCTTTGGGATTGTTCGCCACAGGGTTAGCCATGTTACTCGTCCCTCCACTGGGGAACCACTCCTCCTCAATTATGGCCAACATCATTGCCACTTCGTTCCGTTCCAAAGGTGTGAAAATCCTGCATACCATCTGCGCCCCTTTGGCAGCCAATCTGCTCCCCGAAGGCAACCCTATTTCGGGTGGCTCCAGTATCCTTTGGCAATGGCAAGTTGGCCCCCCTTAAGGGGGGTTGCCAACGGTTGCCAACGGATTGTGTTGGCAATTGCCAAGCGTTGCTAACGGTTGCCAACGGATATTTGGTCACGGTTCAGTTACCCGATAGGTCAAAGTACCGCGCCCAGCCTTGGCCACCTTCACCTGCGGAACGTTTCTGAGCGATGCAACGGCTCGAGTCAGCGTCCTGGTCGATCCAGTCCAGCCCTGGCGCTTGAGTGCGCCCTCCAGTTCAGTCCGGGTCATGGGTTCGCCGGCTGTGGTCAGGATGCAGACCATCATGCTGACGGCAGCCTCGGAAAGGCCCCCAGCCTCCTCCGCCTCGCTTTGTTCTGCGATACCCCAAGTGATGACGGTTCCCTCCTCGTCAGAGGACTCGATTGCGAAGGTTGCTGGCGTTGCCTCCTCTTGCTCGAGGCGGTTCTTGAACACGGAGAGGTAACGCACCAGGTTGGCCCCTTTGCCCTTGGAGGTCAAAAGTATGGCCAGGTCCACGGAGGCGAGGATCGCGGTGCTGCCCCGCACCCTGGCCGCAGAGGTCAAGAACAGGTTCTTGTTTCCGTGGTGGTTCACGACGATCGAGGTACCAGACTCTCTGGCAATATCGCGGACGTGGTTCATGACGAGGCCCATGTCGCCCGAGGCGTTTTCATCGGCGTCGCCCAGCATGGCCGCAAGGCAGTCGAGGCCAAGAAATCGGATCCCATCGCGTTCGCATTGCCGCCGGAGCATCAGGCAGTCAGCCAGGTTACTCAGGTTGAAGGGCGAGACGTCCAGGATCATCTCGGAGGCCGGTGGCTCAATCCCACGTCCTCGGCACAGATCCTGGATGCGTTGCCGGTAGACGATGAGGCCATTGTCGGGGCCGACGATCATCGCCGGACCCTGGATGGAGGGCTGACCATAGGCTGACTGACCCTCATGCACCCCGAGAGCCGCATCGAGCAAGCAATAGGTCTTGCCGGCGCCAGGATCCGCCGTGATCAGGGTCACGCCGCCCTCAATCAGGCGACCCCGCACCCGGTAGGGGGTCTCGGGGCGCGGCATGGCGCACAACTCGGCCGGCGAGTATTGCTCTCGATCCTTGGCCCCCACAATCGTGATCAGAACATCCAACTGCTCGCGTGCTCTGCCCAGGGTTGCCTCGAGCCTGCCATCGGGGCTGTAGGCCGCCTTCGCGATGGAACTTGCAATCACGATTGCTCTCCTCCTGGCCGACTCGCGCTGGACCGTTCGAGCATAGGCCTCAGCATGGAGGGAAGTGGGGACGTCCGCCATCAGGGCGGCCAGGTAGGATGCTCCCCCTGCATCTTCCAGTTTGCCTTGCGCTTCGAGCTCGCCAGCGAGGGTCACGACATCGATTGCCTCCTGGCGTTCGGCGAGGTTCTGAAGGGCCCTCCAGATGCAACCATGCCGCTGGATGTAGAAATCGCTCGCGTTCAGCCTGGCTGCAACCGTCGGGAAGTTCTCGGGCTGAATGAGCAAAGCGCCCAGGACAACCTTCTCGGCTTCGGGATTGTGAGGAGGAGGGATCGCGGAAGGAAGGCCCTTGGATAAGGACGGAACGAGCTGCCGAGGCTTGCCCTTGTCAGGCGGGAGTTGATGCGTGCTTGGGGTTTGTGCTAGACTTGTCATCGCTGGGCTCTCCCGGAGCCCGGCGCCCCGCCGCCGACTCGCCATCGGCGGTTTTTTCAGGGCGTCAATCGAGAGGAGCATGCAACGACACGGCCCGGGCTTGCAAGGGCCGATCTTGGCCCGGCCCAGCCACCGCCGCTCCCCGGGCCATCAATCCGCCTACTTTTTCCCCAATTTGTTCCCGACCTCCCAAGCCAGCCGCTTCTGCTGCGTCTCCCATTCTGCAAGGATCAGATGCCGGACGGTCGCCGAGGGCGACTGGTCGAGAAGCGCGGCCAACTGCTCAAGCCCTTGCCGCTCGCTCTCCGACATTCGGACGCCGAGGAACCGATCACGAAGCATTTGATCTCCTGCCCCAAACAAGAAAAAAAGCCCGCGGGGCGCCAACGCTGGCACCCTCCGCGGGCAATATCGCCGCACGTGCTTTCAGTATTATTGAGTGACAAAACGGGCTCCGCTGTCAATAGCCACTATTCGCGCAGTGAAGGGCGTCGCTCAAGCCTCGGCCTTGGATGGTAAGGCACGTGAAGGAGTTCCACGGCCTTGCACTTGGCCTCCTCGCCGCGTCGGTCATACCGACTGGTTGTGGTCACGGAGGCATGGCCTGCCAGCCTGGAGACAACCACCAGGTCCGCGCCGGCGTCGAGGAGGTGCGAGATCATGCTGCGCCGAAAGTCGTGCGGGCTGAGGTTGGTCACGGCAGCCTGAGCCGCCCGCTTCTGGAGCAGGTTGTAGATTGCCTGCGAACTCATGCGCTCGGCGGATACCTTGCCTCCCTTGTCGATCGGACCGAACAGAGGCCCGGGCAAGGAGCCGCGCACCGTGATCCAGTCCCGGAGGGCACTGATGCCGCCGCTCGCGATCGGGACGCTACGATCCTTGCGGCCTTTGCCTCGCCGCACGGTCAGACTGCCGGCTGTCAGGTCAACATCAGCCAAGTCGAGCCCGTGCACCTCGGAACGACGCAGGCCGCAGGCATAGAGAACCGCGATCACCGCGGCGTCCCTTGCGCCGGCTGGCGAAAGATCATCGGCGCAGGCATCGATGAGGCCCGCGATCTCCCCGCTCGAGAGTGCCCGCCCTGCCGGCAGCGTTTCTCCGCTCACGCCCTTCACGTCGATCGCTTTTCAATAATCCGCCTCCCCGATGAGCCCCAGTCTCCAGCCCTCGCGTAGTGTGCCCCTCAAGGCACAGAGGACCTTGTTCGCCGTGGCGGGCGCGAAACGTTCTGCCAGTTGCGACCGGATCGCGGCGATGTGCTGGTAGCGGAGAGCGTGCCAGGGGACGGCCAAGGGGTCTGACTTGCCGCCCACAAGCAGCGAGGCGACCACCTGCAGCGCTTGGTGCATCGTCCGCCGGCTGCCCGAGGCCAGAGTGGCCAGGTACACGGCCGCTGGGTTGCGCTCGAGCGGCAGGGGCTCGATGATAGCCAAGTTCATGGTTCCGATCTGGACTCCTGTAGGCATGGTGCCCTTCCCTTCCAGAATATGTATTCTCATAAGCGATCCCAAGCCAACTTCACGAGGTTCCCTTGAAGGGCAGGAACCTTCCGCGCACCGGCCGCCTTGCCTTCGTCTGCGGTGCCTGCAGCCTATTCAGGGGGCTCGTGGCAAGGGAGCGCGCTTGGAGTTGGTCACCGGCCAGGGTGGTGTAGACCGGCAGCATGCTGAGGTCGCTCCAACCCAGGAGCTGTTGCAGGGTGCTCGCGTCGGCTCCCTGCATGACACGCATGGTTGCGCTCGTGTGCCGGAGCAGATGGGCGTGGCATGCGACCCCTGCCCTCCTGCCCAGATCCTCGATCCGCAGGCCGCACCCCCACGGGCCCAAACCGAACATTAGATCGCTGCCGCGGTACTGCCCGTGGAAGGTCTGGGGATCCCGGACGTCCAGCCATTTCCTCAAGGCTTCCGTGGTGCGCCCGCTGAAGTAGACGAGTCGCTCCTTGTCGCCTTTCTCCACTACTCGAGCGCTGCCATGCTCGAGGTCCAGATCCGGCATTCGAAGATTGGCCGCTCCGGCTCGCCGGCAGCCGGTGTCCAGGAAGAAGAGGACCAGCGCGGTATCGCGTTCCGGGCGCAGGCTGGTAGCGGCCGCCTGAAGGATCTTGCCCACTTGGTCGAGGGTGAGGGCCTTGGGCAGCCTTCGCGGCAGTTTCGGTTTCTCCAGTCGCCGACCGATGTTGGCCGGGGTGATTTCTTCCTCTGCCAGCCAAGCCGTGAAGGCGCGGACGTTCACCACGCCGCTCCATACGGATCGTGGCTTAAGGCCTCGAGCTTGCAAGCCCTCAGCCCACTCGCGGAGGAGTTCGATCGTTGTTTCCCGGCCAGCCAGGAAGTCGCCCAGTTGGCCCAGCCATGCCCGTCGGGACGCGATTGTGACTTCAGACCTTCCCCGACGCCGGAGGGCCTTGAGGTGAGCCTGCACCATCTCTTCGAAGGTCACGGCGTGCCTCCCGCGATCATGCAGACGGCGTGCAGGTCCCCTCCATGCGCTTGCAGGGTCTCCAACACTCGAGGCAGATCTTCGCAGATCTGTGTGGCCAAGTCGGCAGGCACATGCCCGCCTCCGGCCTCGGCCTCCCTCGAGTAGAGGTCAAACTCGGATGCGTACCAGGCGACGTCAATCAGATCCTTGGGGGCGTGGTCGTGCAGCCAGGCCCAGACGACCTCCTGGCAGGCCTCCGAAAGCCCTCCGACGAACGCCGGGGGTAGCGGGGCCACGACCTCTTTACGGTGAATGATTGGGGCTTCGGTGCCATGTTGGATGGACATGACTCCCTCCAAACTGGGCACCGTGAGGCGAGGCTACTATTTCGGGGCAACTATGGGACTGGACCCATAGCGCTGTCGGGAACGCGTCGACTCCCATCCGCAAGAATACTCAGTGGACCCAGCGGGATTCGAACCCGCGACCTTCTCAATGCCATTGAGACGCGCTCCCAACTGCGCTATGGGCCCAGTGCCAGCAACTTGCTCATTCTACCCGCCCGAAGGCCGAGCGTCAACGAGTGGACCTGGAGGGATTCGAACCCTCGACCTCTTCAGTGCGATTGAAGCGCGCTCCCAACTGCGCTACAGGCCCAAGCCACACTGGCAATTCCTACCCGGAATGAGATTCTACCTCATCCAGGGCACCACGCCGGCCCACGAATGCGTTCCATCTTTTGGCGATGGGCTCTCCTTCAGGGACCCCACAGCCCGCCCTCAGGGGTCAGCTACCTCAGCGCCCCACAGGTCACCGCAGGGCGCTGGGCAGGTTGAGCCGGTCACACATGTCGCTCTTCACTCGGCTCCGCGGCCCCCGCAGCCCCGCACTTCTTTCATCTTTTTCATCCTACTCTGACAGGTCGGGGAAGTCAAACAGCCAGCCCCGGTGCTCGACCTCGAGGCTGCTTGTAGCTCGGAGATTCTGGTGCCTACCGGGAGAGGTCCATTGGGACACTTCAGCTGGCCGAAGTCATGAACCGGGTGGAAGTTGTCAAGGAGGCGGCCAGGAGACTCCTGAAACCCGCTCCGCTCCATCTGCTCGCCGCAGGGGCCGAAAACCGAATGCCGACCCCGCCGATACCCGGAGTACTCAACCGCTGTCAAGCGGTTGAAGAACCAGGGACACGACCGGTTGCGTGCACGGCTCACGGCTCCCTTGATTCCGCTGCGGCACAGAAGCTTCCGAAACCACGCGATTCGAAGCGGCAGGCTGACTCGGTAAGGTGGCGGCCCTGGACCGGAAGGCGATGATCCTGGCAAGCGCGGCCTTTAGGTGCCAGCCTCCAAAGTCATGTGGCGCCGGGCCGGTTGGGCTTGCCCTTCTTGAATCACCGGCGAGGCTGCAGCAACGTAACCGCGAAGGGCTCATGCTCTTCTCTTAGCTGCCGGTTTGTTAGTACTTGTAGCTTGTTCTTGGACAGAGGCTTGCCTTGATCCGCCAAGGGCATGCTATGGCGGGCGCGGGTCCGATTGCAGTGCACATGACGCATGGCCTCGACCGCGGGCTCTGACGCCGGCACGCCGAGCGGCTATCCGCGGGAAAGGCAAGGGCCAGGGAGCCCCTTGCGGCAGGGGAGCTGCGGGCGCCACGCCGCATGGGTTTTCGCGAAGGACCTATTCGACTGCTGCCGGCGACCGGGCAACCGGGAAAGTGCTGGGGGCCAACACGATGATTGGAATCTTCCTGGGCGCAGCGGTCCTTGCATACACGCGGTACCCAGG
This sequence comes from Anaerolineales bacterium, assembly GCA_049511715.1. GTDB lineage: Bacteria > Chloroflexota > Anaerolineae > Anaerolineales > RBG-16-64-43 > JBEKHT01. Next base: position 17,418 of record JBEKXU010000013.1, read on the forward strand.
GTACACCTGCGCCGCCTTGCTCCAGCAAGCCTCTCGCTCTGCGCCTCCGACTTCCCGAGCGACATAGTTCCGAGTCTGCTCGCCGTAGGTCACGGCGACCTGCGGGCTCGCCTTGAGGTTGTAATACCAGGAGGGATGATGGGGCCGGCCAAAGTTCGAAGCGACGAGGATCAGCTCCTCGCCCTGGGGTATGGCCACCACCGACACGGAGCGGGCCTTCCCGGTCCGCGCTCCCTTCGCCGTGATCTTAATGACCGCCACTCCCCCCAGGGCCCCTGTGAGCGTGGTTCTGCCTGTGGATAACCCCTCCGCGATTCGATCGATAAGGATGTGCAGGTTCGGAGGGAACAACCGGATCCAGAGACTGGATGCCGTAATCTTCCTCAGCAGGGTATGGAGCCAGCCAGTGCTCGGCGGAGGAATTACCATGGCATTCTCCCCTCCTGTCTCTCGGGACCCTCCTTTGCCTTGTCTATCGCGGGTCGGTTCGCCGCCAACAACCTCGAACTGCCCGCCATGCCGCGCGTGTCTTCTATTCTACAACCGGCAAAAGCGATTGCGATCCGGCGTTTCCCTCCCGCTTGCGGCTCTCCTCCAAGCCCAAGGCCGATGGGAATTCAGGTGCGGAGCAGCCAAGGCCCCGCAGCGGCAGCGGAGGGATGCCGCTGGTTCCACTTGTTTCGCCCCTGTTCCTCGCGGTCCATCATTCCCCGCCCACCCCACAGTCGCCATCACCCTCCAAGGGTAGAAACCGATTCCTATCATTTCCATTTGGGCAAGCCCAGCGAGGTCTCTGGGGCGGCGGGCGGAGGTTCGCTCCCCTCAGGGAGCCGGTGGTGAGTACTCCCAAGAAGGTTCGTTCGGAACAAGGATCACCTTCCCGCGATCCCAGGGCTGACGCTGTTCCCAGATTGAGCCAGAAATTCTTTCTGGTTCTTGGATAGTGAGGCCTGGGCCGAAACGAGCATCTCGATGTCCAGGACCGCCAAGGTGTGGGCAGAACGGTCAGACGACAATGCTCACCGGCCTTCGTTGGACCCCCCTGTTGGGCCTGCCTGCGAGTTCAGATCAGTGCGCGCCACCTGCGGGCCAAGTCTCCTCACCCGGATCCTGTTCCGTCGCCAAGCACTGCCCTGCGCCCCGATTATTGACCCGGCCCTCGCCATCCGGCGGCACGGGAAGCGTCCGGCCGGCCGTCCTATGCGGAGGAGGCACCCTGACCCTTTCCCCCCTTCATTTCCCCGTGGACTGCTGCCAGTCTCCATTTATGAAATCCGTGAGGAATCCGCCGGCTGGTAGAATCAAGGTCATTCCAAGACTGGCGGGAGAGAACATGGGGAACCGCTCAATTCCCTCGGACTTTTCGATTGCTCCTCCTCGAGACCTGCGAGATTGTCCGTGGTGGAAGCCCAAGACTGTTTCCCTGGTGGGACAGATCCCTGCTCACGACCGAATCCTGCAGCGATTCGTGCCCCAGTTGCTTCAGGCCTTCCGGGAGCAAGGTCATGAGGTTCTTTCCAAGTCGGACGGCGGAGTGAATCTCCTGCTCTCCTTTGGCCTAATCCCCGATGGGTTCTCCCCCGCTGCCGAGCGCATTCCGGAGCGAGACCTCCCCTTCGCCCTGACGCTGATGCGCGAATTCGGCCTCGAACGGAGGCCGGACAATCTCGTCATGCTGGTGGCGATCCCCGAACGGTTAAGCACTCGACCGCATCTGGAGGTGGCCGAGCTCGCCCGACTGGCAATGGCCCGTATGGGGTCTCCCAAGGTAGTCTTCCTCAGCGGCGACCGCGAAACGGGTGACCTGTTCGAGGCGACCTTCTGTACGCTCGAGGGAGGTCATCCCTCGGACACCCAACAGGTGGCCGAGCGTCTGCGCGACCGCTTGGTCACGGCGGCCTCAGCGAAGGAGGTCGGCGCCGATTACGAGGTGCATGAAGGCGCCATGACACTCGAGGAATGGCAACACTCGCCGCTTCCCGGGGCGTTGATCGAAGCCGGCCAACGGATGGACCGGCTCCGCCTGTTGCCCCCTCCCAAGCAAATTGGAGAGTACGTTTCCGAAAAACTGGCCAGGATCTACGAACGGTACCTGGGCATGAAAGGCTTCAGCGAGGGGATGCTGTTTGTATACGACCCGGGGACCCAGACCATGATGGTCACCGCCTCCGGGAGCTGGGCCGTGGACAAGCGGGCTTTGCGGCCCGATGAGGTGGTCATGGTCAGCGGCCTGAACGATGGAAAACTGCAGGTCCTTGCTCCGCAGGGCCTTCGCACCAAGGGACCCTCCGTAGAGGCCATGGAGATGTTCAGTCTGCTTCAGGCGGTACCGCGGGTGCGGGTCAAGGAGGCGGCTTCAGGCTCCTGGAGGTTGGACCCGGCCGGGACCGTCGAAGTACCGATCATCCGCGCCGGGATCCATGTACACGTCGGCGTAAAATCCGCAGATGAGTTCTGGATTGAGAGCATCCCCGCCAACCGGAAGCTCTACCCCTACGGCTTTGGATGCGGCACGGACCTCATGTGCGGCCTGGCGCAGGACGCCGCCCGGCGGTCCCGGGCGATCTGCGACCGGACAGATCCGCGAGCCTACGTGCGCTGGCCGATGCTGTATCACGGAGATACAGCCCTCGAGCTCTGGAAACCGGGGGTTCCCGACACTCCGCTGGAAGGGCTTCTCGACCTCTACGACCCCGCCAAAGGCAGAGCCATTCTCTACTCGCCAGAGGAGATCGATCAGCCGGTCTGATCCTGGCTCTGGTTGCGGTCCCTGCCCACCGACCCAACACCCCCAGGCCTCAGGGCTGGGGCGGAAGGGCCCAGCGGCAGACTGGCCGCGGTCCCATATGCCGCTTCAATGCCCTCGAGCCAGCCTTGGCATCACTTCAGCCGCCACAAGCTCCAGAGTCTCCTGATCATTGTGGATGTCCCGCAGAATGCAGAGCTGGATCCCGGCCTCCGCAAATTCGGACAGGAGCTGTGCGGCCTGGGACGGGGTCATCAATTCCGGGGCGGCGGCAGGGACTCCCAGACCCTCCGCCTTGATCTTGAGCGCCTGCTCGTCGCGGCCCAACACCAAACCGGTCAGGCAAGTTCGCTCGATCTCGTCATAACGGCGTCCTTCCGCCTGGCAGTGCTGGCGGAGCACCTCCAGCTTGTGTCGAACCTCCGCAGGACTTCCAAACAGGTTGCAGGCGTCGGCCTGCCGCGCCACAGCCCGCAGGGTAAGCTGCTCACCGCTGCCGCCGATCATCACCGGTGGATGAGGCTTCTGCACCGGCTTGGGCTCGAGGATGGCCTCGCGGACATGGAAATAGCGGCCATCGAATGTGGCCCGCGGCTGGGTCCACATGGCTTTGATCAACCGAACGGCTTCTTCCAGCTGTCCGATCCTTGTGGCCGGGCGCAGAGGGAATTCCCAACCGTATTGCATGTACTCCTTCTCGAACCAGCCCGCGCCAATGCCCAGGGTGAGGCGCCCTCGACTGATAATATCCACCGTCGAGGCCATCTTGGCCAGCAGGGCGGGATTGCGATAAGCCACCGAGGTGACGAGCACACCCAGCCGTATCTTCTGGGTGACAGAGGCCAGGGCCGACAGGGTCGTCCAGCTCTCCATGAAGGGCTGGTCAGGCTCACCGACGTTGGGAATCTCAATCAAGTGGTCCATCACGCTGAACCAGACAAACCCGTGATTCTCCGCCCACTGAGCCTTGCGCTTGAGGGCCTCGAAGGATTCGTACGGGCCGCCGGGGTATTGCCAGGAAGGGTTATGAATTCCAAGTCGCATGCGGTCCTCCTAATCCAGAATCTTGCCAGGTCAAGGGAGCCATCCGCGGACCTCGGGCCGACCGGGATTCGGCTGTCATCGGCCTCACGACCGGGCTGGGCGCCTCTCCAGTCGTTCCGCCACCGGACCGATCGTTCCCCGGGGGTCCTTCGTCGGGAAGAATGCCCGAGCCCCTTGTTCGCCTTCGCTAGGGCAACCTCCGCAAGCGGAACTGCCACTCACGGCGGCGCCCGGCCGGGGAGGAAGTCCCTACTCCCATCAGATCGTGCTTTCCTTTCAGGGCCCTCCCCCACGGTCACGTGCCGCCCTTCTGTTCCGCCTCCAGCCGATCGAGGCCCCGCTGAAAAACCTCGTAAGGCTGCGCCCCGACAACGGCGAGGCGCCCATTCAGGATGTAGGTGGGAACCGCCTCAATCTCCAGTGCCTGCGCCTGCGCAATCTGCTGTTCCACCGCGCCACGGAATTCCCCGCTCTCGACCCGCCGGCGCATTTCGGCCGCCTCGAGCCCGGCCTCCTCCGCGGCAGATTCCAGAACCGCCCATCGGCTGATGTCTTCACCCAGGCCGAAGTACTTGTGAAACACGATGCGGTGGAATTCTTCGAGCTTGTTCTGCCCCCTCGCCCATTCGGTTGCCTCATGGGCCCGCCGCGTGTTCGGAATGCGCGCTGGAAAGACGATGCTCAGGCCGCTGGCCAGGGCCATTTGCCTGAGTTTCTCCTGGGTCCCGGCCATGCGCATGCGAACGTCCTCAGGCATTTCCAGCCCTTCCGCGGGCGTATCCGGCCGCAGATAGAACGGACGCCAGTCAACTTGCGCTCCTCGCTCCCGTTTCAATCGCTCGACCACACCCTGGCCGAGATAACACCACGGTCAGACGTAATCTGAATAGATGACCAGTTGAACGTCAATCACGGCAATTCCTCATAGTGGGAGCAGGAAGGCACCGGTTAGTCGCCACCCCCGCCCCTCGACTCCTCCGCGTTCGACGAGGTCGGAGGATCGTGAAGCGCCCGAGGGCCATCGGGGACGGGTCGACCCCGAACCCACTGAATCCCGGTGTGTCGGGGGCGTCGAGATTTCTCAAGCGCCCGCTGGGGTTGGCCGAGGCGCATTCGCCTTGCGCCGGCGCCCAGCGCCCTGCCCGGTTTGGCACCGAGCGCCTGACCCAACGCTGCACTTGCAAGGCAGGTTGGCACATCCCCTCGCCCGTTGCCCCTCGATCACTCGCCGAGGTCACTCCTTCCCTCCGCTCACGGTCAGCCGACGGCCTCTCGCAATCGATCGACCTGATCCAGATCTGGAATCGTGGGCCAGAAGATGAGCTCGTCCGCGCCAATCCCCTCGAAGCCCTGGACCAAGGATTTTACCGCCCCTTCCGAAGAGGGAAACGATTGGGCGATCATGCGGGCATTCGGCCCCATGAAGCGATAGTAGTCAAGCACGTTCACAGAGCCGCGCTCGGCGGCACGAGGACCCAGCGCATAGTAGACGGCGCAAACGAGCCTCGGTTTGCCTTTCCTTTCCGCTTTCCTCCAAGCTTCCTCCACCAGTCCGTAGCTCTCGCGAGCCCGTTCGGGATTTCCGCCGCCGCCGGAGATGAAGCCATCGGCGAGACGCCCGGCTCGGCGCAAGGCGTTCGGCTGGTTGCCGCCGATGAGGATCAGGGGCCCGCCCAACTGCACCGGGGTTGGTCCCACCGGAGGGAGGCCCTCCTCCGGAGGCTGGCCCGCCCAAATGTGTTTCATCAAAGCCAGCTGTTCCTCAAATCGCCTGCCGCGCCCCCGGTACGTGGCGGGGGCAACCCGAAAGTCATCCTCGCGGCTTCCGATCCCCATCCCCAGGATCAGCCGGCCTCCGGAAAGGGCATCCAGAGTCGCGGCCTGCTTAGCCAGCACACCCGGATTGCGCAGGGGCGCGATCAAGATCGTGGTTGCCAGGCGCACTCGACGGGTAACCGCGGAGACGGCCGCCAAGGTGATCAGGGACTCATAGTTGCCGTAGGCCAGCCGGTCAATGGTTCCCACACTGGAAAAGGTCCCCGAGTCCGCCCGCCGGGCCCATTCCATTATCAGTTCTCCTTTGGTCCCGGGGAGAGTTGTAGGTAGCCCGATGCCGATGTCCATGTTTTCCTCCAGAACTTTGGGACGGCCATAGGACCGTTCTGCGGATTGCTGCTTGGAGCCCGCCGGATTCATTGCCTTGCGGAATGGCCCAGCGAGCACAAGATTCCGTTGAACCGCTCCCGCTTGGCCGATCGAGAGGCAATTGTTCTCGCGAAAGGGACAACCCCCTGGTTTCCCACTTCATACCCTCGTAACATTAGGACAGGATGATGGCCTCTCGACGCCAGGGGCAGCAGCAGCCCCGTATCTCCTATCCCCTATGAACAGCACCCTTTTTCCGGCCCAGTCAGACCCGCCAAGCCGACCGGAATGTGTCTCCGGAACTCGGCAGGGACTGGCAAGTCCTGGATCCTGTGCATGGGCCCACTCCGTCCAACTGGGTGAAATCCCCCAGGCGGGATCGAACCGGGCTCGGAAGAGACCTCAACGCACCTCTCCCAAAACGCTTCCTTCCTCCTGAGGCTTTCCCCCAGACAGGGGCTTCAACCTTCACGAGGGTGGCACGGGAGATTCGGAGAGCGAGGCCTCCATCCTCAGTCCGGCGGGGCGGCAGCACCCTCCTGATCCGCGATGTAACCTCGCAAATGCTCGAGGGCGCGAGCCGCATAGGCCTCACCCCGCTCAAGCTTTCCCCGCGGAGGATGCTGGAGCGGCGGCAGGAGGCCAAAGTTGGCCTTCATCGGCTGGAAATGATGCTCTTCTGCGGCGGTGATGTACCGGCAGAGCGCGCCCAGCATCGAAGTCGCCGGGAGGACGAGCGGGGTTTCTCCCCTCAAGAGACGGGCCGCATTCCATCCTGCCAGAAGGCCCGTCGCCACGTTTCCCATGTAGCCTTCCACCCCCGTGATCTGCCCGGCCAGGAACAGATTCGGCCTCACCTTCAATTGAAGAGTCGGCTGAAGCAGGCGCGGGCTGTTGACAAAGGTGTTGCGGTGCATCTGGCCATAGCGGACGAACTCGGCCTTCTCCAATCCCGGGATCAAGTGAAAGACCCTCTTCTGCTCCAGGTACTTGAGGTTGGTTTGAAACCCGACAAGATTGTAGACCGTCCTCGCTAGGTCCTCCTGGCGCAACTGGACCACTGCGAAGGGTCGTTTTCCGGTGTGAGAATCCCGAAGTCCCACCGGCCTCATTGGGCCAAAGGCAAGCGTATCCGGGCCTCGTTCGGCCAGAATCTCGACCGGTAGACAGCCCTCAAAGTACCCCTCCGCCCCCGCCCTCACGCCTGAACGCAAGGCCTCCTCAAACTCCTGCAGGGGAATGCGTTCGGCCTCCTTCAATTCGGCAACGAAGTGGTAGTACTGCTCTCGATCCATAGGACAATTCAGGTAGTCTGAGGAGAGGCTTCGGCGCGAGTCCTGAAAGGCCACACGCAAGTCGATGCTCTCCGCAGAAACCAAGGGGGCAACCGCATCAAAGAAATAAAGATGGTTGGCACCCGTGAGATGGGCGAGGGACTCGGAGAGCGCCGGTGAGGTCAAAGGCCCGGAGGCGAGGATGGCGGGCTCTGGAGGAATCTCCTTGACCTCCTCACGGATCACCTCAATTCCGGGATGGCCAAAGATTCGCGCCGTGGCATCCTCCGCAAAGGCCACCCGATCGACAGCCAGAGCCCCACCCGCCGGGACAGAGGTCTCGCGGGCGACCCGGAGCAGCATAGAACCGAGCGTCTCCAGTTCCTCCTTCAGCAATCCGCCCGCCCGGTTAGGAAGCGCAGAGCCGAGGGAGTTTGAGCATACGAGCTCCGCCAGAAGCCCGGTTCGGTGCGCCCCGGTCATACGCAACGGCCGCATCTCATAGAGCCGTACCCGCAGCCCTCGTTCAGCAGCCTGCCAGGCAGCCTCGCAGCCTGCCAAACCGCCGCCAACGACCATGAGATCCAATGGAGAGCTCATCAAGGGTATTTTATCAACTTATCATTCCCAAACGGCTGACTTGGGTCGTTCCATGGAGGGAGCCAGGCTCACATGGTCTTCCGGGAGTCCAACTCGGGGAGAATAGGCAGGACCCAACCCCTCGACGATGCTCCGGGTTCTTCGGCCGTCCTGACCCAGTGTAAAATCGCTGAGCGGACCGTCCCCTCCGGCGGCGGGGGTAATTGCGCAAAACCGCCAGGCGCCTTCCGGGGTGCGGACTCATCCGCCTGGCGCTCGGTAAGGAGAGATGGCATGGCACGAAAGAGCGGCCGCGCACCATTCAGTCCAGGAAGCTCAACCTGGACGCGCTGATGCTTGCGGGATTTGCTTGATCTGCCTGGGCGTACGCAGGGCCTTGAATCCGCACGGCGGGGGGACAACACGGGCGCCCTTGCTTCTATTCTCCAATATGCTGCCGGGGGTCGCGACATCTTGGGATGGCCCGCATGGTGCCAGGATGAAGATTGGGGTCGCTATCAGTTCGGTCTCATTTTCGAGGTGAAGGGAAGGATGCGGCTTGAAGCCAGTATCCCGCCGGAGTGGAAAGAAGAGCCTCATTCGACTCCGCCGCTGGAGCGACGGTACGGCCTGTGGGGCGGCGCCATTTGTCCCATTTGCAAGCGACCGTTCAGGCTTTGCCTCTTCTCCCCTCATTTGCTTGTCCGGATCCTCGCTCGCTGCCCCTATTGCGGCAGACTTGTCTTGGTCCGCCGAGCGTCGGTCAAGGAACTACGCCGCGCCGAGGCTGCCGAGCAAGACGCCAAGGGAGCAACCGCCCCCGTGCCGGAAGAGCGAGAAGAAGAGGAGTCCCGTCGGGAGTCGGCGCAGCCACGGGACCGGGAGACATGATCGCCCTTCACGCGCATTCGTCCGGCGTGCACGCGCCCGGCCACGCTTGCTGAAACGAAGGGACGGGCATACCTCTTTCCGCCCTCGTTGTCTGCCCTTCTCAATCGCACGGCGGCCGAAGGAGACGGCTGGGCGGCGCAGGCAAGATCGGCTGGAGTTCATCGAACAACACGTCTCCATCATCCAAGGATGGAAGAATGCCAACGATGAAGGTCTACCTGGAAGGATGGTTGGCGGGCTCGCTCCCGCCGCCCCCTATCGCCCAGTTGATGGGCATTTCCCTGAGGGATTGCAAACAGGGGGCTTCGACCATGGAGATGCGGGTCGGCCCGGCGCACCACAACCCCCTTGGCACGGTGCATGGCGGTGTGCTCTGCGATCTGTCGGATGCAGCCATGGGCACGGCCGTCGCCAGCCTGCTTGGCCCCGATGAAACGTTCACTACGGTTGAATTGGCGGCACATTATTTCATCCCTCTCCGGGAAGGTCTCCTAACCGCGCGTGCCCGGGTCCTTCGCAGGGGGAGGTTGATCGCCTACGTCGAATGCGAGGTGACCGATGAAAAACAACGGCTGGTCGGCAAGTTCACTTCGACCTGCTTGATGAGATCGGGGACGCAGTCGGAGGGACCTGCCCCGACGGCAGCGTGACCTTGGCCGCCAGGCGGTCAGGAGGGAGTCCGGGGAGCGGCTGGGAGGCCGGCGACGAAACGCCCGGGCTGCGCGGGGATGGGCCACCCTGTCCACAAGCGCAGGATCTGATCCCTGGGTTAGGAAGGCAGGCATCTGCCAAGAGTTGCTCAACAGCGGGTGGAATGAACAGATAACTGAAGTTGATCCCGCGAGCGAAGCCCATTGGGGCCAGGCAGGAAGGATCCCTCCGGGCCTGCGGGAGCTCGCGCTCAAGAAGGACCGCCTCCCAGTCCCTGCGGGGGTCGTGCTGGGCGTATAATCGCCCCCGGACACAACAGAATAGTCTGCAGCCCTGGCGCCCGGCCCCCGGATGGGCGGGCTCAATGGCGAAGCCGGTAGTAGTCCGGCGCTGTCTCGCAACTGTAGGCACGGTGAAGATGTTGGCCGTGCAAGCCAGGTCGACCACCAGGCTGCGGTTCCATGACACCTCGCAGGAAGGGGAAGGGACCACGGGCAAGTTGCCCCTCACAAGCCAGATCCCCTGTCTGCCGACAGGGGATCTTCTTTCTCCATGGAAAGGCTCTGCCTGCGAACCTTGTTCGGCCGAAAGGAGACTCCGATGTGCAAAGTTCGATTCCTGCTCCAGGCAGCCGTCTATGCAATGCTCCTTGTGGGTTGCGCCGCGGGAGGAGCCGCTCAGGCGGTCCCGACCGAGACCGCGGCACCTTCCCCCAGCCCGGCGCCCCCGACGGCGACGACTCTTCCCACGCCCATCGCCGTCCAGGATGGGAGCGGCCAGATCGTTCGGCTTACCGGTCCGGCGACGCGCATCGTTTCACTGACGCCCTCCACGACCGAAATCCTCTTCGCGGTTGGAGCTGGCAGTCAGGTCGTCGGCCGAGACCAATTCTCAGACTACCCCTCCCAGGTCAAATCACTGCCCAGCATCTCCACTTCGATGGGCCAGCTCAACACCGAGGAAGTGGTCGCCTTGAAACCTGATCTTGTGGTTTCGGCGCCCCTTTTTGCCCCGGAGCAGATTCAGACCCTGCGCAACCTCGGCCTTACGGTCTTCGTGGTTCCTAATCCGACGGACTTTGAAGGGCTCTATCAGGACATCGAAAACGTCGGTGCGCTCACAGGACGCAGTTCCGAGGCCCAGGCCTTGGTGAACACATCGCAGGGGCGCGTTGCGGCTGTCGAACAGGTGATCTCAAAGGCCACCACTCACCCAAAGGTTTTCTATGAACTGGATGGGTCCGACCCGGCCAAGCCATACACCGCAGGCCCCGGGAGCTTCATCGACCTCGTCATTCGGATGGCCGGCGGCCAGAACGCGGCCGCAGGCCTCAAAGTGGACTATGCCCAGATCAGCCTGGAGGAGCTGGTTAGCCAAAACCCGGATGAAATCGTCTTGGGCGATGCGGCTTATGGCATTACCGTGGCCTCCGTCAAAGCACGCCCCGGCTGGGGGGTCATGAATGCCGTCAAGAACAACGCCGTGTTTCCGTTCGATGACAATCTGGTGAGCCGCCCAGGACCGCGCCTGGTCGATGGGTTGGAGGCAATGGCCAGGCTGATCCACCCGGAGCTGTTCAAGTAGAGCGCGGTCAGTTCATGCCGCGGACCAATCCTCCCGGCTGACAGGTCCGGCAGAAGTTGGTGACGCGCTGATGGGCAGTGATGGAGGAGATAGTGGTCCCGCAGCGCGGACAGGGCTGCCCGCCTCGCAGGTGAACCGAAAAGAAGTCGCGAGGCTCGAGATGGATATCCTCGCCCATCTCGGCGCGCACCTTCTCTAGCGAACCCGAGAGGGTGGTCCGCATCGCCTCATAAACCTGCGCGACCTGCCCAGCCTGGAGGCTGGAGCGCTTGCGGTAGGGGTGAATGCCCGCCGTCCAGAGGATCTCGTCGGCATAGGCGTTGCCGATCCCGGCAACGAAATCGGCGCGGGTCAGAACGCCCTTGATCTCTCCTCGGAAGCGGCGAATTCTCGCCTCGAACTCCTCCCGCGAAACCGCCAGGGCATCCGGCCCCATCTCGCGGAAGCTTGGGATGGACATCAGGTCGAGGGTCAGATAGAACTGACCCATCTGCTTGGCATCGATGTAACGCAATTCGTGCTCCAGGTCAAGAAAGCCCAGGATCACCAGAACCGGACCCGGCTTCTTGGCGTCGGGCGAACAGAGCTGGAAGCGGCCCATCAATTTGGGGTTTATTGCCAGCCACAAACCGGCCGTCAAGTCGAAGAGCAGGAACTTGCCCCGCCGGCTGACTCCTCGGACCTCTTTTCCCCTCAGGCTTTCCGCGAATCCTCGCCCGGTTAGGTCCCGGACGACGATGGCCCCACCTTTGGGAGCCACCTTCACCTGTTGGATAACACGCCCGACCAGCCGGTGGGCGAGGACCTCGCTGACGACCTCAAGCTCTGGAAGCTCTGGCATCGGATGGAGACCGTGTGGCCCGCCTGCCGCCGCAAAGGGCAGCGTCGTGCGCTGGACCAACCGTCAGCGGAGATGGTAAAGCGAGTGGAGACTCAATCTCCCGCGGTAATTCGAAAGACTGAGTCGCCTGGACGTACCTTCTGCTTGACCTGGACGGCGACCTCCTGCCCCGCTTTCACCTCGGTCACCGCTTGGTGTTCGATCTGCATGGAGGTGATCTTCTGCTCAAAATCCGAGTTCTTGCCCAGGAAGTGGAGTTCTTCACCGAGCTTCAGATCCCGGGTGAGCTTGAGCACCGCCACGCTGGCGCGGTCATAATAATGGGTTACCTCTCCAATCCGCTCGCCGCTAGGCATTTTCTCCTCCCCGGCCGCCCCTCTTTCCGGCCTTTTTGCTCGAACTGCCACCCCAAGCCCTTTGAGATTGTACAACCATCCCTCGGTAGCGGAGGCGGAATAGTCCGTCCCCCAAGTCCTGCGGGCGGCGGCGCCGCATTTCTGGACGGAGCAACCCCCGCCCCTTATGGCCAGCCAGGCTCTCCATGAAGCCATTGGAATCCCTGCAGGTTGGGAATGGCTCTTGGTGCCCTTCTCCGCCTTCGCCTTTGAGACAGAGGGGCCTCAGGGAAGGCTGGCCCTTGCGGGACCCCGAGGAACCCCGGATCTGTCCAGTCCCAGGAAGACCCGGTGAGTGTTGTCGGCTGCAGGGGCGTGTCCCAGCCGGGGGCCTGGCTGCAATCACTGTCGCCAACACCCTGGCCATCGCGCATCAGGGGTGTCCGCCTCCGGAGCGCGCTGCTGAGCGAGTGGCATCCCCCGATGTGCCAACGAGACCTTGTGCGGGGTGGTTCCCTCATCCCCATCAAATCAGCTTGACAGAGATGGGCTCAGAATGTATTAAGGATGCTCTCATTCGTTGGCGCCATCGGCAGGCGCTGCCCCGGTCGACGTTCGCTACGCCGATTTGTGTCTTCCACCGGTGGCGGGGACCAGAGCGCGGGGCAAACCCACATCCCGTGGCGGTCGCTCGGGCCGCAAATTGTCCATTCCTCGGAGGCTCCCATGAAGAAGGTGAACCAGCGATCCTCCTCACCCAGGTCCTCCCGTGCAACCCTCGGCTCTCTTGCCCCGGTCGGGATCGGCCTGCTGCTTGCAATCGTCTTGATCTCCTTGGCGTGCAATCTGCCGACCGCCTTGGGGCTGAAAATGCCGGGGAGCGCCACGGCCACCCCGCCCATGTCCCTCCAGGAGGCCCTGGCCGTCCCCCCGCGTGACGACCGACCTGAAATCCTCAAGCAGATGGGCTATCCCGACGCGTTTCGGATCATCTTCGAAGACCTGGGCTCCCAGACCGTCCGAAGGGAGGAATGGTCCTATTTCGACGAGCAGACCCGCTTCGACTTCATCGATGGAACGCTGGTCGACACCGCTCGCATTGTTCCCACCCCGAACGGAACGATTTTCGCCAGCTACTACGATCCCTCGGCCTTCCAGGCTTATATGACCCTCGGCCAGGTCCAGGCCTTGTTCCCGGACCAGAAATTGCTTCAGGTCGACGCCGCCCAGGCCGGCGTGTCCGGCGGGCTGGTCGTGGCGGGCAACCAGATCCTGATGGGCTTTGATCAGGGCCAGCTCGTGTATGTCGAAACCCTGGTCCTGACCCCGGAGGGAAAATCATGAAACTCTCGCCTCTATCGCGAATGGCCATCTCACTCCTGATCGCCCTGCTTGTGTCCGGGCCCGCCCTGCCGGTCCTGGCGCAGTCCCAGCTCCTTCCCCCCGAGCGCGGCCTCTCTTCCATGATCCCCCTCCTGGGCCTGGTCAGCGCCTGGATGCACCGCAACCGGACCTATCGCAACGCCAACGATTTCGAAGAGGACGAACAGGCCGAGTATGCGGACAAGCTGGCGGTACTGGAGCAGCAGCATCAAGATATGAAAGTATCACCGAATCCCAACGCCACTCAGGAAGAGCAGGAGGCTGCGTACGTCAAGAACAAGGCCGCGCTTGAACAGGAACAAAAACTGGCGATGGATTTCGCCGAATCCATTAAGGGGGGCGCCCGGCACGATTTCAACCAGGCTCTGAAAGACGAGATCATCAAGACGGTCCTGGCCACCGGGGTTGTCCAAAACCTCCTGGGAGATCTCGGCCAGGGTCTGCGCCAGGCGCAGGATCTGGTCAACAGCGCCCTGTCCCACCTAAAATCGAACGGGGACATCGGCGGTCAAGTCCAACAATTCAACAACAAGGCCCAGCTGCTTAAACTGGCGGCAGGCCTGATTGGCGGCGACGATGGGGATAACCTCAACCAGACGGCCCAGGACATCATGGACAAGGTCAACGGCACGGAGAAAATTACCGAGGAAACCTTGACGGGGATCAAGCAGAAACTGGACAACGCCCAAGGCATCCTGCTGGGACTCCAGAATACGGACTACGTCCCCACCACAAGCGAGTTGACCAGCACCCTGGCCCTCCAACTGGTCGGGCTAGGTCAGGGCAACCCCACGACCGACGCCATCCTCAACGTGCTCGGGTTCAAGGTCGGGTCCAGTCCGGAATCCCTTCGCCAACGCTGGGAGCAACTCCAAACTCAGGGATTCAGGGTGAGATGCCGGGCCTGGAACAAGAACTGGATGGCCACGCTCAACACCCTCGCCGAGCAACTGTCAGTGGAGGAGTCGCCGACGGAGGAGGAAGTCGCCTGCAAGGAGGTCACCCCCGACGATCTCACCCAAACGGGGGGCGAAGTTGTTGCAGAGCCCTCGGCCACCACCAAGCAGGGCCCTGCCTCAGGGGCCACCGGCCAGCTAGGCCACTTCCAGAAGACGGACTGCGGGGTGGAGGGGCTGGATATCACCAATGCCCTGGTGGACTACAACACCCTCGACCCCAATAAAGGTCCCTATCTGGTCTGTCATAACGACGTGGGTGACGGTTTCTCAATCACCCCTTGGTCCGACCCTGTTCAGCTCATTGCTTTCTTCCAGAAAAAGTCGGCTGTTTTTCAGGGCTTCGTAGATCAGGCCAACCAGTGGAACTCCTTCCCGGGGCTCGACCCGGCTCTGATCCAACAAGTGACTTTTGTAAGGCACGACTCCAATCGCTATGTGGTCACGATCGTTGGTTACTCGAACGTTCAGAAGTGCGAAGAGGGCGATGGCTATGGAGAAGAAGCGATCGATGGGCGGTTTGCCGTCCAGATGGAGTACACCCTGGATGGAGACTGCGGCCCTTCAGATCCCAGTGCCTATCCCGCGATGATGCAGGAGCTGGAGGCCTCGGCCCTGACCGCAATTGCGCGCGTGGAAGGGAAGCCCAGCCCGTAGTCGGACCGGAGAAGATGAGGACTTCTTCCACGAGATTCCGTGCGAGCGACTCTGAGATCGAGCGAGGATCGTGTGTGGATTGCTCCCCGTGGAGAAAAAAAGGGGGGATTGTCATTCCTCCTCCGGCCCTCCTCTTGCGGGGAAGAACGCTCAATCGCGACACGTGCGAACTCTCAACGTGATGGCCGCCAGCACATACACCGCCGCCGCGAGGATGAGACACACGACCAGGCTCACCACTTCGAGAAACGAAATCCAGCCCATGACCATGTTTTAGGATTCCCCGTGCCACCCGGCCAGCCACTACCTCCGTGAAGGGGCTATGAAAAGGGCCGAACGATCCGTTCGGCCCTTGTGCCTCTGTATGTGGATTGTCTTCTCACCCTGTTACGCCAGGGGCCAGCGGCTTTGCCCCCCCGCCCCACACGAGAAGCCCGCAAAGACGGCCTTCGCTGGGCAGGACCAGAAGCTCCGCCAAACCACTCGCTAGGGGGTTGGGGTTCCAGAGGTTATCCCTTCCGCGCGAATGTAGAAAAGCTGAGTCTTTCCACTCGGCTGATCCGCGGTCGCAATGATTACGAGGGCCGTAAAGTTCTGTCCTTGGGTTTTTCCAAAGAGACAGAACGTCCCGGCTAAGGCTCCCCCAGGCACCGGCGTCCCGGCTAGCCCTTCTGAGGCGATCGCCGATGCGGTGTTGCCTGTGCTGCATGCCGTCTGCGAGTTGTCGTTCCAACCCGCGCGGGCCATACGATCCAGGGTGTAGAAGTTGCCAACTGCGTCAGGGCTCCGGGGGCTGGTGAAGGCCACGAAGCCCAGGCTGTTCAACTTGTTTCCCGCCTGCGCCTGACTCTGTGATTCCACCCCGCTCAAGAGGCCCTGGAGCATCAGGTTCACCGCGGGAGGTAGGCTAACGTTGCTCTGTGTCGCGCCAGGGAAGCGTGGAACATCGGGCCAGAGCTGGGATACAGTAACCGCTGTCTCCCCCGTGGCCTTGTTGACGGCTGAATTGACCGCCGAGTTGACCGCTGAGTTCAAGACGTTGCAACTGAGGAGAGTGAGAACTGCCAAAGAGCCAAAGACCATCATCGGGAGTTTCGACTTCGGTATCGATGCCATTGCGTGTCTCCGTGGAGTCTTGTTGAGGGCGTGGCCCCGTCATGCTTCGGGGGCCAAGCTCTAGTCGGATCGGCTGGATTGAGATTGGCGGCCTTCCCCCCAGAAGAACCAAGTCCCCCCAGCAAACGGTCTTGCTGCCATGCCTTTGGTGCGCCTGCTGCTGCCTACCACGTTCCGAACAGGATTCTGGGCTGCCGGTATGGCCCTCGACCCACTGCGGTCACAACCCCCTCGAGCCGGCACCTCGCTCACTAGAAGGGGCCCCGCTTGGTTCAGATTCCTAGAATGGAGGTCAAGCCGGGAGAGACTAGTCGGGGGCCCAGGAAGGCCCCGCTATTGAACTTTGCCCCCGCCGCATGTCATGGGGTGCATCTCCTCTTACAGCGCAAGCTATGTGCGTCAGCCGCGCCAGCCCCTATCCGGAGCCTTGGCAGACTGCATACCAACAATTGACTATTATAGATTGTTTTTGTCTGGAATAAACTTGGCAGGAGATTAGAGAATGGTGGCAATTATTGGCGGAAATGTGAAAAATTGTCAGGCCACCCGCTTTCCGTGGGGACTTTGTCCCTGTGTCGTTAACCTTTGCCTACAGACCCCAGCTTGCCGAAGGGCTCCTGTTCTTGCCTACCACGGGACTGGACCTCGGCTCAAGCCTGTCCCCTCTCGGCCTCAAGAGGTCATAAGCCCCCGCAGGGCTCCAGCAGGACCCAAGCCTCTTTCGCCATCCTTCTTTGAGGGTTCCGGAACCTGGCCGGGTCTGAAAACGCCGTGGACGCAGGCGCTGGCCGACGCGAGGTCAGCGCCTGTGCGGTCTCCCCCTAGGTAGATTGGCCCCCCTACACCAGGCCCCCAAATTCAATCCCCCCAGGGGACCGTTCGGAGCTCTGCCATTCCAATGAGGCTAGCCCGACGGAACCCGGGATTCCAAGAGGGCGCACCCTAGGTCTCAAGTGAGCTCTCGAGCGCCTCAACCAATTCGAGGCAGGCATTGGCCACGTACAGCCTGGCCAATACCGTTGCGTACGCAGCCCCCAGCGCCACCACGATCGGGAGCACCAGAAACAGGCTCTGGAAGAAGGAGGAATTGAGGGCCCCATAGACATAGATCCCGACCAGGGACAGGAAGAGCAGCCCTCCCGCCATCCACGCATCTCTTCGGGACCCCTTCTGGCGGATTCGCAGCAGACTAGCATATTCCTTGAGTCGATCGTGTGTGGGCATGGCTCACTCCTTGACTGCAACTCGTCGAGTAAGAAATCCAGTTTATACCCAAGCCTTCTCCGGCGCCCTGAGGCGATCCCGCCCCCTAGACGTCCCACGGATCCCGGACCGGCCTCGAACGAGCCTTCTCCGCCCATGGGAACTTGCTTTTTCGTCGAGACCGTGCGCTCCTCGACCCGCTCACCAGCCCGTGAAAGAGAATCAGCCAAATCCTAGCTTCAAGAGCGAGACCGGACCACCTCGCCTGCAGCGGAGGCATGATCGAGGGCTATTCAATGGCGACGGGAGCCAGGCCGATACCAATCGGAGTGATGCCGCGGCCCCGACCGAGGGGGCCGCGGCATTCCGTTCCCTATCGGGGGATCGCCAGGAACCCAAACCGCCTGGCAAAGCAAGAACCGCAGACTTCCATTCCCGTGGCAGCCAAAGGATCCTATTTGCGAACCCCAGTAGCCAGGGCTGGATGTTCGCAAGGATGGAGGCGGAGTCCAGTGTCGGCCGGAAAAGCGCGGCCCTGGGATTGGGTCGCGGGAGTCCCGGCCGGCGACCCAATAGGCAGAGCCGTCATCGGATTCACAATTTGTCGCCAGGATTCGAACGAAAAGCAGGCCGATTCGATAGCGTAAGCTCATGATATTAGAGGCCTCCAATTATCGGGAGCCTCTTTTTTATGTCCGGATTGCGGCGATTGACTGCGCGAGGATCAATTCCACAATAGAACCCTGGAGCATCTCCGGCTTAGGCGAACTAAATGGCGCACGGAGGCAGACTGAGCGATGGCCGATCTAGCAAGACTCTTGGAGGCATACTACGAGATTCTGGCCACGGAATTCGGTCGGCTCTGCACTTCGGGGCAGATACCCCATCATGGGGAACGCGGGAGGCTGCTCGAGGAGGCCCTATCTTCCTTTCTATCCCAAGTGCTACCTGCTCGTGTTGCGATAGGGTCTGGTCAGATTGCAGGGTCCACAACGCCCGAGACTAGTAGCCAGACGGACGTCGTTCTTTATGATTCTGTGAAATTCCCCCTTCTGATCAACCAAGAGTCTTCTCAACTTTTCCTCACAGAATCGGTGCTGGCTGCTATTGAGGTGAAATCGACGCTCAACAAGGGGAAGGCAGAGGAGGGTTTCGAAGTCACTGCGTCTGCTAAGCGGCTCCCCAAATTCCCGCCGGGCACTTTCCCACCAACTCCGGGAATCCTTTTCGCCTATCGGACGGAATGGACGAAAGCCCCACGGCCACTAGCTGAAATGCTCTACAAGCAAGTGCCGCTGTCTCTGGAGACAGCACCCGTCATGGTCTGCTCGCTGTACCCCGGATTCATCATTGCTGCGACCAACGCGCTAGGCTATTCGGTGACTAACCTTGGCGCAATCCTGGCGGGAAGGGAGGAAGCGAACAGATTTCCCCCCAATATGTACGTGCTCATTCGACCTCTCGGCGCTATCGAAAAGCACGTGCTACTGTTCTTTTATCTGCTTATCGCTACTTATCTGAAGAGCACTCTTCAGGTGGATGACTGAAGTTCAGGAACCGCCCCCTCAAAAGCGGTGAACGCGGTTCGCTTCGCCTAGCCTCCTCGCCGTGAAACTCATGGATCGCCAGAATCGGACGAATTTGGCCTCTTGGAGGCCTTCCAGCCAATGGGCGCATGGCACCCAAGATCCGCCCTGGGCGACGTTGTCTATCGTGTGGTGCGGTCCTAGAATAGAGGCCGCCGTTCGTGCGCCGTGCGGCAACCTAGCCTTGCCGGTTCGGGGCGTAGACTTTAATGTTGTTAGGCAGCCGCCCATGATGGCCTTCGTCTCCCAAAAACAGGGACACCATCCATCACCAACGATTGAGGAGACCCACATGGAAAGACGATATTCCGCGCTTCGGACAATCGGTTCCATTTACAAGTTTCTCGGCGGCGTCGTCCTCGCAATCACGATCCTTATCGTTATTGGGTTTTGCTTCACCAGCGTGTTTGGCGGCACGGCGCTTGGCAACACCGCTCGCCAGTTAGGTGCAGGACCAGGCGCCGGAGGCGTGTTCACACTTGCCGGGGTGATCCTCAGCATCGTGGCCGTACTAATTGGCGGAGGTATATCCCTAGGACTCTTTGCTCGTGGCGAGCAAATCTATCTATTCATCGCGCTGGAGGAGAACACCCGGGCCAATGCACTTGCTCTCCAGGCACTCGTGCCCGGGCGTGCAGAGGCTAAGCGTTAGCGCCCGGGCTATTCCCCGCCACCAGTCCCGCGGCACGGGCCCTCCTAGACTTGTGCTGTCTGGAAGTCCGGAAAGCTCTCCCTGCATCGGCCCCTCAGCACAACCGAAGTCTAACTGATCGTCCGCCAGGGAGCCGCAGGCGCAGGCATTGAACCAATATCGCCTCACGATTTCGGCAGGTCATTCGTCGGCCAAATGCTCGACAACGGACAGGACTTGTCCGTCGTTTCCAGTCTAGTCGGCCACTCATTCATCCTGACGACCAGCCGATATGATCGCCGGCCATTGGAATTGCAGAGAACTGCACTCGAGACCCTGCGCGTTCCATGGCCGATGTAAGGCCACTCCAGAGGAGGATGCTATGCCAGCGAATAACATCATTGATCCCCTTCCCGAGCAGATACTTGGCGTCCTGAAGAGTCTCGATTTGGATATTGTGACTGCGGAAATCCATTGCAAAAGCGTCCATAGAAAAGACCCCCTTAAAATCCAAGATGAGGCGATTCTTTGCTGCCTAGAACATGGTGGAGATGTCGCCGCAGGCCTTGTAGTTGCAGTCAAGCAACGATTGTCTCGTTCCTCTTTCATCCTCACTGGGGCCCTGATGGAGACCCTCTTTTGGTCACGATACGTTGCTCTTTCAGAGGAGAAAGCCCAAGTCTTTCTCGAGGCCGCGGAAAACGAGATGAGAAGGAACATGCGCTGTCTCTTGAAAGAGGAATACGCTCCGCTGGTCGAAAAGGATGGCAATGACAGGACTGCTGAGTACAAAGATCACCAAAGTTTCGCAGACATTCCCCGGGGGCCCTCCGTGGAGGATGTCGCCAGGGATGGGGGGCTTCACCAATACTATCGGGACTTCTATCCAACCTTTTCCTTCTATGTCCACCGCAAGACACTACCGGGTAGCGAACGTGCTGACCCTGAGCATGAAATGTATATATCGGCCACGACTGCGCATTCCCTTTTCATGGGCATCAACTTCATCGCGTACGAGTGGACTGAATTCCGCAGACAAGCCGACCAGAGTGCCCTCGACCGACTCCTGTGGCGGACGCCGCCCCACTCGACTAACCAGGGAGGCGAATCATGACCGCCAAAACCGCATGAATCTACGTGAGAGTTTCGTCTGAAAAGCAGGGGAACGGGATTGCACGTCCCCCGTGGATCAAGAACGTGCCTCCCGCGAGTTGTGCCAGAAGCGAGACTACCGTGTTGTGGAAGTCGTGCGCGATGTGGAGGGATATCAGGGTGCGGATGGGCGTCTGATTGAGCCGTCCGGCAGCAACGAGGATCGCCCTGGCCTCCTGCATGTCTTGGATGCAGCCTCCTCCGGCAAGATCGATTTCGTTGTCGTCCGGAAAGTGGATCGCTTGAGCCGTGACCTTGGCCCCGCGGCGCTTATCAAGCGGGCGCATGAGAGGAATCCTTCTTGGCAAATCGAGGCCGTGGCGGATGTCTTCTCCTGGGAGATGTGGCCTCTCCTGGCCGGATTGGCCTCGTTCCAGAAATCCACTCAGTTGCAGACGACCCTCCGGGGACGCAAATCCGGTCTGCGGGCTAATCGCTCCGGGTGGACTGGTTCGCGATGGATTGACAAAAGATCCCGCGACCAAGCGGCTCGTCATCCAGCCTGAGGAGGCTCGGGTTGTCCGGCGCATCGTGGACAGTTATGCTCGCGGAGGCACCACGCGGGGTACGGCCAACAAATTGCGCGCCGAGGGGGTCAGGGGGGTCGCAATGGCCGATCGATTGGCTTCGGCACCGTGGCCGAAATCATCCTCCGTGGCGAATCTTATGCGACGGGTCAAATTGTGGAGCACTGGGGAGGCGAGACCTTCGAGTTGACCTTTCCACTAATCATCAGCGTATCACTCTACATGCGCGTCCGTAAGCGAGCAAGGAAGAATCAAACCTTTGCTAGGCGAAACACGAGGCATCCGGCATTGCTGCAAGGGATCATCCGTTGTGCTGCCCACCCCACTTGGCGGATGTTCCTGAAAAGAGGTCGTCGCAGACCCAACTCCCCCGCCAATGCTTGCCCGGCACCCTACAGGACGGCAGGCAAGGTTAGCATGGAAGGATGCGCCAGGCGGGTGCCGGCCGCGTCGATCGATAGGGTTGTCTGGAAGAACGTCAGCGAATTGTGGCTCAGCCCCCTCGTCCTCCCAGAGGACATTGGCCCCAAAACGAAAGGCTCCAAGGCGCAAATGGGTGAACTTCGAGAGAGGATCGCCACTCTGACCCGGGCCATCGGAAAGACGAGGGATGAGCGGCATTACGCCATTTCCAATGCCGCAGCCCTCGGCTTGGCCGTGAGCGAGGTGACGGTTCAGTTGGCTGAGATCGAGGAGCGGAAAGCCAGTCTCACCCAGGAGAAACGGAAGGCCGAATCGGAGCTGTCTCCAGCTGAAATCCATGCCGAGTTCCCCCGCCTCCTGGAGCAGAGCATCAAGGATCGCCGCAAGGAACTCAAAGGCCGGATGTCGTTCAACCGAAAGCGCGAGATCGTCCAGGGCCTTGTCGATGTTCTTTGGATCAAGACGAATCCGAATTGGGAGAAGACTTATCAGGCGGAGTTGGCGATTGTCGTCCCGCTCGGCAAGGAATCGCCGCATCTGCGCGGATCGTTAAATGGCCAGTCCAATGCTGAATCCGATGATCCGTCTTCTGGTGACACCGGCCGAGGTTCCATCTCCGCTGGGACCGCCAACCCGCTGACCCAACGCTATTCCTGGCGCAGCCCTTCCGGCCCCGGCCCTCTCTAGGCAACGGCACGGGACAGTTGATCGAGGCGAGCCATTTCCTCGTTCGAAAGCCTGAACCGCATAGCCCGCGCACTTTCTTGGGCCTGGCTGGTCTTGGTGGCGCCGGGGATGGTAACGACCGCCTCTCCGTGAAAGTGAATCAGCCAATTGAGGGCGACTTGAGCTGCTGTGGCCTGGTGCCCGGCCGCGATTTCTTCCAGCGCCATCACCAGCGGGCGGGTGC
The DNA here is from genome assembly GCA_049511715.1 of Anaerolineales bacterium. Taxonomy (GTDB): domain Bacteria; phylum Chloroflexota; class Anaerolineae; order Anaerolineales; family RBG-16-64-43; genus JBEKHT01. The sequence goes on from JBEKXU010000013.1 coordinate 40,052, forward strand.
GCTCGAGATTGTTGCGGATCATCAATCGAACTCGTATCGATGGGCGCGAAAGCAGTTTCGGGTCCCTATGGTACTTTCCCGTCAGCAACCCAGAGGCCAGCGGCGTGTAGGCCACGATGGTAACCCCCAATTCCTGAGCCGTTTCCAGAACGCCATTGGTCTCGATCTCGCGCCGAAGCAGGCTATAGCGGACCTGGTTGACGGCCAAAGGCAACCCCCGCTTCTGCAGCTCGGCATGGGCACGCCGCATGCGCGCGGCACTGAAATTGCTCACTCCTACCGAGCGAATCTTCCCGGCCTCGACAAGGTCCGCCATGGCGTCCATTTCGGATTCCGGGGACGAGAAACTCCAGGGTTGGTGGATCATGTACAGGCTGATGCTATAACCGTCCAGGAAACGGACGCGGTTGGCGATCGTGCGCGGGATGTTGGCGGCCGTCCTGAAGAAGGGAAGCCACTTCGTCGCCACGACGACCTCCGAGTCCGATTTCCCCGCTGCCTTGAGGGCCAGCGCCAACGATCTTTCCGACAAGCCGCCGCCGTACATTTCCGCAGTGTCAAAGAAGTTGATCCCCCCGTCGAGAGCCGCCTTCACGATGTCATTCTTCCCCTCTTGTGGGATCACCGGGAACATGGAGCCCATTAACCCACCCCCTCCGGAGAACTCCATCACCCCCAACCCAATCGGGGACACGCGGATGCCGGTCTTGCCTAAGGACCTCTTTTCGATTGCCGATCCCGTCGCCATTTGATCGCCTCCCAGCACGACTCAGCCGATACTTTCCATAACCGCTACTGTACCCCATTGGCCGACAAGCTGCAGCCTACTCCGTCCTGGCCGGGAAAGAGCGCAGCCGGACAGGCCGCCCCCGAGTCCTGTCCCCCCACCCTACCCGCCCTTGCCTTCGGCCAAAAAGATAAAGGGCTGTATGATACGGCTATGAACAAAAATCCCCGACGGTCGGCGGCCTCGCGGTCCACTATCCAGGACGTGGAGGCCGCGGGGCACTGGGTGGATGCCGAGCTGGATACCGCGCTCAGGCTCCACGGTCTCTCCATCGCCAAGCTGAGCGTTCTCCGACATCTCGCCCAGGCCAAAGAGCCGTTGGCCATGGGGCAGCTCGCGGAGATCCTGGCCTGCGTCCGCTCCAATATCACCCAGCTGGTGGACCGCCTGGAGGCCGAGGGCATGGTTCAACGCTCACCCGACCCTCACGATCGCCGGAGCCTGTGGGTGACGATCACCAAGGCCGGCCGCCGACGCTATCAGCTGGGGATCACGGCCGAGCGAGTGGTTCAAGTCAAGCTCGCCCAGGGACTCTCGCCGCGCGAGCAAACCCAGCTGGCGCGGCTCCTCGCGAAACTGCAAAGGAGTGAAGTTGGAAGGTGAGTTCCAAGGCACGAGATCTCAGCAACCGTCCCATCCCCAAGGCCAGGACAACGGGACTGGGCCGTGTTTCAGCAAAGGAGGACAACCGTGTTGGACAATGCGGGCGTGTTGATTCTCAGGGTCGTAGTCGGCTTGCTGCTCGTCGGTCACGGCAGTCAGAAACTGTTCGGCTGGTTTGGGGGAGGAGGATTCGCCGCAACGGCTGGTTGGATCGGCAAGATTGGGCTCCGGCCCCGATGGTTCTGGGCGCTTCTCGCCTCGCTCAGCGAGCTCGGCGGAGGCTTGCTGCTCGCCCTCGGATTCCTGAACCCCCTGGGGTCACTCGGGATTTGCGCGGCAATGCTGATGGCCACTGTCAAAGTCCACTGGCCAAATGGTATCTGGGCCACTAAGGGCGGGGTGGAGTTCCCGTTGACCAATCTTGCCGCGGCGCTTGCTTTGGCTCTGACCGGACCTGGTACCTACTCGCTGGATGGGGCCCTGGGAATTCGGTTCCCAGAGCCGGTCACCCTGATCGTGGGCCTGGTCCTCGTCATCCTGGGATTGCTGGCGGCCTTCGCCTCTCAGACACCGCGATCGGGCTCGCAATCTGGAGCCACCCAGGGGTAGCACTCGTCTTGGGAGTTTCCCAGAGGTTAACCGCCAACAGATTCCCATTCGGCTCCGACCGAGGATGAGCTGCATGCTGAATCTTGCCGGACCGCAAAGCCCGGCGGCGCCCATCGCTTGCCTTGCCTCCCACCGGGAGGAAAAAAGCGTGCCATACACTGAAATCGCCTTCACCCTCCAACGAGGGATGGGGTCCACACAGGCACTGCGCAAAAGGGCCGATCTCATCGTTCAGCTCTTCTGCTTGTGCGGCCAGTTCGCCAACTCAATTTGCGCCGTCCGCTCTCCCCTTTGGTCCCTCCTTCGGCCAAGAGGCCGAGAGCAAGACCCTCGAAACCGGCGACCGTTGGAGGCGCCGGAGCCGTCCCGCGACTAAGGCGTTGCGGTCACGACAAATCCAGTCCCTTCCAAGCGCACGTAGAAGATTTGAGTCTTCCCACCTTGCTGACCAGCTAGCGGAAAGATCACAAGAGCCGTATTGTTCTGGCCCTGGATCTTTCCGAAGAGACAGAGGTTTGCCGGAATCTGCGCGCCAGCCACAGGCGTGCCGCCGTTCAGCAGGCTGCAGCCTGGCTCGGATTCCACATTCCATCCTGCCGCGCTCATTCGATCAACGGTGTAGAAAGAAGCAACAGCGGCTGAACTGTCGGAGCTGGTGTGGGCAGTGAAGCTCATGTTATTTATCTTGGCACCCCCGCCTTGCTTTTGGGCCTCCTGTGAGTAAGCCCCCCTCAGGATCTCTTGGACCATGAGATTCAAGCCTGGAGGAAGACTGGTGCTGGCCGGAGAGGCCCCGGGCAGCGGCGGCACATTCGGCCACAGCTGCGACACCGAAATAGCCTGTTGGCCCGTAGCTTTGCTGACCGCCGAGTTAATTGCCGAGTTCAGAGCCTGAGTGAATAGGCTGCAACTGAGGAGGGTTAGAGCGGCCAGTGAGCCAAAGCTCGTGATCCGGAATCTGGACTTCATCATCGATGGCATTGCCCTGCTCCCCTGAGTTATCTTGAGGATCTGCCCACAATGCCCTTCGCGGCCCAGGCCTCAATCGGATCCGTTCGAACGCGATTTCCGGCCCTCCCCCGAAGAATCAAATCTACCCGGGCCCTGGCAGCGCCCTCACGCCATTCGGGTCGCTTTCAAGGATTGGAAGCGTTGCCTCCGACGCGGCGGCCCGGCCGCCTGGGCGACTTGCCGGACCCGCTGTGCGCAGAACCGCGTGCCCAGGCCGCTTCCTCGGGGCTTAGTCCATCATCCAAACTCGCATGCAGCCTGTTCCCAGTCCGCTTGCAGGAGAGAAGAACACGGCTGGCAAAGGCCTGCTTGGAATCATGGACCGACCGGTCCGGAGGGCTACTCCTCCTCAGGCGGTGCCGCCACCGCGTGCATCAACCGGCCTGGGTCCCCCGTCAAGGCAATGCCAGGGCAGGCAGAATTGGTATCGGTTGTAAGACAACATCACTCCCAGCATTCTTTATGCCGTCTCGGAGGGCCGACACCCACCTTTCCAGGCAGCTCAATATGGGCCAGACTTCCCCAGGTTGTGCAATGGTCCCCCACCGGGCAACAGTTGAATCGCGGTGAGTTCCAATCACCGATCAGGCTCCGCGGGTGCCGCCTGGATCAAGGCGCGGAGAGCGCCCTCGCGTGGACTTGCCGCTTGAAGTCGAGCCTTGCTGCCTGCAGGGCCTTCACTTTTCGGATGGGGCCGATTTCGCGATCGCCGCCTCAAGGTCACTCTTTGCGGCACCTACGCCTGCCCTCCCGCGGGGCTTTCCTGGTTCCGTGATCCTTTCAAGCTACGCCTGGGGCTGCGTTGCTCTGATCGAATACAGAGAATACGAACAAGTTCTCCACGACCCCTGCAAACCTCACCCACAATCAACGGGCAGGGTCGACATCCTGTCGCTCGGACAGGATGAGCAGACGAGAGAGGGGCGAAGTAAACCAATACCGCGAGGCGATGGCTGAGACAAGGCCTGCCCAGCCCGACGCTGGAATAGCCGAGCGCTGGGTCGGGTCTCTCAGGCCGCTTTTGGATAGCCTTACGCCCTGTGCACCCGGATCTCGAAAGGTCTCCTCGTCCTCATTCGCTCAGGCCCGGGAGATTGCTTCGGTCCGATTACAGAGCCGGCCCTTGCGAAGAAGGCCCTTCCGGAGACGACCAGTTCCCCCTACGACGCCTTGGGACGAAACACCCTGCCCGGGCTCCAGGGAGTGCCCAACCAGGAGAGGAACCAGCGGTCCAGCCCCCACCACCCCGCCGTTTTCCAAGCCAGAATGATGAAGATCTCCAGGATAAGAAGAATCGGATTGATGCTCACCGCCCCGGCGAGAAGGTAGTTCATGTTCATGAACCACCCGAAGAACGCGGCAATGCCGGTGAAGATCCCGAGGATCAGGGCTACCCCAACCAGAAACTCGCCAAAACTCACAACGTAGCTCCAGACCCCGACGTGGGGCAAAACCGCATTCTGGAGAAAGGCTCCATACCAGCTTTGGACGGCGGGATGAGCCCCGCCCGCTTCGGCGACAGCCCCCTTGATAAACCCCGCCAGGGCCGTCCCCGCCTTGGATCCGACCCACGTATCGCTGTGCAGCTTCTCCCATCCGGCCTCAAGCCATTGAAGGCCGGCGTAGACCCGGGCGATCAGCCAGATCCACGACCAACGGATGGAGCCGAACAGGGCTCGTGCCGCTGGAGGGTCCTCGAATGTTTCGACCACCGCCCGAGAACTTGATGGTTTCATTTCTGTGCTCCTCTCCCAAAAAGGATGGCCGATCTGCGGGAAGATTCCGAACTCGAACAGGAGCTTGGACACTGAAATTGGCGAATCCCTATCCCAACTATCTTACCTGAAAATAAGGTAACCCACTTCTGTCGAATCGGCGACCCCTCGCCAAGCTGAGACGCTGATGGGCCGCCCAGCCCCCTGAAACTGGGAGGAAGGATGGGCGCGCCGACACGGCAGCGTGATGAGTTCCCCAACTCTCCGATCGATCGGGCCGCATCGGCCTTGCTGGAGAGAGAAGTTGCCGCGGCGGGAATCCCCGCCAGACCTTGCTTGAAGTACCACGCGACACGCCACCTTGGGACCAGTCCATAGGATGGCCAAGGTCTTCTCAATCAAGTTCAACGCCAACCCGGTGGGGTCAGCAACGCAAGGAAATAGTAGGTCCCATCTATCAGATCAACCTTGGGGGAGCAGGAAGGACCGCAGATTCCGCCTCGTCCCCCTGCGACCGGAGATTCGTTGCCCGATCTCGTCGGCACCGCGTCCGCCCGATGGAGCCCATCCCCTTCCCAGCGCGTCGCTCAGGGCCAGCCGCATCCGTTTGAACGGCACAGAGGTCGAAAGAAGTGCGCCCATTGGCCCCCGAGATCCGAGGCCACGGAGGAAATCAAGTCATGCGTCCGGGCTCGCATGGAGAACTTTTCCCTCGGGCCGTCTCCAAAGGGGGGCCCCCGAAAAACTGCAGGTGCGCTATGATTCATGCCCGGGAGGATTCGCCATGGCCGAAGATTTGATCAAGCGCATTGGGCAAGACGGAGTTCGGTTCGTCTGTTTGCAATTCATCGATGTGGTCGGGACAGTGAAGAGCGTTGACCTTCCGGCTCACCGCCTCGAAGACGCCCTGGAGAACGGGGTCTGGTTTGACGGCTCCTCCATTGAGGGGTTCGCCCGCATCCAGGAATCGGACATGCTTCTTCGTCCGGACGTTTCCACCTATCAGGTCCTTCCCTGGAGCGAGCCGGAGCGCAAGCGGGCACGGATCTTTTGCGATGTATACACTTCCGATGCTGAGCCCTTCCCCGGGGACCCGCGCGGTGCGCTCAAGCGGATGCTGGCTAAGGCAACCGATCGAGGCTGGCTGTTTAACACCGGACCGGAACTTGAATTCTTTCTCTTCCGACGCGATGGCGACATCCGCCCGGTCCCGCATGATACCGGATCCTACTTCGATTTCTCGGCGCGCGATGAGGCCCAGCGGGTGCGAAATCAGATCATTGCTGGCCTCGAGCAGATGGGGCTGGAGGTCGAGATGGGCCACCACGAGGTGGCTCTGGGGCAGCACGAGATCGACTTTCACTATGCCGGCGCGCTGGAGACGGCGGACAATGCGGTTACCCTGAAGTACGCGGTTAAGGCGATCGCCAACTTGAATAACCTGACGGCGACCTTCATGCCCAAGCCGATCTTTGGGATTAACGGCTCGGGCATGCACACGCATATGAGTCTGTTTGAGAAACCCACGCGGCGGGGAAGGGGATCCAACCTCTTCTATGACCCCAAGGACGAGTTTCACCTGTCCCCGCTGGCCAAGTCGTTCCTGGCTGGGTTGATCGAGCATGCGCGCGCCCTGGCGGCCGTTGTGGCCCCGACCGTGAACTCCTACAAGCGCATTGTCCCCGGCTATGAGGCTCCGGTCTACGTATGCTGGGCGCAGATCAATCGCTCCGCCCTCATCCGCATCCCGCGCTACACGCCCGGGAGCAAGAGCGGAGCGCGGATCGAGCTGCGCTTCCCCGATCCCTCCTGCAACCCCTACCTCGCATTTGCCGCCATGTTAGCCGCAGGAATGGACGGGATCGACCGGAAGCTGACGCCTCCTCCGCATGTCAACAATGTCGACGTTTACCATCTGTCGGAACAGGAAGTGAAGCGGCGGGGCATTCCCATTCTTCCGGGGTCGCTCCCTGAGGCATTGGCCGAACTCAGTCAAGATGAGGTGATCAAGAGGGCTCTTGGCCCAGCGGTGTATGAGGCCTTTGACCGGGCCAAGCGCGAGGAATGGGACGATTACCGCATTCACGTCACGGACTGGGAAATCGAACGATACCTTGAGAACGCCTAGCCTGACACCGGTTTGACGGGGGCAGGGCCTGGAAGGGCGCTGCTCCCGCCTTGGTCCGGCTCTCCCGGGGTGGACACAGCTGGACATTTCTGCTTGGGCGACATCCGATCCATTGGCTGGCACAAAGTTCAGAATCCATTCTTCCCATCCTGGGAGCCACCTTTACTGAAGAGGAAGAGCTTTCCTGGACAGCAAGATGCCGTGGCCCTCGTGAAAAGAGACCTGCCCGGCCCCCCTACGACTCCGATCGGGGTCTGCATTGCTTGACTCGAGCAGCATCGGCAGCAATTGGTAGTGACCTCGAAAGGCCCAAGGCGGGCCTTGCCACTGGACCAATCCGTGGAACTCGTGCGCCCGCCTGATCACAACCCCGACCTCAGGGGACAAAACGAGCGGACAAACTCGGTCCGATGTGTCAGGAGGCTTGAGTCCGCATTCGCCAGCCGCGACTTCACGTCAACAGGAGTATCCGCGGAGGCACCAGGATGTCACTCGTTCACCTGCAGATCAGACCAAGCGATTGCGATATCTATGGCCACGTCAACAACGCGGTCTACGCAAGCTACTTCGAGCAGACCCTGGCTCAACACCTGGCGGCCCTCGGCTTCAGCGACGATTGGCAGCCGGATTCTCCGTGCTTCTGGGCGCCACAGTCACTGACGCTCGAATACCGACAAGCGGCGACCTATGGAGACCCTCTCGAAGGACGCGTCTGGCTGGCCAAGCTGGATGGAGTCCGTCCAGCGTTCGGGTTCGATATTCTTCGGCCCGCTCGTTTTCCCGACCATCCGGCTCTGGCCCTTTTCCGCGCAGTGGGATCGTGGGCGAGGTACTTCAAGAACAGCGGCGAGCCTCAGGAAATTCCCACGGCGTTGCTGGCTCGTTTTCCCAATGACGAGGGATCGCTTCCGCGGGAGCGCCGGCCGGTTTCGCCCTCTTCCGATGTGCGAAAGTACAGCTTTGACCACCGTGTCCAGAGGAGTGAGGCAGCCCCCAGCGGGCATCTGCACCTGCAGGCGTTCTACCGCCTGCTGGAGGAAAGCCTTTCCAACTCGTGCGAACAGGCCGGCTGGCCGGTGGAACGCTGGCTCGCCGCCGGTTTCTTCACCGTTCAGACCCGCCATGATAGCCAGATCCTTTCTCTCCCTAAGGCGGGCGAAACTGTCAGAATGACAAGCCAGTTGGTTGAATCCCGGCGCCTCGGAGGAACCTGGCAGCTGGAGATGCAACGGGGCGCCGATGGACAAGTGCTGGCCAGGGACTACTCGACCGGGGTTCACCTTAACCTGGAGGGACATCCCGCATCTCCGCCAGTCCAAATCCTCAAGGACATTCAATTCGGGTGAACCGGGGCAAAGGCTCCCCTTGGCTTTTCCCACCTGCTTTCTGAACCTCTTGGCATCATAGCCGAGCGGAATGGGGTCGCTTTTCGCCGCTCCATCAACTCAAGGCGAAAGAGGGCCCGGGTCGGCGGATCGACTTCCGGGAAGGCGCTGAGAATTGCCACCCGGAATACGGAGCGCCTGCTCTCGGTCGAGTTGGTTGAGCGCGATGTAACACCGCCCTGCTCACGTCGATAGAGCCCATGGGGTTTCTTGCCCAACGCGACCAATTCAACCGCCTCTCAGCTTGGCCCCCCTGGAGCAATCAGCGCTCTCCCTTTCGGCCTTCTGCTCAGGGCCTGTGCCCCAAGGCCGAGGTCTGGAATACGAGACCAAGCGTGGCTATTGCACGGTCCAGGGACGAACAAAGAGTCTTAAGGAGTAAGATATGACGTCTTTGTTCTCGCACGAGCAACAACATTCCAACGGCTGCGCGGTGCGGTTCACATGGACATCGTTGCCAGGCCGTAAGGAGAGATTCTGGTGCTAAAACGATACCCGGCTGCCATCTTCCTTGCCGTTCTTGCCGTGGCGGTCCTGGTTCTGGCCTTCCTCATTTGGGGCCCCCCCAGTCTCTCTGCGCCGGCCAGAACCTCAGCTGGGACGGCAACTCTCGGCTCGCAGACTGCGACGGCTCGGGTCTTGTCTGTGACCCAAGTAAACCCGGCGCCCGGGGGCGGCCAAAGTCAGTCTTATGAAGCCATGGCTGTGCAAATCCTGGACGGACAATACAAGGGGGTCAAGACGGTGGTGAATTACTACAGCCAGAGTTCTTCCCCGCTGGCAGCGGGCGCCGAGATCTATGTGGAACTCAACCTCAGCCCCACGGGTCAGCTGAAGGCAAACTACACTGACTACGTGCGTTCGCAGCCTCTGCTCATCCTGCTTCTGGCTTTTGTGTTGGCAATGCTGGCGATGGGCCGCTGGAAGGGCCTGGGCAGCCTCGTGGCCTTAGCCTTCAGCATGTTGGTGATTGTCCGCTATGTCATTCCCCACATCCTCGCCGGCGAGGATCCGGTCCGCGTGAGCTTGACCGGGGCCATTATCCTGCTGGCGGTCACTCTCTATTTGACCTACGGCTGGAACATGAAGACCCACGCCTCGGCGATCAGCATGACCCTTTCGCTCTTGCTGACAGGCGGCCTTTCATCGTTCTTCGTATTTCTGACCCACCTGACCGGGTTCGGGGATGAAAACGTCATGTACCTCATGACGTCCTTTTCCGTGCAGATCGACCCCAGGGGATTGTTGCTGGGGGCGATGATCATTGGCGCCGTGGGTGTCCTGGGCGACTTGGTCACCTCGCAGTCCGCGGCGGTCGTCGAGATCCATGACGCCAACCCGTCCTTGGGCGTCCGGGAAACTTTCCAGAAGGCCATGCGGATTGGCCAGGACCACGTGGCGGCAACGGTCAACACTCTGGTGCTCGCGTATACCGGAGCTTCGCTGCCGCTGCTGCTCATCTTCACGGTCGGCAATGGCAACTTCACCTACTTTATCAACTCAGAACTGCTTTCCGAGGAGATCGTGCGCACCCTGGTCGGCTCCCTGGGGCTGGCAGCGGCCGTGCCGATTTCAACCATCGTTGCCACCTTCTTGATCGTCAACCAAAAGCGCCGGGAGAGTCAGTCTGCCCAGCTCGGCTCCGAGGCGCGAAGCGACGCGGTGGCCGGACCACACCAGCCCTAGTCCAAGATCTCCCCACCAGAAGAACTGTCGGGAGGTATTCAACCGTATCCATATCCTCGTTGTCCTCCACCGGCCGTTGCCCTTCTTTGCGACCGATGCGAACCGGGTTGCCTTCTTGCATTTTCGGCCACCCATGGTTTCCGGTCCTCCCCCGGGGTGGCCTGCGGCCGAGATGACGATGGCCAGCAGGGAGAGCCGCTGCGAACCACTTGTTCGTGGGCTCTGCAGTCCTCGGAATGAGAACGCTCCATGTCCAAGGTGCATCGTGTGACCCAAGCCGATTGAAGCCGACCAGTTGCGCCAAACAGCCCCCAGAAGAGATGAGGGTTTGATCGTGCTACTGAGTCTCATTCCTCTGCTCACCGGGTTCGAACTTCCCAGGAAGGAGGACAGGCCTGGAACTCCCCTTCAACACCGCCACCTTGCTACCGATTGTGTTCTTGGCCTCCTGAGGGGCCCGCATCCCCTGGGCATCGACTTCCCGCCGCAGGGGGAGGCGCTGCTCATCCTGCGCCTCGGGCCGGGCAAACCCCGTCCCGGAAGGAAACGGGGAGTTGGGAACCGGTTGCAAGTCCCCAGGGCAATGAGGGTCCCCGGAGAAGCGCGATGTGCCGATTGAGCGGCCCAAACACGCGCTGACTCTTGCCTTCCGCCGGAAGCTCGAGATTCTCATCTCGGTCCAGGCCAAATCAAATGGCCGTGCGCCAAGCCGCACGGACTCCCGATGAGCGGGGCGTTCCCGGTCCCCAGCGCTTTGACCTCCATTCGGGAATGCGATGGCCAAGCACATGTCCCTCTCGCCAACTACGGTGACGGTCCATCCTTGCTTTCCATTTCGAGCGCTTGCCAACGCCCGCTCCTCCTCCAGGGGGCTCCCATCTTTCAATTCGGTGCAACCGGCTGAACCCGAGGATGTGTCCTGTTGCCGCATGTCAGTTTCCTTGCCAGGATCGAGTAAGGGGCCTATTCCACCTCGAATCCTTCACCGGCAGAAGGATGGTCACCAGCGATGACTGAGGGCCTCGGGGGCCTGGGAGAACAGTTGGGGCGAAAGGGGGAGGCCACTAGGACTGAAGACCTGCTCGGACCCTCCTCGCCGCCGGGATACCCTGCGATGTGGGTGAGACTGAATCCAAGAAAGGGGGATTCCGGATCCCGCACCCTGTCATTCGAAGAAGGCCAGAGCGCCCCGTCCAGCAGCCGCCCGCGCGGTATTGCGATTCTTCTTGAGTCAGCTACACTTGACCAAGGCCCGGTGCGGCCTGGCTGAGGGAGGAGGGCAATCGCAGCGGCGTGAACACACGCGAGAGATTTATGGCGAGCATGAGCCACGGCAGCCCTGACCACGTGCCCTATTTTGAAGAAGGGATCCGGCCGGAGGTCTACGAGGCTTGGCGCAAGAAAGGATTCCCTCGTAAGGTCATCTCAAGCGCTGCCTTCCCCAACGATCGGCGCGAGGAGGTAGCCCTGGACGTCGATCCTCACCCGTGGCCCAGACATTGGCCGACGTCGCGGTCCGAGCTCAGGGACTTCGAGCGGCGAATCGATCCGCAGGATCCCACCCGATTGCCGGAGAATTGGTCGGAATCCATACTCCGCTGGAAGAACCGCGATCATGTCCTCATGTTTCGGGTCCACGAAGGGTTTTTCCTGACCCTGGGAGTCCGCGATTGGAGTCGGTTCTATGAATTGATGGGCTTGCTCAACGACGACCCGGAATTTGTGCGCGAGGCCATGCAAAGGCAAGGCGAGTTCGTTGCCCAGCTGACGGAACGGGCCCTAAGCGAGGTCGAGATCGACGCGGCCATCATCAATGAGCCGATTGGTGCAAACCATGGCCCCTTGATCTCGCCCACGATGTATGCGGAGTTGGTCCTGCCAAGCTACCTGCCCGTTTTGCAGGTGTTGCGCAGGCACCACGTCGAGGTGGTGACCCTGAGAACCTATGCCAATGCCCGAGCCCTGATTCCGGCCTTGCTCAAATGCGGGGTGGACTGCCTGTGGGCGTGCGAGGCCAATACGCAGGCCATGGACTACCGCTCCTTGCGCCAGGAATTTGGCCGCGACCTACGCCTCATCGGAGGTATTGACCTGGATGTCTTGCGCCAGGACTTCGAGGCGATCCGTGAGGAGATCGAGCAAAAGGTACCCCCTCTTCTCAAGCAGGGGGCGTATGTGCCGCTGGCCGACGGACGGGTCAGGAAGGGTATTCTCCCTCAGAACTACATCTACTACCGCAGGCTGTTGCAGAAGGTGACGCAACCGGATCAACCCCCACCCGCTCCCCGCGTCCCGACGAACTGAAGGTCCCGGGGCGGCCTTTGGGCTTCAGGATACACGGAGGCCCGGGAGCGCGACCGGAGAGGGAGCAACAAGGTCCCTTTGTGGGGGAAGATTATCGCCGCCCCGGAAGTCCAGGGGACACAATCCAGATCCGCGCGTGCTCCTCCAGCCTGCACGGAAGGGCCGGGAAAACATCGTCCGGAAGCGCGCGCCAAACCAATAGGTTTTCGCGTGGTGCCCGCTCCCGACCCAGCGGGAATGGATCCGTCCCTCACCGCCGGTTCCAAATGAAAGCCTTGCGCCCCAGGCAATGGCCTCAGCCCCCAAGGGATTGCAGGTGCGCGGGGCACTCCTCGTGGGATTGATCTCGAACAGCACGGTCTCCGGAACTGTTCCGGTCCTCGGCCCAGCCCAACAGCCCGAGCGCGAAACGATCGCCTTTCCAAGTGGGCAAGCAGACCTCGAGGCTTCCCAACAGACTCTGCCTTCCCGGGAAGTCCTGCAGGACGACTAACAGACCAGGCACAGCGATCGCTGCTCTTAGAGCAGAAGAACCGCGAGGGCTGGCCCGCCGAGCCCGCTCAGGCAATAGGGCTATGGCCTTTGCTCTCAGCGCGGGGATTGGAGTAGGTTCTTGCTGGGGCGCATGGCCCGGGCCCATCAGCAATCGAGAAACGCTGGCTTAATTCAAGAGTCTTTGAAGAGGCCGCAGGAGCAGTCTCTGGGCCAGCCTCCGTCACTTCATGCCCAATGAGTCAAATGAAGCTGACGCAGGAACCTTTGGCGCCTCGAGAGGATGACCCCTTCAAGCGGGGGCCGTCCGGGTACCACCCTGGGTGGCCGCAGGCGGCACGCTGGGCGTCCGCCGACGAAAAGGAGCCGGGAAGTTGGGGGGGGCCGTCCGACAATGAGGCCGAGGCCGGGACCGTCGTGCCAGCATGAGAGCAAAGATGGGCCTGCCCCTGGGGGATTATGGAAAGGCCGCAGTCTGAAGGCTGCGGCCCTTCCCAGTGACCTTAGTTGGAGGAAAAAGCGTCTTCGCGTCGTACGACCTTATGCCATTCCCGGGAGCCTCTCTACGGGCAGTTAGCATAATTGATATTGTACACAGGGCTCCGGGCCACCGGATTACCGTACGCATCCGCCGCAACGAATTGGTAGTAAAGCGGCTGCGGGGAGGGGCTGAGATAGGGGTGCGGTTCGGGCGTCACAAAGTCATAACGGTTGATGGTTTCGTGGCTGATCGTGGACCAGAAGAACGTCGATCCCGGGTTGTTCAGCATCGACCTCCCGCTGTCCCAGCGAACATACGGCGAACCAAACCACGGCAGGCCTGTAAAAAGCCAGACATACGAGAAATTGCCAAGGGGTGCCACGTTCACCGAAAACTCGACCGACAGCGGAGCGCAAGGCCCGTCAATATAAATGGTATTCGTGCTGGCGCTTGGGTTGGAGAATACGATGCCCGTGGGCGGAACCACCGGGACCGGCACAAGTACCGTCACGACTGCAAAGGGAGTTGAGGTTTGGGTAGGAATGACAAACGGCGTGGCCGTGATGACCACGGGCGTCTGGGTCGGTGCCGCTGTATCCGTGGGCGCGGGTAACGGTGTGCTCGACGGAGCGAGGGTCGCGAGGGGTTGCAACGTTGGCAAGGCCAGCGTCGGCGGAAGCGTTGCGGCCCCCTGGCTCGGGACCGCGCAGGCGACGATTGAGGCAACCACTACAAGGGCGGTCGCGCACAGTGCAAGGGAAGATCGCTTGTGATGGATCATCTCTCCTCCATGATTCCTAGAGGGCGCGCTGGGCCAGTCCTCTAGCCCGCCGCCCACCCAAAGCATTGGCCTGTTGCAACGCCAATTCTATAGTCAACTGGCATTTCCGACCACTATGGGGCTTGCGGTGCAAGGATCGCGCCAGGCCTCGATCCGATGGACAGGGAGGTTCCTCCCGGCAGCCTTTCCTCCACCATCCCGGGCCGTATCACGCCAGACGATCCGGGGCAGCCAGGAGCTTCTTCAACCGACTGATCCCGGCGCTTCCGTAGAGCTGCCGAGCCCCTGTTTTCACCGGGCCCTTAGTCCCCCCGGAGGCGCGCTTTCCTTTGCAGGCCTGCATCCGTCAGGGTCGAGAGACCGAAGGCTCCCACCAGGAAGATGACCTCGGACCGCTCGTTGCCAAACCCAATCGGGGCTGCCAAAGCTCGGGGTGGGCGCACCCTCTGAAGTCTCGCTCCTGCCTTTGCCTTTCGCGGACATTGCGGGCCGATGGGAAAGCGAAATCAACCTCAGCCCGCGCTCGGAATGCAGAAAGACCAGAGACGACGATTGCCCGTTCGCATGGATCGAACGACTATCTGGAGAATTGGTTCCGGGAGGCGGTCTGCCAAGCCCGCGCCGCAGGCGATGGGATTCTTCAATGGCGTGCAAAACTCCCCGTGTGCCAGCCCGGAGGCCCCCCGTGCCCAGGATGGGAGCTCACCCTCTTATGGGCCGAATCGCAGCGGCGTCTCTTTTCTCCGGCCCCGCTCCGGACCCTTGAATCGGCGCGGGAGCCGCCCCGAACCCTTGACTCAGAGGGGTCTTTCCGGTGGGTCTCGGCGCCCCACCAGACGCTTGTGTTCCACTCGCAGGCACCGATCCATCACCACCAAGAGCCCGGCCCGTTCCGCAATGTCCTTCGCCTCTGCGCTCACAATACCTTCCTGCATCCATAGGACCTTGGCGCCTTTCTCAACCGCCTGCCGAGCAATGGCGGGAACCTCCTCCGCGGGCCTGAAGACCTGAACCAGGTCCACGGGTTCTGGAACAGAGGCCAGATCAGGGTAGGCCGTTTCGCCCAAGATGGTCCCGCAGCGCGGATTGATCGGGATGACGCGATAGCCCTGGTGTTGCAGGTAGGCGGCCACCCCGTAGCTGACTTTGGCTGGACTCGTGGAAAGGCCAACGGTGGCAATCGTCCGGGTCAAGCGGAGAATTTCCAAAATCTGATCGTCAGTCATCTCGAATGTCGCTCCAAGGAACAGGATGGGAAATCCAGGATCCGCTGGCTGCGCATTGGGAGCGGAACTCAAGCGGCAAGATAGCCATATACCATAAGATGGCAACCCAGCGCGAGGCCAAGCTCCCCCCTGCCGCACGTGTCTTGGTCCTCCAGGAGAGCTCAAGGGTCCTCGGCAGGGCTTGGGGCGGAAGACGCTCCCAGGCTTGCTTGCCCGTCAGCTTGGCGCGGGAGTCTCACAAGGTCAATGGGCTGCCGATCCGCCTTCCGGGGCGCAACGAGTCCCCACCCCAAGCTGCCAGCGGATTCCCATGTACTCGGCGAGACGGATGCAGAAGGGGGAGTCCCCGCAACCCTTTCGGCGGCTTTCCGAGGATGGCTTGCGACGAACCCCTGGAGAATGACGGCGAAGGCACAGAGGCAGTCAGCCAAGTTGGAGGGAAGGCCTCGATTGCGGCGCGAAGATTCCGGAGGCTCGAGGTCATCTTGAGGCGTCCGCCCTTTCTTGATGATATAAGAGAGGCATCGACGCACAAGGGTCAGGGGCCTGAATGCTAACCATCTATGCGGTCTCAGATGCCACCGGAGAAACGGCGGAACGGGTCTTGCTTTCGGCGCTTGTCCAATTCCAGGGAGCGCCAGCCAGGGTGCTGCGCCGCGGAGATATCCGCACCGCCGAGCAGGTGCGAGAGGTTGTGGCTGAAGCAGCGGGCCAAGATTCCCTGGTCCTTCACACCCTCGTATCGGACGAATTGCGGCACCAACTGCTGGCCGAGGCGCGCAACTGGGGGGTCGATTGCATGGACCTGCTCGGTCCGGTGCTCGACCGCTTGGCAACCCACTTGCGTCTCACCCCCCAGGAAAAGCCGGGGCTCTTCAAGCAAATCATGGCGGCTCAGAGCCGGGAGATAGAGGCGGTTGAATTCGCTTTTCGGCACGATGACGGCCAGAACGTTGAGGGTTTGACCCAGGCGGAACTGGTTCTGGTCGGCGTCTCCCGTACGATGAAAACTCCGACGATGCTTTATCTCGCCTACCGTGGATGGTTCGCGGCCAATGTTCCCTTGGTCCTTGGAATGGATCCGCCTGCGGCCCTTTTTTCCTTGCCGGCCGAACGCGTCTTCTGTTTGGTGATGGCACCGAGTCGCCTAGTCGAATTGCGTACGGCACGCGCCGAGCATCTTGCCATCCCTGCCGAGCCGTACACTTCGCTGGAGGCCGTTCGTGCGGAATTGCGGGATTCTCAAGAGGTGAGCCAGCGGCACGGCTGGCGCATTGTCGACGTCACGGGCAAGTCGGTCGAGGAAGTAACCCGGGAGATCCTGGCGTTGTTCTCCCAGAGGGGCAACAATAAGGAAAATCATCCGGGTCGCCAATTGGCCGACTGAGCCTCAGGCTTCTCAAAGGCACTGCCCAGAGGCGCGCGCCTGAAAACCAACGCAGCCAGTCCTGCAGAGCGCAATCCTCTCTTTTCTCCCCTTCCACTCATCCAGACACGATACAGTTGGTATCAGCGGCGGATGAGATCCGCCCTGGGGGCCGCTATGGAAACATCCAATTGGGCAACTCACAACCAAAGGGAATCCCGGAAAATTCCCAGGCTGGCTTTCGGCCTCAGCTGGTTGATCGTCCTGCCGGCCGGGATATGGGCTGTCCTCAATCTCTACCTGCCCGTCTTTGGCGGTGAATTGGATCCCTTGCGCAACGGGATCGTGACGTTTCTCGTCGCCATCTTGGCTTTGGTCTCACTGATTTGCCACGTTATCGCTCATTGGGGGGCAGCCCGGATCACCCAGGGGAGGGCCCCTGCCAGGCTGACCTTTCTGGTTTCCGGAGACGCCGCCCAGGGCTGGCCGGCCTCCCCCTCCCCTTGGCGTGAGATCCTATCCGCCAGCGCCGGGCTCATCGCCAACCTCGTTCTGGCGGCGCTGGCCTACCTGGTCTGGAATGCCCTGGCCAACCCCATCTTGAGTCTCTGCGCTCTTTTCGCGTGCGGGTTCAACGCCTGGTTGTTCGTTATCAACCTGATCCCAGCATTTCCATTCGATGGAGGGCGGCTGATGAGGGTCTCCTTGCGAGACCTGGTGAAATCGGGCACCGAGGTGACCCGGGCAGGCAGGCAGGGAGGAATGATCGTCGCGGCAGGACTGGGCGCCTGGGGGGTATTTCTCATTGCCCAGCACTCGCGGTTCAGCTGGCAGACTGGCGCGATCACCTTCGGCCTGGTGCTCCTGATCGTGGACGGTCTACGAGTGTGCGCCGCCCCCGATGAGGACGGATTGGCGGAAGCCCCTCGAGGCCAATATGGACGGCCGCTCCGCCTCCTCGGCGCGGGTTTGCTCGGGTTTCTCCTCGCAGCCGCCTCCTCCAGCCTTCTCCTCACCAATAACGGTTTGGAGGCCCCTGGGATAGCTCTCCCAGTCGAGCCGATGGTGAACCTGCCCGCCCCGTACCGTCATCCCCACCGGGGAGAACTGCTTCTCACCAGCGTTCTCTCTCAGGCGCCCATCACCGCGGGAGAGTGGTTGATGGCACAGGTGGACCCCGCCTATCAGGTCGTGCCGCCCGAAATCGTGGTGCCCGCCAATACCACCCTTCAAAAGCAGGCTCAACAGGACTATCAGATGTTGAATGACTCCGAGACGACAGCGATCGCCGTCGGCCTGCGCCTGGCGGGTTATTCGACGGCCGTAGTCGGAAGAGGGGCTCAGATCGTCGCCATCCTGCCGGGCAGCCACGCCGCCGGGCGATTGGAGGCTGGGGACATCGTGGCAGCCGTGAACGGGAAGTCGATCCAAACCACATCCGATCTGATCGATCAGATCAAGGTCCAATCCCCTGGCGCAACGGTGCACCTCACAGTGGAGCGCGGGCCGACCAGGATGGAGATCGATGTTCCTCTTCTGCCTCCCGCGTCCGCAGGGGCTCCGCCCAGATTGGGGGTCGAGATCGAGCCCGCCGGATTTGACTACCGTCCCCCGTTCCCGATCACGATCGTCACGCAAAAGATTACAGGCGGCCCATCGGCTGGTCTGATGTTCAGCCTGGCCGTTTACAACCTGCTCTCGCCCACGGACCTGACCGGCGGACGCAGAATCGCCGGCACAGGCACCATCGACCTGGATGGCAACGTCGGCCCCATTGGAGGCGTGAAGCAAAAAGTGTTTGCCGCCGAGGCCGCCGGAGCAACGTACTTCCTCTGCCCCGTTGACAACTACGCGGATGCGCTTTCCGTCGCCAAGACCCTCCGGGTCGTAAAGATATCCACGGCTCAGCAGGCAGTCGTCTACCTGCGCAGCCTGCCCCCACAGTAGCTCGGGGTGAGGGTCGCAAGGTCCGGTGCGGCGGCAACAGCTTCCTCCCCGCGGGCCGGGCGGCACGACACCCGATAGGCCCATCGTTCTCGTTCGACACGACCGTCAGCCTGAGTTCATCGTCGGGCCTTGGACGGGGAATAACTGATAATTTTGCTCTCCATTGACAGGAAGTTGGTTAGGAGTTAGACTGACATTATTGGTACATAGTACCATTAGCGTTCCATGCCAAACCTATGGGGGATGAATTGCCCCTCCTGAGCCGAACAAGTCCAATGCGGCTGGTCGTCTGTGCTCTTTTGGTCACGCTCGGGCTGAGCGCATGCGGGACGGCGCCCTCGGTATCGGCCACAACCGTGGCGGTTGTCGCCGCCGAGAACTTCTACGGCGATATCGTCCAACAGCTGGGTGACGGCCATGTATCCGTTGTAAGCATCCTTTCGGATCCAACTGTTGACCCGCACGAGTACGAATCCAGCGTCCAGAATGCTATCGCCGTCAGCCGGGCCCAGCTGGTCATCGAGAATGGGGACGACTACGACACGTGGATGGACAGGCTGGTGGCCGCCTCGCCAAATCCCAAACGGGTCATGCTGGTGGCGGCCGATGTTGCCAGGACCAAGCTGCCTGACAACCCCCACTTTTGGTACAGCCTGGAGGATATCCAAACCATCGCCCAGGCCATCACGGCCTCCCTGGAGGGAATCGATCCAGGCCATAAAGCCGACTATGACAGGTCCTTGGTTGCCTTCCAGGAATCGCTGGCGCCCATCCGGGGGAAAATGACCGAGATCGGCTCAAAATACGCTGGGACCCCGGTCGGCCTGACCGAGACTATCTTCCTCTATCAGAGCGAGCCGATCGGACTCAAGGTGCTGACCCCTTTTGAGTTTCAGAAAGCCATCGCCGAAGGCAACGATCCGCCTGCAGACACGGTGTTGACCACGGATGACCAAATCGCCAATCACCAGGTGAAGATCCTGATCTACAACACACAAACCGTGACCCCTGTCACGATCAACCTTACCCAAGAGGCAACGAAGTTCCATATTCCCATCGTGCCGGTCACGGAGACCATGCCCCCTGGAAAGCATTACCAGGGTTGGATGTTGGATCAGCTGGCGGCTCTGCAGCAAGCTCTGGGGGGCTGAGCCGCCTCACAGGAAGCGTGAGATGCAAGAGCCCATCGTCCTTCTGGATCAGGTCAGCGTTCAACTGGGGGGAAGACCCATCCTTCAAGACGTCAGCCTATCCATCCGTTCCGGTGAATTCATCGCGATCTTGGGCCCCAATGGATCCGGCAAGACTACGTTCCTCAGGCTGCTCCTCGGTCTGGTTCGACCGAGCCGGGGCGTGGTGCAGGTTCT
Organism: Anaerolineales bacterium; assembly: GCA_049511715.1. Lineage (GTDB taxonomy): Bacteria > Chloroflexota > Anaerolineae > Anaerolineales > RBG-16-64-43 > JBEKHT01. The sequence goes on from JBEKXU010000013.1 coordinate 59,940, forward strand.
GTGTGAGGCTCCGCGGCGAGGGCTTGAAGCGATCGGCTATGCCCCGCAGCACCGTGCCCTGGAGGCGGACCTCGCCTTGCGTGCCCGCGATCTGGTGGGGTTCGGGTTGGACGGCCATCGCTGGGGGACCGGCCTGCCAAGCCGCGAGCGGCGCGAGAAGATCGACCGGGCTCTTGGCGAGGTGGATGCGCTGGAACTGGCGGAGGCGCCGATCGGGCAACTGTCGGGCGGAGAACAGCAGCGGCTGCTGATCGCGCAAGCGCTTCTCACGAACCCGTGCCTGCTCCTGCTCGATGAGCCGCTCGCCAACCTGGACCTGACCCACCAGCAGGAAGCTGTGGCCCTTCTGGATCGGGTGTGTCGCACGCGCGGGGTTACCGTCCTGCTCGTCGCCCACGACATCAACCCGCTGCTCACCGTCACGGACCGGGTGATCTACATGGCCCGCGGTCACACGGCCATCGGCCCCCCGAGCGAAGTCATCACCAGCGCTGTTCTGTCCCAGCTGTATGGTTCCTCGGTTGAGGTCGTGCAGGCGCTGGGACGCTACTTTGTAGTCGGGGCGGAACTTTAGGGTTACGAGGTCCAGAGGCCGCAGGCCTCATGAACCCCTCTGCGGGAGGCACGAGAGCTTGCTGAGCATACTCACCTACGCCTTCATTCAAAACGCGTTCCTGGCGGGCTCGATCGTGGCGATCGCGGCGGCCATCCTGGGGTATTTCCTGGTCTTAAGAGGCCTGACCTTTGCCGGCCACGCGCTATCCAGCATCGGATTTGCCGGAGCGGCCGGAGCGGTCCTAATCGGCGTCCCGCCGGTTTATGGCCTGCTGGCGTTCACCGTCGCCGCCAGCCTAGCCATCTCGGCCCTGGGCCGGGAACTTCGCAGCCAAGATGTCGGCGTCGGGGTCATCATGACCTTCGCTCTGGGCCTGGGAATCCCCTTCTTTCGCTCTATCACGGGTACGCCGAGCAGGCCTACAGCATCTTGTTCGGGTCAATCGTGGGCATCAGCCGTGGCGATGTGTTTCTGAGCGGCCTGCTGACCGTCGTGATCTTGGCCGCCCTGGCGGGGCTGTGGCGCCCTCTGCTTTTCAGTTCCGTGGATCCGGAACTCGCCGAAGCTCGCGGCGTCCCGGTGCGCCTGCTGGGGTCGGTATTTCTGGTCATTGTAGCCATCACCGTCTCGGTCGCGATCCAAATCGTGGGCGTGCTGCTGGTATTCGCCCTGCTGGTCGGGCCGGCGGCCACGGCCATGCGGTTGGCTACAAGGCCCGCGCAAGCGATGACCCTGGCTGTCCTTTTGGCCCTGGCCTACACCTGGGGAGGAATCCTGCTCGCCTCGATCAGCCCCTGGCCAGTCAGCTTCTTCATCGCCTCGCTGTCCCTCGGGGTCTACTTGCCCGTACGCTTCTTGGCGAGGGCAAGATCCGCCCGAGGGATCGCGTCGGAAACGATAGCGGTATCCGCCCCCCGGCGGCCTCCCCAGGAAGCCCATCATGCTTAGCTTGTTTCATCACGGTTTTGTGCAGAATGCATTCCTGGCCGGGACCCTGGTGGCCGTCCTGTCCGCCCTGATCGGCTATTTCGTGGTGCTGCGGGCCGAGTCCTTCGCCGGCGATGCTCTGTCGCACATCGGGTTTTCCGGAGCGACCGGGGCGGCCCTGGTCGGCGCCAGTTCGCTCGTGGGAATGTTGCTCTTCACCCTGCTGGGGGCTATCGGAATGGGAAGCCTCGGGAAGCGGTTGCGCGGCCGGGACGTCGAGACCGGGATGTTGCTCGCCTTTGTCCTGGGGCTGGGTGTCTTGTTCCTCAGTCTCTATACCGGGACCGCGACCAAGGCTGTGAGTGTGCTGTTCGGGTCCATCCTCAGCGTGTCACTCTCGGACGTGTATGTGACCCTGGCTGGCAGCCTGGTTGCCATCACCGCCCTGGCCATTCTGTTCCGCCCCCTTCTGTTTGCGTCGATCGACCCAGAAGTGGCCGAAGCGCGCGGCGTCCCAGTTCGATGGCTCTCGATTCTTTTCCTGGTCTTATTGGCGGTGACGGCATCGGAGGCCATCCAGGTGGTTGGGGTGCTGCTGGCTTTTGCTCTCCCGGTGGTCCCCTCCGCGGCGGCTGAACACATGACCAACCGTCCGGGATTGGCGATTTTGTTGGCCGTCCTGATCAGCCTGCTCTCAACCTGGGGAGGCTTGGTCCTAGGATTCGTCGGCCATTGGCCGGTCAGCTTCTACATTGTCAGCCTGACCTCGGTGTCCTATTTCATTTCTCTGGCCGTGGGGGCGCTGCGTTACCCTCGCCGCTACCGCGAGCCGCCTCACCCGACCCAGGAGGTGCTTCCTCCCGCTCGCTAGATCGGGGGCCGAGTCTGCAGCCGGACTTTGCGCCCTGGCCTGGTCCTGGCGCAAGAAAGGCCTCAGAGGAGGGACCGGGGCCGGGGAAAGGTGGGGATGCAGAGCCGCAACCATCCCGGAGGATCGAAGAAGAGGGAACTCAAGAACCCGATGATGGACTCCAAGGCATCTTCTGCTCCTGTGGCCGCCAAGATCCGCTTGGCTTTCGAGGAACAGTCCCGGCGAAAGACGCGGCCCAGGAATCGAATCTCGCGCCGCCTAGCCGAACTGGCGGCCAGCGGCGCGGACTTCACGGTCGAAGAACTATGGCGCGACCTCAAGCAACTGGATCCCCACCTGCGGCGGAGCACTGTTTTCCGGGCCGTGGAGATGCTGGTTCACCAGGGGCTGCTCAACCGCGTGGAATTTGCCGATGGCCGCCACACGTGTCGCGCCTGCGGGAATGAACAGAATCACCACCTAACCTGCGTGCGGTGCCATCGCGTGGTGGACGTGGATATCTGCCTCCCGACGGAGCTGCTGGCCGAGGTGGGAGAACAAACAGGCTTTACGGTCGAAGGTCATTCCCTGTTCCTTTTCGGGCAATGTGCAGAGTGTCGCAAGGTTGAGTCGGGCTAAGGCTGTCCAACCGGTCCGGCGAACTTGACCCCTCCGGTGGGATATGGTATGTTTATTGAGGGGACGAATAGGGGATTCTGCATCGGATGATAGTCGGCATGTGGATGGCGCGGACGAACCGAGAATAGCCGGCGCTCCCGCGCCGGGGCTTGCCAAACCCGGGTTTTTGGGTCAGGATCAAGAGATGGTTCTTTAGGAGTCTTGGGAATGTGCGTCTTCTGCGCTGCCATACCGGCCACGGCCACACTCGGCACGAATCTGAACACGAAACAGAACAAGGCCCGGCGCGATGCGGCTGCGAGAGGGGAAGAGCCTGCCTCGGCAAAACCCATCCTCAAGATTACTCTCGTTGCGGTCGTTCTCCTGGGCGCCTGCTCGGTGGTGTACCACACTCTTCTTTTCCCGATTCTCAGAATTTGAATCCTCTGATCGGCACCTGAGCGCCGATTCCGTCTGCGGATCCTTGCAGGGACCCCGGCTCTTCACGTTTTCGCTCAACTCAAGAGAACTTGGATTATCACCCTAAAGGCGACGGACGAGGGTCTTTGCTGGGCGGGTACTGGAGGCCCTGCCTTTGCGCCGATCCGAGAAAGGGATGTCCTCGAGGGGTGTTCCCAACCCGGTTCGCGAGGGGAGCGATACTGCCCAGGCCCCGGATCAGAACTGGGATGCCGGATCGGACTCCGATCCACGGCGGGGGATGGGAAGGCCCCCGGGCAAAATAGCGGCAGGAACAGGACGGCCCTTCTCACGAAAGGAGCGGGTGAAACCGGGCCTGGAACGCGATGGCTCTGCAGCCCGTCCCGACGCAGCTTCCGGATTGGGAGTCGGATTCGCGACGAGGAAGCCAATCAGCCCCTTGACAATGAAGCCAGGAGTTGGTATATTACGGGTTGTAGGATTCCGGTTGGTTCACGTTGGAAGCAGGAACGACGGTGGCTCACGGGAATTCCCGTGGGCCATTTTATTACGGCCGTCCAATGGAACACACGGAACGCCTAACACCGATACAGTTCGATGCCTGAAGGAGGCAAACAGAATGTCCGAACGTGTCATTGGAACGGTCAAGTGGTTCAACGGCGGGAAAGGCTATGGCTTCATTTCCCGCGAGGGCGGGGAGGATGTCTTCGTGCACTTCTCCGCCATCCAGGGTGAGGGCTATCGCAACCTGGAAGAGGGACAGACGGTCGAATTCTCGATCGAAAAGGGTCCGAAGGGGCTGCAGGCCAGCAACGTCGTGGTCAAGAACTAGCTGACCCTCCGCACCATGGGAAGGCCCTGCGATAAGCGTCGCAGGGCCTTTTTTGTTTTGGGGCCCCCGGAGTCTCACGCCTTCTTGGTAACGTAATCAAGTACCTGATGATGGGCATGAGTTCCAATTTCCGCAACCTGTTCAGCATGGCAGGGGCGATCATCTTCTTGCTCTTCCTGCCCATGCCCCGACCCAGATCCTGGTCAACAACCTGCTATATGACCTCTCGCAGGTCACGGTCCCCACTTATCGGGTCCACCCCTCGTTGGTGCTCAAGCCCAACCACTGGAACATCAGCCTCATCCGTGACTTCATTCTGCTCACCGGACCGGTCAGTTCCATGTCCGAGTTTCTCACCTTCTTCGTGCGGCTGCGGGCCTTCCACGCCTCGGAGCAGCTGTTCCACACGGGTTGGTTTGTGGAGTCGCTAGCCACCGAGACGCTCGTGCTTCCTATCATCCGCACGGCTGCGAACCCCTTCCGCAACCGGCCAAACCTTCCTTTGGTGATCACTGTCCTCGCCGTCGTAGCGGTGGGCCTTGGCCTGCCGTTCTCGCCGCTGGCTGGGATTCTGGGGTTCACTCCGCTGCCGCTCGGATTCTTCGGGGTTCTGGCTGCGGTCACGATCATGTCCTTTGGCATTCCGGCCGGCGTGGGCGATGCGGCCGCAACCCAGGATGATCCTGCGGCAGACTCAGCGGGCCAAGCCCATCCCAGGCCGCGCGAGGATCCCTTCCATCCTACGAGCCGGACCCGAAGTTCACCTTCACGCTCATCCCGGCGCGCACGCCATCGGGTTGGTTGTCCAGATCAATGACCGCCTTGTAGACGACGTCGCCGCCCAGGGTGCCAGCGGTTGGGGAGATGGAGCGGACGTGCCCGGTCACGTTCTGATTAAGGTCTTCAAACAGGACCATGACCGCTTGTCCGACCTTGACCTGCGGCACATCTCGCTCACTTAGATCGGTGGTTTCGACGTGGAGCCGGGACACGTCGACGAGGCTGACGAGGGTTTCGCCCGGAGCAGCATAATCGCCCCCGACCACGTTCACCGCCGAAACGGTCCCGGAAAACGGAGCGATCAGCCTGGTCGCTGCGAGCTGGCGTTGCGCTTCGGCGAGTTGGCTTCTTGCGTCGGCCAACCCACTCAACTGGGCCCCGGTTGCGCCGGCGGGGACCGCTTCCCCGCGGAGAGCCGTTAGGTAATTCTGCGCCGCGGACAGGTTCGCCTTGGCAACCTCATACTGGCCGGTGACGATGTCCACTGTGGATTGAGAGGCCCCCACGCCAGAGGGCCGCTTGGCAAGGTAGTCCGACTCCGCTTTCTGCTCGTCCTGCAGAGCCTGGATATAGTAATGGTAGGCCAGCCCAACCTGGATCAATCCCGAGGTCCCGGGATCGTGGTGGTTGGCAACGTACTGGTAGTGGGCGGTCGCCTTGGCCAGGGTATCCTGGGCGTCGAGCAGTTCCCCTTTGGGATAGTTCACAACCACATTGTTGTAGTTTATCTGGGCGTCGGTAAACGCCTGCTCCGCCTGTCCGAGGGCCAGTTGGGCGTTTGCGATCGCCTGGGAGGAAGTCAGCTCCGCCAGATTGCGCTGTGCTTGATCCAGTTCGCGCTGAGCCGCGGCGGGATCAAGTTGCACCAGCAGTTGTCCGGCTTGTACATTGTCACCCAGCGCCACCGGGGCGCTGACTACCTGGCCCCCTGCGGTGAAGGCCAGATCCGCCTCTTGCGCGGCGACGAGGATGCCTGAGGCGGTCACCCCTCCGCTGACTGGCGCCAGCGAGGCGGCCGGTGTGGACAGGATCAAGGTGGGCACGGCTGGGGCCGAAGATCCTCCCACCCCCGTGCATCCCGCAAGGGCGAGTGCCAACCCCAATGACAGCCAAAGCTTCGGTGCCATGTCCTGCTCCTACCTTTTTCCCCCGCCGGAGCCATTTTCCGCGACCAGACCGTCGCGCAACGTGATCACCCGCCGCGCGTAGCGGATAACTCGCGGGTCATGGGTGGCGAAAATGAAGGTCACCCCCGTCTCCTTGTTCAGACGGGTCATGGTTTCCATGATCTGTTCGCCATTGGCCGTGTCCAGATTCGCCGTCGGTTCATCCGCCAAAATGACGGAGGGCTTGGGGGCCAGGGCCCGGGCAACCGCCACGCGTTGCTGCTGCCCTCCGCTCAGCTGGTCGGGGCGATGGTCGGCTCGGTCCGCCATGCCCACCGCCTCCAGCAGTTGAGTGACCCGCTCGCGGCGCTCGGAGGCCCCTTTTCCGATCAGCAGCAGCGGCATTTCGACATTTTCATAGGCGGTCAGGGTGGGAATGAGCGCAAAAAACTGAAAAACAAATCCGAGAGTTGCCCTGCGGAGGTCCGCCCGCTGGTTTCGATTCAGGTGCGTGACCTCCTTGCTGTTGATGAACACTCGCCCCTCTGTCGGAAGGTCAAGACAGCCGAGTAGTTGGAGAAGGGTAGTCTTGCCGGAGCCCGAAGGTCCGACCAGCGCGCTGAATTCGCCGCTTTCAAAACTCAGGCTGATGCCCCTTAGGGCCCGAGTCTCGACTTCCCCAACTTTGAAGACGCGCGTGACGTTCTCAACTCGTGCTACTTCCATGTCGATCTCCTTGCTATTCGGCGCGCAGTGCTTCGACGGGCTCGAGACGCGCGGCGAGGACGGCCGGATAGAGCGAAGCGACCAGGGTGATGACCAGCGCCGCGATCATGAGATTGATCGTGTCGCCGGCCGTCAGCAGGGCGTAGAGCCTGTCGCCCAGCAGGAAGCCGGTCGTACCCAAATTGCCGACGTAAAAACCTACCTTTTCGAAGTAAAGGCACACGAGAAAGCCCAGGACCAATCCGAAAAGAATGCCGCCCACCGCCAACAGGCTCGCTTCCGCGAGAAAGAGAACCATAATCCGCCGCCCCGTCATCCCAATCGCGGCCAGAATGCCGATCTCCCGCGTCCGTTCGAATACGGCCATGATCAGAGTGTTCACCACAACGGTCGCAGTGACCGCCAGAACGATCAGGTACAGGACGAGCATGTATGCATTGGCCAGCTGTTCGGTCTGCAGAGTTAGCGCGTTCATCGTCTGCCAGGTCAGCACCTGATACCCGGGGGCGCGCAGGGCCGCCGCCACAGCCTGGGCCTGATCTGGGTCCTTCAGGAGGACGAAGATGGTGCTGGCGTGGTTCTGGGTCTGGGTAAACGCCTGGGCCTTCTGGAGCGGCATCAGCAGCGTGCTCTCGTCATAAGTCGGTGTGTGAGTCGAGAAAATGCCTCGAACGATGAACGTCTGCTGGGCGACATCTCCGTTCGAGGTATTGGCGGAGAGATTCACCGTATCCCCGACTCGCAGCCCGAACTTCTGGGCCAACGGCTGCCCGATCAGGATGCCCTCCGTATCTCCCGGAGTCAGTAAGCTCCCGGCCACCATTCCCCCCGCAAAAGGAGCATTCGCTGCCGATCCCGGGTCGATTCCGATCAGTTGAACCCCGCTGGACAGATTTCCGGCCGCGACGATCGCGGTGGCAAACAGCCTGGGCGTTGCTGCGCTGACTTGAGGCAGGGTCTCGACCTGCGCCGCCAGCGCATCGGGATTGGCCACCAGATCCTCCCACTTGAGGCTGCTTTTTGCCTCGACGTAGGAGGCAGCCCGGATTTGCAGATCTCCGCTCACCAGCTTGATGGAAGACTGGATCGAGCCCTGGATTTCCCCTCGCACAATGGCAGCCATCAGCATCAGCAGCATCAGTCCCAAGGAGACTGCCAGGGATGACAGAACCGATCGGCGACGGTTTCGGTTGAGATTGCGATAGGCCATGCGGTAAAGCTGCAACATTCCAGCCTCTCTTCCGCCTCAGTCCTTGCCTAAACCGAGTGCAGCGCGGCCGCGGGCTCGCGGCGCGACGCCTCGCGCGCCGGGTACAGGGAGGCCAGGATCGCAATCAGCAGGACCGGCAAGCCTCGGCTGAGGATCGAACTCAAAGCCAAGGTCGGGTAGACCCGCCCGCTGATCAGGGCCATGTAGTCGGTCATGCCCGCGAATCGGCTGTAGTCGACTCCCACAACCCCGAGGGCGCCGTTCAAGACCAGACCCAGGACGGCCCCCGCCGCCACGCCCACGAGACCCAGCATGGCCCCTTCGGTCACGAAGAGAGCCATGATCTGGCCGGGTCGGAGGCCCATGGCGCCCAGCAGCCCAATTTCGCGAGTCCGCTCATAGACCGCCATCAGCAGAAGATTGAGAACCCCGATCCCCGCAATCAACAGGATGATGACACTGAAGGCGGTCATGGCACCGTTCTTGGCCCCGATGGTTGCCTGGAGGTCCGGGAAGGCCTGGGCCCAGGATTCAATTTCGTAGCCCGGCAACGCGCGGCTCAGCGAACGGATCACCGGCGGCTCCTCCCCCAGCTTCTTGAGGGTGACGACGACCTCGGTGGCCTGCCCCGGCAGGCCATACAAGTATTGGGCCTCCCCCAGCGAAATGTATACGGTGTCCTGCTCAATCGATGAAACGCCGATGCTGTAGATTCCGACTACCGTCATCGTCCGCTGGCGCATCTGATTATGTGTCGAGCGCCCCACTAGCGTAATGCGATCGCCCACCTGGACATCCATGAGATCGGCGAGGCCCTTCCCGATCAGGATCATGTCCTCATCGCCGGAGGTCAAGTAACGGCCCTGCGTGACGTGCTGCGCGATCACGTCGACGGGTGCCTCCCGCTCCGGTTCGATCCCGATGATGCTTACGGCAAAGGCTCCCTCGCGGTTGCTGGTCAGTCCTCCCGTGTTGATCCGCCGCGACGCGACTACCACATTCGGGATCGCTTGGGCCGCCCTTAGCACGGCCTGATCGTCCGGCAGAGGCAGGAGCGGCGTGCTGTCGGGGCTCGCACTATAGCCGGCGGCATGCACGCGTATGTTTCCGCCAAGCACCCGGATGGCATTGCCGTAGATAGCCTGCTCAAACCCGGCGATCATGCCGTCGTAGAACATCATCAGCCCCAGGCCCAGGCCCAGGGCCGCCACCACGATGACCGTCCGACGCCGATGACGCCAAATGTTCCGCCATGCCAGACGTAAATACATCTGCATTTCCGGCCTCTTGTGCGTTGCGCTTGATAGCTCAGCGGACGCGAGCGACCTCCCTGCACGCCATATCGTACCTCATACATCCCTCCTTGGCACGGTCATCCTTTCCCTCGGGGGCTTCTCAAAGATCCGCTCCCGCCAGCCTGGCCACATCGCGAAGAGGACCCCCAAGCCACGGGTCCCGGAGGGACGGAGGTCAATTCTGCCTCCCCTAGCCCCGCACTGCAATCGGGTTGGTTGCTCGCCGAATGTCCCTGTTGCTCGGGCCATCTGAAAAGACATGGCACCCAGCGCGCCTTCCCCGAAGCGAGACTCTCTCCATGAGCCCGCAATGGGCCTGCCGCCGGATGGAGGTATCCAACACAACGATCGCCATTGCATCGGGTTCTGCTTGGGCGAACACAATATGCTACACTCCTTGAGGCTCCGAGTTCTTGTGGCCACGGTCGGGAGCAGACCCCTGCGGCAACGCCGGCCTTGCCCCAAAAAGGGGCCCCGGATGAGGCCGGGTTCTTGAGGAGGTGACCTGGTGGGGTTTTTCTATCTCCAGGCGGGTTCGCCGATTTGGCTCTCAGCACCCTAAAGGAGGCTTCATGAGAAGCTGGGTGAAACGGCTTTTTGGGGCGGGCGTTTTCGGAACGGGATGGATCAACGCTTTAATCTGCCTCGCGCTGGTCGTGGCGGTCTATTTCACCAACGAGATCTATGACCTGCTCAATCACGGGCCGGCCGTAATAAATCTGCGAACCCCCTTGGACGCCGCGCTGCCCGTCGTCCCCATTTTCGTTATTCCTTATGATTCTCTGGTTCCCCTGGTCTATGCTACCCTCATTATTTTCCTGGTGTTCCGAACTCGGGTCTTCCAGTCCGCGTGCCTGGCCCTTATCTCTGCCTGGCTGGTGAGCTACGGCTTCTATTTCTTCCTGCAGAGTGAAGTGATCCGCCCCGTCCTGACCGGGACCGACGTGCTGACCCGCATGATCAACAACGTGTACGCTACGGATAATCCCTTCAATGATTTCCCCAGCCTGCACACCTCCCTCTCGACCGTCCTGGCCATCCACTGGTTCCGCATCGATCGCCGTCTGGGGATCATCCTGGCGGTATGGACCGCCCTCATCGTGGCCTCGACCGTCCTAATTAAGCAGCACTACGTGGCAGATATTGCGGGAGGCCTGGTGCTTGCCTTCGGGTTCTCTTATCTGTATACAAGACTCCTCCTGCCGAAATCCTGAAACCGGAGGTGCTTCGGACCAAGCGCTCGCGCGGGGATCAGGTTTTCCTGGGAAGGTAACCGATGGGAAGGTTAGTGGGGGACCCGTTGTTCCCTCGGCACCACTCACTGGGAGGGCCAAGCCATGGGGCGTTCCAACAAGCCTCCCTTGTAGACGACCGCCGGCAAGATCATCACGTTCCCGGGCGAGCGCCTCACTCGGAAGAAGTTGGGAAGAAAACCGCCCTGTTCAGGCCGGCCTTTTTTGTTCCACCGGCCCGGAGGAGGACCTTTTCGCATGCGTGCTTGCTTTTCAAGGGTAGCATCGCGCCGGCTGTCGGAACGCGCCGCGAATTCGCGTCGGGGCCGCAGAGTTCAGGGATAAAAGTCCCGGTGCGGATTGCGAAAGAAGGGCATCGTATTTTGCAAGTCCGGCTCTCCCTTTATCGACCCTGCTTTCGAAAGCCGTAAGTGGTCGTTCGCATGGCTGACAACAGAAACCAACCACTAGCCGCCGGATCACGTCCGAGACGCGCTCGCCTGTCCTGCCTAGTCGTCGCCGTCTGGGCGGTCGATCTGGTCGCTCTTGCCCTGTTGGGATTGGCACTGCTCACCGGGCGGTTCGGGCCTTTCCCGAAGCCACTGCTCAGCGCCAGCCTTACTCCGCCGGTGAAAAGCTCCGCTACGCCCACGGCCTCAGAGGCGCCTTCGGCCACGCCTAGGCCGACAACGGCTGTCCCCTCCCTGACGCCGACCCCGGCCAGCACGCCCACCCTCGAAACGGATCTAGCCCCCTCTCATGCCGAGGTCGTGGCGCTGGAGGCAGCGCGGACGCCCACCGTTGTGCCCACCCCGATTCCGTTGGTGATCGGTTATTCCGTCGAGGGCCGGCCCCTCCAGATCTTCGTTTTTGGATCGGGATCCTACAAGCGACTGATGGTTTTCGGCATCCACGGGGGGAGCGAATGGAACACGATCGCGCTGGCGGACGAGCTGATCCCGTACCTTTCCGCCCACCCGGAGCTGATCCCGCCCGATAATACCCTGGCCATTCTGGAGGACCTCAATCCCGACGGCGAGGCGCGTGGGCAGAGCGCCGCCGGACGTGGAAATGCCCACGGGGTGGACCTGAACCGCAACTGGAACGCCTATTGGCAGGCCACTTGGCCGAGTCATGGGTGTTACGACGCAGCTTCCTTGACCGCCGGGGACCATCCGTTTTCCGAGCCGGAGACGCTCGCGCTTGAGCGCTACATCGTCAAAGAGCACTTCGACGCCCTCATCAGCTACCACAGCGCGGCCCTGGGCATCTTTCCAGGCGGCAATCCGCCTTTGCCACGTTCTGTGAATCTCGCCAAGGCAATCGCGGCGGTGAGCACGTATCCTTACCCACCGGTCAAGACGGGATGCCTGATCACGGGAGACCTGGCCGACTGGGCTGCCCTGGATGGGCTCGCGGCGGTCGACCTCGAACTCACCGACCATGTCGACACAGACTTCGCCATAAACCTCAAAGTCCTGGCTGCGCTGCTGGCGTGGCGACGGGATGGCATTTGACCGCAGGGGCCCAGCAGATGCCAGGCGAGCACAATTTGTCGGGACAGATTCCTGCGGGTGACCCGACCTTCACCGCCCTCGTCGACGGCAAGCCCTTCCACGGTTAGCGGCCAGCTGATCCACCTGCGGTCGAAGCCTCCGACCAGAAACATGCTGCGACGAGTCTGTCGGAAGGCTCAGGGCTTGCCGAACGCGGCCAGATGCTCCTCGAGCAGTTTATTTTCCCGCACGATCAGGGCCGACAGGAGGCGGCCGGATACGCTTTCCGACCGCAGGGTCTCAACCGAAACGGGGGGAGCCAGAGACAGGCGCGGGGAGAGGTACAGGCTGCCGGGAAGAAACATCTGCTGAAGCACTTGACCAAATTCGACCAGGCGCCTCTTGTCAATGGGCTGGCGGCGCAGCCAGGTGAGGGGGCTGCGAGCCCAGGCCAGGGAAACCACGTGGCTGACAACAGACAGCAGGACGCGCGTATTGGGGGCGAGGCTCAAGAAGAGGTCCACGCTGCGGGACCACCCCTCAAGGCTCTGGGAGGCCCCCTCGGAAACGGCAGGGTCGGGGTCGATCAGGCCGGTGCCTTGCAGCAGGACGACTCCCCGACCCCGCAGGTGGCGCACGGCATCGCGCGCGCGCGTCATGCGCGCATAGGGGTCGGAGTCGACGAAGAAGAAGTGACGGCAGGCGTTGGGGAGAGCCATGAGAAACGGGATGTTCGTGGCGAAGATCCGCAGATCATTGCGCTTCATCTGAGAGGCCACGACCAGCATGTCGTAGGTCCCGGGATGGTTGGAGACGACCAAGAGCGGGCCCTCGGGAGGAATGTTCTCTGTTCCTCGAACCCTTATGTTCTGGCACCAATTCGAGAGAGCCCACTGGGCTGCGTTGGGAAAGCCATCGTCCCTGCATAGACGATCAAAGGTCAGGCCAATCGTGGAAAACCGATCCGTTGCCAGAGAAAACAACGGTGCGAACGCGCGCCGGGCCCAACCGTGTTCCGGTAGGCCCAGGGCCTTGAAGACCTCCCCGACCAATGAAGCGCTGAGGACCTTGGCTTCCGGGTCCATCTCCATGGTTGAGCTCTCTCAGGGACTAGGGGATCCCCCCGCTGAGGTCGTGGAACAAGTCTTGCCCGCAAGCGGCAAGGACTCTCCGCTCGGCTTGCTCCGTGCGCAGGCTTCCGATAATGACCGCACGCGAGTCATCCCGCCAAGCCCGCTCCAAGTGAAGTCTACCGCACGGCTGGAAAATGGGGCCGCATCCAGGGCCCCCCATAGGCACCGCCCATGTCTCCCCTCTCGCAGCCCTTTCCCAGGACTCCCGCATGATATGATCTTTTCGGGGTCCTGTCGATGGCGCGTGGTATTCCTCGCACCAGCGGGCTGGGCCCTTCGTCAAGAAGCTCAGCCTGCTAAGGAATCGGCGCCTTACGAGGAGTGAGGCATTGCCAGTGCCGCGGGCGGAGGAAACTGGAGGCGCCGTCTGGCAATGGGTCCGGAATCCAGCCCCTCCTCCGTTCTTGGAGCCCCTCAGGATGCCCGTGCAGCGCTGGAAAGTGGGGTGACTCGTGAGAGACGTCCTGGCCGATATCCTTCGATGGAATTCTCAGGGGGAGGCGGTGGCTCTGGCCACAGTCGTGCGCACCTGGGGGTCCTCCCCGCGCATCCCGGGTTCAAAAATGGCGGTCAGCCGCTCCGGGGAAATGGCCGGCTCGGTGAGTGCCGGCTGCGTGGAGGGCGCCGTGGTCGAGGAATCGCTGGGGGTACTGAAGACGGGTCGCCCCAGGTCGGTCCACTACGGTGTTTCCGACGACGCTGCGCTCGAGGTCGGTCTCGCTTGCGGCGGGGAAATGGACATCTTCATTGAGCCGCTCGCCCCTCTGCTCCGTCCGGGTCCCGAAGGCGGACCGAGCGCATTCGATCTCCTCCGGTCCTCCCTGGAGAAGGGGTCACCCCTCGTGCGGGCCACGATCATCCGGGGCCCTTCGGAGCTGCTCGGGCAGACCCTCCTGGTTCCTCAGGATGGCTCAGTCGCTGGGTCTCTGGCGGCGGAGCTGCTCCCCCAGGTCTTGCGGGAGGCGCAGGCCGCCCTGGCTGTCGCCGGCACCCAGATCCACGACTATCCCTCCGGCACTGAGATCTTCTTCGAAACCCAGCTGCCGCCGCCGACTCTTATCGTCGTGGGGGCTGCGCACGTCGGAATGGAGGTGGCCAAGATTGGGAAACTGCTTGGCTTCCGCCTGGTCATCGTCGACCCTCGACGCGCGTTTGGGACCTCCGACCGGTTTCCGCAGGCGGACCAAGTCACTAACTTGTGGCCGGACAAAGCCTTGCTGGCGATCGGGCTGACCCCCTCCACCGCGGTCGTCGTCTTGTCTCACGACCCAAAGATTGACGATCCGGCACTTTTGGTTGCGCTGCGCAGCGATGCTTTCTACGTGGGCGCGCTGGGCAGCGAGCGGACCCAGAGGCTTAGGCGCGAGCGGCTGCTGGCACAGGGAATCGCCCCGGCCCAACTGGCGCGCATGCGTGCGCCGATCGGACTGGCCCTGGGGGGCCGCGCGCCCGAGGAGATCGCACTCAGCATCTTGGCCGAGATTGTCGCCGTGCGTTCCGGCTCCGCGCTCGCTAGGCGCGACCAACCGCAGGGCTCTCCGAGCGACCCGGCGGTCCCCTGAGAACTCGTCGGGCACCCCGCGAGGGCTCCCGAGCAGCTTTGGTTGCACCAAGGAATCCGACTTTCCAGCCCCTGGGGATTTCCATTTGGCCAGAGTTGACCGAGTCGGTGGCACCGAGGGTTGCCTGGAGCCGGCAGGAACTTCCGATTGAAGCCCAAACCGAATGGGCTCGAGGTTGAAAGCCCTGGCCTCGCCCGAGGCGAATGCCTCCTCCTGCGGATCGGCAAGCCCAGCGGGCAAATCTTCTCCTCGCAGAATCGCTGATCCCTGCAAGGGTTGTTGACCAGAAAATGCAAATCCTCGCAAAGCCTGCGGTCTCCTGAATAAAGGGAAGGGGTTCGGCCCGCGGTCGACCGCCAAACCAATTTGCAAGGACCTCCAAGACCTCGATTCTGGGCGCCACCGCCAGCCGGTTGGGTGAGGCGGCAGCCTGAGCCTCCTCATCGTGCCAGAGGGGACCGGCTGGATCCGGTTCAGGGCCGCAGGCGTCAGACGCCCAAGGCTTCTATATTCTCTTGGCTTCCCTCGGTCTCAATGGGAAGAGCCCAAGGACCAGAGTCACAACTACCAGGACAGCGGTAATTCCCGCCGCATTGGCCACCAGCGCCACCGCAGATTGCTGGACGACGATTCCTGCGAGCGCCCAAACGATGACAAGAGTAAAGGCCACATCTCGGCGGACCAGGTTCATCCAGGAGGCGATTGCGAAGACCGCGATCAGCATGATCAGCATCCAAGCTTCAGGAGTGATCCCGAAACCGTTCCACTGGAGGGACCACAGCACGTCAGAAACATTCGCGATCGTCGCCACCGTGATCCAGCCCAAATAGAGGCTGAAGGGGATTCGCACGGCCCAGGTCTCGCCGGCCGAGGGAGCAGTTTGGCCTCTGCGCAGACCCAGGTAAGTGATCAGCAGCGTGGCCAGCAAGACCAGCATCGCAACCAGGGTGAGAGGAAACAGCTCATAATGCCAGAAAAAAATCCAAGCGATATTGGCCAGCCCACCCAGGGAAATCCACCAGCCCGTCGCCCGCAACCGCGGGTTTTCCCGCTGAGACGGCAGGGCCTGGTAGGCGGCGTAGGCGATCAAGCCGATGTAGATCAGACCCCAGATCGAAAATACATATCCTGCCGGCACAAAGTAGATATGGAAGGAGTTAGAAATGGCCGCCGTGTTCAGCCCGTTGATGGGCAGGGCGTCCGCCAGGATGTTGACCACGATCGTGGCCAGGACCGTGACGGCAACCACCGCTTGCCGAGAGACATCTTTCATCTTGACCTCCTCTTTTCGCGACGTTTTCCCGGGTGGCGACATGCGTTGGATACGACCGGGAGCGGACCGCAGAAGGGTTGCCGCCGGACCTCGTTCCTTGCGCGTCCGGGGCAGAGCCGGGCACCCAGGCCCGAGTCGAAGCGAGCTCCGTCTGGCAGAAAGCCATATTCGGGAGCCCGTGGAGGAAAGCGTGCATGAACTGGCCTAGGCCCTCGCGCCTGCCAGCGCGAACGCCAGCCCCTCTGCGCCAATACCAAGCCGGCGAAGTCATTCTTTCCCGCTTGAGCCTTCAGAGATCCCCCCTCCGAACTGGGGCTGGATGGCCAATGGACCCGGAAGGCCCGCGTCCGGCACTGACTCCGGTTCCTCTGGATCATAAGCGACCCCCCGATCCGTCGCCAGCGGTGCTGGCCCCGGCGGTCTTGAAGACCCAGCGCATAACCCGGGCGGCCAGCCACGCACCGTTGCCTTGGCCGAGGATTTTGCTCGGAACGCGGCCACTCCCCGCTGCCGGCCGTCGGCCCTTTATCACGATCCGGGAACCCTTCCCGGGTCACCTTGGCAATCTCGCAAGCGGTGCCGTCTCACCGAGACGTCCAGCGGAGAAGTAGCAGTGTGCCCCCGTCAGCCACGCAAGGATGAGGGCTACGGTCCGAGAATTTTCGGTGCGAGGCTATTCCACGAACCGGTGCTTCAGGTTCATTACGTCCCGGTAGGTCACCACCCCGAGGATCTTGCGCTCCTGGTCGGTGATGGGCAACGCGCGGTAGTCGTAGCGCGCGAACATTTCGTAGGCCTCTTTGAGGGTGCTGTCGGGCTCCAGGCTGATGTAGTTGTCGACCAGGATGTCTTTCAGGAGCGCATTGTCCTCTGCCTGGAGCAGCTCCTTGATGTCGATCACCCCCAGCAGCCGGCCCTGCGGGTCGACGACATAGATGTACATGACCACATCCTTGCCCTTGGCTGCGGTTCGATACTCGTCCTGGGCCTTTTCAACCGTGTTACCGGGTGGAAAGCCGATGTACTCCTGGGTGGCAAAGTCCAGAATGCGCTCCTCGTGGTGATCCATGATCGCGTGTATCTTCTGGGCGTTCTCGGGATCGAGAAGCTTCAAGATCCCGTTCGCCTCCGAGGCCGAAAGGATCGAAAGGACATCGGCGGCCTGTCCCGTCGTCATCTGGTCGACCAGGTGAGCCACCTTCTCGACTGGGAGGGACTCGACCAGGTCCCTCTGCACGCTCGGCTCGATCTCCTCCAGGGTGTCCGAGGCCTGCTCGGTCTCGAGCGCGTCAAAGAGCTTCACCCTCTGGTCGGGATCCATTTCCTCGAAGATATCCGCCAGGTCAACCGGCTCAATGTCGGCCAGCTTCTCCTTGAGCACCTTGAACCGCAGGTTCCCGTGGAAACTCCCCAGGTCCTCGGGCAAGGGCTGGATATACGACCAGGAAATCGTCTTGTCGCGGATCGTTTCGCCCAGGCTGTACAACCAGTTCGCCAGGCCGCTCAGTCCCATGCGGCGCAGTAGGCCATAGCGGCTGAGATCAACGTCGCTGACGTACAGCTTCCCGTTCCTGAGGACCAGCTTGATGTCGTAAACGACCTCCATTTCGCGGCCGTCCATGTCAATCGCCTTCTTGTCCAGAATGTGGTCTCTCAAGAGGACGGCGTGGTCATCCGGCTTGCCCAGAAAGGCAGCGAGGTCGATTAAGGAAAGGGCAACCGCTTTGGTGTCCATGGTCGCGACCGCACTCCAGGGAATCACAGCCGTCTCTCCAAACGGCCGGGAGACCACGAGGTATGTCACGACTGGCAGGGTCTCCTCCTCTTTGATGACCAGATCCTCAAGCTTGCCGACCGCCTTCTGCTCCATGGTCACCCGAACACCCAGAATCTCGCTCAGGAAGAAAGAGGCTTCCATCACGGGCGTCCCAATCTTGGCCTTCGTGTCCATTGGATTCCTCTTCAGCGAGCAGCTACAACCGTGACAAACTTGTAGATCAAGAGAAGGATCATGCCAATCAAATAGGCTCGCAGCAACAGGAGCGAAACCCGCACCATGGGCGTCATCTTGAGGCGCGGGGTCTTGTACTTCCGATTGGTTTCCCGGATCAGGTCGGCCAGGCCGCGAATCCCGTTCCGTATGGTTTCCATCGACGCACCCCTCTTCTACTTCAGCAGGCTGGGGAACAAGGTCGTCAAGCTGTATCCCGAGGAAAGAAGGATCAGCCCGACAACAATCGCGAAGTCGACCACGTTCTGGAAGGTGGTGTTCCTGTGCGTCCCCATCAGCTCTTCATTGTTCAGGAGCAGGATCAGGAACACCAAGGCCGCGGGTAGCAGGGTGGTTGCGACCACCTGAACAAAGAGCGTGATCACGACCAGCGGCGCCCCGGGGATCAGGACGACGATCCCGGCCGAGACGAGCAGGAGGAAGTAGAGGGCATAGAACCAGGGGGCTTCTCTCACTTTGTTGTTCAGGGAGTGCGCCCAGCCGAAAACCTCGCCCACCGCCCAGGAGCTGGAGAGGGAGATGCAGATTGCCCCCAGGAAGCCGGCATCGAACAGCCCAATCGCGATGAATGCTCCCGCGTATTTGTTGATACCCATCAGCGCCACGGCCGCTTCCGCTGCGCTCTGGATGTTCACGCCGTGGAGCACGGCGCCAGTGACGACGACGCAGAAGATCGCGACGACCACCGTGAAAACCGATCCGATCGCGGTGTCCAGCTGGCTCCACAATATGTCCTTCTCCTTGAGATTCTTGTCCACGACCGCGCTCTGCTGGAAGAAGACCATCCAGGGGGCAATGGTTGTGCCGACATTGGCCATCAGGAAGAAGAACATGGTGTTGTTTAACCCCCCGGGCAGATTGGGGATCAGCCCGATCCGGGCGACATCCGACCAATGGGGATTCACCAGAAAGGCGGCCGGGATATAGATCAGGTTGATCACGCAAAAGGCGAGAGCGATTTTCTCCCAGGTCCAGTAGCGCCCTTGCAGGACCATGAAGGCCATCAGGACCGACACGATCACGACCGTGGCCCAGTTGGCGAGGCCAAAGATCTGCAGAGCCGCCGTCATCCCGATGAATTCGCTGATCAAGGTCAGCCAATCGGTGAGGGTCAGATCAAAGAGGGAAAACCATCCCCAGAACGTGCCGAAGGCATCGAAAATGGCCTCGGCATGACCGCGCTTCGTGACCGCTCCCAGGCGGACGGTCATTTCCTGGACGACATAGGCAATCGGCCCAAGCAAGACCAGGAACCAGATCAGCCCATACCCATACTTGGCCCCGGTGGCGACGTACGTCGTGATCCCGCCGGCGTCGTTGTCCGCCACCATCACGAGGATGCCCGGCCCGGCAATGATCGCCAGAAGCCTCAGGAATTTCAGGATCCTGCGGTTGGTGTAAAAGGCCCTCGCCGCTAAATCCATTCTGGGCCTCCTTCCCCGATCTCACGCTCTCAATCCTTGGAGGCCTCCGGCCTTGGGCCGGGCCGCCGCCCTCCAGAGATCCCCCCCTGGCCCTCACCTCGGCCGCGCCGGGCGGCATCTCCCATAGGGCTTCAATAAGAAACGCCTCCCGATCGGACCAGGGAGGCGTTCAACCCACACACGTGTGCGGGCGGCACGAAATGCCGTCGGACTGCCCCCCCTGGTCGAGCTTTGGCACTGCGTAGCGTAGGGCACTTGCCCCAGCCACTTTGAGCAGAGCCTTACTCCGGCCCTGCCTGGTCTACCCCTTGGCGTCTCTCGACGTTTCGGGGCAGCGGCCTGTATCTCACGCAGACGCCTCGCCTAACGAGGGACAATGTCGCAATCCCCTTCGTCAAGAGAAATCTGCCACCCGGTGCAGGGAACGTAGGTGCGGGTCTCTATCCGCCTGGCAGCCAAGGCCGCACCGGAACCCCATCTGGTGTTCCGACCCAGCGGCTTCTTTCGGTTATCTCCGCAACCCCCGGCTGCATTGCCGCAAGGCCCCTCTCCTCGTCCCATCCTGAAAAGGTGATCCCCTCAGAAACATCCGCGCAAGCCCCCCGGCCCGGCTGACGTCAGCCCCCAGCCACTTAGCATCGTCCGAAGCCTCCAGTCTTCCTATCTACCCATCGGGTACGCCTCACAAGCGTGCTCGCTTTCCCATTTCCAAATCCCGATGGGGCTGAACATTGCTCAAGGATCTTATAGGTTTCGGATTATAATCATCTCATATATGCTATTTCATGCCCCGGAGGACACGATGATTGGGAAGTGGAAACTGTATTGGGTCTCTCCCTTGTTTGTGGTTGCACTCGCGGGATGCAGTCTCGCCGGGAACCTCTCACAGCCTGTTGCAACCCCTTCCCCATCCATCAGCAGCCCCTCTCTTTTCAGCTCTCCGGCAGGAGTTTCCAGCGAAGCGGCGACGAACACACCTGCTCCCACGGTCCCGCCGGCAACTGACACCCCCGGCCCCACGGCTGCTCCCGCGGCGCCCTCCGACGCGGTGATTGTCAATACCTTCGTCCAGGAAGTCTATCCCTTTGGCCAGGCTGGGAATTGCTCTTTGGGGGCCGCCATTCAAAGCGTTTTGACCCAGCAGGCAGTCGATCAGTGCCACTTGCCCCCTGGCAGTTCGACCGTTTACCTTCCAGCCGGGACTTACACTCTCACGGAAGCGGACAACGCCCCCGCCGTGCTGTTCGGGAAGTTGGCCCAACCGAATCGCGAGGGGTTGCCTCCCGCTGGACTTCCGTTGGTCGCCAGCCAACTGACCATCCTCGGCAACGGGTCCACTATTCAGCGCACCGGTCCGGTCAAATTCGGGATATTCCAGGTCTTTGTGGGAGGGAACCTGACCTTGAGGGATCTCACGATTACCGGCGGAGACGTCTCGGATGAGCATGATGGCAACGGTGGGGCGCTGAGCATATACGGGGGATCGGTGACCCTGGACCACGTCACCCTCACAGGCAACGAGGCAGTGACAGGGGGCGCCATCGAAAACCATCCCGGCGGGGCGGGCCAAGCGGTCGGCTTGACACTCGTCGACACGGTGGTGACGAAGAATCTGTCGCTGAGTACCGGGGGCGGAATCGATAACAACCTGGCCTCAGTAACCATCCGGAACAGCCAGATCTCATACAACGTCTCCAAAGACCCGGACTTCGGCGGCGGAGGCATTTACAATGACGGCGGCCAGGTCACCCTGGACGATAGCCAGTTGGTCGGAAATCTCGCTCGGGAAGGGGCCGGCCTTTACAATGAGAACGGGATCGCCAACATCAGCAATCAGAGTGTGGTCTCGGGGAACGTAGCCACAGAATTTCATGCGTTTATTCCCCACGGGGGGGGCGGAGTCAATAACATTGGCGACCTGGTCGGGTCAGCAGACACGCCTGCCGAGGTGACCATCCAGGACAGTTTTGTCATCGGCAACCAGGCCGCAGGCTCGACGGGCGGCGGAATCTATAACCAAGCCAAGCTGACGGTGACCGACTCGGTTCTGGCGAACAACATCGCGGGCGCCGGAGGAGGCTTGTTCAATGATAGCCAGGGTGTGGGCTCACTTACAGGGAGTTGCATCCTGCAGAATCAGGCCGTAAGCGTGACCCCCAAAGGATTCGGCAATGGGGTCGAGAACGACAATGATCTGGCCTTCGATGCCAGCGGGAACTGGTGGGGCATCGCGGCCGGGCCGGGGAACAGCGTCACCCGGGGTGTCCACACGGCGTCGATTCTGAACGCGGCCCCGGGCATTTGTGCGGCCAGTCTTCCGACACCCTTCCCCACCCCAACGAATCCGTAGACTGTTGGCATCAACGGAGGAACACCAGCCACTCCATCAATCTGGCCAGACCTCAGCTTCTCGCGTGGCACCTGTGCGCTCCAGGAGCCCTGAGGGTGCGCCTGGAGGAGGCCGAATATGACGCACCCTGATCTCTGCAAGGGTGGGAAAACCCAGGCGAGTGTGGCCCCGGTGGGGCAACCCAAGAAGCCATTGTCAAGCACACGGTGAAACCTGTGACCTTCCGAGCGCATGCAGAGGATACGCGCCCGGCCCAAACGGGCAATCTCCGTTTCTCGGCCTTTCGGCAAGGCCGCCGTCACGGACCCAGGAAGCGGCCCCGAAACCCGCATCTGGGGTCTGTTCCGGGACCGCACCGGGGGTTTCAAGTCACAGCAGGAGAGTGCAGCGCTGGCGCCCAGCTGAACAAGAACGGAATCCTGAGGGAGGCACTGCGCCGGACCGGTGTTCCAGAACTTTCAATATTCGGTCGGATCGCCAGCCTTAGGTGGGGGACAACGGTTCTCATTATGTTGTCCAGGTTGGGGTCCGGGGCGAACTCGGGGTTGGGCAGGAGACTGATCTATTCAACGAGGCACTCCCGGACAAACTGGCCGCTTTCCAAGCCTTCCTGGACGGGAGCCTGGTCCTGAAGGGTGCCACGAATAGACGGCCGGAGGCATATCGCAGGAGCGCGGTCGCAGTGGGGGGGTGATGGGGCACCATGCGCTGGTCGCTCTCGACTCCTCATCATGACGCATGACCAAGCCTGGGCCCGGGGGGTACCCGGGCCAACCGAGAGCCCATCCTCTTCTGACGACCCCTGGTCCCTGGATAGCACCGGCATCGCGTCTTTGGGCTCGAAGCATCGGATACGCCGCAGTTCTGAGGACGTCTATCACAGGCAAGACATGAGTCCCCGGAATGGCAAACCGGGTGGAGGCGCGATTTAATAGAAGCAATCCATTTCCGACGAGGAGGGCACTGATGTCTAAGAGCGAAGATGATCTCAAGGACGGATTCGCTGGCGAGTCCCAGGCCAACCGCAAGTATCTCGCCTTCGCCAAGAGGGCGGACGAAGAAGGTCATGCTCAAGCAGCGAAGCTTTTTCGGGCGGCCGCGCATGCCGAGACGGTCCACGCCATGAACCACCTCAAAGCGCTGGGCGAGGTCAAGACGACCTCAGAGAACCTCGAGGCGGCCATCCGCGGGGAGAACTACGAAGCGGTTACCATGTACCCGGGCTTCGTCAAGGATGCTCAGGGTGATGGAAATAAGCAGGCCCTGCGCTCGTTCCAGTACGCACTCGAGGTGGAGAAAGTGCACGAGAGCCTGTACCGAGGCGCCAAAGAGAACCTGGGCAAGGAAACCTCCAACGAGGACTACTACGTGTGCCCGATCTGCGGGTATACCCACTACGGGAAGGCGCCCGCTCAATGCCCAGTCTGCGGAACTCCCGGCGCGAAGTTCGAGCGAATCAGCTAGGTCCGGCAGGGGCCGCCGAGACCATTCGACGAGAGAAATCGCGGAACACCCGGGGATTCGAAGAGCTCAGCCCTCTCGAATCTTCTCGGTCCCGGCCCCTAAGCGATTAGCATATGAACCTCCCTCGTCGTCCTCGAGGGAGGTTCTCGGTCGGCTTGACGAACTCCCTCCGAACGTCCAAAATAGCCCGGGCCGTGCGGGACAGATTCCCATGAGCTATCAGTCCGAAACAACCATCGAGGCGAGAGGATGCCCCTGACCATTGAAGAAGCGATCGAGCGTGTCCCTTTTCTTGCAGGGCGGTCTGACCTTGCGATTCACCCGCTCACGGGTGGAATCACCAACCTGAACTTCAAGGTGGAATCGGGCGAGGGGACCTTCGTCATTCGCATCACGGGGGCGGACACCAACCTGCTCGGGATCAACCGGCAGGCGGAATACACGGCCAACCTCGAAGCGGGCAAACTGGGGATCGCCCCTGAGGTTCTGTATTTCATCGAACCCGAGGACTACTTGGTCACCCGCTTCATCCATGGATCTACGGTGCCTCCACCGGAGATGCGTAAGAGGGAAAACTTGAACCGCGTTGCCGGAAAGCTGCGCCTCTTTCACGAAAAGGCCTCCCCTCTGCCCGCTGAGTTCAACGCTTTTCGGAGCATCGAGCAGCTGGTGGCGGCCTCCCGAAGCCACCAGTGCACCTTCCCCAGGGATTTCGATTGGATTGCCGAGAGAGTAAGCAAGGTGGAGAGGGTGCTTCTCAAGATCCCCTACCGCCCAAGCCCGTGTCACGACGACCTCTTGAACCTGAACTTCCTTGACGAGGGAGGCGAGCTTCGTATCCTGGATTGGGAATACGCTGGGATGGGAGACATCTTCTTCGACCTCGCCAATTTCAGCCATCACCACGAATTGAATGACGAGCAGATTGAGCAGTTCCTGCAGTCCTATTTTGGAGAGGCCCGGCCAGCCGACAAGGCTCGGCTCAGGCTGATGTGGCCGGTGTCCGAAGTTCATGAAGCCCTGTGGGGAACACTCCAATCCGGGATCTCCAAACTGGATGAGGATTTTGTGGGTTACGCCAACCACTGGTTTGATCTGGCCACAACCGCCCTCAAGGACGAACGCTGGAAAAGTTGGATGGATGCCGCAGCGACTTCAGGGAAAAGGATGGGATGAGCGCCCCTCCAACGATAAGCCGCTTCCTGGCAAGGGAGCTGGCTCACCCGAGCGCAATCCTGGGGCCGACGATATTGGCACCCCTCTGGAACCGGCGAAATGCCGCACTCAACGATACGGCCTTCGAAGCGCTGGCGGTCAGCCCCGAGGATCACGTGCTGGAGATCGGCTTTGGAGGCGGCTATCTTCTCGGGCGGCTGGGATCGAGAGCGCCTCGTGGCCTCGTGGCCGGTGTTGATGCCTCCCCCTCGATGGTTGCCTACGTAAGTCGCCGGGAGAAGAGGCGGATCGCGGAAGGACAACTCGTCCTCCGCTGCGCCTCAGCGGAGGCACTTCCTTTCGCCGACGACTCCTTCTCCAAGCTGTGCAGTGTGAACTCGCTTTTCTATTGGCAAAACCCGGATCAGGCGTTGGCGGAGCTGCGTCGGGTGGCCGCGCCGGATGCCCGGCTCGTCCTGTGCTTCACAGACCGAAATAGCCTTGCGCGAAAGAGTTTCTCCCGGCACGGACTGGGGCTGTACACGAAAGCGGACATTCAACTCATGCTGGAACGGGCTGCATGGCGTGTCGTTGCGGCCCAGGCCTGCGAAGACAGGCACCGACAGTTCTGGTGCTTGACCGCTTTGCGCTAGGGGGGGCGCCGACCTATTCCCTTTCCTCCCCGCTGGATCCTGCCGCGGGACGTGCGATCCCTTGTGGGCTCTACCGCGGCCGGGCCAAATGGTCTGGCCCGCCATCCGACACGGCCGGCGAGCGGAGAAGAGGAATGCCCTGCGGAAGGAACCCGCACCCTCCACAGAGAGGTGCGACCCTTTCCGGCATGGGCGGACGCACGCAGCCGTCCACGCCAGCGCCGGCCAAGCCCGCGTACCCCTCCCGTTCGGCTCCCCCTAGCCGCTGCGTGTCCAGAGGGCTTGCCCTTCCCGAGCGGCCTAGTGTCTCCGGGTTCCGGACTGGCGGGAGTCCTCAACGGGATGAGATTCCCGGGAGGCCGACGCCCTGGAAGACCGATGTCCGGTTCCGACCAGGAGTTCCCGCGCCCCTAGCTGGAATTCCCCCACAGAAATATTCGCGGTGTGGGCTGTCGCCTTCAGGCGACAGAGGAAACCGTCTCCGCCGTTAGGCGGCCTCCTTTCGGATGTTATATGGTTGACGGATATAGTATAATGGTGCAAGACGACTCCTATGGCTGACCCGCGCTATCGAAGACATGCCGGTTGTGTATATACCCTGAAATATCACCTGGTCTGGTGTCCGAAGTACCGGCTTCCTGTTCTTGTGGGCA
>JBEKXU010000014.1:0-79587 GCA_049511715.1 Anaerolineales bacterium
CAGGACGTCTACCGCACCCTGTTCCAGCCTACTAAGCCGCAGAAAGGAGTGCCTGCCCCGGTAACATTATCTTTTGATAGAACCATGCGCCCTCGGTAACATTATCTTTTGACTTGACACGGCGGGGGCGCTCTGTTCCGCTGAGCCGCGTCCCTTGCCTCAGGGGCAGCGCGGCCGCGGCCCAACAACCCGGGGGAAATTTCCCGGGCATAGGGGACGGGGGGTGGTCGCGCAGGCTTTGACCCGCCCCAGAGGGGAAGACCGGCGATGCCTCAACCGTGCGGCCATGACCCCGGCCAACGGGGAGAAACAAGGAGAAATCCCAGAGGCTCTGCAAGCCGTGGGCCCAGGAACTCCCTCGAGAGGATTGCCGGCAGGAGAGAGGGTCTCAGGCCTAATCCCCGGCGGCTTTGTCCGCCTGGACCATCTCCAGGATTTCCTCCGCCGACTCTCGCGTCTTCTCGCTGAGGGTTCCGAGCATGGCGGCCAGTTCATGCACGCGTTCGCCAGGAGAAAGCAGATGGGCTCTCGTCACCGTCCGTTCCCCCTGGGCTACCTTCTCGACCCGATAATGCTGGTCGCCATAACCTGCCAACTGCGGGAGGTGCGTAACGCACAGCACCTGATGGTCCGGCGTCAGGCGCCACAGCTTCTTGCCCACGATGGACCCGACCCGCCCCCCGATTCCCTGGTCAATCTCGTCAAAGATCAGGGTGGAGGTTCGGTCGGCTCGGGCCAGGACACTCTTGAGGGCCAACATCAACCGCGAGGTTTCGCCGCCGGAGGCGATTTTGACCAGAGGCTTGAGACCCTCCCCCGGATTGGGAGCCACCAGGAATTCGACCCGGTCGATCCCCGTTGCGTCAAACGCCAAGCGCTGATCTCCGAGGATGACCCCTTCCGGATTCTGCTCCCAGAGATCCTCGACCTGGAACCGCGCTCCGGACATGCGCAGGTCGCTCAGCTCCACCTCGACGGCGCGGGCCAGGGTTTCGGCCGCCTGTTTTCTCCGGCGGGAAAGCGCTTCTCCCTTCTGCCCCAGGTCGCGGAGCAGGGTTTCCTCGCGCGCGGCCAATTCGGCCATCCGTTCGTCAGAATGGGAGATAGCCTCGAGCTCGCCCTGCGCGCTTTGAGCGTACTGCAGGATACCCGCCAGGGTCTCGCCGTATTTGCGCTTCAGCAGGCGGAGAAGCTCAAGGCGTTCCTCCACCTGTTCCAAGCGCCGCGGGTTGAACTCGATGGACTCGCGATATCTCCGCAGGCCGTGCACCAGATCCGAGAGCTCGTCCAGCAAGGCCTGGGCCGAATCGCGCAGATTCGACTGCGAGGGATCCACACGGGTCAAGGCGCCGAGGGACTGAACGGCCTCGCCCAGCAAGTCCGTGGCTGCCGCCCGCTCCTCGGCTCCCTCATCCAGACCCTGGATCGCCTGATCGGCCCAGCCGGCCAGTTGCTCGGCATTGGCCAGGCGAATCCGCTCCTCCAGGAGAGGCTCCTCCTCTCCCGGCTGAAGCTTCGCCGCCGTGATCTCATTTAGCTGAAAGGTCAGCATGTCGCTGCGCCGAGCCGCGTCCCGTTCCCCCTGCCGGAGTCGTTCCAGCTCCACACGTACTTCCCGCAAAGTCTCGACCGCAGCCGCAAAGTCCGCGCGCAGGGCCTCCGTTCCGGCAAAGCGGTCGAGCAGATACAGGTGCTCGCGCACTCTCAGCAGGGAAAGGTGCTCCGACTGCCCGTGCACGTCCACGAGGTATTGACCAATGTCGCGCAACAGGCCGAGACTTGTGACCCGTCCGTTCACCCGAGCCACGTTTTTCCCCTGTCGGCGGATTTCGCGGCCCAGGATCAGGAAATCCTCCTGGTCCCAGAGAGCCTCGCGCTCCAGGATGGCCCGCAGCTCATCGCGGACCGCCTCCGGAATGCGGAACTCCCCCTCCACCGTGGCGGTCTCCTCTTCGGCGCGAATCAAGGCGGGGTCCCCGCGTCCGCCGAGCAACAACTCAATGGCGTCGACGATAATGGACTTGCCTGCCCCGGTCTCCCCGGTGAAAACGATCAGGCCCGGTCGGAACCTCAGGTGCAGCTCGTCGATGATGGCAAAGTTGCGGATGTCCAGTTCGCTCAGCATGAAAGCCAGCCGTCCGCCGTCCGAGAAGGGTTGCCGCTACAACCGAATCCCCCGCAAGCTTGCCAGCAGGGCTCCGATCAGCAGAACCACGTAAGCCAGAGCAAACACCAAACCCAGGAGCCCGCCCGCAATTCCGCCCAGGCCTCCGCCCAGGAACGGGAGGAGATAAAGGAACACCTGCGGAAGGCAGCCCACGGCCGCTCCTACCCCGGCGGTCAGCGGCATGTACCGGCTGCGATGGCCGCGGAGCAGGCGCTGCAAGATGCTGCCAATGGCCACGCCCACGAGGGGCGCCACAAGAATCACGAAAATGCCCAGGAATCCGATGACCACCGAGCTCAACCCCGCCAGGAAAGCGGAGATGGCGAAGGCAATAACGAAATCAAACCATCGCGCCGTCTCGAAAACCTGCTGCTGGGTGCGGATGCAGCTCTTGCAGCGGTAGCCTACCGGCGTGAGGATGGCACACTGCGGACAAATAGGGTTCCCGCAGCGATTGCAGCGCAAGGTGGCGGGCCGATTGGGGTGATACGCGCAGAAGGTCTCACCGGGAGGGACTTGGGTCATGGTCTGGGACAACTCAGGAATTGCGCTTCATGCGCGACATCATGTTGCGGAAGAAATAGCCCCGGCCCTGGACCCGCAGGAACTTGGCCTCGTACCTTCCGGAACTTACCAGGAGGCGGTCTCCGTTGTCCATCCTCTCGGAGGCCTGGCCGTCGCAGCTCAGCAGGGCCTCGTGATCGGTGTGAACCGTTATGCTGGCCGTCGAGCCCTCCGGCAGGACGATTCCGCGATCCATGGACAAATGCGGGGCGACCGGCATGAGCAGGATGTTGCGCAGCTCGGGGGGAAGGATGGGCCCTCCGGCGGCCAGCGCGTAGGCGGTCGACCCGGTGGCCGTCGCCGCGATTAGCCCATCGGCACTGTAGGTGGCCAGAGGCTGCCCGTCCACATCCGCCGAAAACTGTAACAGGCGCATCACCCGGCCGCGGGCGACCACGCAATCATTCAGCACTTCCCATTCCCCTAGTTTCTCACTGGCGCGGTAGTGCTCGGCATGAAGCATCATGCGCCGCTCGACCCAGCAATCCCCCCGAAGAATGTGCCCCAAGCCCTCGCGCCATTCCTCCCGCCGGAACTCGGCCAGGAATCCGAAGCGACCCAGATTGATGCCGACGATCGGCACTCGGCCGGGGGCACAGGCATGCACGCAACGCAGCATCATGCCATCCCCGCCAAGTGCCACCAGGAGATCAAAGGATTGCTCCGCCAAACCTTCCGCCACCGCCTTCTCGGAAAGCAGCCCAGAGGTCGTTTCCACCCCGGACTGGGTGAGGAAGGAACTGACCTCGGGCGCCAAAGCGGCGGCCTCACCCAGGTGGGGATGATAAGTGACGGCTACGTGTTTGATAGTCGCTAGGACCATGGTAGGCGGAGTATTCAGCGTATTCAGATTATAGCGCAGCCCCTCGAGCCCCTCTCCGGGCTGGGGCCGAGTCTCGTTGGGGCCGGGCGGCCACTCGTTTACCGATGCCGACGAAGCAACGAAGGAAGAAAGAACGGAG
The DNA here is from genome assembly GCA_049511715.1 of Anaerolineales bacterium. Lineage (GTDB taxonomy): Bacteria > Chloroflexota > Anaerolineae > Anaerolineales > RBG-16-64-43 > JBEKHT01. The sequence goes on from JBEKXU010000014.1 coordinate 3,694, forward strand.
CCTGCGTGCCAGAGGGCCTGTTCCCAACGAGGCCGGAACAAGCCTCGCGGCCGGAGGCCCCGTCGAGTCGCCGGCGCGGCCCAGAGGCGCATTGCCAGCAGGCCTGGGCCTCCGCCCAATGACTCTCGCGCCTACCTGGGCCCGGCCTCGCCCGCCAGGGAAGGCTGCCGGGTCCCTGCCCCAATAGAGACTTGGCCACCCTCTGCCACTCGGTTCGGCCGGGCTTCGGATCGGATCCTAGGCCAGCTCAAAGCGAGCCTGGAAGAAGCGCAGGTGTTCGGGTTCGTGGACCATTTTCAGCCCCGTAACTTTCTCGCGCTGCTCGTAGAGGGCGATGCAGCTCTCGGCCACCACGTCCATATGCAGGTTGGTGTAAACCCGGCGAGGCACGGTCAGGCGAACCAGTTCGAGCCGGGGATAGTTGTGCTTTCCGGTGGTCTTGTTCCGACCCGCGGAGACAATCCCCCGTTCCATGGAGCGCACCCCGGAATCCTCATACAAGGCCGCGCACAGCGCTTGCGCGGGAAAGAGATCTTGGCTGAGGTGTGGCAGGAACCTTTTTGCGTCCAGAAAGACCCCGTGTCCCCCAATCGGGAGGACGATCGGCACACCCGCCGACCGGATTTTGCGTCCGAGGTATTCCACCTGGCGCACCCGCGAGGCGATGTAGTCCTGTTCGCACATCTCGTACGTCCCTCGGGCGATGGCCTCCAGGTCTCGCCCCGCCAAGCCGCCGTACGTGTGCAACCCCTCGAAAACCACCACCATTTCGCGGGCTTTCTCAAAGAAATCCTCATTGCGTGTCGCCAAGAACCCGCCGATGTTCACGAGGTTGTCCTTCTTGGCCGAAACCGTGCAGCCCTCCCCGTACGACATCATTTGCCGCAGGATCTCCCGAATGCTCTTGTCCGCAAATCCAGGCTCGCGTTGCTGGATGAAGTACGCGTTCTCCACCGCGCGGGTCCCATCAAAAATGATCACCACTTTGTGGCGCTGGGCCCATTCGGAAACCTCCTGCAGATTCTGCATCGAGATGGGCTGACCCCCGGCCATATTGACGCAGGTGGCCAGGGAAAGGTAAGCAATGTTTTCCGCGCCGTGCTCTTTGGCGACCCGGTCCAGCTTGCTCAAGTCGACGTTCCCTTTGAAGGGGTGCTCGCTGGTGGGATCATGAGCCTCGTCGATGATGACATCGACATACACCCCGCCTGCGAGCTCAACATGCTCGCGGGTGGTCGTGAAATACATGTTCATCGGAACCCACTGTCCCGGGCGAATGCGGATCTGGGAGGTTATGTGCTCTGCCGCGCGACCCTGGTGGGTCGGGACAGTGTACGGGAATCCGTAGACCTCCTCCACCGCCTTCTGCAGGTTATAGAAGTTGCGGCTCCCCGCATACGCCTCATCGCCAAGCATCAGGCCGGCCCACTGCCAGTCGCTCATGGCACTGGTGCCCGAGTCCGTCAGCAGGTCGATGTACACATCTTCGCTGCGCAACAGGAAGGTGTTGTATCCTGCCTCTGCCATGGCGCGTTTCCGCGCCTCCGCCGGGATCTGATGAATCGGCTCCACCATCTTGATCTTGTAGGGTTCGGCAATAGTGCGTGTCGCCATATTCTCCCTCCTGTTTCTGCGACAATCTCCATCCCCGGTTCCGTTACGCCGCCAACCCCTGGGATCTCTCGCGATTCTTGCTACCTGGGCGCAGCGCTGCCTGCCGTCATCAGCCCCGCAGCTAAAGCACGAAGAGAAGAACTCCCCCCAGAAGACCCCCGGCCAATGTGCAAAGAAAGTTTATCACCTCGTTGTTGGCCCAAGGCTGTCCCCCAACCAGAAAGGTGGAGCCTCCGCAACGGTGAAGCGGGTGATGTTCAGTTTTCTTGCCGCATCGGGAACATTCATACCGGGCCTGCAGAGTAGCCCCGAGCCAGCTGTCGAGGCCCGACCCGGCGACTCCCGCGAAAGTGATCGCGACGAGGAAGTCCAGCCCCCGCCCGGTATTCCCAGGGAACACCAGCGCGAAGACAGCGATCCAGAATGACCCGACGAGGCCCGCCAGGGTCCCCTGCCACGTGATTCCTCCCGAAGTGCCCGCCTCCACAGGACGGCCGGTCGTGATCAGCCGAGGAGATTTCCCGGCCAGCAAACCGATCTCCGTGCCCCAGGTATCTGCGGTAGCCGCAGCGAGGCTGCCAGCCAATGCGCCCCACGCCACTCCGCGAAGGAGGCCCAGGGGCAGGAGAACCCCGGCAATCAGCGTCGGCACAGCTCCATTGGCCATGACTTGGACCGCCTCGCGTCGCGACCCCTTTGCAAATCTGTCGGCCGCTTGGGACTTGCGACTCAGGCCGAAGCGACTCCACGCCGAGGAAGAAACAAAGAAGGCCAATAGCAGGACCGCCGCCGGAAGTCCGCCTCCGAAAAAGACCACCATCCCGACCAAAGTAGCGGCGAGGGCGCCGCTCCCCGACAGGGCCCGCCCCCAGTAGGCAAGGAAACTGATGGCCGAGGCGAGGACTAGGCCGAGAAAAAGCCGGAACAGCGGCTCCGCTAGGATCTGTGGATAACCCATGTGGTCCCTGTGGAGAAACCCTCAGGCCGAGGGGATGGACCGCTTCAGATCTGGCAGAATCTCAGGAAAACCTCCGCCAGACTGTGGACAAATGGCCCGGAGCAGTGGACAAGGCAGGGGCCCTGCGGCTGGCTTCGAAGGAGCGTTCCTTGCCCACTACGCCGAAAGCAGGTTCAAGGAACCAATCCAAAGGGCCAGGATCATGAGAACGCCCACGAGCCATAATGTGAGCGAAGCGGCCCGGTCAGATCGATCGAAGGCCAGCAACCCCAGCAACAGGTCCACAACCCAGGCGAGGGTTCCTGCCGCCGGGAGCAACAAAAGTCGGGCGGGTGGACCCAGGCTCGCCGGATGGCCGCTGGAGTCAAAGCCGAACGGAACCGCCGAGGGAAGGGCTGGTTGAATCCCGATCAGGAACATGGACAAGCCGAGCAGAGCCAAGCCGCCCAAGGCGATCAGAAGCATCGCCGCATGATCCTGCCGCAACCGGCCCCAGAGGGTGGTCTGGTACAGGGTCTGCGGTGAGATTCTCTCTGTCATGCCGTGCTCCGTGGCCTGACGAAAGGCCTCGGCAAATGCTACCGGGTCCGCCGGGGAAAGCAGGAAACTTCCGGACAAAGTCGACACCTGGACCAGTTGAGGCCCCCCTTGCGAGACAAAGTACTTGACCCACCCGGACCCCTCAAATTCCACCTGGCGGTAGGTGAACCCGGACCAGCCTCCGGCGGCCGCCCGCACTCGATCCGGAATGCCTCTCCCGGTGCGGATCTCTTCGACCGAGCTGAGGGGAACCAGCTCGCGTCGACGCCCCCAATGAATGGCGATCGTCTCGGCGTCAATTTCATAGGTCGCCCCGAGAAGCAGGTCGATCCCTCCGAGAAGCCAAGGCAGCAAGATCGCGCTGGCACAAAGGCCCAAAAGGGCCAGAGCGGCGGCCCAATCCAAAGGCGGCCGCGCCAGTCTCCAAACACACAGGGCAGCAAGGCACGCAGAGAAAAAGGTCCCGGCTCCCAGCAGAGCCAGGAGAAGAGTGCGCTGAGGTGGAAATCGCATGGCGGCTGGGGGAAAAGTATCCCCGGCGGGATCCGGGCCTCCTAGGCTCGGCTAATCTCTTTCTCCTGAAGGTAGACCGGTGTGTTCCAGTGTGCGTACTTGGGTACCCTGCCGCGCACTACGCGGAAGTACAAGTCGCGCAGGCGGGAAACGAAGGGTCCCATCTTCCCTTCGCCGATCGGTCGATGATCTACCCGGACGATGGCAGCAATCTGCACGCCCGTCCCGCAGAAGAATGCCTCCTCGGCCAGGTAGACCTCGGTGCGGTCAATGGGTCGCTCCTCTGTTCGAATGCCCAGCTCCTCATTTGCCAGCTCCATGACCGTCCGGCGTGTGATCCCCTCCAGGATATTCTCAGTAACGGGGGGAGTCACGAGAGCTCCATGGCGCAGAATAAAGAAGTTTTCTGCGCTGCCTTCCGCCACGTGCCCATCCTGGTTGAGAACCAAGGCTTCATCAAACCCGGCATGCTGAGCGTCGGTCTTGACCAGGGCGGAGCTCACGTATCCACCGGTAATTTTCCCGCGGGCAGGAATGGCATTGTCGTCGATCCTGCGCCAGGAGGAGAAGGTCGCCTCGACGCCCTCCTCGTTCGCCAGGTAGCGCCCAAAAGGAACGGCCACCATGGCCACCTGCGGATGCAGATCATGAAGTCGGACGCCGATGATCTCATCGGCATTGTAGGCCAGGGGGCGGATGTAGCAGTCGGTCCGATATTCCTCCGCCCTCAGCAGCTCGAGGGTGACCTGGGTCAACTCCTCAGGGGTGAAATCGAATTGCATGTGAAGCAGGCGTGCGGATTCAAGGAATCGCTGGAAGTGGTCGTGGGGGCGAAAGACGAAAAGCTGGTCCCTATCCTCATCATAGTACGCCCGAATACCTCCGAAGGCTCCGGTTCCATAGTTTAGCGTGTGGTTCAGCACCCCAACGCGAGCCTGGCTGTACGGGACGATGCTCCCTTGGAAGAAAGCAAATGAAGGAACAGTCACAGTCCAGCCCTCCTACCAAATCCGGGAATGAACAGAGCCAAAGCCCAAGTCCTTCGGGAATTCAGCGGAGCAGGGTCATTATATCTCCAACGAAGTCCGTGAAAACCCTTGCTTCCTCATCCTTCCTCGTCCGCCCGGCTTGACGAATTTCGCACTCTGCCCTAAACTTATTTTCAACAGGCGCCCCCGTCCCCCTGAGAGCTGAGGCAATCAGGGACGACGGGTTTTTTTGTGGGCTTCCGATCCGGGGCCCTCGCACGAATGGCGCACCCCATGGCTCCCCGCGTAATCCCCGAGCCAGCTTCACCCCGCCTCACCCGTCCCAACCCGCCGACGCATTTGGCCCATCGTCTCCTGGCCAGCCTTCTCGGTGGCTCCCTCCATTCCGAAGGTACCAAACGAGCGACGCTTGCCGGTGCGGTCCCCCTCCCTCTGCCCGGGCGGGCACTCGAACTCCTCCGCTCGCTTCGCTCTATGATGTGATTCCTTCCGACCAAGCCTGCCCATTCCCCTGGCTGTTGGAGGCGGCCGATCCAAGACAGGAACACCAGATGGAGCCGGGCCGCAAGCGGCGCCCCTGAGTCGATTCATTCCGGAAAGCCCATTCCCTGCTCTGGCCGTGGTCATGCCCCGGGGTCAGCGAGGATCTATGCCGGAATGGGCTTTGCTTCCCCACCTGTTGCCTTCTCTGGATAGGGACATAAGGGGCTTCTCGAGGGTCGCCTAGCAACGGGGGATTTCCCTGAGGGGATATGAACCACGGGCGCAGGGCGTTGGACTGGCACCTGCGACCTCCGGGCAAAAGGCCGCTGACCGGATCAATTTCACAGGGGAGGGTATTGCTACCTCCGGGCATATAAAAACACGCACCGCGCCCGTGGGCAAGGGGTACCCGGAGCGCGGTGTCGTGAGGAGGAGAATGCGACTGTACTATGCCCCCGTTGGCTGATAGCACCCTGAACGTGAGCTTAGCCCAGGATGAGAAACGTTCCCGGGCCGATTCCGCCTGGATTCCCTGTTCCTCTGGCGACGAGACCCCAGAAAAGAGCGGAGCCCGAGAGACTCTCGGGCTCCGCTATGCCCCGGGCAACCGGCGCCTCCTCATTCCTTGGCGACAGGCTCTCCTGCCTTCGAATTCTGAAACAAGCGCATTCCAAAAATGATAACCCCGATGCCCGCGCCCAAACCAAAAGCGCCCACGCTTCCCGCGCCGACATAGATGCTGAGGGTGACCAAGCAGCCGAAGAAAGCGATCAAGGTCAGGGCCTCCAGCTGCCACCATTTCTGCTCTTCCAGAAACGGTCGCGTGGCCAGCCAGCCTGCGGCAAACCCGAAGACCAGGAAGCCCAAGGGTCGGAAGATGAAGCCCAACAAGCTCAGTACCTGATCAATCGTCATTGCCTGCCTCCTCCTCAAAGCGGATCAGAATCGCCCAAGCCGGACGGACCCGCCGCGCCGGTGCTTGCATCAGGAATAACCCCTGGGGCGAGGATCGGTTCCAATTCACCCCGCTCCTGCCGCATTCACCCAGACTCGGTTCCTCAGCTCACGAGACGAGCATGCAACACAATCTCGACAGAGGCCAGGGCCACGGAGACGGGGCAGCCCTTCTTGGCGGCCTCGGCCTGCTCGAGGAAGGCTGGCTCGCCAATTCCAGGAACCTGAGCTTGGGTATCCAGCTCGATGCGCGTGATGGCGAAGCCGTCGCGGACCTTATCGAGATGCACAGAAGCGATGGTCTCAATTCGCTTGGGTGCAAAGCCCGCCCGGGCGAGCCCGCCGCTGAGCGCCATCGAGAAACAACCCGCATGAGCCGCTGCGATCAGTTCCTCGGGGTTCGTGCCCCTAGCGGACTCAAACCGCGATCCGAATGAGTATGATCCCTCAAACGCTCCGCTGCCGACCTTCATCGTCCCGCGGCCCTCTCGAAGCGTGCCCTCCCATACGGCACTTGCGTTCCTGACGGCCATAAGGTTTCTCCTTTCCTTCTCTGTCTTCATCGCGGGTCCAGCAAAACCGACTAAATTATACCCATTCACTCCAGGCCGCCGATCTCCCGATCCGAATCGATCCGGGCAGAACCCCCGGCCTAAGCCTGTTAGAATCGGGTCGGGATCCCAACGAACCAACGAGGTGCCGCATGTCCAAACTTTTCATCCCGGGTCCGACCAATGTCGATCCTCAGGTCGCCGCCGCGCAATCCCGCCCGATGATTTCCCACCGGGGAAGCGACTTCCAGGCGCTTTTTGCCCGCCTCGAAGAAGGGGCTCGCAGGGTTTTCCGCACCGAGGGCCGGGTTTTCATTCTGGCCTGTTCTGGAACCGGGCTGCAAGAGGCGGCCGTGCGGAACTGCGTCCGCGAGCGGGCGCTGATCTGCGTGAATGGCGCCTTTTCCGAGCGCTGGTACCAAATCGCCGTGGCCAATGGCAAGGCCGCTGACCGGGTTCAAGTGCCCTGGGGACAAGCGATCGTCCCCGGAAAGCTGGAGGCCGCTCTGCAGAAGTCCCGCTATGACGCCCTCCTTATCGTTCACAACGAGACCTCGACGGGGGTCGAAAGCCCGCTTGAGGAGATTGCCCACCGGGTGCGCGAACTCAGCCCGAACACGCTGCTCTTGGTGGACGCCGTATCCTCCTTAGGTGGCGCGAGGCTTGAGACCGACGCCTGGGGCGTCGACGTGCTGTTTACTTCCTCACAAAAGTGCCTGGCGCTGCCCCCAGGGCTGGCTCTGGCCTCGGTCAGTGAACGAGCCTTGAGCTTCGCTCGCCAGGTACCGCAGCGGGGCTTTTACTTCGATTTCGTGGAACTGGAAAGATCCCTGCGGGATAACCAGACCCCGTCCACCCCTGCGATCTCGCTGCTGTACGCCCTGGAGATTCAGCTGCAAAGGATTCTGGCGGAGGGCCTGGAAGCCCGCTGGACGCGGCATCGCCTTATGGCGGAAGCGGTGCGCAACTGGGCCTCCGATCGGTTTGCCTTGTTCGCTCAACCCGGCTACGCCTCCCAGACGGTCACCTGCGTGCGCAATACTCGCGGGATCAGCGTCAAAGACCTGAACCAGTTCCTGCAGACGAAGGAGATGCAGATCGCGGGGGGGTACGGCCAGATCGCGGGGGAAACCTTCCGCATCGCGCACATGGGCGAAACAACTCTCGAAGATGTGCGCGGCCTGTTGCAAAGCATCGATGAGTTCCTGTCCCATGTCTCCTGAGTCCGCAGTCTCCCGCGGGAATCGCCGGGCAGCTGGCTCACCGATACCCGCTCTGGTATAATGCCGCTATCGATGACTAGACCCTTAGGCGGCTAAGGCTGCCGACGGGGCGACCTGCAAAATGGAGGCAGAGGTCATGCCACTCACAGCAGAAGAGAAAAAGAAACTGATGGGCGAGTACCACCGCCACGACAGTGACACGGGCTCCCCCGAGGTCCAGGTGGCACTGCTCACGGCGCGCATCACTCAGCTGACAAGTCACCTTCAAGTGCACAAACACGATGAGTCCTCACGTCGCGGGCTGCTGAAGATGGTGGGGCAACGGCGCCGACACCTGCTATACCTCAGTCGGACTGACCCCACGGCGTACCGATCCCTCACCGACAAGCTGAATATCCGCCGCAAGTAGCACCCGCTTTCAGCCGGTCCCATCCCCGGGCAGGTCTCCGCGCCCTGGGCGGCAGGATTCTGCTTCGGTGCGCTGGCCTCGCCATCACACTGGCGGAAGGGTATTCTCACCCGGGTTTTGGTCGATGAAGAAGGTCGCCAAATCGAGTAGGGAGGATGGGCAACCCATCCTCCCTCCCTGGCCTGACCACCCAGGGCTCACAGATCTATGGGCGCGTAAGCTTCCGGGATACTTGGTCGGCACTCGTGAGCCGGTCTGCTTTTTGCCCCTTCAAGACATGCCACACGGCTACCAAGAACCGAGGGCGATTGCCACAATCGCTTGGTTGTGACCCAGATGCGGCTGCAATTCGTGGGCATCTCGCACGCCCTAGTCAGCGTCCACCCTGAGCACACAAATGCACTGGGCCGAGAACCTCGGCCCAGTGCCCACCTTTAGAAACCCCGCGACTTGCTTGCGGCTAGAACAGACCGATTACCTTCCCCGTCTTCAGGTTCAGATCCACGTCAAAGAAGACCGGGCGCGAAGGCAACCCCGGCATCGTCCGCATGGTGCCGCACAACGGATACAGGAAGCCGGCGCCTACCGAGGCGCGAATGTCACGCACCGGCAGTCTCCAGCCCTTGGGAACCCCCTTGACGGCGGGGTCGGCAGTGAAGCTCAGGTGGGTCTTGGCCATATTGATCGGCAGCTTTTCGAACCCCAGCTTGGTGTACAGGGCAATCTTGGCCTCGGCCTCCGGGGTATAGTCTACCCCATCCGCCCCGTAGATCTTTTTCGCAATGGTCTCGATCTTTTGTTTGATCGGCCAATCCAGAGGATAGAGGAACTCGAACTGGCTGGTCTTCTTGGCCGCGGCCACGACGGCTTCCGCAAGCTCGATGGCTCCCTTGCCTCCCTGCATCCAATGGGTGCACTTGTAGGCGCCTTCTGCGCCAGCCTCTTCGGCAATCTTCTGCACCAGCTTGATCTCGGCCTCGGTGTCGTACTTGAAGGAGTTCACGGCCACGACCACCGGAACGCCATAGAGCTTGGCATTCTGAATGTGCTTGGCCAGATTAGCGGCGCCCTTCTCCAAGAGGGCAAGGTTCTCCTCGGTGTAGGCCTTGTCCAACGGCCGTCCCGCCACCACCTTCGGTCCGCCTCCGTGCATCTTCAGCGCCCGCGCCGTGGCCACGATCACCACGACATTCGGGATGAGTCCCGAATAGCGGCACTTGATGTCCAAGAATTTCTCCATCCCGATATCGGCGCCGAAGCCTGACTCCGTCACCACGTAATCCGCGAGCTTAATGGCAATCTGGTCGGCTACGATCGACGAGTTGCCATGGGCGATATTCGCGAAGGGCCCGGCATGCACAAAGGCAGGCGTGCCCTCCAGGGTCTGAAGCAGGTTGGGCATGATCGCGTCCTTCATCAACACGGTCATGGCTCCAGCCACTGCCAAGTCTTCGGCGGTGATCGGATCCCCTCGGGTACTAGTGCCAATCACGATCCTGCCCAGCCGCTCCCGCATGTCCCCCAGGCTGTTGGTAAGCGCCAGGATCGCCATCACCTCACTAGCCACGGAAATGTCAAAGCCCGTGATGCGCTCGTTCCCTTTCTCCTCATCGCCCAGCCCAATCTGGATCTGGCGCAGCAGCCGGTCGTTGATGTCCACAACCCGCTGCCAGGTAATGCTCTTGGGATCAATATCCAGCCGGAAAATACGGCGCTTGTCTTCCGGCGTGAGGTCCTCGAATTTCTCGGCCTTGATCCCCAGCTTCTGCATCCGCTGGCGGATCGTGGGAGCGATGTAGCCATCCGGACAGAGAGCCTTGGCCAGCTTGTCGTCATCCGGGGTGGCGCGCTCGTGCAACATCCGCGCATCGATGGCAGCAGCCAGAAGGTTGTTCGCCGCGCTGACCGCGTGGATGTCGCCCGTCAAGTGTAGGTTGAAGTCTTCCATGGGGACGACCTGAGAATACCCGCCACCTGCGGCGCCCCCTTTGATGCCAAACGTCGGGCCCTGGGAGGGCTGGCGGATGCAGGTGAAGACATTCAACCCCAGATGCGCACCCATGGCCTGACTAAGCCCACAGGTCGTGGTCGTCTTTCCTTCCCCCAGGGGGGTCGGGGTGATCGCCGTGACATCGATATACTTTCCCAGCGGCCGTCGGGCTAGGCGATCACGCACCTCCAGGTGCACCTTCGCCTTGTACGGGCCGTAAAGCTCCAGTTCGCTTGGGCGCAGTCCCACTTCCTCCGCAATCTGCAGGATCGGCTTAAGCTTTGCCGCCTGAGCGATCTCAATATCGCTGGGGACGGGGGTAAGCAACTTGAGCCGAGTGGGTGTGAAGGTCCGCCGGGTTACCTTGCGGGCGGTCTTGCGAACTGCCTTGCGAACGGTCTTGTGAACTGCCTTGCGAGCGGTCTTCTTGGGTACGATCTTTTTCCTAGCAGGCATCGGGTCTCTCTCCTTGGAAAGACAGCAAAAAGGGCGGAGTCTGAATAATGGTCTCGGCGATGAGGGGCGGCAGCCAGAGGAGTGAATTTGAGAGCGACAAGTGCTGACTGCGGTCAGACTCCGCCGCAGTTTTCAGTGTAGCCAACGAGGGTAAGATTCCAGCGGATAATCGTCACTGGCGACCCCGACTTTCGTCACTTAGGCGGGAGCGCGCGAGTTCCTCGGCCCGAGCCCAGTCCGCTGGCGTGTTGATGTTAAAGAAGGTCAATCGTTCGGGATCGAACTCTCCAATCTCCGCCTCCTCCAGGTAGCGGACATGGACTCTGGGCAGGAAGGAGATCATGCGCCGTTCCCCCCGCCGCAGCGCCTCTTGCACGGGTTCGAGGCAGACCCGGTTGTAGACCGCCCGCAAAGGCTCCACCTCTCCGCCGAGGCGAGGCAGCACTGCGTCCGCATGCTCCGAGTATCCCAGCATGCGCTCGATCAGCGGGAGGCAAACGAAAGGCATGTCGCAGGCTGTGAGCAGGACGTGATCCTGCGCGGCATGTCCCAGCGCCGTGGCCAAGCCGCCCAGCGGGCCGAGCCCCGGAGTCTCATCCCCTATGGCCGGCAACTGCGCTCGCAGGTAGGGCGTCGGGTCATCCGCGACAATGAACATCTCCGCCGCCTGGGGTCCGAGCTGGTCCAGGATGTGATTGAGGAGGGCTCGTCCGTCCAACTCCATCAGACACTTGTTCTGACCCATTCGCGAAGAGCGGCCGCCCGCGAGCAGCACCAGGGAGAAGGCCATGAGGCGCCATTATACATTTCCGGGCGGGGAGGGGGCGCAGAGTATAATCGGGAGCGACAGGGATTCGCTGCGGGGAGCTCTTCACTGCCGTATGCCCGAAATGGGCTCCCGGTTCATGATTCAGGCTCCCAGTCGCGCGAGGCCCAGGACGTTCTCCGGCCGGCGCTCGCCGGGCTGACCCCCGCGGCTTCGAATCCCGTGGTTCCGATCCAGCGCGACTATCCGGGCGGGTCCCTCCCAATGGCAAAACCCCTGCAAGAGGTTCTGGATTCGCTCACCGCCGAGGGCACTCTGGTCGAAAAGCTCCCGGACGGCGCGGTACGCTGTCTGGCCTGCGGCCACCGTTGCCTGATCCGCCCCGGGCGGCGCGGCATCTGCCAGGTCCGGTTCAACCAGGGAGGCCTCTTGCGGGTTCCTTGGGGATACGTGGCAGGTCTTCAATGCGATCCGATCGAGAAGAAGCCATTCCATCATGTCTATCCCGGCAGCGAGGCCCTGACCTTCGGGATGCTGGGCTGCGACTTCCATTGCGGCTACTGCCAGAACTGGGTGACCTCCCAGGTGCTGCGCGATCCGGCCTGTGAAAGAGCAGGAGCGTCCATCGCTCGGGTGACGCCCCAGGAGCTGATCGCGCATGCCAAGCGCCTGGGGGCCCGAGTGGTCGCTTCTTCGTACAATGAACCGCTCATCACCAGCGAGTGGGCCGCCGCAGTTTTCCAGCCCGCAGTGGAAGCCGGCCTAAAGTGCGTCTTCGTTTCCAACGGCAATGCGACCCCGGAGGCGCTCGCCTACCTGAAGCCCTACTTGACCGGATACAAGATCGACTTGAAAAGCATGAACGACCGTAACTACCGGAAGTTGGGAGGGGTGCTCCAGCACACTCTCGACACGATCCGAGCCGCTCATCAAATCGGCCTGTGGGTCGAGGTGGTCACCCTCGTGGTGCCCGGATTCAATGACAGCCCGGACGAACTGTGGGACGCGGCTCGCTTTGTGGCCGGCGTATCTCCCGACATTCCCTGGCACGTGACGGCCTTCCATGAGGACTATCAGATGACGGATCCGAGGGACACCCTGGCCGAGGACTTGATCCGAGCCGCCGAGATCGGGCAGGAGGCCGGGTTGCACTTCGTCTACGCTGGCAACCTGCCCGGACGAGTGGGGGAATGGGAACACACTTTCTGCCCGAATTGTCATGCGACATTGATTCGCAGGTATGGATATACGATTCTGGATTATCGGCTGACCCCAGAGGGATCTTGTCCGGACTGTGGTGCCCCCATCCCGGGCGTTTGGCAGACGGACCCACAGGCCGCGAAACCCGGCGGCGGGGCGGGCAGAACGAGGATTCCCCGGGTGGTGCGGGGGTGAAGATCATCCGCAACTATTGTGACGCCTTGCACTAGTTGCTGGAAAGAAAAGTCGATACCCTTCGGGGCGGAATGTGAGAGAGCGCCTTGGGCGCTCAGCACTTCTCTCCTCCCTCTCCCTCCTAGGTGGTTGTTACTGGGCCCGAGATCCTCGGGCCCAGTAACCTTAAGCTAACAGGCCGGGTGCTTATCCCCGAATCACGCCCAGATCCCTGCCCACTTTCGCAAAGCGGGCGAGGCCCTGGTCGAGATCCTTCCGGTCGTGCGCTGCAGAGATCATTACGCGGATGCGAGCCCTGCCCTGCGGCACGGTAGGGTAGCCGATGGCCATGGCAAAAACGCCCTCTTCGAAAAGGGCTCGGCTGAAAGCGTTGGCCAGGGTGGCCTCTCCCAGCATGATCGGTGTGATCGGCGTTACGCTCCTGCCGGTGTCGAACCCCAGGCGCTTCAACTCGTCCTTGAAGTAGCCCGCGTTTTCCCAAAGCCGATCCACCAACTCCGTGGAGGATTCGAGAAGATCCAGTGCGGCCAGGCAGGCCGCCGTGTCCGGGATGGTCATGGCCGAGGAGAACAGGAACGGGCGTGCGCGCTGGCGCAGCCAGTCCACCAACTCCGGGCTCCCGGCGACGATCCCCCCGACCACCCCAAAAGCCTTGGAAAGGGTGCCGACCTCAATATCCACTTGGCCGTGCAAGGAGAAGTGATCCACGATTCCGCGTCCGCCGCGACCCAGAACCCCTTCGCCGTGGGCATCGTCCACCATCAGCATCGCCTCGAATTCCTTCGCGACGGAGGCAATCTGGTCCAGCGGGGCAATGTCGCCTTCCATACTGAAGACCCCGTCCGTGATTACCAGGGCACGGCGGTATCTCGAGCGCGTTTCTTGCAATTGCTTCCGCAGGTCCTCGGTCTGTGTGTGAGCGTATCTCACGATCGCCGCTCCGGAGAGTCGGCAGCCATCGATAATACTCGCATGGTTCAGTTCATCCGAGAAGACCGCATCCTCTTTGCCCACCACGGCCGGGATGCAGCCTAGATTGGCATTGAACCCGCTCTGGAAAGTAATGGTGGCCCGAGCTCCCTTGAATGCCGCCAGACGCCGCTCCAGCTCCAAGTGAAGCTCAGTTGTCCCAGCAATGGAACGCACCGCGGCGGGCCCGACCCCATACTGCCCCACCGCCGACCGGGCAGCCTCCACCAAACGGGGGTGGTTTGCCAAGCCCAAATAGTTGTTCGAACAAAAGTTCAGCACTCGCTTCCCATCCACCACCAGGTAGGCTCCCTGGGGGGAAGCCAGTGTGCGGATGCGGTTATACAGTCCCGAGCTTTTCAGTTCCTCAAGTTCGTCGGAAAGCCATTGCATGGGGTGGCTCATCGGACACTCCTGGGGAGCCCGCGGGCGGAGCGGCGATCCCTCCCACCCAGCGGTCCAATGGATTCGCGGTGCGGCGGATGCGATTCTCGTCCTAGGGAAACGACGGCGGGGCAGGCTGGGTTCGGCCCCCCTGCGCCTGGTCAGCCAATTTCAATTTCTCGCTGCGTTTCAGCTTTTTGAGTGAGACTTCGCGGAGTCGTGCGGCGCGGGCATCCACCTGGGGCTCCAGGTAAATCAGTTCCACCGGGCGGCGTGAGCGCGTGTAGCGGCCTCCCCGACCGGCGTTGTGGTCCTGCAACCGGCGCTGGATGTTCGTGGTCCAACCCGTATAGAGAGTGCCGTCCGAGCAAAGCAGGATGTAGCAGCAGATGGACTCCATCCGCAGGGCGCCCTCAATCTCCGTCTCGATCCTTCGCCGATCGTGCCGAGGACGATCCAGGGGATTGGAACCATCCGCCCAGATCAAACAGGCGGCGGAGCCCGGTCGCCCCGGAAGGAAGCGGAGGCGCCGGTTCGGTTTGGCGGCGCGCGGGCCGCTCGCGGTCGCGAAGCCAGCGCGCCCGTCCTTGCTCCGCCTCGCTCAAGTATTGGACCAGGGTTCTCTCGGCGTCGGGATCGGTGAGCACGCGGCGCAATTCCCCGATCTCCTCAAGCGCCATGTCCAGACGGCGCAGGATGCTCTCCCGATTGGCCACGATCTCGGCGGCGCACGTCTGAGCCTCTCGACATTCCAGAGGAGATGTGGCCCGCTCGAAAATCGACCCCGCCAGGAGGCTGGCGTCCCTCCAGCCCGGCGAGCCGGCAATGGTGCGATAGCAGGCCAGGGCGAGCAGGGAAGGCAAAGACTCAACGCCGGCCATCAGTCCGTCGAACTCCTGGGCGTCAAAGAAGAATGGAGCCGCGCCCAGGACGGAGCTGAGCCGGGCGGCCAGTTCCAGGGCTCCGCCGTCGGCTCCCGGGGGGGCGACCACGATCAGAAATCCATCCTCATAGAGGCTGGCGCTGGCCTCTGCCCCCACCTGACCCGGGATCAGAAAGCCGCCCACCCAATGGCGATCGGGAGGCAGAATCTGCTCCGCCCAAGAGAGGGTCGAGGTCTTGAGCGGCGACGTGTCGAAGATGACGGAATCATCCTTTAAATAAGGAGCGATCTGGGTCAAAACCTCACGCGTCTCGCGATAGGGAATGGCCAGGATGGTCAAGTCCGCCTGATCGACGGCCAAGCGGAGACTCCGGTCCATCCGCTCGACCGCACCCAGCGATTTTGCGCGTTTGGCCGCCACCGGATCTCGGTCATAGCCCACCACGTGGAGTTTCCAATCCGGCTTGCTGAGGGCCAAGCCGAGGGACAGACCTCGTTGGCCCATCCCGATGATGGCAACTTTTCCGGTTGAGGAAACGCTGTTGTCCATGCTGCCTCCAGCCCGGGAAACTCCGTCCTTGCGGCGAGGCCTATTCCTTGCGCCGCGCATTAATGAAAGAAGATATGCACGGCTCCCAAGATCACCCAGGAAATCGGATCCACCCCGACCAGGGGAAGCAGAAACAGCAGGCCCAGAAGCACAAGGGGACCCCAGCGCTGAAATTGTTCGAAGGAGCGTGCGGCCTCCCCCTGCAGGAGCGAGCCGACGACCTTTTCTCCATCCAAAGGGGACAAAGGAATCAAATTGAACACGGCCAGAACGATGTTCAAAACGACAAACTGCGACAGGAAGAAAGCCGGCGTGGGCAACACGCGAGTGGTCGGTAAAAATTCGGGGGACGCAAGGCCGAGCAGGAACGGCAGACCGCCCACGAAGGCCAGCAGGACATTGGTGACCGGCCCGGCCAGCGATACGATACCCATCCCTGCCCGCGGGGAGGGACGAAGATTGTTGCTGTTCACCGGCACCGGCTTGGCCCAACCGAAGCCGAAGGCAACCAGCAAAAGCGAGCCCAAAGGATCGAGGTGTCTGAGCGGGTTAAGGCTGAGCCGGCCGTAGTAACCCGGGGTCGAATCCCCCAACCGCGTGGCGACCGTCGCGTGCGCGTACTCATGCAATGTGAAAGCCACCAGCAGGGTGAGCACACGAGCGATCACATCCGGGAGCGTCAGGCCCAGCATGAAGGCATTATACCGCTGCGATTCCGCCCCTCTTTTCCCTCTCTCGCGCGAATCCGCCACGCTTGGGTCCTTGCTCCTCTTTCCGCCGGCCGTCTTCTCGATACGGACGGAGTGCGCCATAATCAGAGCCACGCCTGGCGGCCGCTCACAGCGGTGCAGGCGCTCAAGCTGCTTCACGACACTCGGCCAAGCCGGAATGTAGTTGGGGGGGCCCCCGACCCGATGCCCGAGTTTCAAACATCGCTCGGAAGGAGAAGAATTTTCGTGGCCGAACTTACACGATTCCAGATTTACGACCTGTTCAATCGCGGGGCCGCACTGTGGCTGCCGGGGATTGATCTCAGCGAAGCCGACCTCCGTTGGGCCGATCTGGGGGGAGCCAACCTCAGCGGCGCCAACCTCTCCAAGGCCCGGCTCCTGGCGGCGAATTTGAGCGGGGCGCGGCTCACCGCCGCAAGTCTGGCCGGGGCCGTTCTCCGCGGGGCCGGCCTGCAAGCGGCCGACCTGCGTTGGGCGGACTTGCACGAGGCGGATTTGGGCGATGCGGACCTCAACCACGTCAACCTTCGTGGAGCCGACCTGAGCAACGCCAAGGTAAGTCCCGCCCAGCTCGAGTCGGCCTCGTCGCTCGAGGGTGCTATTCTCCCTGACGGGACCCGGCGGAGTCCCTGAGCCAACGCCGGGCCGACGGTCTTGAGCCCCGCGGAAATCCTGGGGTCATCTCCGCGACCCAGGAACCTGCGGGGAGGCGAAACGATGGGTACGACGCACCAACCCTACCGGGCGCGGTGACTGTGGCCTGGCGGCCGGATGCGCCCCTGGGAATCCGCCGAAGCTCTCTCCTGGCCGAGTGGAAATTGGGGATAGTTCCACCGGGCAGGATATAATCTCGTCATGCAGGCAGGGTATCGCCCACGTCGACGGTTCCTCGCGACGCTGGTGTTGGTGCTCTTGGTCTTCGATCTTTTCCTCGCGTTCGAGCTTCCCCAGATTCAAGAGCATCTTTCCTGGCGGATCGAGGTCTACGAGGCGGAGGTGCGCCAGTTCTTGCGCCCCCACCCTCAGACGCTTTCTACGCCCGAACCGCAGGCCGCCGCCATGGGCCCAGCGGCCTCAATCGATCTGGCCACGACAGCCACCGAGCCCCCCCGGGCTCAGCTCAGCCCGTCCTCCCCGCGGCCGAGCCCGAGCCCGACGATGACCTCGGTTCCGCTCCCCTTGAAGGTGATGCTGACGCCCCCGCGCCACGAGTACCAGCTCTTCAACAACTGCGGCCCGGCAACGCTCTCCATGACCCTGCGCTACTGGGGCTGGCAAGGGAGTCAGCGAGACACGGCTGCTATCCTCAAGCCGGTCCAGGATGACCGCAACGTCATGCCCTACGAAATGGTGGCCTACGTTCAAAACCACACCCAACTTCAGGCCCTGCTGCGCTACGCAGGGACGCTCGACGACCTCAAGCGCCTGATCGCGGCCGGGTTTCCCCCCGTCGTGGAAAAAGGGTTCAACGTCATTGAAAACAATTTGGGGTGGATGGGCCACTACAATCTCTTGACCGGATATGACGATTCCCGACGCGTCTTCATCGCGCAGGACTCGTATGAGGGTCCGAACTTCCCCGTGGACTATGACACGCTGCTCACCAACTGGCGCGCCTTCAACTTCCTTTACATTGTCGTCTTCCCGCCCGACCGCGAACAGGATGTTCTCTCCGTCTTGGGACCCAACGCGGACGAAGGCTACAACGACCAGCTGGCGGTTCAACATGCGCGTCAGGAAGTGCAGACGCTCAGCGGCAAAGATCTCGCCTTCGCCTGGTTCGATCTGGGAACCAGCCTGGTCACGGTGCGCGACTACGGGCCCGCCTCCTACGCCTTTGATCAAGCTCGCTATGCGGGGCTTCCCTGGAGAATGCTCTGGTATCAGACCGGCCCGTACTTTGCGTACTTCTACACCGGCCGCTACCAGGATGTGATTGACCTAGCGAACGAAACCCTGGACCAGCAAGAATACCTGGAGGAGTCCTGGTACTGGCGCGGCATGGCCAAGATCGCCCTGGGGGACCTCCGGGGAGGAGCCGATGATCTGCGCACCGCTCTTTCCAAGCATCCGGGCTTTCCACCTGCGCTGGCCGAGCTCCAGCAGCTGGGCCTGAAGCCCTAGCCTGCCCCACGCCTCGTCCGCCCCGCCTGGGTCTGCCCGCGTCGGGATGCCCGGCCCGATCTTCGCTGCGGGCCGCTGCTTTTCTCGGTCTGGCCCAGGGGAGGGCGATCTTGCTCCAACCGCTGGCGGTGCGCCCGTACGAGCCCGGGCCTGAGGCTCGCCAGCTCCGGCAATCTCTCTCCGTCCCGAAGCAAGGACGATAACATCTTCAGCCGCGGGGCCACTGGGTTAGCGGCCAGCCAGAAGATGATCGACCGCCGAGCTGAGCTCAGCCAGATTTCCGGCGACCAGCACGGTTTGGCACAGGGGGCGGTATTGGATCATGTCGCTGTCCCCCAGGCTCCACAGGGCAGGCGGCTCAGGGGTCAGCCAGAGGCAACGCTGGCTGCGCCGGGAGATCAGTTCGAACAGGTCCAGGCGAGGGTCGTTGTAGTTGTTTCGTCCGTCGCCCACCACCAAGAAAGTCGTGCGCCGGTCGACCGTGTCAAGAAACCGGTCGGCAAAGTTCTCCAGGCTGGCCCCCAGGTCGGTGTTGTAGTAGCCCGAGGGCATCCGCACCAAGACCCTCTCCACAGCCGCGTGCGGATCGCGCCCGTTGAATTCCGGCGAGATGAATTCCAGATGGTCGATATAGGCGAATAGGTGAGTTTTCCGGATTTGGTCCTGCAGGCTGTACAGAAAGCTGAGCATCAGCTCCGAGCATGAGCGCATGGAGGTGCTCACATCGCACAGGGCCACCAGCTTGGGCTTGAGCTGATGGTCCCTGTGGCGGATTTCAATAGGGATACCTCCATGCTTCAAATTGGCCCGCAGGGTTGATTTGGCATCCAGCTGCCCGTTCTTGGCCCGCTTCTGGCGAAGCGCGATCCGCGTCCGCAGGATCGCGGCCAGCCGGCGCACCTCCCTGCGCAGCTGATCCATGTCCCGGTCCGAGATGGCAGCGAAGGGTTTGTGCAAGATCCCCTCCGGGTTTTCCCGACGGCGGTCCTTTCCCAGGTTCTCCGCAATGCGCCGTCCCGCGAATTGCAGCAGCTGCTGTTGCCAGCTGCAAAGGTTGGCCCCGAACCGGTCGGCAAGTTCTGCCAGCCGATCCTGGGCCATGCCGTTCTCCGCCAGCCGTTGCAACAGCTCCCTAAGAGCCTCCGGCAGCTCCCGAAAACGCAGGATCCGCCCCATTCGCTCGGCCAAGTAGGCCTGATAACGAAGGTCATCGGCATACCCCAGCCCCACTCGTCCCGCCAGCAGCTCGAGTTCCCGGGGAGAGAGGCGGTCGCCCCTCAAGATCCGCTCCAACAGCTCCCCTAATTCTGGAGGGATCTGTTGCAAGGCTTCCGCGAGCCTGAGGGCCTCAGCGGCACTCAGGCCGCTGAACGCATTGTCGAAGGCGGGAGCAGGTCCCCCACCGAAAAAGAGGTCAAAGAGGGCATCAAACCGGGGAAAGTCTGAGGCTTGCTTAATCAGGGTGCAGCGCAGACTGACGCGGAAGGCCTCGCGGTCCTGGATTCCCATGACTTCCGTGGTCTGCAAAGCCTCCGCGCTCTCGGCCAAGCTCACTCGCGCACCCGACGCCCGCAGGGCTTTCACGAACTGGACAATCCGTTTCTCCATTGAGCGCTTGCCTAGCCTTCACCCTCCTGCCTCCCGCTCCGCAGACCGGCAGCCCCGGGCGGATGGAGGCGGGAAGAAGATTTGCCCGCGCCTAGCTCAGTGGGCGGTTGGTGGGCGGGGCCGCTGCCACGCGATGCCTCGCCTGCTCCAGATCGCTCTCGTGCTTGAGGAGCACATTGAGCGTCGTTTCGACCGTCTGGGAATCCAGATGCTCGGCATTCAGTGCGACCAGCGCCCTGGCCCAGTCAATCGTTTCGCTGATGCTGGGGGATTTGCGCAGGTCCAGGGTGCGTAGCTTCTGGACCAATTCCACGGCTTGGCGAGCCAGCCGGGGGCCCAGCTCCGGGACCTTGAGGCGGACCACGGCCAATTCCTGCTCGAGGGTGGGGTAGTTGATGAATAGATATAGGCAACGGCGCTTGAGAGCCTCGCTCAATTCCCGGGTATTGTTGCTGGTCAGGACCACGATGGGGCGATGAACGGCGCTAAGCGTTCCGAGCTCGGGAATGCTCACCTGGAAATCACTGAGGACTTCCAACAAGAAGGCTTCAAACTCGGCGTCGGATCGGTCGATCTCGTCAATCAACAGTACGACGGGGTTCGGGCTCAGAATAGCATGCAGCAGCGGGCGCTGCAGGAGGAACCGCATGGAAAAGAAGACATCCTCTTCGGCCGCTAGGCGATCCGCAGACTCGCCCAGGGTTTTCGACTTGGCCAGGGTTTTTTGAAGCTTGTCCCGCAAGAGCTGGGTGTAAAGGAGCTGCTTGGCATACTCCCACTCGTAGAGCGCTTTGGTCTCGTCCAAGCCCTCGTAGCATTGCAGTCGGATCAGCTCGCGCCCGGTGGCCCCGGCGATCGCCTTAGCCAGCTCCGTTTTGCCAACGCCCGCGGGGCCTTCCGCGAGCAAAGGCTTGCCCAGTTGCTGGCTGAGGTACACGACCGTCGCGATGTCGGTGCTGGCAATGTAGTCCTGCGCGCCAAGGGCCTCCAGGGTCTGTTGAGGGGAAAGGAATTCGCCGAGCGTAGGCACAGGGTTTCCTCAAGAGGCGCGGGGAGCATTTCCCCGAAATTACGACACCTTCAGGGATTATACCAATCGGATGCTGCCCGTCTTCTTTTGGGCTCACTCCAACCCGGTTCGCGATGGTGGGATGCGAGGGCTCCCGGCAAGCTGCCGACTGCGAACGCGGGACGCATCGAGCGCGACGGGCCGTCCTGCCAACTTCGGCGGCCCGCTTTGAGCTCGCTTGCCCTCCCGCAGAGGCCAAGCGATAATCGGGTAGCCCCTCCAGGCCTTTCACGAGGTAAACACTTGCCCCGGTCAAAGACGCAGTTCGTCTGCCAGCAATGCGGATACACCAGTCCGCGCAGCTTGGGACACTGTCCCAGTTGCGGAAGCTGGAACTCGATGGTCGAGCAAATGGTTCTCCCTGCCTCCTCCATCGAGGTCTCGGTCGGGACCTCTTCGGCCTCCCGACCGCGTCGGCTCCGTGAGATCCAAGGGGATGAGGAGGATCGGCTGGTGCTCCCTATCTCAGAGTTCGCGCGCGCCCTGGGAGGAGGCATTGTGCCCGGATCGCTTACCTTGGTTGGAGGGGACCCGGGGATCGGCAAGTCGACCCTCCTGCTTCAAGCGGCCCTCGTTTTGGCCAGGCAAGGGAGCCGTGTGCTCTACGTCTCGGGAGAGGAGTCGGAGAAGCAGATCAGGTTGCGCTCCCTGCGCCTCAAAGCCTCAGGCAGCGAGTTTCCGGAGGAACTCTTCCTGGTAACGGAGACCAGCCTTCCGGCGATTCTGCACGATGTAGAAATCGTCTCCCCTCGCGTCCTCGTCGTGGACTCAATTCAGACGGTCTACCGCCCCGAGCTGACTTCCGCTGCCGGGTCCATCTCCCAGGTGCGCGAATGCGCGGCTCGCCTGCAGGTCCTCGCCAAATCCTCAGGGCTTGCCATTTTCCTCATCGGTCATGTCACCAAGGAAGGTACGTTGGCTGGCCCCCGGGTTCTTGAGCATCTGGTCGACACCGTTCTCTACCTGGAGGGCGATCGATTTCAGAGCTACCGGTTGTTGCGCTGCGTCAAGAACCGGTTCGGGCCGACCTCCGAAGTCGGGGTCTTTGAAATGCGGTCCGACGGCATGATGGAAGTGCCCAACCCTTCCGAGGCCTTTCTGGCCGAACGGGTCTTCGATGCTCCCGGCACCGCCATTGCCGCAACGATGGAGGGGACGCGTCCTCTTCTGGTGGAAATGCAGGCCCTCACCAGCCCGGCCGCGTTTGGAAACCCTCGCCGCACGGCGAACGGCGTGGACCTGTATCGGCTGCTGCTCGTCGCCGCGGTTCTGAGCCGCCGAGTGGGGCTCAAGCTGGGGGAGCAGGACATCTTTGTCAACGTGGTCGGCGGGTTGCACGTGAGCGAACCCGCCGGGGATCTCGCCATGGCCGTAGCGATCGCCTCCTCGATTCGCGACCGTCCGGTGCCAGCTGACTTGGTGATGTTCGGAGAGGTGGGGCTGTCCGGCGAACTTCGCGCAACCAGCCCAATCGCCGCCCGGGTCCGAGAGGCCGCGCAACTCGGATTTCACCGGGTCCTTCTCCCGCGGCTGGTCCGAGGGGGTGAGGTGTTTCCCAGCGGCATCCAGCGCCTGGAAGCCCGATCGGTCCGGGAGGCAATTGACCTTGCCCTTCTTGAGGTTCGCCAAGCCTCACCCGGAACACCCTAGACGGTCAACTCAGCTCGTGATCCTGGCGCTGGGTCGCAGGCCGCTGGCAACCCTCAGGCGGAACCGGCGTCGGCCCCCTGCAACGATCCCAGGCCTAGCTCTCCGATTCGGGGCACTGCGCCCGCCTGCTTTGAGAAGGCGCAAGACCCTGCGGCCTTATCCTCCGGCACGGCCTCGGGAAGCCTTGGATTCCAAAAGGTGTTCCATCACCCAGGAAGGCTCATTGACCTCCTGGAGGTGGCCTCGCTCATCCAGGTAGCTCCACCGGCCGGCATCCTCGCCCAGAACTCGGTACCCGATGTGCTCATACAGTCTCTGGGCCCCGGTGTTGGATTTGGCCACGCCAATCGTGGCCGTCCGCATTCCCTTCTGGCGCAGATTGTCTTCCGCCGCTTGGATCAGCTGATGGCCGATCCCCCGGTTTTGATAGCCGGCCTTGACCCTCAGGGCGTATATGTATCCCCGCGTGCGGCCATCCGCAAACCTCGGGTCACCGCTGGAATACTGAACAAAGACTTGGCCAACGATCTCGCCGGTAGTCCCGTCCACGGCAACCATCATCAGGCGCAAGCCTTGGAGCATCTCTTCGTACGCTCGTCGGTAGAGATTGCGGAAATGAACATACTCTCCGTCCCATTCCAGGTCCAGCAGGTCCTCTTCGCGCAAGGGGCGGATAACGATCTCGCCCTGGGGCTGGGGGGGAGTCGTCGGGGCCTCCCTCATGGGGCACCTCGGGCCAAGCGCTGCAGAAGCTCCCTCTCTTGCGCAAGGCTGTTCACCTCCCCATCCAGCCATGCCGCGCGCAGGGCCCAGAGAATCTCACCATAGCGAGGTCCGGGAGGGACCCCCAGGCGCTGCAGATCCTCCCCGGTCGAGACCGGCTGAGAGGTGCGCCATTGGTCCAAGTAGCGACGAACCCACAGACCGACGGGTCCCGGGCCGGCCAAAACGCAGGCCAGCCAAACCGCGCTTTCCGCCAGGCTGTCCAGGACGGCCACCACTTGGCTCGGCTTGGCGGCCGCGGGCAGGCCCCTGAGCAACTGCCGCGCCCGCCCGGCTTGCGCGATAATGTCGCGCTCGCGCCGAGGAAAGTTCAGGCGCTCCAACACGCGCTCCGCGGCCCCCGGGGCAAGGGCCAAGAACCAAACCCCATAGTACAGCAGCCGCTCCGTCGGGCCGCTTTTGCCGGCCCGCGAGACCTCGACCTCTGCCGCTCGAACCTCCGGGAAGCAACGGGCGGTCTCCTCCGACCAAACCAGCCCCGGATCGATCTGCTCCAGGACCCGAAGTTCCCCTAGCCGCGCCAGCCCCTTTTCTGGAAGGGGCTCCTGCAGCAGGCTGTCGAGCTCGTGACGGACCCGATCCCCACTCACCCGGTGAAGAAGGGAGAGGGCTTGTCCAATCAGCTCCTGAGTACGGCCCTCCAGAGCAAACCCTAGGCGTTGCTCGAGGCGAATGGCGCGGAGGATCCGCGTCGGATCATCCACGAACGAAAGGGAGTGCAACACCCGGATGCGCTTCTCTTCCAGGTCGCGCAATCCGCCCCAGTAATCGTATAGCGTGCCCCAGCGGGAGCCATTGAGCGAGACGGCCAGTGTGTTGATCGTGAAGTCGCGCCGATGGAGGTCCAGTTTGAGGCTGCCCCTTTCCACCTCGGGCAGGGAGGTCGGACGCGGGTAGAATTCGGCTCGGGCGGAGACCAGGTCGAGCGACGGCGGCAAGGAGGCCTCACCTTCCGCCGGCAGACTGAGCCGACGGGCCAGCTCTTTCCGACCTTGATCCAGAAGCCATTTGGCTGTCCCGAACCGCTGATGGCCGCGTACTCGGCCCCCGTATTCGTTGGCGACGGACTGGGCCAGTCCGATGGCATCCCCCTCGACCACCACGTCCAGATCCAGGGAAGGGATGCCCAGCATCAGATCCCGGACCACGCCGCCCACCAGGTAAAGCGAATCCCCTCGCTCATCGGCCGCCTCCGCCACAGCTCTCAGCAAAGCCAGGTGGGCTGGCGGAATCGCCTGTCCCAGCCGGTCGCGGACGTTCAGGGCCCGCGAGGACCCGCCGCTGGTAAGGGCTTTGAGCAGGTCTGTTCGGGTCACGATTCCAATCACCGTTCCATCTTGTTCCGAGACCACGGGCACCTGTCCCCAGCCGTGTTCGGCCATCAGGCGCTGCAGCCGGCCGAGAGAATCCGAGGGGTTGACCACAACCGTTCCAGCCTCCATCAGGTTCTGGACCAGAGCCCCATTCATCCCGTGGGCGAGAGCTCGGTCGACGGCCCGACGGGTCAGAAGTCCCACGACCTGCTGGTTATCGACGACCGGAAAACCCTCATAGCCATACCGCTGCATGCGCTCGGCGGCCTCTTCGATGCTCATCCCCGGTGGAAGAACCTGGGGCCTCGGCGAATACAGATCCGCCACGCGCAGGGCCGGATGCACGTATTGAGGCAGGGTCGCGAGTAGCTCGCGCCGGACGTCCTCCAGGTGCTTGCCACGAATGAAGGCCGCGGCCGCCCGCGGATGCCCCCCTCCGCCGAACGGACCCATTAGATTAGCCACGTCCATCTGGTCCGTGCCAGAGCGCGCGACCAACTGGAGGTGAGTGCCCAGGTCCACCAGGACAAGAAGAACATCGGGGTCCAAGAGATCCCGCAACCGATGGGCCAAGGTCGAGACCTCCTCGACTCCCGGCGGCGCGTGCCCCAGGCAAAGTACGATGCGCAAGCCCTCGACCTCGTGAGATTCAGTACCCTGAAGCAATTCCTCGAAGAGCAGCTTCTGTTCTGCGGAGAGCGGAGGATGAAGGTAATCCGCGGCGATTTGAAGGCTGGCCCCGTGCTCCAGGAGCCAGGCAGCTGCCCGAACGTCCCGCGGGCTCGTTCCCGCGTAAGTGAGACAGCCCGTGTCCTCGTAGATTCCCAACAGGAACAAGGTGGCCTGTGGCACGCTGAGGCCTTCCTCCCGCTCCTGAAGAGATTCGACCAGCAGGGTGGTCGTTGCCCCGACCAGCTCGATGACGGCGCTCCACCCTTCGGGCAAGGGTCGATGCAACGGATGATGGTCAATGATGTGCACCCGGGTCATCGGCCCGATCCCGCGCACCGAAGGCGGAGCTTGGCAATCGACCAACGTGATTGCCTCCAGCTTTTCCCGCGCCAGCTCATCGGCCTCAAACAGCCCCAGCTCTTCCTGGTAGAGGTTGAGAAATCCCCGCACATTTCGGTTTAGCCGGCGGGGGAGAACAGCCCGGCAGGTCGGCTCTAGGAGCCTCATTGCGGTCAAGGCGGCCAGAGCATCCAGGTCAGCCTGATCGTGCGTGAGGATTAAGTGCATACGGTGTTCCTGGCCACTCGTGGGAGGGCGCCGGATCCCGCGCCTCGCCGTCGACCATCGTCCTCAAGGCGCCCCGACACCTCGCAGATGGAGCCTCCTTTGCCTGTTCTGGACGGCAAGACTCCAATTCCTCCCATTCGCCTCCATCCCCGGGGAAATGGATAGGGCCCAACCCTTGCCAGGGGGCCGAGGGTCCCCCATTCCATGCCATGTGGGACAGGGCGCGTGGCCGTGTGCCCAAGCCGGGCCCCTGCCCTCCTGCCATTGAACTTTAGGTAGCACCTGAGAAGTGAGGCTACCAAGATCCCAGTCGGCGTTTGCGCCACCGCCCGACCCTCGCACACCGGAAGGGGCTGGTCACCCGCGCGCTCCAGGCGCACATTGCTCCCAAGTCCTGGATCCAGACGGAACCCCGCCCCATCCGGCCTGGCTTTCCTCGCCAGGCCGGGGTCCCGCCCTCCACCCGATGCTGGGCACGGGGCTCACCGGACGGTCCGCAACACCAAGCGGTATCGCTTTCCAGCTCCTCGAGCTCGGCTCGTCATTTGGTCCGCAATTTCTCGCCCGCGCGCTTCGGTTCCTCGGCCCCGCCCTCGAAAAAGGGCCGGCTCCAGACACCTCCAATGCCACGCGGGGCCATCTGTCGGCGAGGCGTGGAGCGTGTCGGCCGCAAACGGTTGATGGGCGCGACCCTCGGCCCTTCACCCGTCCAAAGAGTGTCTCATTACAATCGTTTGTCCGACTCTCTCGCCATATCTCTGGGGCGGCTTTTTCTCAAGGATCTCAAAACCCATGCGCCGCCAGAACCGATATCCCCTCCTGTTTTGCTCGACAACGCCCAAGCGGACGTGGCGGGCACCGAACTGAGTGACCCAATTCTCAAAGGCTCGGTAACATTCCTCGCCCAATCCTCGATTCCGCTGCTGTGGTTCAAGGAGCAGCAGCCCCAGGTACCACTCGTTGGAGTTGGGATGATTTCGAATCACGTCCAGCACACCTACCAAGTTCCCTGCCGCTCCATAGAGACCGACCACCAGCTTATCCTCGTGGCCTTTCCCCTCGGGCAATTGCGTGAACTGCGTTTGAGCCGCCAAGGGCGAGGGCGGTGTTCCCCCGACCAGTTGAAAGAAATCTGTACAGCGTTCCCGCAGGGTCGGCAGAACACGGCCGTCTGTGGAGGCCGGGCATCGCGCATAGCTGTCCCCCACGTTGAAAAGAATGTCTTTGGGAACGTTCATCGCAACGCCTTTGCTGATTGAAAACCCAGGTGCGCCACCCGGGGAGGATTCAAGTCCCTCCAGTGGGAAGTCTCTGTCTTTGGCACAGGCAACGCGCCCGTGCATGGGGATCGCCCCACCGGTCGGGCAGCTCCCGAACAGCAAGGTGGCAGGATCGAATCGATTATACTGAGGAAAGCGCCGGCCTGAGGAGACGAGTGCGCTGCGGCCGGACACGATGGATGAGATCGAGTCCCTGACGGAGCTTTGGGAAGCGATGCTCAGCGAGGAGGAAGTTCCGGTTCGGCTCGCTTGGTCCCGCCTTTCCCCTGAGGGGCAGACGAGCGTCCTGGCTCACCTGCGGGCGATGGCCGACGAGGAGGGATGGCAACCCTCACAGCGCAAGGCGGCCCGCGCCGCCTTGCGCTTCCTGGAGCCCGGGCCCTCCCACTAGGGATCGGGGAGGGCATCCCTTCCTCGGCCTCTCCCCGCTGGTCATCGAGCCTGGGGTAAGTCCATGCAGTTGCAATCATGCCGAAGCGAAGCGGAGTGGGAGGCCCTGCGGCAGCCCTGGAACCATCTGCTTCAGGCCAGTTTTGCCAATCTTCCCTTCCTTCGCTTTGAGTTCTTGCGCGAGTGGTGGCGGAGCCGAGGCGGCGGGGAATGGAAGCAGGGGGAACTTCGCCTGGTGATCGCCCGGCAGGGCGGAGGACTCGCAGCCGTCGCCCCTTTCTTCCGCGTCCCTCGGGACGGTCGTCCCAGCCTAATGCTGCTGGGCAGCATCGAAATCGCCGATTACCTGGACCTGATCGCCACTCCGCAGTCCTTGCCCGTCTTTTGCCGGGAACTGCTCGGTTTTCTGGCTCAGGCGGCCAGCCGCGACTGGGAGCAGCTGGATCTCTACAATCTTCGGGCCGACTCCTTGGCCCGGGAGGCTCTCCTCCTGGCCGCCCGCGAACAGGGCTGGCACGTTCAGCAGGAGGAACTGCAGCCCTGCCCGGTGATCGACCTGCCCTCCAGTTGGGAGGCGTACCTGGAGGGGCTTGACGGAAAGCAACGTCATGAGATCCGGCGGAAGCTTCGGCGAGCGGAGGGCAGCGACGCGCGCTTCAGCTGGTACATTGTCGATTCGGGCCGGAACCTGGAGAAAGAAACGGAGGCCTTCCTGGCCCTGATGGCCACCGACGAACGCAAGTCTGCGTTTCTCTCCGAGGCCATGAGGGAGCAATTCCACTCGCTCGTCCGGGCAGCCTGGGAGGGAGGCTGGCTCCAGCTCGCTTTCCTGGAGGCGGAGGGCGAAAAAGCAGCCGGGTTCCTGAACTTCGATTATCAAAACCGCATTTGGCTCTACAACTCAGGAATCTCCCCCCGCTACGCCGCTCTCTCGCCCGGATGGGTACTCCTGGCTCATCTCATTCGCACGGCTATCGAACGGCGATACCAAGCGTTCGATTTCATGCGCGGAAACGAGAGCTACAAGTTTCAATGGGGTGGCATCAGCCAGCCGATCTATCGCCTGGTGTTGCAGCCGCCCGCAGGGTAAGCGGCCCGCACTCGTCCCGCCGGGCTCAACGCCTCACTTGGCCCCCCAATGAATGGCCATAGTCCCCAGCATGCGCCGACGGAATCCGACCCGGGCAAATCCGGTCGCGCGCCAAAGCTGCGCCAAGTCCTCGGCGGGCAGAAAGCTTTCCGTCGAATTCGGGAGGTAGGTGTAGGCCAAACGCGACCCAGTGACGAGACGGCCAAGCCAGGGGATGAGGGTATGCAGGTACACCTTGAGAAGGGGAAGAAAAATGTCCCGAGCCGGGGGCGTAGTGTCTAGACTCAGGGCGTTTTTCCCCGGTCGCAGGACCCGTCGCTGCTCCGCCAATGTCCCGGCCAAGTCGGCCACATTGCGCAGGAGATAGCCCGAGGCCACCCCATCAAAGGTGTCCGCCGCGAAGGGCAAACGATGGGCGTCCGCCGCCACCCAGCGGATCTGACGGCCTCCCGGCCGCCGCCGGCCGACCTGCATCATCTCGGGCGTGAAGTCGGCCGCAACCACTTGCACCCGAGGATCCCGGCGGAGCACCTCCAGGCCCAGGTCGCCGGTACCCGCTCCCAGATCGAGGAAACGCCCGGCGGTCGGAAGCTGAACCCGGGTTACCACCTCCCGCCTCCAGGCCACGTCCTGGCCGAAGGTCATCAGGCGATTCATGAGATCGTAGCGGCCAGAGATGGTCGCAAACATCCGGCGCACAAAAGAGGCCCGCTCCGTCGCAGAGGGTGAGGCTTTCACTTTAGGACTTCTCCTCCCCGCCGAAAGGCCACCAGGGGCGAAGGCGGCGCTCCCGCCAGTCGCCCCGGCTGGACACTTCGCTGTTCGCGGAAATATCGGTCATATCCGGGCGGTAGTGGATCCACGGCACGATCCTCTCCCGATCGACAGGAATCTGGGCGAGGGATGCGCCCGAACTTGAGCCAAAGGACCTGGCGGCCGAACAGCTCCAGCTCCCCGCTGATCGGGGGCGCGTCGGACAGAATCCTCATGGCAAGGAGTGATGGTGGCGGTCAGGATGACCACAACCTGGCAGAGTGTGCTTCCCCTTTGATAAACCACCTGTTATTCACGAAAAATGACTCAAGAAGAGGATGAGTCGCTACGATCCACGGATCGTCAGTGAATCTCTTCAACAAGCTCGATTTCGAGCACGGTATCCGCCCCTCTGCGGCCGCTGCGTCCCAGGCCGAACAACTTCCTCATCAGGCCGTATTTCCGGTCGAGAAGCCGGTCGACCTTCGCCTTGACATCCGGATCGGCGTTCTCTCGCGCCTGCGCCGGAACCCAGGATCCAACTAGGCGGCCGTTCATGCGGCAAGGAGCTACGTTCACCCTTCCGCTGCGGCGGATGCGTTTGACCTTGCCCGTGCTGGCTTGGGTGACGACATAAAGCAGATTGCCATCCTGGGCGAACCAGACAGGCGTTTGCACCCCCACGCCGTTCCGACGGAAGGTTTCGATATTGAGATAATTCTGACGAGCGAACGCATCGGGCAAACTCATTGTCATTCCTTTCGGGATTCATAATGGCTAGGGTCCAATTCCCGTTGACGCGCTCGGGTTGGATCATTGCTTGGCCCGGGATGGTCCTTTCCATCCGAGGGACGAAGCGCGCGCAAGGGCTGCCATCCTCTTTGAGGACCCGCTCAGGCAGGGGGGGATCGTCAGACCACGCCTAGGGGTCAACAGCAGGCGGCGGGCAATCGGGGAATTAGTCTGTCTCACCAAGGACGCCTCCAGCAACCGTTTCCCCGACCCGCCTGGAAAGCCCTTCGGCAGGTTGCCGGGACCGCAGGACCGGACGGGAACCTCCCCGCTCCGTCGCTGTGGGCGACCCCGCCACTTCAGGAGTTCTCCTCTTGGGCGGAGGGGAGCCAGGGGCAGAGCCTGCGCTCCAGCCAGTCCACTCCAAAATACAGGCCGAGGCCGAGAAGGCTCATCGCCAGGATGCCGGCATACATGGCGGGATAGTTGAACAGCGAGGAGCTGTTGATGAAGATGTAGTATCCCAGCCCGTAGCGGGTCGCGAAAAGTTCGGCCACATACAGCACCGCGACCGCCGTTCCGCTGGACTGTCTCACGGCGGTCAAGATCGCAGGCAGACTCGAGGGAAAGTAAATGAAATAGTAGAGCGCCCGTCGTCCGGCGCCCAGGCTGCGCACCGAAAGGAGCAATTCCGGGCGCAAGGCGGCGGCCTGGTCCCGGACCAGGACGATAATCTGAAAGAAGAGGATCAGGAAGATCACGGCAATCTTGGCGGTGTCTCCGATTCCGAAGAAGAGCAACAGGACCGGGACCAGCACGACTTTGGGCACCGGATAGAGCAAGTAGATCATGGGGGAGACGATCCGGCTCAGGCTCCGGCTTTGGCCGAGAAGAACCCCTAGCGGCGCGGCCGTTGCCACCGCAAGCAGGATGCTGGCAACGACCCTCCAAAGGCTGGCCAGGAAATCCAGGCCGAGGTCGTGCGGGAGGGCCAGGACCAGAGCCTCCACCACCTGCCAAGGGGGGGGTAGGATGGGCGTGTTCGCAATCATCGAAAGGACCTGCCAGATCGCGCCCAGGCCCAAGGCCGCGAGCAACACCTGAAAGCGTCGCATAACCCTCCGAGTCCGCTTGGCCCAAGCCCTTAGCGAGGGGACTCTCCCCGCTCCCCAGCGATCCGCCCCTGGCCGTCGCCTACCCCGAGCCCTGGATGGCGGCGTCGAGCAGGCCCCGCAAGCGGCCACGCATCTCTCCGTAGGCCGGGTCCGAGCGATCGCGAACCCCGTGGCCCGCGGCGGGGTTGTCCAGCACCACCGCTTGCCGTTGGGGCGGCCGTCCCAAGAACAGGATCCGGCGACCCATGAAGGCGGCTTCCTCGATGCTGTGAGTAACCACCACAGAGGTCAATCCCTGCTCGGCCTGCAGGTCCAACATGAGCGACTGAAGCGACTCGCGCGTCGGCGCATCCAGGGAAGAAAACGGTTCGTCCATGAGCAGAAGGTCGGGCTGCAGCACCAGGGTTCTGGCAATGGCCGCGCGCTGGCGCTGGCCGCCCGACACCTGGGAGGGGTAGCGCGAGGCGAACTCCTCCAGGCCCAGGCGCTTCAGCCAGGAGTCGACCCGCGGCCAAATATCGCCGACCTGCTTCTCGTGGGGCGAGTGCAACCCGTCCGGGCCGTAGAAGGCCCGCACCCGCAATCCCAGGGCCGCGTTGGCCCGAAGGGAAGCCCACGGCAGAAGGCCATGGTCCTGGAGAATTAACCCCGTCCCCGGCCGAGGCCGCCGCAGGCCCTCGCCCCCCACCCGCAATTCTCCGCAACTGGGACAGATCAGCCCAGCGAGCAAGTAAAGCAACGTGGTCTTGCCACAGCCCGAGGGTCCGATCACCGCCCAAGTTTCACCGCGATCGATCTGCCAACTAAATCCGTCGAAGACCTTTGCCCCGCCGGGATAGGCAAAGCAGAGATCGCTGGCCTCCACCATGCGGTCCCTGGACTGTCCAAGTCCCGGACGGAGCATCCTCTCAACTCCCCGACGGCTTCAGGGCTGAGGCAGGTACGCCGCGGACACCGACGAGCTGTAGGGCACATCGGTATTGAGGAATCCCTTGCTTTTCTCCCATGCGATCACATCCTGCCACTGGGCTTCGCTCGGCACGGAGGCCAGGGGAAAGTCCGGCAGGGTGTACTTGCCCACCAACGCGGTGGACAACAGATTCTTGCTGACGAGAAGCGGGATCCATTTCTGCTTGTCGCCATTGATGTCGCGGACCGCCTCTTCGGTCGCCTTCAAGAAACCGCGCACGGCCTCCGGGTGCTGATCGATGAACGTCTTGGTGAAATCCAGTTCGCTATTCCCCAACTCCGGATACTGGCTGTCTGCCAGCACGGCATAGGCTCCCTGCGAAATGGCCACGGAGGCCAGCGGG
This sequence comes from Anaerolineales bacterium, assembly GCA_049511715.1. GTDB lineage: Bacteria > Chloroflexota > Anaerolineae > Anaerolineales > RBG-16-64-43 > JBEKHT01. The sequence continues at coordinate 36,511 of JBEKXU010000014.1, forward strand.
TCGGGGATGGTGGCCGCCCCGGCCCGGCCCGAAACGAGCACCGCCATCCGATCCGAAATATTCGGGATATTGACTTCTTGAATGTCCTCCGGCCGGAACCCTTGTTTTTGGAGCATTCGCTCGGTTACATACTGAATAACCGTTGCCTGGGAAACCGCAATGGGCACACCCCGCAGGTCGGCCACGCTGTGGATGCCGCTGTTCTTCCCTGCCAGGATGCGATAGTCAGGATAGGTCGAGGTGGCCACCCGCCCAAAGCGCACGATGATCAGGACGGGGCCGTTCTTGTTCATCAGTGAAGTCGAGACCATATCGGTGATGCCCGCATCCAGTTGACCCGAGACGAAGAGCTGGTCCCTCGCCGCGGAGGAGGCCACTGGCACGTACTGAATTCGAATGCCCTGAGCGGCAAAGTATCCCTGTGAGTCGGCGACATAGGTAGGCAGGGACTCAAGGATCGGCAGGATCGAGACGCGGATGGTGATGGGCGGCTGGGTCGCTTGACTTCCCGCGCCAGCAACCTGCGGGGCCCCGGCCTGGCCGGCGCCGCAGGCCGCCAAGGCCAGGTTCAGCGTGAGGATCACAGCAATCAGGGTGCTGCGGCCTTGAGGGAATTTCATCGATCTCCTCCTGGGCTGGACGACCTCCGCCGCCAGCCCGAATGCCTTCCCCGCTAGTGAACTAGGTATACGGCCAGCACGGCCACCAGGAGCGTCAGGCTAATATAACCATTGACATTGAAGAAAGCTAGGTTGATCCTGCTCAGGTCCGAGGGCCGAATCAGCGAGTGCTCGTAAAACAGCAGGGCGATCACCGCCAGAAGGCCCAGCCAGTAGATCCAGCCGAGAGAGGCCCACACGCCCAGCACCAGCAGCAGGGCCACGGCCAGGGCGTGGCTGAAATCAGAGACGCGCAACGCAACCGGGATGCCGTAGCGGGCCGCTAAAGAGTGCAACCCTTGCTGCTGGTCGAAAACATAATCGGCGCATCCATAGATCGCATCCACCCCGCCCATCCAAAGGGTGACGGTCAGCAACAGGATCCAAGCGGGAAGATCCCGCGCGGTGAAAAGCGAATTGCGCTCCCCGACCCAGGCCCCAAGCGGTGCCAGTCCGTCCACAAAACCCATGGCGAAGTGAGAAAGCCAAGTAAATCGTTTGGTAAAGGAGTAACCGATCAGGATCGCGTAGGCCGCCGGCAAGAGCCGAAGAGGCAAAGAGCCAAGCCTCCAAGCCGCCACGCCGAGAACAGCGGCGGAAACTCCCAAGGCCAACCAGGCCACCCAAGGCCTGAGCAGGCCTGTCGAGAGCGGCCAATTCTTTGTTCTCGGATTGATCCGATCAAATTGCAGGTCGATCAACCGGTTTCCGCCCATCCCGAACGTGCGGGCGGCCACCATGGCCACCGTGATCCACAGGGCTTGGTACACGCTGGGCCATCCCTTGGCGGCCAGGACCATGCCGACGTAAGCAAAGGGCAGGGCAAAGACGGTGTGCTCAAACTTGATCATCTCCAGGAAGGTGCGTGCTTGCCGCAACATGCCTCGATGTCTCTCCGGTCCCTCTCAAGCAAGAGTCTCAGCCCCGGTTGGCCCAGCCATATCTTTCGCCCGCCAGCGACATCCTGGGGTTTGGAAAGCCTTGGACAACGATTTCATTATTAAATGCAGCAATAGAGAATTGTGCTATTTCTGTGGCGAGGCGAACTCACAATCCCAAGGCATCCCAAAGTTGGTCTATGCGTTCCTTCACGTCGAGGGACATCTCCACCTTCTTTGGCCAGGGACGCGAGTGGCCTTCCTCGGGTCCCTTGGCGGTCGCGTCGATGCCGATCTTCCCCCCAAAGGAATGCAGAACCGCGGAATGATCGAGGTGATCCAACGGTCCTTCCACGATCTCGACATCCGCTTTCCAGTCCACGTCCCCCAGGGCGTGCCAAGCCACTTCCCGCAGATTGTGCACATCCACCGTCTCATCGACGACAAGGAGCGCTTTGGCCAGCATCATCAAACCCATTCCCCAAAGGCCGTACATAACCTTGCGCGCCTGGCCCGGGTATCTCTTGCGGATCGAAACGATCACCAAGTTGTGGAAGATTCCCTCGGCGGGCATGTTGATCTCGACGATTTCCGGAAGGAAGATGCGAATCAGCGGCAAGAACAGTCGTTCGGTCGCTTTTCCCATCCACGCGTCCTCCATTGGAGGCACGCCAACCACGGTGGCGGGGTAGATCGGGTCCCGCCGATGGGTCACGGCCGTAACGTGAAAGACCGGGAATGGCTCCGAAGGGGTGTAGTAGCCGGTATGATCCCCAAACGGCCCTTCCAGGCGATGTTCACGAGGGTCGACATAGCCCTCGATGACGAATTCGGACTCCGCGGGGGCCTCCAGTGGCTGGCTGACGCAGGGGACCATTTCGATTGGCTTGCCCCGCAACCACCCCGCCAGCAGGTACTCGTCGATGTTGGGGGGCAGTGGAGCCGAGGCGCACCACATCGCGGTCGGATCGCCTCCCAGTGCCACGGCCGACGGGATTTTTTCGGACCCCATCCAGTGGGCTTCACGTTCATGTTCGGCCCCCCCTTTGTGCCTCTGCCAGTGCACAAGCAGGGTGCGCTCATCGACAACCTGAAGACGATACAGGCCGACGTTTCTCACCCCCGTCGCCGGGTCGCGGGTAATCACCTGGGGAAGAGTGAGAAATCGACCGGCATCCTCGGGCCAACACTTTAGCACCGGGAGGCTCTCCAGCGTGGGCTGCTCTTTCTCGACCACCTCCTGGCAGGGCGCCCGGCCGATCAGTCGCGGTCGGGGAGCGATCGACTGCAACAGCCCAAGCAACCCGGATGCTCGCCCCATGAGCCCCCCAACCCCGGAAGGCACACGGAGATCGAGAAGGGTACCCAGCTTCTCGGTCAACTCGTCCAGGTCGCCCACTCCCAGGGCCCAGGCCATGCGCTGAGGGTGGCCGAACAGATTGATCGCCACTGGCACGGAAAAGCCCTGCACCTTTTCGAAGAGCAGGGCTTTGTTGCGCTCGAGGGGACCTTTGCTCACCCGGTCGACAATCTCGGTGATCTCCAGGTCCCGCGAGACAGGGGTCTGCAACCGCGCCAGGTGACCCTGCTTCTCCAGAAGTTCCAGAAATTCCCTCAAATTGGTCGTCGCCATGACCCACCTGCGGGGAGGACGGAGCGCGGATTATACCATCCGCAGCTTGAACACAGCGAAAATCAAGCACCAGCGCCTGCTTGGCGGTCCCGCTCCAACCTCATTCGGCGGGCGTGCCAAACCGCGTAGAGGGCCAGGGAGCCCGCCACGCCCGCGTTCAGCGAGTCCACATGGCCTCGCATGGGGATGCGGATCCTGCGGTCGCACTCCTTCTGCACCAGGCTGCGCAATCCCCCTGCCTCGTTGCCAACAACAAGAGCAATCGGAGTTGATAAGTCGACTTCCTCGATCCCTTGGCCGCCTGCCCCCGATTCGAGGCCGACGACCCACAGCCCCTGCTCCTTGAGCCGAGGAATGGATTGAGCCAGGTTCGCCTGAGCGACCTGCAGGTGCTCACTGGCCCCCGCCGAAGCATTGGACACGGCCGGGGTTATTCCGGCCGCCCGGCGGGGAGGAATCAGAACCCCGCAGACGCCGACGGCATCGGCGGTGCGCAGCAACGTCCCAAGGTTCTGGGGATCCTGCAGTTGGTCTAGGACCAGCAGGCAGGCGGGCTCCCCGGATTCCGGTGCGGAACTCAGAATCTCGCTCAGATCGACATAGGGGTAGGGGCTGCATTCCAGAGCCAGCCCCTGATCGATTCCCTGCAGCCACCCCAAATCGCTGCGCCGGCAGGCCTCCACCGGCAGACTTGCCCTGCTGGCCAGCTCACGAATCTCTTCGAGCACAGGTTTAGGGCGGTTTTCAACCGCGATCAGCAGTCGGAAGAAATGCCTGCGGTTGGCTCGCAAGGCTTCGCGCACCGCCTGGCGCCCATACAGCCACTCGTGTTTCACGTGAAACCTCGCCGCCCCCGCCACTGCGGGGCTGTCCTGCCACATCCCCCGGCTCAGACTGGCTCTCCGGGGGCCTCCGTTCCGCCTTCCGAAAAGCCACCGATTCTCCAGCTTGTGCCTGTCTTGCCGTCCTCCAGGAGGACTCCCAAGCCGGCCAACCGCTGGCGGATGGCGTCTGCCTGCACCCAATCCTTGCGCTGGCGGGCTTCCGCGCGCAGGTCGATGAGCAGGCAGATCAGTTCGGCCTCCCTCTGGGGAAAGACATCTCCGGAGCGGGGCAAGAGCCCCAGCACCCCTCCAACAATTTCGGCATAGAAGTCCAGGATCTTTTGCAGGTCAGTCCCCCCCATGGGATGCTTGGCGGCCAAGGCCGTGTTGAGGTCCCGAGTCACCTCATAAAGGACCGCCAGCGCCGCCGGGGCATTGAAATCTCCGTCCATGGCCTCTTCAAAGCGCTGCCCGGCCTCCTTCAGGTAGCCCTCGATCGTGTCGCTCGACTGGTCCGGCAGGTTGGGTTGCCTGAGAGCATCCTGGACCAGCCGAAAGGGAACCATCAGCCTCTCCCAGCCCTTCTGGGCGGAGCTCAAGGCCTCCTCCGAGAAATCCACGGGGCTGCGGTACTGGCTGGTGAGCACGAAGGTGCGAATGGCCTGGGGGCTGTACTTGCGCAAGGCCTCCTTGATCGTGACAAAGTTGCCCAGGCTCTTGCTCATCTTGACCCCATTGATGGTCAGGGAGCCGACCAACAGCCAATAGCGGGCAAAGGGTTTGCCATTGGCCGCTTCGGACTGGGCGATTTCGCACTCGTTGTGCGGGAAGATGTTGTCCACCCCGCCCCCATGGATGTCAAAGGTTTCTCCCAGGTACTTCGTGGACATCGCTGAGCACTCGATATGCCAGCCGGGATAACCCCAACCCCAAGGCGAGGGCCAGCGCAGGATATGTTCCGGCTCTGCCTTCTTCCAAAGTGCAAAATCCTCCGGCTGGCGCTTGTCCTCCCGCACGCTCATCCGCACCCCCTCTTCCTGCTCCTCCAGATTCCTGCCCGAAAGTTTGCCGTACCCGGGGAAGGAACGGACATCGAAGTAGACCGAGTCGCCCGCCACATAGGCGTGGCCCTTCTCCAGCAGGCGTTGGATCATCTCGATCTGCTCCGGGATATGTGCGGAGGCCCGGGGGGAGATGTCGGGCCGCAGAACCCCCAGGGCGTCCATGTCCTCGAAATAGGAACGCATGTAGCGCTCCACCAGTTCCATCGGCTGCAGGTTTTGTCGCGCGGCCCCCTTGAGGATACGATCCTCGCCCGTATCGAGCAGGTGCCCCACGTCGGTGATGTTCTGGACGTAGCGAACTTGGTATCCCAAGTGCCGTAGGTAGCGCACCATGACATCAAAGCAGATGTAGGTTTTGGCATGGCCAACGTGAGCGTAGTCCTGAACCGTCGGCCCGCATACATACATGTGCACTCGGCCTTCGGCCAGCGGGGTGAAGGGTTCCAGCTTGCGGGTGAGAACGTTGTAAAGCGTGAGGGCCATTGAGCCTCCTGAGCCCTGCGGGAAGCGGGCGGGCCATTTCGGGTGCCCCCGGGAAGGCGGCCGGGCAAACTGTCTTCCGGCGCGGGCCCGGATCAGCGACCGTTTCCAGGGTGATTGCCGCTGGCGTTGCTCTCCAGGCGGGCGAAGATCATGCGCCCCGCCGTCGTCTGCAGAGCCTTGGTAACCACAACCTCAATCGTCCGGTCGATGTGACGTCGACCCTCATCGACCACCACCATGGTGCCATCCTCCAGATAGCCGACTCCTTGGCCGGCTTCCTTGCCTTCCTGGATGATGTGGACCTGCAGGTTCTCCCCGGGCAGAAAGATGGCGCGCAGCCCGTTGGCCAGGTCGTTCAGGTTGAGAACGGTAACCCCCTGCAACTCGGCCACGCGATTGAGATTGTAGTCGTTGGTCAGGATGGGGCAGCGCAGTTGCTTGGCTAGAATGACCAGTTTCTCGTCCGCCCCGCGCACGTCCTCGACATCCAGGTCAGTGATCCGCAGGGGGGCCTGGCGGTCTTTCTGCAAGCGGTTGAGGATCTCCAGGCCTCGCCGGCCACGCTGGCGGCGCAGCGGATCGGCGGAGTCGGCAATGTACTGAAGCTCGTTCAGCACAAAGCGCGGGACCAGAAGCGTGGACTGAAGGAACCCTGTCGCGGCAACATCGACCACCCGGCCGTCGATGATTACGCTGGTATCCAGCAGAATGCTGCGACTCTCGGCTCCGCCCGAATTTCCCCCCGGCACAAAGCGAGCGTTGAGGAACGAGAAGACGTCGTTCTGGCGCATGACGAAAAGCGCGACCCCGAAATAGGCGCACAGCAAGGCGCACACGAAGGGCAAGAAGGTGCCGAAAGGTCTCGGCAGCAGGGACAGCGGCAGAGAGGCCAGAGTTCCGACAATCAACCCCGCCACCAGCCCGATCAGGGCCGACGCCAGGGTTGGCGCGGGGAGCTGGCCGAGCATGCGGCGCACCGCGCGCGCCGGGCGGGTGGTAAGAAACGGGGTGAGGACTAGACCCAGGAGTGCTCCGACGAGGGAAAAGACCATGGCCCACAGTTCCTTGGGGCCAGAACCCGCCAGGTTGGACAGGTAGGTTCCCAAGTACAGGCCGCCCACCGCAAAGCCGACCATCCCAAGCAATCGAAAGAAAAACTCGGCGCTCATGAAAGGCTCCCTATGAAAGCGAGGGCGGCCGACTGGCCGCCCTCGCAATGATGCCCATCGGCCGCCCACAGGAGGACCCCTGAGGCAGTCGCGCCGCGGTGCTATCAATCAATAAGCGAATGAGTCCAGCGATTAGGCCAGTGGCCGGGCTTGGCATGAAATAATCGCCGCGGCTGAAGCTGATCATATCACGCGCGGCGGGAGGAGTCAAAAAGCTCCTCCCTTTGCGAGGCGACCCTGAAGGCAGGAGCTAGAGAGGGCTCGCCCAGATCGCCCGCTGGAGCCCAAACGGTCGGGGCAGGCCAGGCCGGTCAGGCCAAACCCGGTAGGCCCGGCGTCCACCTCCTCCAGGCCGGGATGTTATACTTTTTTTCCTTTGGAGGTCGCATGCGATCTTCGGGTTCCTGGCTTCGCTGGCTCTCGATTGGAGCTTTGCTGGCCGCCGTGGGCGTGACCTTGCTGGAGCTGGCGGCCTACAGCCAAGCGCGAGCCAACTTGCCTGCACAAATGAATGTTGCGGGGGTCCCGGTGGGCAACCTGACGCCCGACCAGGCTGAAAACCGCCTGATGGAGGTGTACGGCTCGCCCATAGAAATCCACTATGGAAACCAAGTCATGTACCTATCCCCGAGCGAGTTCGGATTCTCGCTCGACCTAGAGAGCATGCTGGCCAGTGCGGACCTGGATCGCACCCAGGACCCATTCTGGATCGGCTTCTGGAACTACCTGTGGGGAAAGCCGGGCCAAGCCTACAGCATTCCCCTCAAGGCCGATTACTCTGGGTCTCAATTGAGCGCGGCCGTGGCGGACATTGCGGCTCGCTATGACCGGCCCGGGATTCCGCCCGAGCCGGTGCCCGGCTCGCCGACCTTTTCTCCGGGCACGCCCGGCACGACCCTCAACCAGGCCAGTGCGGTCGATCAGATCTCTTCGGCTCTCCTGAGAGGCAGCGGCCGACGGGTCGACCTGCCCTTGAGCGCCAACACGATCCCGCGGCCGACGGCGAACGGCCTGCAAGTCCTTCTCAAGCAAATCGCCCAGGTCGACGGGTACGACGGGCTGATGGACTTGTACATGATGGATCTGCAGAGTGGGGCCGACATGCATATTGTCTCCAACGAGGGACAGGAGTTGGCCCACAACCCGGATATTTCCTTCTCCGCCGCCAGCACGATCAAGATCGGCATCCTGGTCGCGGCCTACCGCTACCTCGGAAGCCAAATGGACGCACCGACCCAGAGCTTGATGCAAAAGATGATCGCGCTCTCGGACAACCCCTCGACTGACTCCCTCATGGAGGAAATCAATCTCAACCGCGGGCCCCTGCTGGTCACCCAGATGCTCAGCCAGATTGGCCTGGAGAACACCTTCCTGGCAGGTTATTTCCGGGATGGCGCCCCCCTCCTGCAGCAATTTCAAACCCCGGCCAACCAGCGGACGGACCTCAATACGACCCCGGATCCATACAATCAGACGACCCCTTCCGACATGGGTGCCCTGCTGGTGGATATCTACCAGTGCGCGGAGGACAACGGCGGGGCTTTGAGGCTGACTTTCCCTCAGGTCATCACGCAGCAGGACTGCCAGGATATGATCAACCTGCTGGCCCAGGACAACATCGGGGTGCTCATCCAGGCCGGGGTGCCGGATGGCACACGGGTTGCCCATAAGCATGGCTGGATCACGGACGCCCAGGGGAATATCAACTACATCTCCGACGCCGCCATCGTTTACACCCCGGGGGGCAACTACGTGCTCTGCATCTACCTCTGGAAGGACGGCGGGCTTGACTTCGATAAGGATTCCAAGATGGTCGCCGACCTTTCCCGCGCGGTGTACAACTACTTCAACCCGCCCACCTCTTCCCAATGAAAAACGGCCCCCGAGGATGAGCGCTCGGCTGCCGGGATTTTGACCCGGCAAGGGGGCTGGCGGCGGCGCACCCCACAGGTTTCACGTGAAACATCTCCGGGCCGCTTCGCCGGCCTGCTCCGCTTCCATCCGCGCTCCGGGGAAGTCCGGGACTCTGTTATTATCCCCAGAATGAACGGCCCATCGGGGATTTGCGACTACGAAGGTTCACGCTACCAGGAGGAATTCTGGGGGCAGGGCAGGCACGAGTACGAAGATCTTTGCGAAGCGGCGGCCCTGCGCCGGTTGCTTCCGCCCCAGGGAGGTAATCGGTTGCTCGAGCTGGGGGCTGGAGCTGGCCGGAACACCCCCCGCTACCTTGGGTTCGAGCGCATCATCTTGCTGGACTATTCGCGCAGCCAGCTCCTTCAGGCTCGCGAGCGTCTGGGCTCTGGTCCTCGCTACACGTTTGTGGCCGCCAATATCTACCATCTTCCCTTCGTCCCGGCCGCTTTCCCGGCGGTCACAATGATCCGCACCCTGCATCATTTGCCTGACCCCCCCGGCGCTTTGCAACAGGTGCGAGAAGTGATCCGTCCCGGGGGTGCCCTGATCCTCGAATTTGCCAACAAGCGCAACCTGAAGGCGGTGGCGCGCTACCTCCTCGGACGTCAGTCATGGAGCCCGTTCAGCCAGGAAGCTGTGGAATTCGCCCCGCTCAACTTCGACTTCCATCCGGCCGCGGTACGTCGCTGGCTCAAGGAAGCGGGGTTTCACCTGGAAAAGCAGCTAACCGTTTCCCATTTCAGACAGGAGTGGCTGAAGCGCAGGATCCGCCCCGGGCTTCTGGCGCGTCTGGACGGGTGGGTCAGTCTCACCGGGAATCTCTGGCAACTCACGCCCAGTGTCTTTACCCTCTCCCGGGCCACTGGCGAGGCCGGACCGGGCGAAAGCGAATCGCTTTTTCGCTGTCCCCAATGCGGGGACCCGCGCCTGGAGAAGGTTCCGGGCGCCGGGGAATCGACCGCGCTGGCCTGCCAGGGCTGCGGGCGACAGTACGCCGTACGCGACGGGATCTACGACTTCAGGGGGCCGGTCGGGTAGGGTCCGACTGGAGGATTTGCCAAGCCAGGCTGGCGACCTGCTCGGCCGCCTGTGGCCGGGCCACCCGGCGGCAACACTGGGCGGCCCGCTCCAGCCGCTGCTGGTCGGTGAGCATTTCGGCGACGGCCTGTGCTGTCCGCTTGGGTCCCGGGGCCCACAGTCCCGCTCCTTCTTCGACCACATAGAGCACATTGCCGTCCTCTTGGCCCGGCAGCCGGCTGTAGAGCACCATCGGTAGGCTTGCGTTGAGCGCCTCGCTGATCGTCCCGGGCCCCGCCTTGGTCACCAGGAGGTCCGCGGCCCGCATCAGATCAGGCATTTCGGTGACAAACCCATACACAAAAGCCGGAATCGTCCAGGCAGAGTTTTCAAGCCGCAAACGAAGCTTTTCATTTCTTCCTGCAATTATTGCAAGAGCGCAATTTGTATTGACACGCTCAATTTCCCTGGCAGTCTTGTACAGCGGGCCCATGCCCTCCCCGCCTCCGACGAGCAGCACGACGGGGATATCGACCGGCCAACCCAGCCGCCTGCGCAATTCGGCCTTATCTCCGGCAGGAACACAGAAACGCCTTTTCACGGGCAGACCCACCACACGGATCCGCTCGGAGGACAGGCCGCACACCAGACCCCGGCTTCGCGCCGGCTCGGTTGGGACCAAACACAAGTCGACCTGACGGTGAAACCACAACGCGTGCGTCGACACCAAGTCGGTGACGACAGTGATAAAAGGCGGCCGGTTCTTTCCCAGGGCCCGCATCACCGGGGCGTTGAAAACAGGATGGAAGTTCAGGATCATGTCCGCGGGATGCTCGCGGACGAGCTGGCGGGCCGCATTTTGCACCCAGGGCCAAAGCGTCGCCGAAAAGGCCCGCGAACCGCCGCGGCTGTCCGTGACTCGAAAGGCCATCTCCCAGGCCCCAGGCCAGCGCATCATCTGAGGGTACCAGGTGGGCATCAAATTCAGGGGATAAGGCGCATAGGCGACGAAGGCGTCCACCATGTCGAAGCTGAATTCCCCCCGGTGGTTTTCCTGCAGCGCCTCCACCACGGCCTCGGCCGCACTGCGGTGGCCTCCACCAGTGTCGGAGAAGAGCACAAGGATATGCGGCTGGGCACTACGCGGGAGGTTGCTCATCCAGGCTCCGCGACACAAATCGCTTGATTCGCTTGGCGAGATCACGCCGGGGCATCAGCACCCGGTGGCCGCATCCGAGGCACTGGATCCCGATGTCCGCGCCCAGGCGGACCACCTTCCAATCACTCGAGCCACAGGGGTGGGGTTTGCGCAAGTGGACCACATCGCCCAAGGAGAGGTCCGGGAGCACATTTTCGATTATATCCTCAAGCTCCGGGGGCCTCAACCGATTTCAGCCAATCCAAACCGAAGGGCCTAAGGCCGCGTGGTAAAATCGCTACGAAAGGGGACCTTCGGCGCGCAGGATTGAAGGGGAACCGCAGGTCCTCAGCAATAGTCCGGTTGCTGCCAGCCTGCGGCCAGCAAGCGCAGGTTGCGCGGATCCGGTTGGCTGCCAGTGGAGGGGTCCAATGGAAAAGGTGGTCGGTTCCCAGACCGTCAAGCGGGGCTTAGCCCAGATGCTCAAGGGCGGCGTGATCATGGACGTGGTCACCCCGGAACATGCCCGAATCGCCGAAGAGGCTGGCGCCTGTGCCGTGATGGCCTTGGAGCGTGTACCCGCCGACATCCGCGCCCAGGGCGGCGTGGCCCGCATGAGCGATCCGGAGTTGATTCTCAAAATCATGGACGCCGTCAGCATTCCGGTGATGGCCAAGTGCCGCATCGGCCATTTTGTCGAGGCCCAAGTCCTGGAGGCTCTGGGGGTGGACTACGTTGATGAGTCAGAGGTCCTCACGCCGGCCGACGAGGAGCACCACATTAACAAGGACCTCTTCAAGGTTCCCTTCGTTTGTGGCGCCCGCAACCTGGGGGAGGCCTTACGCAGGATCGGCGAAGGCGCGGCCATGATCCGCACCAAAGGCGAGGCCGGCACCGGGGATGTGGTTGAGGCCGTTCGCCATGCGCGGGCGGTCCTGGGCGAGATCCGCCGGCTGCAGACCATGGCCGACGAAGAACTGATGGCGTACGCCAAGTCGCTGGGTGCGCCTTTCGAACTCGTGCGCGAAACGAAGCAGGAAGGCCGCCTGCCCGTGGTCAACTTTGCCGCCGGAGGAATCGCCACCCCGGCCGACGCCGCTCTTATGATGCAATTGGGAGTGGACGGGGTCTTTGTCGGCTCCGGAATATTCAAGTCCGGCGACCCCGCCCGTCGGGCCCAGGCGATCGTCAAGGCAACAACGCACTTCCGCGATCCGGCAATCATCGCGGAGGTGAGCCGCGGGCTGGGAGAGCCGATGGTGGGACGTCAGATCAGCTCGATTCCTCAACAAGAACTCATCGCCGGCCGGGGATGGTGACCCCCTGGAACAAGCGGCTGGCCGGGGTGTGGCCTCGTCGGAACAGGTCGCCGCGATGAAGATCGGAGTCTTGGCCTTGCAGGGCGATTTCGCGGAGCACCTGGCCGTCCTGAGGCGGCTGGGGGTGGAGGCCGTTGAGGTGCGCCTGGCGAACGACCTGGAGGGAATCAACGGGCTGATCATCCCGGGCGGCGAATCCACCACCATGGGCAAATTGGCCACCGATTTCCAACTCCTGACGCCCCTGCGCGAGTTCGGGAAAGACCATGCGGTCTGGGGAACCTGCGCCGGCGCAATTCTCTTAGCCTGCGACGCTCAGCAGGAGCAGCCTCTTCTCGGCCTCATGAACATTGTGGTCCGGCGCAACGCGTTTGGACGGCAGGTGCAAAGCTTTGAGGAAGATCTCGACATCCCAGCCATCGCGGCCGGCGAGGACGGGCGAGCCGGCCCTTTTCATGCCGTCTTTATCCGTGCGCCGTGGATCGAGCGCGTCGGCCCCGGAGTGCAGCCTCTGGCGCGGCTTCCGGATGGCACGATTGTGGCGGCCCGGGAGAAGCAATGGCTGGCCTCTTCCTTTCACCCGGAACTCACCCAAGATGATCGCTTCCACAGGTATTTTTTGCGCATCGTCGCCGCCGGCGCTTGAGCAGACCGCCCTGAGCGACTCCCATGATCCGCCTCTTTGAGCTTCGCGACCTCGGTTCGCTCTATCGTCTCGCCGGGCAAGGGATCTGTCTGGACACTCGGGCCGCATTCACGCAGGAGGCGCATCCCCTGCAATGGGCCGTGTGGGGCCGCCTCCTTCCGGGAACTCGGACCCGCACCCTCTTCTGGGAAGGACCCGAAGGGGCCATGGCCTTCGCCCAAATGCACCAAGGCAACGGGTCCCCTCTGGCGCGGCTGACCTACCTGACGCCCAGGGAAATCATCGCGTCGGCTCAGGCCACCGACGTGATCGAAGGGGCCCTGGCCGAGGCCGGCCGCTCGGGGGCACACCATCTGCTGGCCGAAGCGGAGGAAGGAAGCGAGCTGTTCGGCTTCCTAAGGCGGCAGTGCTTCGGCGTCTATGCCCGCCAGGAGCTGTGGCGACAGGACCAAGCTCTGTCCCCCGCGGGGGAATTTCCCGGAATCCTGCGTCCTGAATTTCCCTCGGACCAGCCTCAGTGCCATGCCCTCTGCCTGGCCGTGGTGCCCGGTCTGGTCCAGCAAGTGGAAGCTGCGCCGTGGCCCGAGCGGGGTTGGGTCTTGGTCCAAGAGGGTGAGTTAGTAGGCTACTTTCGGCTTTTCCCCGGGGATCGGGGGGCATGGGTCGAGCCTTTTTTTCATCCCGCGGCCCGTGGAGTCGCCGAGGCGATGCAGTCCCTGTTGTGCTCGCTGCGGCCGCGGCCCGAACGGCCGGTGTACGTCTGCGTCCGCTCCTACCAGGACTGGTTGGGCCCGATCCTTCAGCACGCCGGCTTGAGGCTCTGCGGCGAGCAGGCGGTCCTGGTCCGGCGCATTGTGGTGCCGATTGCGGAGTCGTCCGAGATGATCCTGAGCAGCATCGAAAAGAACGTCACCCGGGCCACACCCATACGCGGTCAATAGGAGTTCCTACCCTGCCAGTGACCTTTCTCCCTGGGCATCTTGCAACGTTCGCTCGTACAATGGAGAGGTGAACGGAGCCGCGGCGTCTCGCCACGCGCAGCGCGCCTCGTCTCGATGGACCCATGGCCACCCACAAGAAGATAACGGACGATTTGCATGCCATGCTGGGGGTTCTTCCTCCGCCGATCGGCGAGGCGCTCGCCCGCGTCAACCGCTGGGACGAGCTGCTGGAAGTCATTCTTGACCTGGGTCGAGTCCCCACCGCCCGGTACTTGGACCGCGAGATTGTACTGGACGAGCAGGAGGTCACTCGGGACCTGATTGACTACGTGGTCAGCCGCATCGGCGAATTCGATGCCGACAATCGCGCCGGCCTGGAGCGGACGCTGCATCGCATCTCGGCCCTTCGCAATCGCCATGGACATATTGTGGGACTCACCTGTCGGGTCGGCCGGGCCGTCTATGGCACGATCGAAATCATCCAGGACCTGATCGAATCCGGAAAGAGCGTGCTGCTACTGGGTCGGCCTGGAATCGGCAAGACCACAATGCTACGCGAAGCCGCCCGCATCCTGGCCGAGAAGAAGCGCGTGGTCATTGTGGACACCTCCAACGAAATCGGCGGCGACGGGGACGTCCCGCATCCTGCTGTGGGTCGCGCACGACGAATGCAGGTCGCCAAGCCCTCCCTGCAGCACGAGGTCATGATTGAGGCCGTGGAAAACCACAGCCCCGAAGTCATTGTCATTGACGAGATCGGCCGGGAGTTGGAAGCCGAGGCGGCGCGCACCATCGCCGAACGCGGGGTCCAACTGATCGGGACAGCTCACGGAAACACCTTGGACAACATCCTGCTCAACCCGACCCTGGCCGATCTGGTGGGGGGCATTGAATCCGTTACCCTGTCGGATGAAGAGGCGCGCCGACGGGGCACCCAGAAAACCGTCCTCGAGCGGCGGGCGCCCCCCACCTTTGACATCCTGGTGGAAATCCAGGACCGGGAGCGCTTGGCGATTCACCTGGACTTGGCTGCCTCCGTCGACGCCATGCTGCGCGGGAGGCCCTTGCCCCCTCAATTGCGATACCGCGACGAGAAAGAGGAGATTCACGTGCAGACCGGCGTGGTTCCAACGCCTCCCGCCCGACCCGGCCGAGGGCGCGCACACAATCCAACCGAAGCGACCATGCCTTGGGGTTGGGCCACTCGACAGCCCGCCTTCCCGCTCTCTTCGCCGCCTTCCGGACCCGCGCCCGACTCCCAGCCCTACCCGCCTCCGGCGGCGCACACGCCCCGAGACGCGCTCAAGGCCGTCCGCGTTTATCCGTATGGAGTGGCACGGAATCGTCTCGAGCAGGCGGCCAAATACCTGCGTGTTCCGGTGGTCCCCGTAAGTGACCTGGGCGAAGCGCAGGCGGTGGCCACGCTCAAGGCCTATTATCGGCGGCGGCAACACCTCATTGAGGATGCCGAGGCCCGGGGAATCCCCATCTACGTCCTGAGAGCCAATACCATCGGGCAGATGCAAAACTTTCTATCCGACCTATTCGGGCTGCAAGATGCGCCCGCAACAGACACGGCCCTTGAAGTGGCCATGCA
This sequence comes from Anaerolineales bacterium, assembly GCA_049511715.1. GTDB lineage: Bacteria > Chloroflexota > Anaerolineae > Anaerolineales > RBG-16-64-43 > JBEKHT01. The sequence continues at coordinate 51,796 of JBEKXU010000014.1, forward strand.
CGAGACCCAGGAGGCGGTTCGGACTCTGCTCAACGGGGCCAAGTCGGTGGACCTGGCACCCGCCTCAGCTTACATTCGCCACCTGCAGCATCAGCTGGCCCGCCAGTCCAACCTGCTATCCCAATCCTATGGCAAAGAGCCCCGGCGGCGCGTGCGAATCTTCCGGGAGTGACCGCATGAGTCTCTTCCTCACTCTGGAAGGTCCTGAGGGAAGCGGCAAGTCCACCCAGGCGCCTCGAGTAGCCCAGCTCCTGCGGGACAGAGGATGGAACACCCTTCTGACCCGCGAACCCGGCGGGACCTCGATCGGCGACCAGATTCGAACGGTACTCCACGACCTTGACAACACGGCCATGCACCCACGCACCGAGGCCTTGCTCTATTCCGCCTCTCGCGCGCAGATCGTGAACGAGGTAGTCAAGCCCCACCTGGCCGCGGGTGGAGCCGTGGTCTGCGACCGGTTTTTCCATTCCACGCTGGCCTACCAGGGCTATGGGCAGCGGCTTGACTTGGGGATCCTGCGCGGGATCACAGCCTTTGCCACCGAGGGCCTCTTGCCGGACTGGATTCTGCTCCTGGATCTGCCGGTGGAAGTGGGTCTTGACAGGCGCCGCTCGTCCGGCGGAGAGTGGAACCGCCTGGACGCCTATGAGCTAGCTTTTCATCAGCGGGTCCGCGAGGGCTATCTGGCTATGGCCCGGGAGGAGCCCGGGCGCTGGTGCCTGATCCAGGCCGGGGGGATGCCCGACCAAGTTTGGGAGGAGATTCGGCAAAAGCTCGAGGCCTGGCTCAATCGTCGCTAATAGTCATCCAGGCCGCTATCGTCCTCTCCTCCCAGCCCGGGGACAGATTTCTCCACTTCTTCCGGGCTTTCCCCCGCCTCCAGGCGATCGATCGCCTCATGAAATTCCGGGCCCAGGTCCTCCCCCATCTCGCTCCCCATTCGCTTCATCATGCGTGCCACCGAGCGCGGGTCCTTTTCATCCACATCCCCCCAGGAGGAAGGGTCCGCCATGGCTTCCAGGCGCGAATCTTCCGAACGGGAAAATCTCACCCCCCGGATCCGGCGAGCCAAGTTCTGGCTGCGGCAGTTGGGGCAGGTCGGAGTCTGCGTCTCGTACTCGGCGAAGGTCATGAAGACGGAGACCAAGCGATGGCAGTCGCCGCAGCGAAATTCATACGTGGGCATCTTCCACCTCGCGCTTCCTCGGGTCCAACCCCGCTACGATACGTGATAGAGTATTATAACTTGGCGGCCTCCTGCATGAGCGAACTCCGCCGGCTTGCGATGGAGCACTGACGTGGACGACCTTTACCGGCATCCCTCCTACCCACTGCTGATCGTGATTTCGGGGCCCTCCGGTGTGGGTAAGGACACGGTGATTGGGCGCATGAAAGAGCGTGGCTTGCCTTTTCACTTCGTCGTCACAGCGACGACGCGAGCCCCTCGGCCGGGAGAGGTCAACGGCCAGGACTATCTCTTTTACTCCGCCAAGGAATTCGCGCATCTCTTGGAGAAGGGCGAGTTTCTGGAGGCTGCTCGGGTCTACAACGACTACAAAGGCATCCCCAAGCAGCAAGTCCGCCAGGCGCTCGCTTCCGGCCAGGACGTCGTGCTGCGCGTCGACGTCCAAGGAGCCCAGACCGTCCGCAGGCTGTGCCCGGACGCCTTGCTGATTTTCCTCTTCCCGGCCTCCGAGGAGGACTTGGCGCGCCGCTTGCAAGAGCGCCATACCGAGAGCCCGGAAGGATTGAGCTTGCGCCTCGCCACCGCCCGAGAGGAAATAGGCCGCTTGGGCGAGTTTGACTACGTCGTGCCCAATCGCGACCACCGCCTCGACGAGACCGTCGATTTGATTCTGGGGATCATCCAGGCGGAGCATGCGCGCGTTCATCCGCGCCAGGTCACCCTGTGAGCCTCTCCCCCTTTGACGGTCCCCCGGCCTCCCAACCGTTCCCCCCTCCGGTGGCGCGACCCGCAATGGTCTCTGTCCCGCTGCCCCGCCCGCGCCCGTGGGTGACCTACGGCTTGCTGCTGTTGACGGCGCTGGTATTCGTGGGGCAGAGTCTCTCCTCGGCATTGCTGGGCGAGGATGTCCTGCTGCTCCTGGGGGCAAAAGACAATGCCCTGATCCGGGCCGGGCAGTACTGGCGGCTGGTCACACCGATCTTCCTTCATGCCGGACTGCTCCACGTGGGTTTCAACCTCTACGCGCTTTACGTCATTGGCCCTCCCGTCGAAGCGCGCTTTGGCCCGAGGCGTTTCTTTTTCCTCTACCTCTTCTCCGGGGTGGCTGGGGTGCTGGCGAGCATGGCCTTCAGCTCGGACGTCTCGGTGGGGGCCTCGGGGGCCATCTTTGGGCTGATTGGCGCGTATGCAGTCTACCTGTATCAACACCGGGAACTGTTCGGGCGCAACGGGAGGCGCACGCTTCTCAACCTGGCCTTTATCGCGGTGGTGAACCTGCTCATCGGGCTGGCGCCTGGAATTGACGACTGGGCCCATCTGGGCGGGCTGCTGGGCGGGTCCCTGCTGGCGGTGAGCATTGGGCCCCTTAATGAGGTCGCCCTCAGTCCGCAAACAGGGCAGGCGGTCATCCTGGACCGCCGGGCGCCGGGCACGGTTTGGGCGGCCTCTGCCCTGTGGCTATTCGTTCTGTTGGCAATTTTCGCCTTCCTGCTTAACCGTTGAGGATGCCTTCCTTGCCTAGCCAGCCCTCTGCTTGACCTGGGGACAGGATCTGGGGCCGATGGGGCCATTTCGTTTTCATCATTCGATCGAAGTGCGCTACGGGGACCTGGACGCCCAAGGCCATGTCAACAACGCGCGCTATTTCACCTACCTGGAGCAGGCTCGGGTTCACTACCTGCAGCATCTGGGCCTGTGGGACCTGCTGGATTTTCGAGAGATCGGCGTGATCCTGGCTCAGGTATCCTGCACTTTCTGCCAGCCGATCCGCCTGCAGGATCCGATCCGCGTGGGGGTGCGCGTCGGTGCTATCGGAACCAAGAGCCTGACCACGGAGTACCGCATTGAGACGTACCCCGAGGGGAAGGAAATGGCCACCGGCCAGGCGGTCCTAGTGGCCTATGACTATCATCACGGAGTTTCCATTCCGGTGCCGGAGCGCTGGAGAAGCGTGATCTCCAAATTCGAGGGGCTGGAGTGAAGATCGACGCGGTGTTGGCCCCCGTCCTGCTGGACCAAATCCCGGCTCTGGCGCACGAGGCGGAAGATCTGGGATTTGACGCCTTGTGGTCCAGCGAAACTCAGCACGATCCCTTCCTGCCCCTGGCCTTGATTGCGGAACACACTCACCGTTTGCATTTCGGCTCCTCCATCGCGGTCGCCTTCGCGCGGAGCCCGACCACGCTTGCCTACACGGCCTGGGACCTGGCCGGGCAATCAGGAGGCCGCTTTATTCTGGGGCTGGGAACCCAAGTGAGGGCTCATATCATGCGGCGGTTCGGGATGCCCTGGCCCGAATCTCCTGCCTCTCAACTGCACGAAGAGATCCTGGCCATGCGCGCCATCTGGAAGGCCTGGAGCTCCGGAGAGCCCCTGAATTTCCGAGGGAAATACTATGCCCTAACCCTCATGACTCCGTTCTTTTCGCCTGCCCCCATTGAGCGGCCCGACATCCCGATCTTCCTGGCCGGCGTGAACCCGGCCCTGTGCCGCGTCGCGGGAGAACTGGCCGACGGCTTTTTTGTTCATCCCTTCCACAGTCTGCGCTATCTCCGCGAGGTGGTGATTCCCGAGCTGCAGGAAGGCATGCGGAGGGCGGGGCGCCCGGAGGGGGCGGTCCAGGTGGCCGTCACGGCCCTGACCCACACTTCCCCTGAAGAAGCGGCCTTCGTGAGGCAGCAAATCGCTTTCTATGCCTCCACGCCGTCCTACCGTCCTGTGCTTGCGCTCCACGGCTGGCAGGACGTGGGTCAGCAGTTGAGCACCCTGGCCTCCCATGGGCGCTGGGCGGAAATGGCTGCCTGGGTATCCGATGAGATGCTGGAGGCTTTCAGCACCCGCGCTTCCCCCGCCGACCTGCCCCTGGTGCTGCGCGAGCGGTACGAGGGGGTGGCGCAGCGCCTCGCCTTGTATCTCCCCTTCTCCGGCGGAGGCGTTTTGGACCCTTGGGCCCAGCTGATCGAGGTGATCCACGCCTAACCCCGCCAGCCACCCCGATCCCGAACCCGCCGAACCCCTCCTGGTGGTCGACGGTCATGAAGACTTGGCCTGGAATGCGCTCACCTTTGATCGGGACTACCTCCAGCCGGCCTGGGCGACGCGCCAGCGCGAGGCGGGAGGAGCGGTTCCTTCGCAGAACGGGCAGGCGACGCTAGGGTTTGCGGAATGGATCTTGGGCCGGATTGCCGTCGTCTGTGCGACCCTGTTTGCCTCCCCCTTGAGACGAAAAGCGGGGAGGTGGGACACTCTGTGCTACGCCGCCCCGGCCCAGGCCCAGGAGATCTACCGCCGCGAACTGGAGTATTACCGACGCTGGGTGGGGGATTCGCAAGGGCGCTTGCTGTTGATTGCGACGCGCGGTGACCTCGAAGCCATCCGGGCTGCCTGGAGAGAAGAGGACCTGACTCGGAGGAAAGTGGGGCTGGTCCTGTTGATGGAAGGAGCCGAGGGGATCCTCGACCCCGGGGAGGCGGAGACCTGGTACGAAGGGGGACTTCGCATCCTGGGGCCGGCCTGGGCAGGGAACCAGTATTGCGGCGGAACCCGCGAGCCGGGTCCCCTCACCCCCGAGGGATATCAACTCCTGAAGGCCATGGACCCCCTCCATATGATCTTGGACCTGAGCCACATGGCAGAACAGAGCGTTCGGGAAGCTCTGGAGGTCTATCCGGGACCGGTGGCGGCCTCCCACAGCAACGCGCGCGCCCTGCTGCAGGGTTCTGCGTGGCCGGACCGTCACCTCAGCGCGGAGATGATCCGGGCCCTGGCCGAGCGCGGGGGAGTCATGGGACTGGTCCTCGGCAATGCCTTTCTCAAGGGAGGGTGGACCCCGGCCGACGGAAAGCAGGCGGTCTCGCTTGAGCGACTCTGCGATCAAGTGGATTACGTCTGCCAATTGATCGGGAACAGCCAGCGCGTGGCCCTGGGATCCGACCTGGACGGTGGTTTTGGACTGGAGGCGATCCCCCGAGAGATCGATACGGCCGCCGACCTACTGAAACTGGATCGTCGGCTCCAAGATCGGGGCTTCCCTGAAGTCGACCGGCGCAACATCCTGGGCGGCAACTGGCTACGCCTGTTGCGCCTTGCCCTGCCGTAGGATCAGGAAGGGAGCCGAGCCGCAGGAAGTGGCGGCCGCCCGCCGTCCGCAAACCCGCGCCCGGAGTGGGCCCCGGGGATCATCTTCCTCCCCGGTGACTCTGCCGGCAGGCATAGATGCTCCCGGTTTCCACACGGATGAGCCCCTCAACCTGATTCGAGTCGGATGCGCCCCGAACGGTGCCTGAGGGGGGCGCGCCGTTCTAAAGTAGAATCCGGATCTGCGCTTTCGATCCGTCCGCAGGGCGGCCGGGCGGCATGACCAATGCCGCTTTCGTTTCCCATGCGAAGAGGAAACTGTGGATTCAAATCAAGCCCAGCATGCGGTGGCAATCGTTGGCGCCGGACCAGCCGGCCTGTTCGCCGCCAAGCACCTTTCCGGCCAATCGGTGCGGGTGGCCCTGCTCAACCGGGATGTCCGTCCCGGGGGCCTGGCAGAATACGGCATCTATCCAGACAAACTCCGGATGAAGGATGGCCTGCGCAAGCAGTTTCAAGGAATTCTTTCCTCTCCTCTGGTGGACTACTTTGGCCATGTCGCGGTGGGCGCGCGGGGAAACCTTGCGCTTCAGGACCTATTGAACCTCGGCTTTGAGGCGATCTTGGTCACGGTGGGTGCTCAAGGGACCAAGTGGCTTGGGCTTCCCGGCGAGAACCTGCAGGGGGTTTATCACGCCAAGGATCTGGTCTATCACTACAATCGCTTGCCTCCGTTCAGCCAACGACAATATGAGATCGGCCGACGCGTGGCCGTGATCGGCATGGGCAACGTCATGACCGACATCTGCTACTGGCTGGTGCGCGAACAAAAGGTGGAGGAGATCGCCATCGTTGCCCGGCGCGGGCCCGCGGAGGTCAAGTTCGACAAGAAGGAATTCGAGCGTCTTGCGGCCAACCTCGACGCCGAGGCGCTCGAGCGCGAGGTCGCCCGCGTGGCGCCGAGCATGCGGGCCATCGGCCAAAACCCGGCGGCCGCGCGCGATTTCATTCTCTCCGGGCGGATCAAAGCCTTGCCCAGCGGGTCCTCCTCCCGCCTGCGTTTCGAGTTCCTTTCGGCGCCCACCCGCCTTCTGGGCGACGAGCGCGACCGGGTGCATGCCCTGGAGGTCGAGGACACAACCCTGGTGCCGGCTGTGGGAGGGACTTCCGCCCTGGGCCGCGGCACCCGCCGAGAGATCTCTGTGGACACAGTGATTTTCGCGATCGGGGATTGCGTGGATCCGGGCTTCGGCCTGCCGGTCCAGGGGACCTCGTTCGTCAAGAATCCGCAGCCGCGTTTCCCGATCGAGGGAGTCTCCTACGAGGTCTGGGACCCCTCCGGCCAGCGGCCCTGGGAGGCGATCTTCCTCGCCGGCTGGGCCCGGGAAGCCAGCACCGGGCTGGTCGGCGTGGCCCGCAAGGATGGAACCAATGGGGCCAAAGCGGTTTTCCAATCCCTGCGCCCGTTACGGCCTCGGGCGCCTGCGCCGCCCGACCAGCTGGCGCGGAGGATCCTGACCTGGGCGCATCCGGTTGTGACCAAGCAGGATCTGCCGCGGCTGGCGGCGGCCGAGCAGGTGGAAGCCGCGCACCGGGGATTGGCAGAATTCCGGTTCGCCACCGACGAGGAGATGCTGGCGGCGATGAGCCTAGCCACGACCTAGGAGGCTGGGTCCCAGGGTGGGGGGTCGCCCTCCCCTCACCGAAACGGCACCGCGCGGGGCTGGGGCGAGGAATGCAGATTCGCCGACTGAGCCTGACCAACTTTCGGAACTTCGTCCGCCTGGAGGCCGAGTTCCCAGCGGGTATTCTGATTCTGTCCGGCGCCAACGCACAGGGCAAGACCTCTTTGCTGGAGGCCATTTACTACTTTACCGCGGCCAGCTCCCCCTTCTGCGAATCCGACCGCCGCCTGATCAACTTCCTGGCGATGAGCGAACCCCTGCCCCTGGCCCGGCTCCAGGCCGAGGTGAGCGGGCGCCAGGGATCGCAAGGCCTGGAGATTCGTCTCTATCAGGAGCCCGGGGAAGACGGGGAAAGCCGCTTCCACAAAGACCTGCTCATCCAGGGGTCTCATCGGCGCCCCTCCGAACTCCCCGGCCACTTTCATGCGGTCCTCTTCCTGCCTCAAGACCTGAGGGTGATCGAAGGGTCCCCGAGCGAGCGGCGTCGTCACTTGGACGATCTGCTCATTCAAGTGGACGCTGCCTACGCTCGTTCCGGCGCGGACTACCAGCATGCCCTCACCCAGCGGAACGCCCTTCTGCGGGAACTGCAGGAGCGCGGAGGCGACCCGGGCCAGCTGGATTACTGGGACCAGCAACTAGCCTATCACGGTGCCCACTTGACGCACCAACGCGCTCTGGCCATTGCCGACTTGGAGCGTCTGGCCGCTCCTATCCATCGAAGCCTGACCCGAGGCAAAGAGGTCCTGCGGCTGGAATATCAGCCCTCAGTCGACCCCCAGCACCCAGCGGGCCTAGCCGGAAACCCAGAGCAGTCCCGCTTGCCCCTGGCCGTTCCCCTGGACCGTACTCGTTGCACGCCCGAGGAGATCCGGGGCGAGTTCCTGCGCTGGCTGCAAAGTTCCCGAGCCGAAGCCATTGCCCGGGGCCGGACTCTCCAAGGTCCGCATCGAGACGAATTGCGCTTCCTGGTAGACGGGGTCGACTTGGGTTTCTATGGCTCACGGGGACAGGCGCGCACTTGCATGCTGGCCCTCAAGCTGGCGGAGGTCGACTGGACCAAGCAGCGCACCCAGGAATGGCCCGTGTTGCTCCTGGACGAGGTGCTCGCAGAACTCGACCAGGAAAGGCGCGACATGCTAGTGGATCAGCTGGGGGGGGCCGAACAAGTGCTGATTACGACGGCAGAGCCGGGAGGACTTCCGGCGCCGCTCATCGCGCGTGCTCGGTTGTGGCGGGTGGAGGGCGGATCGCTCCATTTCGAGCGCTGAGGCGACCCACCCGGGAGCCTCCCGGAGGTCAAACCAAAGGCCGTTTGGCGGGAATCCCCGGCCGACGGGGAAACTGAGCGGGCGTCGAGGCCACCTTGCGCACGACGATCAGGTAGCGGGTCTCTGCCACACCGGGGAGGTCCACTGGAATGACCCGGGTCAACTCCCCGCCCAGAAGGCTCATGGCGTGTTCCGCCGCCTGAGCCTGGGAGGGCGCATCTTCGCCCTTCTGGGCTAGGACCTGGCCCCCGACTCGAGTGAGAGGCAGCAAGTACTCCAAGAGAACCGGCAGATTCGCGACCGCCCGGGCCAGCGACCAATCGTAGCTTTCCCGGTGCGCCGGATCTTGGCCGACCGCCTCGGCCCGGGCATGGACGACCTGCACTCCCTGCAATCCAAGCCGCTCGACCAGGTGACGGCAAAAAGCCACCTTCTTTCCAGTGGCCTCGACCAAGGTGAGGCGCAGGGAGGGCTCCAGGATCTTGAGAGGCAGGCCGGGGAATCCAGCCCCGGTCCCCACATCGACCACCCGGGTCCCGGGCGAATCCCTCATCGCTATCCAGCAGCTCAGGGAGTCGAGGAAATGCTGGATCTGGATCGCCGGCCTATCCGTAATAGCGGTCAGGTTCACCCGGCGATTCCACAGCAGGAGTTCCCGTTCGAAAGTCTCAAACTGGTCCAGCTGGCGTGCCGTGAGCCGCTGTCCGAGGAGAGAGTGAGCGGCCGGCTGAAGAGACTCCATGCGCGGAAAGCGTCAGATGGAAAAGGATTCCCCGGGCTTGAGCACGTGCACCCGGGTTTCGGTCTCGGCCTCCACCCGCTTCGCCCAGGCCAGCGCGTCCTGCGCGATGAGGTCAAACGTGTTGTAGTGGATCGGCAGGACATGCCGAGGCCGAATCAGTTTGACCGCCCGCAGGGCGTCCTCGGGGCCCATGGTGTAGTTGTCTCCAATAGGCAGGGCCGCCAAGTCGATCCCTTCCTCGCCAATCAGGCGCATGTCCCCGAACAGACCTGTGTCCCCCGCCAAATAGATCCGGGTCCCTTCCGGAGTGGTCAGCAAGAAACCGACCGGGTTTCCTCCGTTGGAGCCGTCGGGAAGCCCCGAACCGTGCAAGGCCAGAGTGAGCTTGAGGTAGCCAAACGGATATTGGTGGCCGCCCCCCAAATGCTGGGCATGGCCCTCGATCCCTTGGGCGGCAAACCATTGAACGATCTCGGCATTGCTGATCACCGGGGCCTTGGTCCGCCGGGCGATGGCCACAGCGTCTCCCACGTGATCCCCATGGCCATGGGATACCAGCACGTAATCCGCGGGCACCCGATCCGGGCTGATGCTGGCCGAGGGGTTTCCACTCAGATAGGGATCCACCAGGAGATTCTTTCCAGCGACCTCCATCAGGATCGCCGCATGACCCAACCAAGTCACTTTCGTGGTCAATGTGCTTCCTCCCTCCAATGCCCGCCTTCCGGATGGGTCCCCCTTTTCCGGCGCGCGTCCCCGCCTCAAGAGAGCAGATCAGCTACTCGCGGCGCTGGGCCACAGCGGGAAGGGTAAACCAGAACGTGCTGCCCTTGCCCGGCTCGCTTTCCGCACCAATTTTGCCGCCCTGCAATTCGACAAGGCGTTTGGTCACGTGCAAGCCCAATCCCCATCCCGGCTGATCCCGCACGGCCGAAGATTCGCCCCGGAAGAACTGGCTGAACAGGTGGAGCCTTTCTTCGGGCGTCATCCCGATTCCGGTATCTCGAATCAGGACTCGCACGCAGTCCCCTTCCTGTTGGGCGGTGACCAGGATGCGCCCCCCCGGAGGAGTGTACTTGTTGGCATTGCTCAGCAGATTGGTAAGAATCTGCATCAGCCGATTGCGGTCGGCTCGTACTGCGGGCAAGTCCGCCGGGATTTGGGTCTCGATCTCCTGCTGCCGGGCCGAGAAGTGCGGGGACATCCCTTCCACGGACTCCTGCAGGTAGCGCCCCAGGGCAATCGGCACCGGTTCGATCCGCAACCGCCCGCTCTCAATGCTGGACAGATCCTGCAGGTCGGAAACCAGAGCGGCCATGCGATCCACGTTCTTCAATATTGTCTCCAGGTATTCGGTCTGCTTCTCGGTAACTGGGCCTGCGGATCCTTTCCGCAGCAGGTCGGCATACCCCCGGATCGAGGTCATGGGAACTTTGAGTTCATGCGAAACAATAGAAACAAATTGTGACTTGGCCTCGTCGGCACGGCGCACGGCCTGGAACAAGCGCGTGTTTTCCAGTGCCGTGGCGGCATGATCGACAAGTCGGGTAAGAGACTCTGTCTCCTTGGCAGTGAAACTGGGGCTCTCGCGCGAGACCATGACGGCGCCCAGGATTCTCCCCTCGCGCGCTACGGGTCCCAACAATGCGGCCGGGGTGCTAACTCCCGCGGGGCGCGAGACCAGCTGGCCATCCTCCAGACCTTGCGCCAGGGGATCTCCGTCAGCGGGAAAAGGAGGTTTCTCTTCCGCGGGCCAGCCCCGTGCGGCCGCGATCTGCATCCCGCGGTCTCCCTCCAGGCACACCGCCACCCATCCTTTTTCCGCCCGAGTACCCTGGATGGCCCAATCCAGGAACGCTTCGGCAACCCGTTCGACATCCAGGGTCGCGTTGAACTGGCGATCCACCTGCTGCAGGCGCTGCAATTCCTCCACGCGCGAGGCGAGTTCCTGATCTGTCAGGGTATAGAGTCGGGCGTTCTCGATGACCGTTGCCGCCTGTGAGGCCAGAGTGGTCAATAACTCCAGATCGCGACTCGTGAAGAGGCCGGCTCGCACTCGGTTATCGACGTAGATCACGCCCAGCACGCGCTCCTTGACCTTGAGCGGCACGCACAGGATGGAGCGCAGGGCATAGCGTTTGACCGAGCGCTGCTTGGAGAACCGCGGGTCAGTTTGGGCATTGGTGGTCAGGACGGGCATCCCGGTTCGGGCCACCGACTCAACCACCGTCCGGCTGTACTCCATGTCTTTCTGTCCAAGGTTCGCGCGGTCTAAGTTGCGCGCCGCCCGCAGGTTCAGCGTGGCGCCGACTTCATCAATCAGCATGACGAATCCGCGCTCTGCCCCGGTCAGCTCGATCACGGAGTCCATCACCTGCGCCAGAGCGTCATCGAGGCGGAGAGACGATCCCAGCGCCTGAGAGACGCGGTAGAGGGTCAGCAACCGAGACTGCTCGTCCGCCCGAGCCAAGTCGTCCCCTACGGTCTGGAGTTGGGAAACCGTCTGCTGAAGTAGCGGCTGGAGCGTATCCGTCTTGGAAAGCTTGGCCTGCAGCTTTTCCAAGGACTGCCGCACCGTGTCGACCGAGGCCGGCAATGCTGAGGGGTTCATGGTTTCCTCGCTGACTCGCCTGAGGTACGCCCCACCGGACACATTCGCCGGAGCGGGCAGATCGAGCACTTAGGGCGGCGCGCCTGGCAGATCTCTCGCCCAAGCCGGATCAGGTTCAGGTGGACCGCGGCGTAGTCGGGCGGCGGGAACAGGCCTTCCAAATGTTTGTGCGCCAGGGCATAGGACTGCCCTGCCGGCCGCAACCCAAGCCGACCCGTCACCCGATAGACGTGCGTGTCCACCGGAAAGGCTGGAATCCCGAGCGAAAACAACATGACGATGGACGCGGTCTTGGGACCCACTCCGGGCAGCTTCCGCAGCCAAGATTCCGCATCCTCTCGGGACTTTTGCCTGAGAAACTCCAGGTCCAGCGTCCCGCGCTCGGCAAATGTCCTCTGCAGGATCTCTTGGATCCGCGGGCCTTTTTGGCTGGCCAGCCCGGCCGAGCGGATGGCCTCCAGGATCTCCGGCAAAGGCGCTTGGCGCACCGCCTGCCAAGTGGGCCATCTCTCCCGGAGCGCGGCAAAGGCGCGGTCGCGGTTGGCATCGTTCGTGCTTTGGGAAAGAACCGTCGAGATAAGTTCATCCAGGGGCGGGTTCGGGGCGCGCCACTCCGGGTATCCGTAAAACTTCACCAGGCGCTCATGAACCCGGCGAGCACGCGCCCTCGCGGAACTCATGGCCTTCTATTATATCTGTATCCGAGGTTCCCCGGCTCCGGATCAGCAAGGGATCCTTGGTTGGCGACCGCCGCAAGGGGTTAGACTCCAGTTGCTTGGAATCGCCAATGCGCGCCGACCGCTGGACCTTCTTACTCGTTCTGAGCCTGGGCCTGACCGCAGCCTACGCCCTTTCTTTCACGGGCTGGTCCGACCAACTCGGTCCTGTTCCGGCCGCGGCTTTCTTCGGCACCCTCTTGGGTTGGGTTCTCGCCCGCAGCCGATTTGGGACCCGCCGGGCGGCCTTCCTCTTTTCCCTCTACGGGCTGGGCTTCTTGGCTTGGGTCCTGATCCAAGAGTCGCGGCCCCCCTTCGAGATTTCGACCGCATGGATGGAGGGGCACGTCCGTCTTTGGCTGGGCCTCACACGCGTCGCCGAATTCCTGGCCCGGATCTATGCCGGCCGCAGCAACGCCGACCCGCTCATCTTTTCCCTTCTCATGAGTGGCCTGACCTGGAACTTGTCCGGGTTCTCTTCTTGGTCGGCCTTCCGTTTGGGCCGCTTCTGGCCCGCTGTGGTCCCCTCGGCCATGGGCCTTCTGGCCATTGCCTACTACTACCACGGGCCCGTAAGCGAGCGAACCTATCTGGGTTTCTACCTGCTCCTGGGTCTTCTCCTTCTCTTGCACCTGACTTGGCGCGACCAGACCGAACTCTGGCGCTCGCAATCCGTTCGGTTCACGGACGAGGCCAGCTACCAGTTCGCGCGGGTCGGCGTCGTGATCGCCCTGCTCCTGCTGGTTGTGGCCTGGACAGCCGCAGGCCGCTCGCTCACCCTTGCCTCGCCTCGATCCCAGACGATCAATGCCGCTTGGGCGCAGGTGCGCGGCACGTTCAATCGCTGGTTCGGAGATTTGCGCTCTCCGGCCGGACCTCCCGGCAGCGATTACTGGGGGGCCACCCTGGTGCTGGGTGGTGGCATTCGGCTGGCGCCCGTGCCGGTGATGGAAGTGCAGGCCTCGTCCTTTTCGCCTATGGACCGATTTTATTGGCAATCCGTAACCTACGATGAGTACCTGGACGGAGTCTGGCGATCCACGGGTAGTCCTGGCCAGTCCTTTGATCCGACCCACAACAGCCTCCAAGCTCCCGACATGGCCGCTCGCCAGACGTTGGATCTCACTTTCCAACTGAGATTCCCGGCGATCACGCGTCCCTACCTGGCCTCCGATCCGCTTTGGGTCAGCCTGCCGCTGCTCCTGCAAGTCGATCCGGGGACCGGTGACCTTGAGTCCGCCCTCTCGACAACCCCGCTATCCCAGGGGACCCAGTACTCCGAGCGGGCGGCGATTCTCCAGGTCGACCAGGCTTCGCTGCGGGCCGCGGGGGAGGATTACCCAGATTCCATTCGCCAAAGGTACCTGCAACTCCCCTCCTCGGTCACCGCTCGGACCCGGGAGCTTGCCCACAGCGTTTCCGCAACCGCCTCGACGCCCTACGACCAGGCAGTCCTCATCACCGCCTTTCTGCGCAACCACATCGCCTACGATACAAATATTCCCAGCCCTCCGCGGGGACAGGACCCCGTGGACTGGGTCCTTTTTGACTCGAGGCGAGGCTACTGTGTCTACTACGCTTCCGCCGAGGTCATCCTCCTGCGGTCGCTTGGGGTTCCAGCCCGGTTGGCCGTGGGCTTTGCGCAGGGGCGGCCTGCCGGCCCGCAAAATCCTGATTTCATCGTGCGGGAGAGCGATGCCCATGCGTGGCCGGAGGTGTTTTTCCCCAGGATCGGCTGGATCGAATTCGAGCCGACCGCCTCTCAGCCGCCCCTGATCCGCCCTGCTCGGTTAGCCTCCGGTCCAACCCAGAGCGCGCCGCCCCAGTCGCCTTCCCTTGCGTTGCGTTTCCGAAGCCGATCCCATCTCGCGGGGACTCCCCTGTGGGGTTGGGAAACGGAATTCCCCTGGGCAATCCTTTTCCGTTGGATGGTCCTAGCGGGAATCACCTTCGCGTTCGGCGGGGCTTTGTTCTGGTCGGCTTATGTCTATCTCCAAGGCGACTCTCCAGCCGCAGCCTTCCAAGACAGGGCCCGTTCGCTCTCCGCGCGCCTCGGGAGGCTGCCAGCAGCGGAGCGGCCGTCGTTCCGTCCGCTCCGGCTTCCGCTGGCGTCTCAAGGGTACGCCTGGACGGGGAGGCTGGCGCGCTGGGCCGACCTGGCTCCAGGAACCTCTCTCACCCCTCTGGAGCGGGCCTCCGCCTTGAAGGAGCGTTTCCCCTCCCTGGCCGGACCTCTTTCCGCGATCGCCAAGGCCTACACAGCGGACTGTTACTCACCGCGGTCCGAGTCCGGGCGCTGGTCGAGAGCGGAGCAGGCAGAATTCGGGAGAGCCCGTTGGGCGGTGGCGGCGACTGCCCTCTCCCTTTTGCCCAAATATCTCCTCCACTCGGCATCGGCCCGTGTTCGGGCCCGTGTTCGGGCCCGTATCCGGGGCTTGTAGGACGCCTGTGCTAGAATGTTTCGCCTAGAAGGAGCCCGCTCGTGCTCTTAATTGTTCTGGTCGCCGTGATGGGGCTGGGCGCCTTCGCCTCCCTGATGGCGACGCCCCGCCACACTCTCCTGGGCCTAGTCGCCGGACTTGCCCCCGCGCTGGCGCTGCTGTTGGTCCTGCTTCCCCTCCCGCTGCCCTCCGAGGCGGTGCTGGCCTGGAGCCCGAAGCTGCTGTTCCCGGAGCCGCTGAGCTTTGCGACCGGACCCGTTTCCAAGGCCTTTGCGGTCGACCTGCTGCTCCTGCTCCTGGCCATAGAATGGACCGGGGTGGGCCGGCGCCCGCTTCGCCGAGCGGCAAGAGCCTCCGTCTTCTTTCTTGCCGCGGCGGGCTTGGCTGCTCTTTTCGCCTCCAACGGTCTTGCCCTGGTCCTCAGCTGGGCCTGGGTTGACCTCATCTCCTTCGCGGAGCCGATTCTTCTCCGCCCCGTCCAGGCCGAGGGAGCCGAGACGACACTCCCTGCCCCGGGGGCTGCCTGGGCCGTCAATTCTTTCGCATTTAACCTGCTTTCCACCTTTCTCTTGCTCCTGGCTTTCCTGCCTGAACTAACCCTGCGCGGTATGGGGTTCGGCGCGCTGGGCGGAGCCGGGCTGAACAGCGTGGCCGCCGCCGCCTTCCTTGGCGCGATCGTCCTCCGGCTGGGCGTGTTGCCCTGGCAGATGACCCTGGCTCCGGCGGGATCGCAGGCCGGTGGGCTGGACGTGCTCTTGCGACTTCTTTCTCCTTTCATCGCACTGGCCACCTTGGCCCGAGTCTGGCCGGGACAGCCGAATCTCGCCCCCAACAGCCCGGTCTTGGCTTGGATCATTGTGCTGTCCACTCTGGCGATATTCCTGGCAAGCGTGGGCTGGTGGGTGTCCACGGACCCGCGCAACGGACGTGGCATCCTGATCTTGGGTTTGCTTGCCCTGGCCGGCATCGCCGCAGCCAGGGGGCAAGCCAGCGTCCCTGTCCTTGAGGCGGCCGGTGGCCTGGTCCTGTTGGGCGGGGGAGTTCTACTTCTCTACCGGGGTCAGGGGACATGGCAAAGATGGTCTGTCTTTTGGCCCGTATGCTTGGCCTTGATTCTGGCGGGAGCTCCGCTCACGGCGGGCAGTGTGCTGGGCCAGGGAGCTTTCCAGGCCCTGCGCATGCACGGTGTCACCGCCGTAGCGCTTGTGACGGCGGCGGGGGAGATGTTCCTCATCGCCACAACGCTTCGCATTGCTTTCCTGCCAGGGGAGGACCTTCCCCTGGGCGAGAGAACCGTCTGGTTTGTCCACTACGCGGGGCTGACGATTCTGGTGGCCGGGCTAGTGGCCGGCACCTTCGGGGGGGCGCTTGCCGATCTGCGCCATGCCCCGGTGCCTGCCTTGCTCCTTTTTGCGGCCGAGGCCACGGGGGGAGCGCTCTTGGCCCGGGCTGGAAGTCGACTGCGCGGACCGGGCCAGCAAGCCTTTGGAGCCATCGAGCGAGTCCTGCAGCTGGACTGGCTCTGGCGCGCGATCGCCTCAGGCGCTCGGGCCCTGCTACGAGCCATTCGCCTTGCGGACCAGCTTCTCAGCGGCGAAGGAGCGCTGCTCTGGGCGCTGGGCATCTCGATCCTAATCTGGATTCTGCTCCGCGGCGGGTGAACGAGTAGCAGATCGCGGAATCGTGGTCGGGGGAGGAGGACCATCGTGCTCGCGCTCGTTGGATTCGTCTTTGCTCTGGGGGGGGCCAGCGCGCTACTTCTCCTGCGAGATTGGCGTCGCATGCTTGTGGCCTTTGCCATTCAGTCCGCGGGCGCCGGGCTAGTCGCCTGGACCATGGTCCCTGCGGGCCTCGCCGCCGCGGAGACCCTTTCCGGTTGGTTTGCCGGCGCAACCATCGCGGTTTCGGTTCTGCGCGCCAGTTCCCCGCTGCCGCAGGAGAGCACGGCTCCGGCCAACAGCGTATTCCGCGGATTGGCCCTGCTGATGATCCTGGTGGCGATCGCGAACCTGCTGCCGGATATTGGGGCGCTCTTAGGCGGTCCTCCCTTCCAGGTTACCCTTGCGGCCAGCTCCCTGGCGGGGGCGGGATTTCTCATTCTGGGATTGACGGAGCAACCTCTCAGGACAGGGCTGGGACTCCTGACCACACTTCAAGGATTCGAGTTGGCCTACCTTTGGAGCGAGCGTTCTCTGCTGGTCATCGCGCTCCTGGCGACGGTCAATCTGGCGATCGCCCTGGCCTGCGCCTACCTGAACGCCGTTGAAAGCCAGGGCCGAAGCCGGGAGGCCAGAGGGTGAATTCTCCGCTCATCTTCATCGCAGTCCCGTTCCTGGCCGCGATTGCTTCCTATGGGTTGTATCCCTCGCGCCCCCGGCTGGCCAAGGGAATCGCCATCCTCCTTTCACTCGCCCTGGCGGGCTTTGCCCTGCTTTTCGCGCCGGGAACGACCCCGGCCTTGCTGGGCGGTGCGCTGTCGGTGCAACAGTCCTGGACTGTGCTCGGCCGTTCCTTCGTGTTCGAGCCCAGTGCTCAACCGGCGTTGATCTTCCTCCATTTGGCGGGGGCCTTCCTTTTCCTTGGCACTCTGGCGATTCCGGTTCACCGAACCTTCGTGCCGGTGGCCCTCGGGGTTCTCGGACTCATGGCGGCGGCGCTGTTTGTGCGCCCGTTCCTCTATGCCGCTATCTTCCTGGTCCTGATCGCCACATCCTTTGCCGCTCTGCTCTCGGACGCAGGCCATCCGTTTTCGCGAGGTGCCGCCCGCCTCATCGTGTTGGTCGCCCTAGGCATGCCTTTCATTTTGCTGGCCGGGACCGAGCTGACGGGGCTTCCGCAAATCCCCGAAGACCCTGCTCAGCTCCAAAGAATTCTAGTGCTGCTGGGGCTAGGCTTTGCTTTCTTCCTGTCGTTTCCGCCCTTCCACTTCTGGCTGGCCGATGTGGCCGATGACTCCCCGCCCTACGCCGTGGCCTTTGTCCTGACCTTGTTTCAGGGAGCCGTCATTTTTTTTCTGTTGGAGTTCCTGAATGACTATTCCTGGTTGCGCACGATCCCGCAACTCTTCCAAACGCTTCAGGTGGCCGGGATCGCCATGAGCCTGCTGGGCGGCGTCCTGGCCCTGGCGCACGACCGGCTGGGTCAGGTGACCGGCGACATTGCCCTCGCGAACTTGGGCACGATCCTGATTGCCCTTTCGACTGCCCTTCCCGAAGGCGTAGAGGTCGCCATGGTCATGCTCGTGTTGCGTGGTTTAGCCTTCGGGATCTGGGGACTGGGTTTGCATTTGCTCCGAGAACAGGGCAGGGGGGATTCTATTGAGGACCTGCGAGGACGAGTGCTAACCCAGCCTCTGGCTTGCAGTGCGGCGATCGTGGCCGGTTTGTCCCTGGCGGGTTTGCCCGGCTTAGCGGGCTTCCCGGGCCTATGGGCAGCTCTGCGGCTACTGGCCGTAAGCCAAGTGGCCACGCCGGGGGGAGGCGGGATCGTGTTGGTAGTGGTGCTCTCGGTCGGGGCCTCCGTGCTGGCCCTCTTGCGGTTTGCCCACTCGATGCTGGCAGTCGATGTGCCCCTCAATTTCAATGCCGGAGAGGGGAGGCTTCCTTCCTTTCTCCTGGGCCTGGGCACGATCGCGATCATCGCGATCGGGATTGCCCCGCAGTGGATACTCCCGCTTCTGGCACGGTCGGCTCTTTACTTCGGCCAACTCACAGCGCCCTAGACAAAACGTGCGGGCCAGCGCCCGCACTCAGTTTGTTCACGATGCACGGCCGGGTCCGCGCCGGGGCCGGGGCTGAGCCTATTGTTTCTCATACGGCTTGCCATCCGCCGCCGGCGCGATCACGCGTCCCACCACCCCGGTCAGGGCAACCATGGTGACGATGTAGGGCAACATCAGCAGGAAGTCATACGGGATGTTGACCTGCCCGATCAGGATTTGCAGCTTCACCTGCAGGGCTTCGGAAAACCCAAAGAGCAGGCTGGAGGCGAAGGCTCCCACGGGCGTCCAATTGCCGAAGATCATGGCGGCCAGGGCAATGAAACCATGGCCGTTGGTCATCAATTTGTCAAAGCGCCCGACGCTCCCCAGGGTGTAATAGCATCCGGCCAGCCCCGCCAGGAGCCCCCCCAGGATCACGTTCACGTAGCGGGTGCGGAAGACGTTGATCCCCACCGTGTCGGCGGCGCGTGGATGCTCCCCCACCGCCCGGGTGCGCAGCCCCCAGCGCGTGCGGAACAGGGCGATCTGGACGATCACCAGTAGCAGCAGCGCCAACCAGACAATCGGGGTTTGGTCAAAAAGCAGCGGGCCCACGATCGGGATCTTGCCCAGCTCGGGAGCAAGTTCGCTGAAGGTGGGGAAGGTTTGCTGGGAGTTCAGGTTCGTATATACCTGCATCACGCGCTGGTTGAGGAAGTTGGTGAGCCCCGTGGCGAAGATGTTGATGACGGTCCCGCTGACAATCTGGTCCATCTTGAAGCGGATCGACATGACCGCATGCCAGGCGGCCAAGAGCGCCCCTACCGCCAAGCCTGCGCCCAACCCCAGAAACAGGCTCCCCGTGACATTGGCCACAATGACCGAGGCGAAGGCCGCGCCCAGCATCATTCCCTCGATCGCAATATTGATCACGGCCGAGCGCTCACACAAGACGCCGCTGAGCGCACCCAGCAAAAGGGGGCAAGCCAGCTGCAGGGTAGCGGAAAGGATCCCGATCAGGCTGAAGGAGGTCCCCCGGCCCGCCCACACCAGGAAGGATACCAGGAAGGATAGGCTTACCATCCCCAGCAGCCAGCCCGTGCGCCGGAAACCGTGCAGGAGGTGGTACAGGGCTAAGATTACCACGAGCGCGGAAAGGACCCAGACCACCGGCAGAACGGGTACGATGATATCCGGCATGCGCACCAGTTCGATCGAGCGAGTCGTGTTCAACTCCAGCTTGGCGATCTCCCCGGGCCGGGCATCCCGCGAGAAAACCAGGGCCATGAACAGGCCCACCAACAGATAGAACACGCTCAAGATGTAGCGCCGGGAGATGGGGGCTACCGCCTCGCGAGTCCTTGCCATCACTGCCATAGGCCTAGCCTCCCCCCCACCCGCGCGTGAAGACTGCTTGGACGCCGCCCTCCACCTTCAGCCGGTAGATAAAGCGGATCGTAGCTGGCGCGGCAACGAACATGATCACGAACGCCTGGACAATGGAGACAATGTCAATCGGGATGCCCGCCAGAGCCTGCATCGCTGTGGCCCCGTTGCTCAGGGCGCCGAAAAGCAGCGACGCGAGCACAACCCCCAGAGGGTTGCTCCCCCCCATCAGGGCCAGGGCAATTGAGTTGTAGCCGTAGCCCGGGGAAAAGCTTTGAGAGATGCTGTGGTTCACACCCATCACCTCTCCCGCTCCGCCCATTGCCGCCAAGGCTCCCGAGAGGGCCATGGCCAGGACGAAATTGCGCGTGATATTGATCCCGGCATACTTGGCGGCCCGCAGGTTCGAGCCGACGGTGCGAAGCTCGAAGCCGAGAGTCGTCCGCCACAGGAACCAGAACATGGCTCCGGCCATGACCAGCGCGATGAGGAACCCCGCGTGCAAGCGAATGGGGTCCGGAAAGAACTTGGGAAGATAGGCGCTCGTCTGGATATCGGGTGAAATCGGGATGTAGCCGGTCGACCCACCCCGCTTCATCGGCCCGTTCAGCAGAAAGTCCGCCAAGTTGAAAGCCACGTAATTCATCATCATGGTATTGATGACTTCGTGCGCCCCCGTTTTGGCCTTCAGGTAGCCAGGGATCCCAGCCCAGACCGCCCCCGCCAGCGCGGCCGCCAGAAGGGTCAGCGGCGCATGGATGATCCAGGGCAGGCCGGTGAACCGATAGCCCACATACGCCGCCGTGAGCGCCCCAATGTAGATCTGCCCCTCCGCTCCGATGTTGAATAAGCCGCATTTGAATCCGAGCGCCACGGCCAGCCCGGCGAAGATGTACGGCGTGGCGGCGACGAGGCTTTCGCTGAAGGGGTAAAAGGCTTGAATCAGCCCATTCGTTTGGCCGGTCGCAAGGTACGTACGGATTGCTACCACGATCGCGGCCGGACTTCCGATGGCACCTAGGAACAGGGCGGTATAGGCGCTGGCCACCTCGTTCCAGGAGATCGCCAGGGCGTGGACTGGGCTCTGGAAGAAATTCCCGTAGGCCGCCAGAATCACGGGGTCGGAGGCAAGAATGAAGAAGGCGCTGATCACCAGGGCGGTGAAGAGCGCCAGGACGGGAATCGAGAGCGTGTTCAGGACCTGCCAGATCGCGTTCCGGGCCCGGGGCTGGGAGGCCGGTCCCTCCCGGCCGATTCCGGGTTGGGTCTCCTTTTGGACTGAAGTACCCATCCGTTCTCCTTCCTGCGTCCGCCCGATCGCTAAGCCGGGACCGCTGCCGGGACCCGTTCCTCTCCAGGGTGGATGCCCGCCATGAGCAGGCCGAGCTGCTCCGGCGTCGCGGCTCCCCCCACAACCGTCTCTATGATTTGGCCCCGAAACATGACCGCGATGCGATCGGAGAGGGACATGATCTCATCCAGCTCCGGTGACACCAGCAGGACCGCACAACCCTGGTCCCGCTTTTCCACCAGACGCTGATGGATATACTCGATCGAACCCACATCCAGCCCGCGAGTCGGCTGGGAGGCAATCAGCAACTGGATGGGCCGGGAGAATTCGCGCGCCACAATCACTTTCTGTTGGTTCCCGCCCGAAAGCCCGGAGGTCAGAGCCAGCACGCTCGGAGTGCGGATGTCGAATTGACGCACCAACTCCGCCGCGGACGCTAGCACCGCCCCTGCTTGCAACTCCATCCCTCGCGCAAAGGGTGGAAGGTAGTAGGTGTTCAGAACCAGGTTGTCGGCCACGGGGTAGCTCAGGACCAAGCCATCCCGTTGCCGGTCTTCGGGGATGTGGGCGACGCCTTGCTCGAGGATCCGGCGAGGACTGGCATGGGTTGTGTCGTGCCCCAGGATATGCACCTCCCCCCCGCTCACTGGCCGCAGCCCGGTGAGACCCTCGACCAGCTCCGTCTGGCCATTCCCCTGCACTCCAGCCACCCCCAGGATTTCCCCCGCCCGCACCTCCAGGGAGAGCCCATTCACGGCCATCTGTTTGCGGTCGTCGCGGACCTGCAGGTCTTTGATCTCCAGGACCACCGGCCCCATCCGGGCTGGCGCTTTGTCGACGGTGAGGATGACTTCGCGCCCGACCATCATCCGGGCGAGCGTTGCCAGGCTCGTGTCCGCCGGCCGGGTTGTTCCCACAACCTTCCCATCGCGCAACACCGTGATGCGGTCCGCGATATCCATCACTTCCTTCAGCTTGTGAGAGATGAAGATAACGGAAACCCCGCGCGCCACCAGTTCGCGGATCACCTTGAAGAGGTCTTCAACCTCCTGCGGGGTCAGGACCGCGGTCGGTTCATCCAGGATCAGGATGTTGGCCTGACGATAGAGGATCTTCACGATCTCGACCCGTTGCTGCGCGCCCACAGAGAGATCCTGTACGCGTGCGGCCGGGTCCACTTGGAGCCCATACTGGTCGGCAATGTCGCGAATGCGGCGAGCGACACTCTCGCGGTCAAGGAAGAGCCCGTAGTGGAGAGTCTCCACCCCGAGCATCACATTCTCGGTTACGGTAAAGGGGGGCACCAGCATGAAATGCTGGTGGACCATGCCAATCCCCAGGCGCAGGGCATCCTCCGGGCTTGTGATCTTGGCCTCGCTCCCGTGCACGAGGATCGTGCCTTCGTCCGGGGTGTAGAGCCCATAGAGGATGTTCATCAGGGTAGTCTTGCCGGCCCCGTTCTCGCCCAGCAGGGCATGGACCTCCCCCTGCTCCAAGGTCAGATGAATGTGATCATTGGCGAGGACACCGGGGAACCGCTTGGTGATGCCCTGCAGTTCAAAGACCGGAGGCATTCCCACCGCTCCTAGAATTCGGCGGTGCAGGTCGACCGCCCTGCACCGCCGAAGGTAGGTGATTCCGACGGAGGCTTACGGTTGCAGCTTCGGTGCGCCCGTGGGTATCGCACCACTAATTATCCCTTGCCTGACCTGGGCCAGCTCGGCCTGGAGAGACGCAGGGACCTGGCTGCTCAGATTATGGAACGGGGCGAGGCCGACACCGTTGTTGGCCAGGGTGCCCACAAAGTTGTGGCCGCCCTGGAAGTTGCCGTCAATTACAGACTTGATGGTGCCTTCCACGGCCACGTCCATGTTCTTTTCCACGCTGGTCAAGAGGACGGGGCAGGCGTCGGGAACGGAAATGCACTGATCCGTGTCCACGCCGATGGCCAATACGCCATCCGCCTTCGCGGCCGTAAAGGCACCGGTCCCAGTGAGGCCAGCAACCGGCATGACGATATCGGCTCCTTCGTCAATCAGCGACTGCGCCGCCGTCTTGCCCGCATCCGGATCGGTGAAGCTACCCGTGAACAACCCCTTGCTGGACGCGGTATCCCATCCCAAGACGGCTACCTTCGTGTTGTGCTTGGTATTATAGTAGTCCACACCGGCCTGGAATCCGATCATGTAAATGGTCACGGTCGGCAGCTGCAGGCCGCCGTATTCGCCCACCTTGCCGGTCTTGGTCATCCCCGCGGCCAAGTACCCTCCCAGGAACGCGGCTTGATCCGTCTGGAAGGTCAATCCGCGCACATTCGCGATCGCTGTATTCGAGCCGCAGTCTTTGCCGATCACCGCGCCTGGATAGCAGTCCGGGTACGAATAGTCCACGATCGCGAAATTCACCTTCGGGTTGGCGATAGCCTCTTTCGCCGTCGCCGGGCCCAGAAGGTACCCGACCGTGACGATCATGGGATACCCTTCCTGGATGAAGGTGATGATGTTCTTGTCGTAGTCGGTCTGCTGACGCGACTGCAGGTATGTGCCTTGAACGCCATAATCCTTAATGGCGTCCAGCACGCCCTTATACGCAGTCTGGTTGAAGGACTTGTCGTCGATGCCGCCGATGTCGGTGACCAACGCAACCCTGAGAGACGGGGCAGACGTGGGCGGAACTGCCGTAGCCGTTGCAGCTGGCGCGCAAGCGGCCAGCGCCATGGAGGCGACGACTACAAAGGACAGAATTGCGAGCAACTTCTTGGCCATTATCTCCTCCTACAGGAATGGCTTGGCGTGATCTGCTGGTTCCATATCGGATCAGTCAGGGGCTCCTCCGGGACCTTCCTCCTTTCTGGCACGGGGCCAGATACGTTGACTACGCCAATAGTAACACCGGGTCGGAGAGTCCGCAACCGCAGACCGACTCGCGGATCGTTATCTTCCAATAACCTCCCAGGGTGCTGCCCCAATAGGGTCATTCAGAACGTGCAAGATCTCGTCGCGCACATCGGCGAACACATCCGCCGCCGCCCGCATCAACCCATAGTCTCCGGCCAACATCATGTCGCCATACGGAGCCGCAAAGTACGGGTGGAGACTGGAACCTAGCATGAGATCTCGGCGTGGCCCAACAACCACCACGGGGCTGTTCTCCGCTCCGAGCCGAAGCGGAACCTTGCGATACACCAAAGCCCCGTGTCCCTGGGAGATGAATACCTCCTCGTTCGTCAGCTTCCCGTTGGCCAGACCTCGCAAGAGCCGCTCCAGTCGGCTTCGGTCCAGAAGGCCCGTGTGATGCTCGAAGAGTCCTTCGATGCGGAAGGAGCGTTTCCTCTGGGCTCGACGCAAGCGAAATCCGAGCACATGGAAGTTGCCCACGTTGACCACCAGTAGACGGTCTTTGCACGCCACAAATGGATCCTGTAGTGCCCCCAGCACGGCCGCCGCGCCGCTGTCCATCAGCATCAGCCGGGGGGCGATTCCGAGCGCGCTGTCCTCAATTGCTCGCAATCGCGTGAGTGGCGCGGGAAGACAGCCCTGCGCGAACGCAAGCGAGGATAGACTTCCGGACGAGTGGATGCGCTCATGCAACTGCTCAAAGCGGAACCGCCTGTCGGAAACGCCGCGCGGGGCATAGCCGTGATCAAACGCGGCAATCAGAACAACCTGCGGACGCAAGTCCACCCCCAGGGCAGAAAAGGAACGCACCAGCGTCCCAAAGTCAAAGTCGGCGAGCAAAATGCGCCGCACTCTCGCGGGCAGACCTGCGGCCTCCTCCTCCGACACGACCCGAATGCCCATCTCCGCTTGCACCCGCTCCAGATCATCATCGAATGACCGCGCCGCATCAGGAGTAGCATAGATCGGATGGCCTGCGTGCACGTGATCCTCGGCCGCCCATTGGCTGGGTCCTCCTCCCATGGTCCTGCCCAGAAGCAAGATGGCCTCGCCGCGGCGGGTGCTTTCCCGGATGGACTCGCCTACGACCAAGGTGGGGGAGGGTGCAACGATCCGGTAGGCATTCTCCGGAGCTAGCCTCGTGTTCAGGTAGAGCACATCCTGGGTCCCGGTCCCAATGTCCACCGCAAGGATATTCAATTCACCCTCCAAAGCGCAAACATCTATTTTCCTTGCATTGGGATGTTTCTAGTAGCCATCGTAGGCGTTGTGGAATTGTGGAGAGGAGGCCTCAGCCGAGAGTCCGCGAGATCCGGATCCTGTAGTTCACGCGCCGGGACCACCAACCACTTGGGTTGGTCTCCACAAGCCCCTGGACAAAAATTGTGGAGGAGGCGGTTTGCGGAGGGCAGGAATCAACAGGCTGGCCGAGTTCGATGTCCGACTCCTGGACAAGGCTGAAAGCGGCTCCTGGATGGGACGGGTCTCAAGGCTATTCTAAGCCAAGGCGATAGGCTTTCCCCAGAACCCATTGTTTTTCCACTGTTTTCGGCTAGTTATCCACAGGGCTGAGATCTGTCGGCGTATCCACAGGCTCCAGACAGGTTTTCCACAGCCCTTGGTGGAAAGAGGGGACCTGGATGAGCGCCATGGCGGAGGCTCCGGAGGGGCACCCTGCAGCGGTCAACGGCTGCCGAGCCAGCATTGGTGGGGGAGCCCCAGGCGGGGTCCAGACAGTCCACGCGGGAGGCTAGGCGGGGAGAAAAGCACCCTGGTTGTAAAGAGTTTCCCGGATCGCAAGCACCCGGCGACGCAGACTGTCGTCCTGCTCAAGAAGCTCGCCGATCTTCCCGCAGCCGTACATCACGGTGGTGTGGTCGCGACCGCCCAGAGCTTCCCCGACCTGGGGAAGGGAGGCGCTGGTCTCCTCGCGGATCAGGTACATGGCAACCTGCCTGGGAAGGGCGATCTCGTGAGAGCGCTCGCGCCCCAGGAGTCTCTCCCGCTCCAGCCCGAAGTTGCGGGCGACAGCCTCGATGATGGCGTCGGGATCCAGAGCCCGGTTCTTGGGGAGCAAGTCGGCCAAAGCGCTCTCCGCAATCTGGCAGGTGAGTTCGATCCCGCCAAGATCCGCCAGGGCCAGCATCCGCACCAAGGCCCCCTCCAACTCTCGGATGTTGCTCTGGACTCGGCGGGCGATCAACTCGAGCACATCATCTGGAACGGGGCGTCCGGCGCGCTCTGCTTTCGAGCGGAGAATTGCCAGGCGCACCTCCAAGTCGGGCGGCTGAATATCTGCCGTAAGGCCCCACTCAAACCGGGAGCGCAGCCTCTCTTCGAGAGTCACCATGGCCTTCGGTGGCCGGTCCGAGGAGAGGACGAGTTGCCGGTTTTGGCCATGGAGTGCGTTGAAGGTATGGAAGAACTCTTCTTGCGTGGACTCCTTGCCCGCGATGAACTGGATGTCATCGATGAGCAGAACGTCCATGCGGCGGTAGCGCTCGCGGAACGAGTCGGTATCATGCGACCGAATAGCGTTGATGAGATCGTTGGTGAAGTCCTCGGAGGTGATGTAGAGAACCCGGATTCCTTTTTGGGCCGCCAAGTTCCCAATGGCGTGAAGCAAGTGGGTCTTGCCCAGTCCCACGCCGCCGTAGATGAAAAGCGGGTTGTAGGCCTGGGCCGGATTCTCTGCGACGGCCAGGGAGGCCGCGTGGGCCAAGCGATTGCTGTTTCCCACAACGAACGAGGAAAAAGTGTAGCGTGGATTCAAGTTGTTGCTGGACGGTCGCGCAGGCAGGTCGTTCGGCAAGGGGACCGGGGCCGAGGGTTGGGCCGGTTCTTGCTCCAGGGAGGCCCGTGAATGTCCGATTACAAAGCGAACCTCCACCGGCGTTCCGCAAATCCCTGTGAGGATCCGCCGGGCCGAGCTGGCTAGGCGATTCTCGAGCCAGTCGCGCGCATACCCATTCATCACGGCGATTTCGAAAGTGTTCCCCTCGAAGCCCCGGAACTCTGTGTCCCGCACCCAGGTGTCAAAGGTCGCCTTGCTCATCTCCATCTGCAGCTGACCGAGCGTTGCCTTCCAAGCCTGGCAGGGGTCTGTCATGCGATGCCTCGTTGCGTAAGGTTTAGATGAACCGGTCGCCCCCAGGAGGAGGCGGCTGGTTTTGGTCAGATGATTTGGGCGACTTGTAACTCGGGAGATCTCCCGCGGCGCGCAGAAAGCCGGGCCCATCGTCTGGATCCCTTTTCCGCCCCCCGCGCTCGACCACGGCACGCTGATTCTAGCAAAGCAACCCCCGCGAGGCAATGATTGAAAGCAACGGCATCCTAAAAAGAATCGAACCTTTAAGGTTCTGGTAACCTTAAGAGGCCGAGCTAATTTGCGCCTCCCCGAGGCCTCGACCGTCAAGGAGGTCAAGCCGACCGGGAGCCCAGGGGCGGGAGGGGCGTGATCCCACGACCCCACGGGTATGGAGGGAGAATTCTCAGCGGCCCGACTCCTTCCGGAACCTTAACAACTTGGCGAGGGTGGCGAGAGGGATCAAGCCGGAAGCCGGATGACGCAGGCCGCAAGAGTCCGTAGCCCCGGGAAGGGCAACCCGGATGCGCCCTGGAGTCGAGGCCAGGGAAGCACAATCAAGGGCCGTGGCCCTTCACCGCATGGATTCAACTTCTAAGTGCAACGGTGTGGCCGTATAGTACCTCCGCCGGGGTGAGGAAGTCGAGACACTTGCGGGGTCGGTCGTTTAGTTCGCTGGAGATAGCATCCAGGTCCAGTTG
>JBEKXU010000015.1:0-74076 GCA_049511715.1 Anaerolineales bacterium
TCAAGTACCAGGGTCTGCACCACAGCCCAAATCGATCCCAAACACGAGGTTTCTCGATAGTCTTTTGTTGAATGTGCCCAAATTGGTTAGTTTGTCGCGCGAATGGCGAAAGTCGGGCTAGGTCCATTCCGTTGCGCAGGCTCATCAGCGCGAAAGTTCTCCGCAGCGCGTGAGGTGTGACCTTCACCCCGGCCGCAAGGCTAAGCCTTCGCACAAAATGCGCGAAGGCGTTGGGGGTCAGGCGAGGGCGCGTGTGCCCTCGAATCATTGGACCATCTAGGGCAAGTGACCGCTCGAGGGAGCGTCGATAGCGGCGTAGGGTTCGAAGCGTTTGCACTCCTACTGAGGTTACGCGGTCCTTTCGTTCCTTGCTGCTTCTCACCAGGAGTTGGCAGGTTCGCAAGTCCAGGTCTCTCCAATTGAGGGCGCAGAGCTGAGCAGCGCGGATCTCGCTGTCGGCCAGGACCATGAGCACCGCCCTCTTTCGGATGTCGGAGGTTGCAAGCAGCTGGCGCAGTTGGTCGGGCTCGAGGCAGGGGAGCCGACGCTTCTCAAGGGGCGGCGGGGGGAAAGGTTAAAAGCTCGCGGCAGTATCCCTCCTCGTGCAGGAAGCGCAGGAGGGTCCTGACTACCCTCGCCCGAGCGTGCAGGCTTGTGCCCTTAAGCCCGTTGGCATCTTATGAGAGCCAGCCTCGAACGTCCGCTGCGGTCACATCCTTGGGATCTGTGACCCCATGTCGCTGGGGCCAGGCCACGAAAACGCCGGCGGTCAAGTGCTAGTGCTCAAGCGTGGCAGGGGTGCAGCGTATGGCCTTGCGCGAGAGGCGGAAGTCTTCGATGGGGGAGGTGGCGAGGAGAATTTTGGAAAGCAAGTCGACGCGGGGCATGGCTTCCTCCATCCGGGGCGAATTGGCCGAGGAATCAAGGGCCTTGCGTCACCCGCCGAGTAGCCAGGTTTCAATTTGCTTGCGGAACAAGGGGTCGCGCTGGGGGCGCCTGAAGCCGGAAGGACTGGGGAAAACCCATTCCTTGGCTTTGTGCACCCAGTCCAGGCTCTGGCTTGAAAGGGGCAAGTCGTTTCCAGAGGGGCGAGACGGTGCGGTGGAACAGAATGCCTCCCTGGACGCCGGGGCAGGTCGGAAATGGAACCGCGAATTGAGAAAGTCTCGGCCCCGAACTCAGATTCGTTCCAGGGAAGACGAAGACGACATGAGCCGCGAGGTGGGAAACACCCGTCCTCGTAGGCCGGGCGAGCGGGGTAGCGTCCAATCTGCTTTCCCCTTTTAGCTTGTGGCCCCACCCAGCCTTTCTCCAGTCAAGCATAGGGGACCCCAACCCTAAGCTGACGTTCCGATGGGCAATCTTGGGGCTTCCGCAAGCCACGTCGTTTTTCCAGAGAGGGGTCCGGCGTCGTGCGGGAAGAACCGCCAAGCCGAGAAGGCTCTCAGGCCTCGGGACCCGGGGGCAGCGGAGGACGCTGGGGATCCTTGAAGTGGAAGATTCCTCCACCGGCCGAAGCGCCTGGGGCGCCTGCTGGCCCGGCAAGACACAATCGCCTTCCGGCCGTGCGGTCATCGCGGCGGTTCAGAGGGCTTGCAACGGCCCGTGACACCCTCTACCGCCTTTGTTTTCCCCGAGGATAGTAAGTGATCAGCCCGATGAGGATAATGAGGACGCCCAGAAGCAATCCGAGGGACTGAACTATCCCGAAAATCATGCGATGGGGGAACGGTGTGCTTCCCAGGCCAATCAGGTCAGCCATGCTCGAGAGCGCCGCGAAGAAGTAGCCCGTGGCGATCAGCCGCGCGCCCACATTCTGCAGCAAGCTATCCGAGTGACCCTCCCGGCGCATCAGCCCGGCGATGACATAGGAAGCCAGAGTGACAAGGGCAAGTCCGGTGAGGAAGACGAAGATCTTCAGGTACCCAAAGCCGGGTCGGTATGGCACGCCGAGCAGGCTGGGGCGCATCCCGAACAGGAACACCAAAAGCCCCAGGGCGTCCAGCACAAGCAATCGAGAAACCCACCGGCTTGGCCGGTGTGAGTCAGTGTTCAGGTCGGACTCCGGTCGGCTTTCTACTTCGGCCACAGGCTCCAGCTCTTGGTCTGATCGAGCTGCGGGGCCGGCGCCCAAGTGCTCCTTGGGCCATGCCGTCCTGCTGGGATAGGCCCATTCTACGGCAAAGTCCGCAAGAAGGGGAAACGTTCCCCGCGCGCTCACCTCGCGTAGCGGTTTTCCGGGTCTGCCTGCATGTAGGATTCGGCAGGCGGACGATGCCCAGAGGCGGGGCAAGCGGATGTCCGCCAGTTGGCTGCGAGTCGCCCGGGCGACGACCTTCCGCGTCCGCATCGAGCCTTCTCTGGCGAGGCGCCCGGAGCGCTGACGATAATGCCTGGCGAAGAAGGAGATCAAGCGGCGGCCGACGTCTTGCCAGCCGATCTCGCGGGCGCCAGAGTGGAGGGCCCGTAGCGCGAGGCTTAATCTCTCCCGGCGCGCATGAGCAGCGAGAAAGCGGGAAGGAATCCTTCGCCATCGCGGGCAGGCTTCCTGGCCTCTAGGGTGCAGCACGATTCTTTCGGAAGGGAAGTGGCTGCATGACCTCTGGCACGAAGAATCCTCCCCGCGGCTTCGCTGGCGAGACTGCGTCGCATCCCTCTCCCTGTCCTCGCCCGTGCGCGCCCAATAGGCTTGGAGCCGGATCGGGTTCCGGACGGGAAAGGGGGGCGAGGCTCTCATGCCTAGGTCTGGCTGTTGGAGCCGGTGCCACCGTTTCGAGTGCTGGGGGCAGATCGGAATGGGGCCTCCGGCGGCATGGCTGGATGTGGAGACTCTCGAATTCGTTTCCTCAACAGGGGGTCGTTGGGCCGACCAGTGGCCTGGCCCGAATGTCTGCCCGTCTTCTCCGCCCCGCCAATGCCATCCCTCAAAGCTGCCTAGTGAGCTGGGTTTGATGCCTCGCGTGCAACCAGCCTTCAGCGCCCATGCTAGAGCGGAAGCTAGGTATAATCGATTAATGCCTCCGGAACGGCACGCAGATAATCTCGCGGATATGCCTCCTTGGTTGGCCTGCATGTGTCCTGTCCCGGACCTTCAGGAGGATCGATGGCGCAACCCACGATCAACTATGCACCTGAAACCTGCGGGTGGTGCGGGGGAACAGGGAGATTCGGTGAGGGCAACTTCAAGTGCCCCTCCTGCGAGGGCAAGGGAAGCGTGCTGGTGGCGCAGCCGCCCCACAAGTGCGGTTGGTGCCAAGGGACCGGTCACGTCGGCGAGTATCAAGATCGTTGCCCGACCTGCAGTGGATCAGGCTGGGTACACGTCTTGAAGCCCTAGATCGTCGGCTTCCGAATCTTCGTCCCGGATGGCGGGGGAGCAAGCGGCTTGGCCTGATCTGGACCCCGGGTCGTTCCGCGCCCTGGCGCCTCATCCTGGACACCTGGAAACGGAGTGCGGGCCTGCGAGACAGGACGGCCTCCAGGCCGCGAGATCTTGAGTGAGCCTCAACCGGTTGTGCGTGCTGGGAATGGGATACATCGGCTTGCCGACCGCGAGCAGCTTTGCGACTCGCGGGCTCAAAGTGGTCGGAGTCGACGTCAACGAGCGCATCGTAGAGACCCTGAGGATGGGACACATCCATATTCAGGAGCCTGGCCTCGAGGCGCTTGTTCAGGCGGCCTTTCACTCGGGGAACTTGCAAGTCAAGGCACAACCCGAAACGGCAGACGCCTTTATCATCTGCGTGCCCACTCCCGTCCGGCCGGACAAATCCGCAGACCTTTCTTACGTTGTCTCTGCCGCGGCCTCGATTGTGCCCCACTTGCGGCTTGGAAACCTTGTCGTTCTTGAGTCCACTTCGCCGCCGGGGACAACCGCCGAGGTGGTGCGGCCCATCCTGGAACGGTCCGGGCTCCACGCCGGTCCGGACTTCCACTTGGCCTACTCTCCGGAACGAGTGCTCCCGGGCCAGATTCTCAAGGAGATAGTGGAGAACGCGCGAGTCATCGGGGGAATTGACGCGGTCTCAGCGCAGGCGGGAAGGGATCTCTACGGGACCTTCGTCCAGGGAGAAATCGCTCTCACGGATGCGACGACCGCGGAGATGGTGAAACTGATGGAGAACACCTTCCGGGACGTGAACATTGCGCTTGCCAATGAGTTTCTGCGTCTAGGGGACCGCTTTGGCGTCGATATCTGGGAGGCAATCCGGTTGGCCAATCGCCATCCCCGCGTCAGAATCCTTCAGCCGGGCCCAGGCGTTGGAGGGCACTGTGTAAGCGTGGATCCCTGGTTCCTCGTGGAGGCGGCGCCGGATATCAGCTCTCTCATCAGGCAAGCGCGGATGGTCAACGACAACCAGCCGGCATATGTCCTGGAGTTGCTTCGAGCAGAGCTGGGGGACCTTACGGGGGCCACGATCGGCGCCCTGGGTCTGACGTACAAGGCCGATATCGACGATGTGCGCGAGAGCCCGGCACTGCGCGTGGTCGACCTCCTCGGGAAGGCTGGCGCGCGGGTGCGCACCTACGACCCGTGGGCCCCGGCGGATGTCCTGGCTGCGGTGCGCACCCGAGATGTGGAAACGTGCGTCCAAGGCGCCGACTGCGTCCTGCTGCTCGTGGCCCATGAGACGCTCAAGAGGCTTGACCCGGGCCTCGTGCGTCCCCTGGTGAGCCAGCCGTTGGCGATTGATTGCCAGCATGTCTGGGACCGGGCTCGATGGGAAGCGGCGGGTTTTTCCCTCCGCTCCCTGGGTGTCCCAAAGTCCCAGGAGGCAAACGTCCGATAGGGGTGAGGGAGGCGAGCTCGCCAGTCGTTGCTATGCCCAGGCAGAAGATTCTTGTGGTCCTTGGGACTCGTCCGGAAGCGATCAAGATGGCGCCCGTGATCCGCGGCCTCAGAGAGAACCCGTTGGCCTTTGAGACCCGGGTCTGCGTGACCGCCCAACATCGGCAGATGTTGGATCCTGTGATGCGCCTCTTTGGCATCAAGGCGGATCATGATTTGAACCTGATGCAAGAGGGGCAGACCTTGGCTGAGTTCACCTCGCTTGCTTTTCGGGCGCTGGATGGCGTGCTGCGGCAGGAAAAGCCTGACTGGGTCCTGGTTCAAGGGGACACCTCAACGGTGATGGTAGCCAGCCTCGTCGCCTTCTATCACCAGGTGAGGGTCGGGCACATTGAGGCAGGCTTGAGGACAGGAGAAAAGTACCAGCCGTTTCCGGAGGAAATCAATCGCCGGGTGACCAGCGTGGTTGCCGACCTGCACTTTGCGCCGACAGAGCGCGCGCGAGAGAACCTATTGCGCGAGAGCACCCCTCCTGAATCCATTCAAGTGACGGGCAATCCGGTGATCGATGCCCTGCAGTGGGTTGCGGGATTGCCTTATGACTGGGACCAAGGCCAGCTGGCAAAGGTCCCCCGGGGGAAGCGCCTGATCCTGGTGACCGCTCACCGTCGGGAGAGTTTCGGGGCGCCGCTAGAGGCAATCTGCGGAGCGTTGCGGACCATCGCAGCGACCCACCAGGATGCCGTCCACTTGGTCTATCCAGTGCATCTGAATCCGAATGTCCAGCGGCCCGCTCACCGTCTCCTGGACCGCGTTCCCAATATCACCCTGTTGCCGCCCATCGAGTATCTGGATATGGTGAACCTCCTCAAGGAGTCCTACTTGGTGCTGACCGATTCTGGCGGGCTCCAGGAGGAGGGGCCCGGCCTGGGGAAGCCTGTGCTTGTGATGCGTCAGGTGACGGAACGGCCGGAAGGTGTCGAAGCCGGAACCGTTCGGATGGTCGGCACCGATCCCGTCAGGATAGTTGAGGGGGTGAATCGGTTGCTTACCGATTCGGAAGAGTACCAGCGCATGGCGCGGGCGATCAACCCCTATGGGGACGGGCGGGCGGCGGGACGGATTATCCAGGCGATCGAAACCGCCGCAGGTTGGGCGGGTCCCGGCTCATCGGCTCGTAGCCCCGTCGATTGGAGGGTCAACTGATGGTGGATGATAAGACCAGCGTCCACAGTCGGTGGACATGGGCCTGGGCCTTGATCGCCTGGGTCGGCGTTTCCGCTGGCCTCGCGGCCGCCCAAAGCTACACTCTCTGGGGGTCGACCTGGTGGTGGCCCAGTTTCTACTGGCCGAATTTCTTTGCCTTCCTCCTGCCCGTGATCGCTTTGGGGGCGGTTATTGCGGTGGTCGGACGCTGGCTGGCACCCGGCCAGGAAGGGGCCTGGGTGCGGCGGTGGGTCTGGATAGCACTGGCGGTCCGCCTCGTGTCTGTGGTCTTTTGGCCCATTGCCTTGCGGGAGTGGGGATACCGATCGCCTGAGGAACTGGGAGGTTTCCTGTCCACCGATGCGTACAATGCCACGAATACCGCCTGGACCCTTTCCCAGGAGAGTATCCCCGCAATCCTGACCTTCCGGCCGGGGCATGGAGACAATACCGGGGGCCTGACTTTTCTCGGGGTGCTTTTTTTCCGGCTGTTCAGCCCAGACTATGAGCGTCCCCTGCTTCTGGGTCTGGTGGCCTCAGCATTCAGTGCCTTGACCGTGCTTTTCGTTTTCCTGCTGGGAGAGTCCCTCTTTTCAACGTCGGTGGCCCGTACGGCGGCCGTGGTGGCCGCGCTCTTTCCCGAGGCGGTGGTGATCGGCTCCTCGGATCTGGAGGAGGGTTATCTGGCCCTATTCCTGGCAGTCATGATCTGGGGGCTGACTGGTGTTTTCCTCGGTCAAAGGGGTGAAGCCCGAGGACAGCCCTCGCACACTCTGGATTGGCGCTCCGGCTTGGCTTTTGCGGCTGCGGGATTCCTCCTCTCGACGGGCATCTCCACGCAATTCGTCCTGCTCAACGTGGCGATGATCGCCATCTTCGCCCTCTGGCTCTCCGACCCTCGCAAGACCTTGGGGAAAATTGTGTGGATCGGGTGCGGGGCGGTGGCCTTTGTCTTGGTGGTATCGGCTTTCCTTTCGCAGTACCACTTTTTCCCTTACCAGTTCAGTTTGCTCCTTCGCCAGGGGAGATTCCTGTTTGGAGAGGCCTGGCTCGAATATGACAAGCTGCGGGCCAATGCTTCCAGCAGCGATCTCTTCTACCAGTTGCTCAGCCGGTTGCCGCAAACGCTCGGACTCTATGTGGCTGGGGCGTGGGGCTTGCTTCAGCCGCTTTTGCCGGCGGCCATCGGCTACCGCAGCAAGAGTCCGACCGGGGGCGGCATCGCTCAATTCCTCGGCATCCTGAGGTCGGCGGGGTGGTACCTCCTCTTGCCCTTCCTTGCCTATGGCTTTGTGGTCAGTCTGCGCGGTTTCGCACGGCGCCGATACGAGGCCGTCTTTTCCATTGTCTTCTGGGTGGTCGCGCTGATCGCTTCGTTTCGTGCGCTTGGCGATCAATGGGATAACCCCCGCTATCGGTTGTATGCGCTGGCCCCGATGGCTTTGACGGCGGCCTGGGCTTATTGGCATTGGCGCGAGTCTCGATCCCCATGGCTGAATCGCATCCAGATTCCATTCTGGGTGGCGGTTGCCGCGATGACCGCCTGGTACTTCGGTCGATATTGGCTGGACTGGAAACTCCCTGTCGTCGCCGTTCTTACGGGAATCGTGGTCCTCACGCTGCTGGCCTTTCTGGCAACGGTTCTCGCAGGTCGGCTGGTCCGGCGCAGGCGACTGGAGCCGCCGGCGGCCTCATCCTGATCCTGCATGAGGGTCTGCCTCTATCCACGCGTGTCCAGCGGCGGTCCCGCCTCATTTCAGGCGAGGCTCGCAAGAGCATTCGTTGGGTTGGGCCTGGAAATCACCTATGATCCGGGCAGTCGCCCCTTGGACGCTCTGCTCGTGTTTGCGGGCACGCGCAACCTGGGCAGGCTGTGGCAAGCCAAGAGAGACGGTATTCCTGTTGTTCAGCGGCTGGACGGAATCAACTGGCTTCACAGGCATCGGCCGATTCAACCGCTGTACTATCTTCGAGCAGAGGCCCGGAACTTGATCTTGCGCCATATTCGCCGATCGGTGGCGGACGCCATCATCTACCAGAGTCAGTTTGTCCAACGCTGGTGGGAAGAGTGGGATGGGCCTTGCGCGAGCCCATCCTTTGTCATCTGGAATGGGCTCGACCTGGGGGAATTCCCTTCTCGGGCGGAAGGCGGCCACGATGGGTCACTCTTGGTGGTAGAGGGGACGGTTCATCTGCCTGCCAGCGTGTTCCAGATCCTGCAAGCCACCCACTGCGAGCTGCTGGCAGGGGGCAGGATCTCCCGCACACGGGTGTTCGGCAGAGTGGCGCGCCAAGAGTCCTCGCAGTTGAAGAGACTTCCCGAGCTTGAGCTCTGCGGGCTCAG
The DNA here is from genome assembly GCA_049511715.1 of Anaerolineales bacterium. GTDB lineage: Bacteria > Chloroflexota > Anaerolineae > Anaerolineales > RBG-16-64-43 > JBEKHT01. The sequence goes on from JBEKXU010000015.1 coordinate 8,340, forward strand.
GCCTCAAGCCGAGGTGCGGGCGGCTCAACTCCGCGCCGCACTCCATTTTCCTTTGGAGCCAATGCCTCCATGTCCCAATTCCGTGATCGAGGCGCTCGCCTGTGGGTTGCCCGTGGTTGGGTTTCGGACCGGAAGTCTGGAGGAACTCATTGAGCCGGGAGCCGGAGAGCTTGTCGAATTCGAGGGCGACCCTTGGAGGCTCGAGGTTCCTCGCAACCTGGAGAAGATCGCGTCCGCCGCCGAACGTATCCTCGTTGACTGGAAGGCGTACTCGCGCGCCGCGCGGGAGGTCGCGATCGAGCGGTTCGACATCTCGAATGTCGCCAAACGCTACCTGGCCGTTATGGCGGGCCAGGCTAGACCCGCCTGAGAAAACGATCAGGAAGGGTATGAGAGGGTGCTCCGCGCTAACCGAAAGGTGTCATGGCTCACGTGAGCGATCTGCCGGATCGGGTGGGGCTGCAACAGAGAGTGCTGCCTGCCTATCGCGGGCCGTTCTGTGCGGCGCTGGCAAAGGAGCTGCCGGGATCTCTGGAGGTTTTCGCGGGCCGGCCTCGAGCAGGGGAGGGAATCCCTGATTCCGGTTCTCTGCACGGGATCGTGCGCATGGTCCCGACAAACCTGCGGCTGGGCTGGGGCGGCCAATTCCTTCTTTGGCAACTGGGCTGGCAATCCTGGCTCCGGGCCTTTGATCCCCAGTTGCTGGTCGTTGAAGCCAACCCGCGCTACCTCTCAAATCACTTCGCCGCTCGCTGGATGCGCTCGAGGCGCAGGCCGGTCGTTGGCTGGTCTTTGGGCCCGGTAGGGCAGGCCAAGGGGGAGGGAGTTCTGGCGGCGCGGCTCCGATGCTACTATGCGGCGTTCGACTCTTTGGTCGTCTATAGCCGGCAGGCTGTCCGCGAGTTCGATCAGATTGGGATCCCCCGGGAGAAGGTCCATCTCGCCCCGAATGCAGTGCAGTCCTCGACCTCGGAAGCCATCCGCTCGCAGCTGGCCTCGGATCACAGTCTGGTCCGTCACTGGCGGGAGCAATTGGGCCTGGGGGAGGGACTCACGGTGCTTTTCGTCGGGCGGCTTCAGACGCGCAAACGGGTGGATCAACTGCTCCGGGCCTCCAGCCGTGTCCAGCCTTGCCCTCAATTGCTGGTTGTCGGCGACGGACCGGAGCGCAAGGCCCTTGAAGAGCTCGCCAGCAGACTGCTACCGGCCTGCAAGTTCCTTGGGGATCTGAGGGGCGAGGAACTTGGTCGGTGTTTTGCAGCCGCGGATCTCTTGGCCCTCCCCGGCACTGGCGGCTTGGCTGTCCAGGAAGCCATGCTGTACGGCAAGCCCGTGGCTGTGGCACAAGCCGATGGCAGCCAATTGGACCTGGTGAGGCCTGGAAGGAACGGTTGGCTCCTTCCGGCCAGTGATGAGAACGCATTGACCGAGGTGCTGAACCAGGCTTCCGCCGACCCCGATCGCTTGCAGGCCATGGGGGCGGCCTCCTTGGAGATTGTTCAGGAGACCGCGACCCTTGAAAAGATGGTGGCTGGATTTCTCTCTGCGATCCGTTGGGCCTGGGGGCACCGGTTTGAGGAAAGCGGACGGGTGCCTCGAGCCCGCTCGTGATTCACCGCCAACCAACCTTGGCGGAAACGGGCTGAAGCGCAGGCGACGATGAAGCTCCTCTATTACGCAGACGCACGAAGTCCGATCGCCGCGAACTGGATTCGTTGGTTCACGGAACACGGGGCGGAGGTCCACTGGGTTTCCTCGCGATCGGCTGACCGTCCTCCTGTGGAGGGCCTTTCCTCCTTTGTCGCCCTGTCGGCGGTGCCTTCTCAGGCATCCTGGAGCCGCTTGGCGCAAGGCCTCCGAGGATCCTCGCTGGGGTTGTGGCTTTCCAATGCGCTTCGTCACTGGGTCTTGCCCGTTTTCTTGTCGCAGAAGGGGCAGGCGCTAGCCGCCGAGATATCTCGGGTTCGTCCCGACTTGGTCCATGCCATGCGGTTGCCCATGGAAGGGATGGTGAGTGCGGTGGCGCTCCAAGGCCTTCCCGGCGGGCCGCCCCTGGTCCTTTCGACTTGGGGGAACGACCTGAGCCTTCATGCCCTGGCCTCGCCGGCCATGGCCTGGCGAACGCGCCGAACACTGGCCGAGGTAGCGGCCCTCCATGCCGACTGCGTCAGGGATTCGCGCCTCGCTTTACGCTGGGGGATGGCTGGCGATCGACCTATACTTGTGGCACCAGGAAACGGGGGCGTGCGGCGAGACATTTTTCATGCCGGACCAGCCGATGACCGGCTGCTGGCAGGGTGGGGGATACCGAAAGGAGGCCTGGTCGTTGTCAATCCACGAGGCATCCGCTCTTACGCGCGAACCGACACCTTCTTTCGAGCCATCGCCCGCGTGCTGCCTCGCGAGCCGCGAGTGTGGGTTGTGGCCGTGGGAATGGAAGGCAGCCCACAAGCCCAGGGGTGGATGGTCCGCCTGAGGCTCGGAAATCGAGTGCGACTGCTTCCAGCGCTGAGCGCAAGGGAGATGGCCGGCCTGCTGCGGTCCGCTCTGATCACTTTGTCTGTCACCGAGCATGATGGGACACCGAATTCGCTTCTGGAGGCCATGGCCTGCGGAAGCTTTCCGATTGCAGGTGACCTGGAATCGATTCGCGAATGGATTGTCGACCAGGAAAACGGACTCTTGGTATCACCCTCGGACCCCGAGCAGCTCGCTGAGGCCATTTTCCTGGCCCTTGGGGATGAGGCCCTGAGGAAACATTCCGCCGTTCAGAACCGGCGGATTATCGATGAGCGGGCCGACTGGGTGGAGGTGATGCCGCGGGCCGAGTCCTTCTACGAGAGAGTTCTCCAGTTCTCCTCGCACGCTGGTAGGGGAGGAACGCCATGAAGCAGGTTATCCAGGACATGCGAACGGGCCGGACGAGGGTGGTTGAGGTTCCTGTCCCATCTGTGAGCCCGGGCCTGGTGCTAATCCGAACCCGCGCCTCGTTGGTCTCCTCGGGCACGGAGCGGATGGTGGTCGACTTTGCTGGGAAGTCGCTCATCGGAAAAGCTCGTTCCCGGCCCGATCTCGTGCGCCAGGTGATTGACAAGACCCGGCGGGAGGGACCGAGAAATGCGCTCCGCACGACCGCCGCTCGTCTAAGCGTGCCGATGGTCCTGGGCTACTCCTCTGCGGGAACCGTCGTCGAAGTAGGCGAAGGCGTAGAGGGTTTCCTCCCCGAGGATCGCGTGGCCTGCGCTGGCGGAGGACATGCCACCCATGCGGAATTCAACCTGGTTCCCAAAAATCTGTGCGTGCCATTGCCGGAGGCGCTGAGTTACGAGCAGGGAGCTTTCGCGACCGTGGGGGCTATTGCTCTGCACGCGTTCCGCCTGAGCGAGAGTCAGGTGGGGGATTCGGTTGTGGTCATCGGATTGGGCTTGTTGGGCCAGATCATTGCCCAAATTGCCCGCGCCTCGGGGTGCCGTGTGTTTGGGGTAGATATTCGCCCGGATCGAGTCGTGCTGGCCAGGAAACTGGGGGCCGCATCCGCCTCAGTCCGCGAAGAGGCCGAGCAGCAAGCGGCCGCCTTCACCTCAGGACGCGGGGCGGATGCCGTGATCATTGCGGCCGACACGGTCGGGAACGACCCGATTCAGCTTGCTCCGCGGCTGTGCCGAGACAGGGGTCGAGTGGTTGTCGTCGGGGCGGTGGGAATGGAGATCCCCAGAACCCCGTATTACGAGAAAGAGATCAGCCTGATCGTAGCTCGTTCCTATGGTCCCGGCAGGTACGACCCGAGTTACGAAGAGCAAGGTGTGGACTATCCCTATGGATATGTGCGCTGGACGGAGAACCGCAACATGCGGGCGTTCCTCGACCTTGCCGCCCAGGGGAAAGTGCTGCTGGACCCGTTGGTGGCACACCGTTTCGCCATCGAGGAGGCCCCGAAGGCCTACCAAGTCCTGCGGCGCCGCGGAGAAGGATCCGGCGGTGCCATTTTGTTTGCGTACCCGCCGGATCGCCCGGTCGTTCGTTCCCTGAATATCCCCTCTTCAAGAGCGACCCCTCCGCAAGGGGGCTTCCTGCGCTTGGGAGTCCTGGGGAGCGGGAATTTCGCCACGGCCGTTGCCCTGCCCATCCTTGCTCGCATGGATCGGGTGGAGAGGGTCTCCGTGGTTTCAAAATCTGGCCTGTCGGCGGAACAGGCCGCCGGACGATTTGGATTCCGGCGATGCTCCAGCCGAGAGGAAGACGTGCTCGGATCGAAGGACATCGATTGTGTTGCGATCTTCACCCGCCACCATCTCCACGCTCGGCAGGCCTCGCAGGCTCTGGCAGCGGGCAAGCATGTTTTTTGTGAGAAGCCCCTGGCCCTCTCGCAGCAGGGACTGGAACAAGTCCAGTCCGCCCTTGTCGCCGCGGCACAGGGCAGAAACCGCCCTCTGCTGACGGTTGGATTCAACCGGCGCTTCTCGCCGTTGGCCATCCGGATCAAGCAGGAGATCGTTGCCGTTGCTGAGCCGCCCATGATGCAGATGCGGGTGAACGCCGGCCGCCTTCCACCGGACCATTGGGTTCAGGACCCCTCCCAGGGAGGTGGGCGCGTTCTCGGTGAAGTTTGCCATTTCATCGACTTGTTCATCTACCTGGCGGGGGATCTTCCTCAGATGCTCTTCGCGTGCGGATTGCCGGACTTGGGACGCTACCAGGGGGACAATCTGGCCCTGACCATGCGCTTTGCCAATGGTGCGGTGGCCAATCTTATCTACACCGCGGCGGGCGACCCGTCCTTTGAAAAAGAGCGCCTGGAGGCATACGCCGGTGGAACGGTCTTGGTCCTGAACGACTTTCGTACGCTCGAGATCGTGAAAAAAGGGAAGCGCCGTGTGGTCGGTTCGCGTCTGGGCCAGGACAAGGGACACGAGGCGATCTGGCGGGCCTTTGTCCGAGCCGTCCTGGAGGGAGGGCCGGACCCGATCCCCCTCGAGGAATTGTTCGCGACGACCCGTGCCGTATTTGCGGTGGAGCAATCGTTGCGATCGGGTCAGGAACAGTTGCTCGGGCTCGAGAAGCCCCCTCTTTCCGTGCCATGAACTCGAAGCCCACAGCTTGGCAGCAGTTGCGGTTCCAGGCGGGCGCCCTGCGCCTGGTTGGCTTGCGGTCGGCAGGCTGGTGGATGCTTTATCAATGGAGACTTCGAAGCGGCTGGCTCGAGGCGCGGACTCCCGCCGGACGCTGGGAGCAGGTCCGGCTGGGCGACTTGCTGTTGGGAGGGGAGCCCTCCCGACCTGAAGCGCTGCGTGAGGCCAGGGAATTCCCATTCTTTTTTGACGACGCAGGAGGGCACATCCGCCCGAGGGAGAACCGAGATCGCCGCGTGGCAGACATGCGGCGTGAACTGGAGGAATGCCTGGCGGGAAGGTTCTTGCTTTGGAATGACCGCTACCATGACTTCGGGTTTCCGCCGGCCTGGAATCGCAATGCACTAAGTCCTTGCGATGAACAGCCTTCGTCCCTGCGGCACTGGTCCGAGATCCGGGACACGGGGGCTGACCTCAAGGGAATCTGGGAACTGTCCAGGTTCTCCATTGCCTTCCGGCTCGCCAGGGAATACGCCTATACCGGGGAGGAGAAGGCCTGCGAGGCCTTCTGGGTGATGTTTGAGTCCTGGCTCGACGCCAACCCTTTCAATTCCGGACCGAATTGGATGTCCGCCCAGGAGGTTGCTCTGCGGGCCATCGCCTGGGTGTTCGCTTTGCGAGTCTTTGCCCGTTCGCCCCAAACCACTGATTCTCGCCTCGAACAGATGCTCGCGGCTCTTTCTCTCAGCGCACGTCGGATTGAGGTCACCCTGGACTACGCTCGCGCCCAAAACAACAATCACCTGGTCAGCGAGGCGGCCGGGCTTTGGACCATTGGGATATTGTTTCCCTCCCTTCGCCGGGCCAAGCGATGGGCGCATCGGGGACGGGATCTGCTCTTGGAGGCCGCGAACCGGGAGATTTTCGAGGACGGGGGGTACATCCAGCACTCCTTCAACTATCAGCGACTGATGCTCGACCTCTACCTCTGGTCGGTGCGCCTGGGCGAGATTACAGGCCGGGCGTTTCCGTATCATTTGTATGAACGCCTAAAGACGAGCGTTGCGTACCTGCGGCAGTGGGTTGATGCCGAGTCCGGCCGGACCCCTAACTTGGGTCACAACGACGGAAGCTTGCTGCTCCCTTTGACCGGCTGCGAATATGAAGACTATCGGCCAACGGTCCAGGCCCTCTGCGAGCTTGCTGGGCTGCCCTTGCCCTATGCTCCTGGCCCCTGGGACGAGGAAAGGCAATGGCTGATGGGGCCGCACAGCGCTCAGCGGGGTTTTCCGAGGGTGGGGGCGGCAGGCGGCAGGGCCGGCTCGCTGGAAAATAGCGGGACCTACCTCCTGAAGGGCCGGGAAAGTTGGGGGATGGTTCGCTGCTCCCATTTTCGATCGCGGCCCGCTCATGCCGACCAGCTTCATTTCGACCTGTGGTGGCGGGGAACGAACTTGGCCTGCGATGCAGGAACCTATCTCTACAGCGGTCCTCCCCCATGGTACAATTCCTACGCGCACGGAGCCGTCCACAACGCTGTCGTGATTGACGGGCGGGACCAAATGTCCCGCCTGGGTCGATTCCTATGGACCGAGGTGGCTCAGGGCCAGGTCGAGCGTTTCAGCAGCGACGAGGCCTGCGAGATCTGGCAAGGATCGCACAGCGGGTACCGGCCTCTGGGCGTTCGCCATCGTCGCGCGATCGCCCGCGCGGGAGACCTGGCATGGGTGATCGTCGACGATCTTCTGGGAAGCGGGCCGCATGCTGTTCGCCTGCACTGGCTGCTGAGCGATCTGACGGATCTGCGCTTGGAGTGCGGCTCGGATCCCGCAGATTCTCTGGTGCGGGTCCAGGCGCTGGCCAAGGGCGGTCCGGTGCTTCTGCAAGTGCAATGCTCAGCGCAGGCCGCCTGGGATGTTGCCCGTGCCGGCCAACTCTTATGTGGCACGCCGGATGAGACAGAACCCTTGCCGACCGAGACGCGGGGCTGGCAGTCGACGCGCTACGCCTCCTTGACCCCGGCCGTATCCGTGGTGGGAACGGCGCATGCCGCGCTGCCAGTGCGCTGGATCAGCGTTTGGTCACTCAATGAAGGGGGTGTGGAAATCATCGAACCTGGGGGGCGGTGGCACGTCGGGCGCCCAGGGGGGTGGAGCGTGGAACTGGCTCCCCTCAAGGAGCCAGGGGCCATTCGATCCGTTGTGCCGCTCTAGGCCCCGGCAATCGCGGGCGCAGACAGATCGCTCAGGCTGATCCATGCACATTCTCCTGATTCACCAAGTCTTTGTGAGGCCGGAGGATCCCGGGGGAACTCGCCACTTCGAGCTGGCTCAGCAGCTGGTACGGTCGGGTCACCGGGTGACCATCCTGGCAAGTTCTCATAATTACCAGACGGGCGAAAAAGTAACCCGGGTCCGGCGTGAGATGCTCGAACCAAGGTTGGAGATCCGGCGCTGTTGGGTGGCGGGAAGCTTTACCCGGAGTTTCTTTTCGCGCACTATCGGATTTCTCTCCTTCTTGATCTCCTCGCTGGTTACCGGCCTGACTGTGCGCGACGTCGATCTCGTCTGGGGGACTTCGCCTCCGTTGCTGCAAGTAGTCAGCGCCTGGCTCGTGGCGCGTCTCAAGCGCATTCCCTGGGTCTTCGAAGTCCGGGATCTCTGGCCGGCCTTCGCAATCCAGGTGGGCGTCCTGAAGGATCCCCTGTTGATTTTCTGCTCCGAACGTCTGGAGCGTTTCCTCTACTCGCATGCCGACCAGATCGTGGTCAATTCCCCCGGGTTCATCCGACATGTCACGGAGCGAGGGGGCGCCGCGGGACGGCTGGCCGTTGTTCCCAACGGGGCGGACACCCGGATGTTTGACCCACGCTCCGACGGACGCCAATTTCGGCTGGAACATGGGCTGACCGGAAAGTTTGTTGCCCTCTACGCGGGGGCTCACGGCCTTTCCAATGATCTGCCCGTCGTTCTGGAGGCTGCTGGAAGACTCGGGGACGATTCCCGAATTGCCCTGGTGCTGCTCGGGTCGGGCAAGGAGAAGGCAGACCTGATCCAGAAGGCCCAGCAGCTCGAGCTGAAGAACGTCTTTTTCCTTCCCCCCGTTCCGAAGATGCAAGTCGCCGAGGCTCTGGCGGCGATGGATTGCGGCATTGCCATCTTAAAATCGATTCCGCTCTATGGGACAACTTATCCCAACAAGGTCTTCGACTACATGGCTGCCGGCCGGCCCGTGGTCCTGGCGATTGAGGGGGAGATTCGCAAGGTGATTGAGGCCGCCGCCGCGGGAATCGCCGTCCGGCCGGGTGACCCGGAGGCCCTGGCTGGAGCGATTCGAAAACTGGCGGATGCTCCGGAAGAAGCTCGGGAGATGGGGAGGCGCGGCCGGTCATTTGTGGAAGCCCATTTTGACCGACCCCGGCTCGCAGCCCTGATGGAACACATCCTGGTCGAGGTGGCGGCCGGGAGAACCGTGGACCTGGCATCCGGAATGTAAGAGGGAGTGCCCGACGGGGCGAGGCGAAGGACCCACCAGCCCGAAAAAGAAGAGTTAAACCGTGCGGCGGAAGGTTCCGAGAAGAAAACGCCTGCTTGACTTGGCCCTGGGAATCCCAGGCTTTGTGGTCCTGTTGCCCGTCCTGGGGATCACGAGCTTGATTGTCTGGATTTGCCTGGGCCGCCCGATCCTGTTTTCCCAAAGGCGGCCCGGCTTGGGAGGCAAGCCATTTCTCTTCTTGAAATTCCGAACTCTCCGGGATACTCGCGACGCGGAGGGAAATCTCTTGCCTGATAGTCAACGCCTGACCCCTTGCGGCCGCTTCCTTCGGAGCCTGAGTCTGGACGAGTGGCCCAGTCTCCTCAACGTGCTCAAGGGGGAAATGAGCCTAGTAGGTCCGCGCCCTCTGCTCACGGAATATCTGAGCCGCTATACCTCGGAACAGGCGCGAAGGCATGAGGTCTTGCCCGGCATCACCGGATGGGCCCAGATCCACGGGCGCAACACCCTCACCTGGGAACAGCGCTTCGCCCTGGATGTGTGGTATGTGGAGCACTGGTCGCTCGCCCTCGACCTGAAGATCCTCCTGGCGAGCGTCTGGAAGACCCTCACGAGAGAGGGGGTGAGCCCTCGGGACTCGGAATTCAGCGAGACTTTCATGGGGAAGCCGTCCAACGAGGATCCTCTTTCAAGGCATGGGTGAGCACTCGGGAGCTTATCGCTGGCTGGTGAGGAAGGTGTGGGCCAATCACAACGATTCCCCGCGCGTCCACGCGCCGTTGAACCGAGTGCTCGCCGGATTGGCACCCGGGGACCGGGGACTGAATGTCGGGAGTGGTTCCACCGCCCTCGGAGGGGCCCTGGTCAATCTGGACCGGAAAGCCGCCCCGACGGTCCACTGCGTTGCGGATGCCCTGTGCCTGCCTTTCCAAGACGGGGCCTTCTGCCTGGTGGTCTCTCAGGAGACCCTCGAGCATCTTCGCGACCCCTGGGCAGGAGTTAAGGAGATGGCTCGGGTTCTTCGACCGGGGGGCACCCTTTACCTCCAGGTGCCCTTCGTGATCGGCTATCATCCGGGTCCGGAGGACTACTGGCGCTTTACTCGCATGGGGCTGAAGGAGCTGGTCCGACATTCGGGCCTTCAATGCTCGGAGGTTCAGATCAGCGTGGGCCCGGCGACAGGGTTCTATCGCATCCTGGTGGAATTCTTCGCGACCATTGCCGCGCGGATTTGTTCGCGGGCGTACCTCCCTGTCAAGGCGGCGTCCAGTCTGGTATTCTTTCCGCTGAAGTGGCTGGAGGGATGGCTGGCCGAAAGCCCCCAAAGGGATCGGATAGCTGGAGGGTATCTTGTCGTCGCCCAGAAAACAGAATGAGGTGAATTTGCTGTTCACGAGTGCGGGAAGGCGTGTGGAGCTGCTTCGCGCGTTCCGACAAGCCTATCTTGACTTGGAGCTGAAAGGCCATGTCGTGGCCGTGGACAGGGATCCTCTGGCGCCGGCTCTCCAGATCGCCGACAGGGCCTACCTGGTTCCTCCGTTGAATGACTCCGCCTACCTTCCCGAGCTGTCCGAGATTATCCAGCGTGAGAACATTCATCGAGTCTTTCCCCTGATCGACCCTGATGTCCCTGTGCTCGCCCGGGGGCGGCAGCAATTGGAAGGGCGGGGTGTCAGGGTTGTGGTGGTCTCCCCGGAGGGCGCCGAAATCGCACGGGACAAGTTGCGGACGTTTCAGTTCTTTCGAGAGCATGGCGTCCCCACTCCGAAGACTTGGTTGCCGGGAGAAACCTCATGGGCAGACGTTCGTTATCCGGTTTTCCTCAAGGCAAGGTACGGAAGTGCTGGAAAGGATGCCTTCCGGGCTCACGATCGAGAGGAGGCGGAGTTTTTCTCCAAATACATCCCTGACCCGATCGTTCAGGAGTGCCTTTCCGGCCCGGAAGTTACCAACGATATTAGCTGCGACTTGGACGGGGAAGTTTGGGCTGTGGTCTCGCGCAAGCGAATTGAGGTCCGCTGGGGGGAGGTCGCGAAGGGTCAGACCATACGTGATCGGCGGATCCTCGAGCACTGTCTCACGGTGGCCAGGGAAATCGACGCACGCGGGCCCATTACCATCCAGTGCATGCTCCAGGGGGGCGAGCCGAGCTTTACCGAGATCAACGCAAGGTTTGGAGGCGGGTTGCCGCTTGGTATTGCCGCCGGGGTACCCTCTCCGAGGTGGTATCTGGCCGAGGCCGCTGGCCTGCCTGTGCGGCCGCCTCCGCTGGGCGAATACCGTCAGGGGCTCTATCTGACCCGCTTTGACGAGTCCTTTTTCATCGATGAAGATCACTACTGGGAACTTTCAGGTCATCGCCTTCGACCTAGATGACACGCTGTATCCCGAGGCGCAGTTCGTCCGTAGCGGGTTTCGGGCTGTCGCGGGTTGGGCGGACCGCGTGCTGGGCATCTCAGAGCCGATTGGCCTGGCGGAACTTCAAGCGTATTTCGATGCCGGGATTCACGATCGAGTCTTCGATCTGTGGCTCGAGGAACGAGGCTTGCCTCCCGACCCCTGGGTGCCGGTCATGATCAGGGTCTACCGAACCCATGTTCCGCGGATCGGGATGTACCCTGGAGCGAGGGAGTGTTTGGTCCGAAGGCGCGCTGCTGGGTTTCGGATCGGCTTGGTCACAGAGGGCTATGCGCTAGTTCAGAAGGCAAAGATCGGCGCCCTAAAACTTGACCAACTGATCGACGTGGTCGTCATCTCGGATGAGGATTCTCGAGCCGAATGGAAGCCCAGCCTGCGCCCATTTCAGCGGCTGGTCGAGGGGAGCGGAGCGGCGCCGGAGCGCGTCCTTTATGTCGGCGACAATCCGGCCAAGGACTTCTTGGGCGCCCGAGATCTTGGGCTGGCCACCGTGCGAATGCGCATTCCGGGTGGCCTGCACTATTCGGAGGAGCCTCCTTCCGCGCGACACGCGGCGGACTGGGAAGTGGCCAACTTCCCTGAGCTGGAGGAACTTCTGGGAAAAGATGGGCCGAATGCCAGCCCTTGAGACCCTTGGCCCGGGCTCGTTCAGGCAGGCGAATCGGTTGAAGAAAGCAAAAAGCGGCCCGTGGCGGAAGCGGTCGGCATGCGCTTTGCGTCCAAGAACGGCTGAAGGCCTGGGAAAGGTCGAATTGTTCCGCCCCGGGTAGTCGTGGGCCCGCCAGGGGTTCGTTGGCTGGCACGCCTTCGGCTCGAGGCGAAAGACTGGGCGAGAAGGGTTTTTTTGGCAACTGGACCTTGATTCAGTTCAGGATTGGCGGGTGAAACCTGAGGCTCATGAGGCCTTCTAGGGCGAGGCAGATTTCCATGAAGATCTCCATGTCTTCTCCGAGTATCAGCCAAGCGGAAATCGATACTGTTCTTTCAGTGTTGCGGACGCCTACTCTGAGCATCGGTCCTCAAGTGGCCGCGTTCGAGCGGGGAATGGCTCGGATCGCAGGGGTTCCCCACGCCGTGGCCGTCAACTCGGGAACAAGCGGACTGCACTTGGCCGTGATTGTTAGCGGCATCGGCAAGGGTGATTGGGTCATCACCACTCCTTTCTCCTTTGTCGCTTCCTCGAACTGCCTCCTCTATGAAGGCGCTGTCCCCATCTTTGTCGACGTGCGCGAAGAAGACGGGAATATCGACCCCGAGGCGGCGGCCGAGGCGGCGGCCAGGTTGGCCAAGGGCGGCGAAAGGGCGCGCCGGGTGTTGCCTCGACCCTTGCGGAGAAGGGGGCTCAAGGCGAGGCGGCTCAAAGGCATTCTTTCCGTAGACGTCTTCGGGCGACCGGCAGATTATGACCGGCTGGTCAGCGTCGCCAAGCGGCATGGGCTGGTCCTGATTGAGGATGCCTGCGAAGCGGTGGGGTCGAGCCACAAAGGACGGCCCACCGGATCCCTGGGGGATGTGGCCGTGTTCGCCTTCTACCCCAACAAACAGATGACTACTGGCGAGGGGGGCGTGCTCCTGACCGCGAACGCGGAATGGGCCGAGGTCGCCCGGTCCCTTCGCAATCAGGGGCGGGGACCCGGCTCGGCGTGGTTGGATCACGTGAGGCTGGGATACAACTACCGCCTGGACGAGCTCAGCGCGGCGCTGGGCGCCGCTCAGGTGCCCCGTTTGCCTGAGCTCATTCGGCGACGGAGTGAGGTCGCACGCTGGTACACCGATCGTCTTCAGTCCTTAGAACAAGTTCGCGTGCCTCAAGTGAATGCCGAGACCACCACGATGTCGTGGTTCGTGTACGTGATCCGAGTATTGCCGCCGGCGGATCGGGCATCAGTGGAACAACGCCTGGAGCGGGAAGGGATCCCCACTCGGAGGTATTTTCCTCCCATTCACCTTCAACCTTTCTACATGTCTCGATTTGGTTACCGGCGGGGGGACTTCCCGGTTGCAGAGAAGCTTGGCGACCAGAGCTTGGCACTTCCCTTCTCGAGTGTGATGACCGAGGACCAGGTCGAGGAAGTTTGTCGCGTTTTGCGCGTTGCCGTGAATGAGGTTTGAACGCGATTTCCTGCCCTGTTCATCGGGAGCGGGAGCTCTTGTCTTCCGAGTCATCGAATTGGCGCGGTCTGCCGAACCCCGGGCAGGCCGCGTTGGGTAATTGCCTCAGGTCCGCAAGATCCTTGCACCCCGGTCCTTTGCCGGGCCGGGTGGATCTGGCGGGGGGTCCGGTCGCCCGCTTCGGGATTGCTGCCTTCCGACCCCTTCGCGTGGCGAGTCTGGGCTTCACCAGTCGCCTTGAGCGTCCGGCTTATGCCGTCGGCCCTCGGCAGGGCCCGCTCTCATCCTTGCCCGCTCGGTCTTTCCGGGGCTGGCGGTGCAACTCCTGACGCCAGGAAGGCTCTTCCGGAGAGGGTGCCGGGTCGGACGCGGACAGACTCTTCAGAGCTCATGGACTGGCCAGCTCTTGGGCTTGCGGGTTGGCCTTCGCCCAGCCGTCGGCGGCTCTGCCCGGCGAGGGCCGTTTTCGGCCGCTAGAGCGGCTTGGCCGAATCCGGGAATCCCCGGCGCAGGAACCTTTTCAAAGTATTCCGGCGAAAGGGGCTGTCGTCCATGGTTGAGCCCACAGGGGGAATTCGCGGCCGAAAACAAGGGAAAATGGAGGTCTTTTCTCGCAGGCACCGGTTTCACCGGGTTGCTGCCGGCTGCATGGAATTAATGGAATTTCTCCCTTTTACCAATATTCCTTGACATCGCCTTTCGGCAGGGTATAATTTCCCGCGATATGGGGAGCGTGGCGGCGGATCGGGAATGACCTCACCAGGCTTGAGCCAGCCCTCGGGGGCGGGGACCACGCTTACCTGGGATGACGGTTTTCTTCTAGTTCAAGCTCTCCGGCGCGCTCATCCCCAGGCGGAACTACTCGGTCTTGGATTGCGAACCCTGTGCTCGTGGATCCTTGAGCTTCCTGAATTCGAGGATGATCCGAGCCTGGTGGACGACGATGTGCTCCTGGACCTCTACCGGGAGTGGCTGGAGGAAACAGAGGCGAAATGACAGGTGCTCCTGAAGACCCTGAAGTTGCTGTTCCAGAGTCCCTGCGGGGGCAGGTTCTCGTCGCGAGTCTGAATCAGATCTACAACTGGGGTCGGCGCAACTCTGTTTGGCCGATGTTCTTCGGCCTGGCATGCTGTGCCATCGAGATGATTTGCACGGCAGCCAGCCGGTTTGACTTGGCTCGCTTTGGCATGGAGGTGATGCGTCCGAGTCCGCGCCAATCGGATCTGTTGATTGTTTCGGGAACGGTGACCAAGAAGATGGTGCCTCAGATCATACGCCTGTACGATCAGATGGCCGAACCGAAGTATGTGATGGCCATGGGCTCCTGTGCCTCCGGAGGCGGCCCCTTCAAGGAAGGCTATAACGTCGTTTCCGGTATCGATCAGTATCTTCCGGTTGACGTTTACGTCCCCGGCTGTCCTCCGACTCCCCAGGCTCTCATGTTCGGCTTGATCAAGCTTCAGGAGAAGATCGACCACCAATCCCTTCGGACAGTTTCCTGGTACCGCCGGCAGCCTTCCCAGGACTTTCCCGTTCCCTTGCTGGGTCCTGACATTGTGGGCCTGAAGGACGGGGAGCAGTTGAGGCAACTGGCCCAGGCCAAGGCGGATTCGCCCTCCGCAGCAACGGGGGCCGGTGACTTGGAGCAGAACCGAGGCGGCGGATGAATGGGTCCAGCATCTCCTCCGCGGCGGCGGGGGGTCTTCCTCCCAGCCTCGTCCCGATGCTTTCTCCGGAGAACCGGCCGGGGTATAGCGGGTACCAGGTTGCGCCGAAGGACCTGGTGCAAGTGGCACGTATCCTGAGAGACGAGGGGGGCTATGGCTATCTGTCCTCCGTGACCGGCGTGGACTATCTTCCCCAGGGAAGGATGGAGGTCGTTTATCACCTCTACCGAGTGCAGGGCGGCGGCGCTTTGGTGTTGCACGTCTCGGTGCCCCGAGAGGCGCCAAGCGTGCCCAGCCTGACCGGGATATACCCGGGGGCTGAGTTTCAAGAGCGGGAGGCTTGGGACCTGCTGGGGATTCAGTTTGAGGGACATCCGGACCTGCGGCGTATCCTGCTCTGGGAGGGGTTTGCGGGGTATCCACTGCGGAAGGACTGGACCGAGCCCTACTACGAGGAGGACGGCAAACCGTACGCGGCGCGCTGGCCCAAAGGGGATTACCGCCGTGAGGAAGATGGTAATCCGTTCCATGGGAATGTGAAATATCCTCCCGGCTTTGTGCTGGAGGGATGGACGGAAGAGGGGGACCGTTCTTTGTACGAGGCCCTGGAGCGGGGCGCCCCTGAGGGTGTCGGCCTGGGGACGGAGAGGCTGGTGGTCAATCTGGGCCCGCAGCACCCTTCGACCCATGGCATCTTCCGCATCGTGGCCCTGGTGGATGGGGAGACGGTGGTGGACTTGAAACCCGCCGTGGGCTACCTGCATCGCAATCACGAGAAGATCGGCGAGCGCAACACCTTCCTGATGAACATGCCGTTCACCGACCGCCTCGACTACATCAGCTCGCTGAGCAATAACTTCGGTTATGCCCTCGCCGTAGAGCAGCTGATGGCGATCCGGCCTCCGGAGCGTGCCGAATACATCCGGGTGATCATGGCCGAGCTGACCCGCATCAGCAATCACTTGTGGGCGATCGGCTTCCTGCTGAACGATCTGGGAGCGTTTTTCACCCCCGCCCTCTACGCCATTGAGGAACGCGAGCTGATCCTGGACATCTTCGAGGCCACGACGGGTTCGCGAATGATGTGCAACTATTTTCGCTTCGGAGGGGTGGCACGCGATTTCCCCGAGGGAGTGCTCGAGAAGATCCGGGACCTGGTCAACGATCGACTACCGCGCAAGATCGACGAGTTGGACTCCTATCTGACCCCGAACGAGATTGTCTGCGCGCGGACGATGGGGGTCGGCCTGCTGCCGGCGGAGAAGGCGATTGCTTTCTCGGCAGCGGGTCCAGTCCTGCGGGCCTCGGGAGTGCGCTACGACATTCGCAAGGCAGAGCCCTACAGCATCTACGATCGGTTTGATTTTGAGGTGGCAGTCCGGCCGAACGGAGACACCTATGATCGCTACCTCATCCGGCTGGATGAGATGCGCCAGAGCTTGAGGATCCTGCAGCAGGCTGTCCGGGACATCCCCGGAGGGGAAATCCAGCTCGGCAAGCCGCAATACCAGGTGCGCGTCCCTGCCGGCGAGGCCTACGGTCGGGTCGACGGTCCCAAAGGGGAGCTGGGCTTCTACCTCGTCTCCAACGGCAAGCCCAATCCCTGGCGCTACCACGTGCGCGCGCCTTCCTTCATCAACCTGACCGCCCTGTCGGAAATGTGTCGGGGAAACAAGATCGCCGACGCTGTGGTGATCCTCGGGAGCATCGATATTATTTTGGGCGAAGTGGACCGCTAGCTGCGGAGGCAATAGGCGGATATGGACGGTCGCGGGATCATTGGGGGTCTGGGTTTTACCCTCCGGCACCTGCTGGACACGTATGTCGAAGACATCCGCTGGCTCGGGCGAGGGCGCTACGGAACCCCTCGGGGTCTGGCCCAGCGAAGCAGCAAGGATGCCCGCGGGATTTTCACCATCCAGTACCCTGAGGAAAAGCTTCCGCTGGCCGAGGAATTCCGATATATCCCTTTCCTGGTCTATGAGCAGGGCCCGGACGGGGAGCGGAAAGACCGGTGTACTTCCTGCGGCATCTGTGCCAAGGTTTGCCCGCCTCAATGCATTTGGATCGTGCGTACGACCGACCCGAAAACCGGGCGGCCTGTGCCGGCGCCCGCAGACTTTTCCATCGACGTGGACAAGTGCATGAGCTGCGGACTGTGTGCGGAGTACTGCCCGTTTGACGCGATCAAAATGGACCATGACTACGAAATGGCTTCCTACGAACGGAAGCCCGGGCACGTTTTCAACAAGGAACGGCTTTCCAAGCCTGTTTCCTATTACGCGGCCATCCGGCCCGGCAACTATGCTCAAGAAGAAGCGGCCCGCGCGGAGAAGGAAGCTCGAAGGGCAGCCAAGGCCTGAGAAGCACCTGCGAGGGGTCCATGTACCACGAAGATGCTGAAATGCTTTTTCCGCTCCGCGTCAGTCACTCCCTGCGCGACCTTCGGGGGATCTCCTGGCGCCGGCTAGTGGATCGCCTTTCGAGGCTGGAGGAGGACAACCCGGATGCTCTTGCCTTCGCCCTCATGATGATCCGCCTCGACGGCTGCATGACTTGCCAGGCGGACTCATACCGGGCCATGCGGGGCTGCACGGCCTGCGCCCGCCAGGCCGTCCTGCGGTTCCGGGGAACAGATCAGGAACTGGTCAAGCTGTATGAACGAGCCCGGAAGGATATTCTGGTGTTTCTCGAAGACCGTCCGGTGAGTGCCACCAAGAGGTGAAGGGTGCCGTCGTATTCCCAAGTAACTGAAGCAGATATCCTGAACGCTCTGCGCACAGTTGTGGATCCGGAGTTGCACAAGGATCTGGTCACGCTCCGCATGATCCGGGACCTGAAGATCCGCGACGGAAAGGTCTCGCTGACCGTCGTATTGACGACCCCGGCCTGCCCACTGCGGGACCAACTGGAAGAAGAGACCACCCGGGCCGTGCGCTCCGTGCCGGGCGTCAGGGAGGCCGATGTCCACTTCGATTCCAGCGTGCCCAGCGATGGCAAAGACCGGGGTTTGATTTCCATGCCGATTCGCAGCGCCCTGGCCATTGCCTCAGGCAAGGGCGGCGTGGGCAAGACGACCGTGGCGGTGAATATCGCTGTCGGCCTGGCTCAGGCCGGCGCCCGCGTGGGCCTCCTCGACGCCGATATCTATGGGCCGAATGTCCCCAGGATGATGGGGTTGACCAGCATGCCTTCCCCCCAGGGAAACAAACTGACCCCGGCAGAGGCTTTTGGGGTCAAGGTCATGTCCATCGGATTCTTGGTCCGGCCCGGGCAACCGCTGATTTGGCGGGGGCCGATGCTTCACTCGGCGATCCGACAGTTCCTGGCAGATGTGGCTTGGGGCGAATTGGACTATCTGGTCGTGGATCTTCCCCCTGGGACTGGCGACGCTCAGCTCAGCCTTTGCCAGTCCATCCCGCTTACGGGGGGGCTGATCGTGACCCTGCCGCAACAAGTCTCCCTGGACGATGCCCGGCGCGGCCTGGAAATGTTCCGCGCGCTGGAGGTCCCGATTCTGGGCGTCGTAGAGAACATGAGCCATCTGGTTCTGCCCGATGGGCAGAAGTTGGATATCTTCGGGAAGGGGGGCGGAGAAAGGCTCGCCCGCGAGGCCGATGTCCCCTTCCTGGGAGAAATACCCATGGATCCGGCCGTTCGCGTTGGAGGAGATGCCGGGGTCCCCGTGATTCTCTCCGATCCCGACTCGGAGGTCGGGAAATCCCTCCGGGAGCTGGCCCAGCGGGTGGCGGCTCGAATCAGCTTGGCCGCCCTCAGCGAGGGTCCGGCAACGCCGGTTAAGGCCGTGGGATAGCGACCCCTGCACGTCCCACATCCCGGCCGCACCGTGGATGGGACCGCTTCGGCCCTGACGGGTCGCCCATAGCAGCTGAGGGGAGGGGAAACTTCGGCAGGTGGCTTCGCAGTGGGCTGCGGGAGCCCGACCCTCAAGGAATCCCAGTCGCGCTGCTCACCGGGCTGGAAGGCGCCTGCCCAGCGGTCGCGACCGACCCCGGCCCGAGTTCATGGGGTCGGACACCCCCCCCGGTGAGGGCGAGTTCTTCAGCCCCTGCGTTGGGCCTTGTCCGGTCTTCGGCCCTTCGAGGGGAAACCCTGCGGATCCTTTCCGGGAAAGATTCTCCTCTTGAGATCTTCCGCGGGCGCCGAAGCCCTCCGTTCCCTTGGGCAGAAGACCCGGATCTTGATCTCCTCTCCCCACGGTGATACCCTCTGCATTGGGCTGGGGAAGCTGCAGAAGAAACCAGAGGGCGGAGGTGTCGATTGACGCAGGCCACAACGGAGCCGCAGACGGAGAACCGGAAACCCACCGTCGTGGGAGTGCGTTTTCAACGCTTGGGCAAGGCATACCACTTTGATGCGGGTGGTTTGGGGGAGCCCCTCCATCTCGGGGATCATGTTCTCGTGACCACCTCCCACGGGCGGCAGATTGGCCAGGTTGTGCAGTTCGTGTCCGAGCCCGTTCCGCCGGCGGAAGGAACCTGGCGCAGAATTGACGGCTTGGCCTCCGCCCAGGACCTGCTCATCGAGCAATCCTGGAGGACCAAAGAGCCCGAGGCCCTGGTGGGCTGTCGTGAGCGGTCGGTTCAGTTGGGCCTGCGCAGCGTGAAGATCGTCGCGGCCCAGTATGGTTTTGAGGGGCAGCGTCTGACATTTGTTTTCACCGTGGAGGGGGAGGAACACCCCGAACTGAAGTCTCTGCGGGCCGACATGCAGCAGCGCTATTCCAGATCCCAGGTCGAGTTGCATCAAGTCGGGCCGCGGGACGTGGCGAGAATCCTGGGAGGAATGGGCGCCTGTGGGCTGGAGGCCCGCTGTTGCTCGAAGTTCCTGACAGAATTCAGCCCAATCTCGATCAAGATGGCGAAGGCTCAAGGGATCTCGCTGAACCCAGGCGAGATCACCGGCATGTGTGGCCGGCTCCGCTGTTGCCTCATTTACGAGTACGAGCAGTACGTCCAGGCACGCCTGCAACTTCCCAAGCGGGGCAAACGGGTTGCGACTCCCCGGGGCGAGGGCAAGGTGGTGGACGTCTTCCCGCTACGAGAGTCGGTTCTCGTGGATCTGGGGGAGGAGGCGGGCGCCATAGAGTTCTCCAGGAGCGACCTTCAGCCTCTGGATGAGTTGGAGGCGTTGCAGACGAAGGCCGACGATCCCTGCGGCCGCCAAACGAATGCCGGATGCGCCCGCCGAGACCAGGCACCCTCCGGAGATGAAGCGGGAAGCTCAGCGGCTTCCTGAGGCCCCCGCCGAACCAACCCCGTCCTTGCTGGACGTTTGCGTGCCGGGGATCTTGCCGGCCTCCTGGGAACGCCTGCTTGCATGGAATCTGTGCGGAGGTCCTCAGCGCGGAGCGCGGTACCCGAAAATCGCGGGGCGTAGGGAATCGCCGTTGCGACCCTTGGGGAATGAGCGGGATGCCGTTCCGATGACAGGCTATGGGCGCAGTCACCTCCTTCTTCCGTAGGCCTGAGGGGACTGGGTGGCTAGTCCTCAGCGGCGGATGGGTGGGCGATGAACAAGCCGCCCGGGTCCTGGGAGTGATGGGCGTTGCCGGGCCAGTGGTCGTGGTGGTTCCCTCTCAGCAGGAAGCAGAGCAAGGAAGATCGGAACTTGGTGTTTTCACTGACCTGTCCGGATCGCCCGGTATCGTGGTATTCCTCCAGCCGGGCAGGGAGGAAAACTCTCCCCTTCTGGCAGCCCTGGAGGAGGCCGCCTTGATCGTCATGGCTGACTGCGGTCCGGCCGAATCGCTGCGCGAGGCCTTGGAGGAAAGCGAGGCCAGTGACATGCTTCTGGAAGCTCTGCGAAGCGGTTGCGTCATCCTCGCGGAAGGAGCCGCCGCCGAGGTCCTCGGGCAGTTCACCGGGAGCGAAGAATTGGTCCCGGGGCTGGGTTGGCTGCCGGGGGCAGTGGTCCAGGCTCATCATCTCCCGGACCGTCCTTGCCCAGCCTTGTCTCGGCGTTCCCATCTCTATCGCCTAGGCCTCGTCGAAGAGTCCGTTCTCGCCCTGGGTCCGGGCGGGGCGGTGGAGCTGTGGGGTGGCCCTTCGCCCGTTGTGACCTTTGGGACCGGCTGGCTCAAGTGAGTGCGATCCCCAAGCTTTCGTCTGTCCCGCGCCGAGTGGTTTCGCTCGTGCCTTCTACCACAGAGAGCCTCTTCGACCTGGGGCTGGAGGTGTTCCTGGTCGGGCGCACGGACTTCTGCACCCGTCCAAAGGATCGGGTTCAGCAGGTCCCCTCCGTGGGCGGAACGAAGGACCCGGATCTAGACAAGATCCGAGAGCTCAAGCCTGAGCTCGTCCTGGCCAACCAGGAGGAGAACACGGAGCGGGTGGTGCGGTCGCTGGAGGCCGAGGGGATTCCAACCCGGGTTTCATTCCCAAAGACGGTCTGCGAAGCGATTGCGGATCTGCGTTGGTTGGCCTCCCTGTTCGCCTCACCTCGGGCCCTGCGGCAGGTGGATCTGCTCGAGCGGGCGGTGGAATGGGCGGGCGCCTCCCGGCCAAATGAGCCGGCGAGCGTTTTCTGTCCGATTTGGCGGGCCGCGCCGGCTGAGAGACCTGCGTGGTGGATGACTTTCAACCGAGACACCTACCCCCATGATCTTCTCGAGCTGTGTGGCGGTCGAAATGTCTTTGGTAATCGGGAACGAAGGTATCCTTTGGCAGCGGATTTGGGGAAAGCGCCGTCCCAGGAGGTGCCGCAGCGCGATCTTCGTTATCCTCGCGTGGATCTGGAGGAAATTCGTGAGGCCCGACCCCAGGTTCTGCTGCTGCCCGACGAACCCTTTGCCTTTGATGAGACCGATCTGAAATCTTTGATTGCCCTCCTGCCAGAAGTTCCGGCGGTTCGGGATGGGCGGCTGCGCCCGGTCGAGGGAAGCCTCCTCTTCTGGCACGGGACCCGAATGGCCCGAGCGCTGCAGGCCCTGCCAACCCTGCTTCTCTAGCGGTTCCTCCCCAGTGACATGAGCGGGACCCCACCTTGACAGGTGAAGGCGAGTGAAGTATCATTCAACCAAATAATCATATCAATCATATCAATCGTTGCATTTTGGCTGAAATTTGGGTGAGACGTGAACGAATTCATTTCCTACCTGGCAAGCCATCGCGATAAGAGCCCCCGAATACCCTCCCTAATTGAGTTGGCTCAGAAACTGGGGGTGAGCGTGGGCAAACTGCGCGAGCAGATGGAAGTTGCCCGCAGCCTGGGCTTCGTCGAGGTGCATCCGCGGACCGGGATTTGGGCGCTCCCTTACAGCTTCTTTCCGGCCGTCGACGAGAGCTTGCAGTATGCCATCGCCTGCGACCGGAACGCCTTTCACCAGTTTGGAGAGTTGCGCATTCGGGTGGAAGCGGCTTTTTTTGCGGAAGCGGCCGGCGCTCTGAAGGACACGGAGTTTGTGCGGCTTCGGGAACTGATCGCCAACGCCCGACAGAAATTGTCGGCCCGACCGGCTCTCATCCCGCATGATGAGCACCGGGGACTGCATTTGACCATCTTCTCCAAGTTGAACAACCCTTTCGTCACGGGTGTCTTGGAGGCGTACTGGTCGGCATATGAGGCGCAAGGGCTGAGCCTATACGCAGACTTTCATTACCTGCAACAGGTATGGGACTTCCATGACCAGATGGTGGAGGCCATCATCCGGGGGCAACTGGGTGAGGCGGAGGACGCTTTCACAAAGCACACCAAGTTGCTGCGCCACCGTGAAGGCCGTGGCGGGGGAAAGGCCGAGCCGCTCTATGTCAGTTCTCATGCGTGAAGGGGTGCTATGACACTACAGGAAACGCTCGCCACAGCTGACCGTGCGGAGCCGGGCGCCATCGTCAACAACCTTTCGATCCTGGTCGCGACGGTCAACGGCTCGGGCAGCCAGACAGCTAACAATGTTCTGCTGCGAGCTTTGTTCAAGATGGGCATCCCGGTCTCCGGCAAGAACTTGTTCCCTTCCAACATCCAGGGATTGCCCACCTGGTTCACAATTCGAGCCAACCGCCAAGGATTCCTCGCGCGCAAAGAAGAGGCCGATATCCTGGTGGCGATGAACCGTGCCACCGTGCGCGAGGACCTGCTGCAGCTGATTCCTGGGGGGGTCTGCTTGTATCCAGAGGATTTCCCAGCGGGCCGCTTGCGCGCGGACCTGACCGCCTACCCCATGCCGGTCTCGCGCTTGGCGCGCGAATCGGGCGCCGAGGCCTCCCTGCGGCCGTACGTGGCGAATATGGTCTATGCGGGCGTGCTGGCCTGGGAGCTGGGAATCGATCTGGCCGAAATCGAGGCCGCCCTCCAGATCCATTTCAAGGGCAAGGCCTCGTCGGTGAAGTTGAATTTTGGGGTGGTCGAATCGGCGTTCCAATTTGCGAGCGAGAACCTCAAGAAAAAGGACCCCTATCGGGTCGAGCGCATGAGCGCCGCGGAGGGGCGGCTCCTGGTCGATGGGAACACCTCGGCCGCGCTCGGGGCAATTTATGGGGGGGTCAGTTTCGCCGCTTGGTATCCGATCACTCCGGCTTCGAGTTTGGCGGAGACGCTCCACGAGTATCTGCCCCGCCTGCGAAAGGATCCCCAGAGCGGGAAGAACGACTTCGTGATCGTGCAGGCCGAAGACGAGCTGGGGGCGCTGGGCATGGCGGTGGGCGCCGGTTGGATGGGAGCGCGCTCCATGACCTCCACCTCCGGTCCCGGGCTCTCCCTGATGGCCGAGTTCTCCGGCTTGGCCTCCTATGCGGAGGTCCCGGTTGTGATCTGGGATGTGCAACGGATTGGCCCGAGCACCGGATTGCCAACGCGGGTCTCGCAAGGGGACCTCATGTTCGTGCACGCCATCGGACACGGGGGCCAGCGCCAAGTCGTCCTCCTGCCTGGCCCCGAGGAGTGCTTTGAATTCGGGTGGAAGGCTTTGGACTTGGCCGCGCGGCTTCAGGCCCCCGTCTTTGTGCTCAGCGATCTTGACATCGGAATGAACCAGTGGATCATGCCGCCATTCCGCTATCCGGATCGCCCCATTGACCGCGGCAAGATCCTCTCCGCGGAGGATCTCGATCGGCTGGGGGGATTTGCCCGGTACCGGGACGTGGACGGAGACGGGATCCCGTGGAGGACCCTGCCGGGAACGGACCATCCCAAGGCCGCCTATTTCACGCGGGGGTCCGGGCACGATGAGAATGCGGAGTACAGTGAGGATCCAGAGGTCTATGCAGCCAACATGGCGCGCCTGCAGCGGAAGCTGACGACCGCTGCCAAGCTCGTGCCCACGCCAGTCCTGCGGTCGACAGCCGGGGCCCGAATTGGTTTGATCGGGTTTGGATCGACCGATCCCGCCATCCAAGAAACGCAGCATATCCTTGAAGAGCAGGGAACCCCCACGGATTACCTCCGGATCAGGGCCCTTCCCTTTGCCCCGCTGGTGGAGGAGTTCATCACCGGCCATGACCGGACCTATGTGGTGGAGATGAACACGGATGGGCAGCTCTTTGGCTTGCTGAAGATGGACGTTCCCCAAGGAGCCTCACGCCTTCGCTCCCTGGCCCACAGCGACGGGCTGCCCATCGCGGCGGATTGGATCGTTCGCGCCTTCCGGGCGCAGGAGGAATGATTCCATGGCCTCTGTCGTGGAGACGAAATCCGGGAACACCAACCTGGTGGGATTGGAAAAGACTGAGTATCGAGGCCTTGAGACCACGCTGTGTCAGGGCTGCGGCCACAATTCAATCACCAGCCAGATCGTAACCGCCTGCTTCCAGCTTTCCATCCCTCCGGAGAAGATCATCAAGGTCAGCGGGATCGGATGCTCCAGCAAGGCGGCAGCCTATTTCCTAAGTCGGTCCCATGGGTTCAACGGCCTGCACGGGCGCATGCCTTCGATCGCCACCGGGGCCGTGCTCTCCAATCCCGAACTGCACGCGATCGGCATGAGCGGCGATGGGGACACGGCCAATATTGGGCTGGGACAGTTCAAGCATCTGGTCCGGCGCAACGTGCCGATGGTCTACATCGTCGCGAACAACGGTGTGTACGGGCTCACCAAGGGCCAGTTTTCCGCCACGGCCGACCAGGGGCTCGAACTCAAACACGAGGGCCAGAACGAACTGCCGCCGATCGACATCTGCCTGGAGGCGCTGGTGGGGGGAGCCACGTTCGTCGCTCGCTCCTTTGCAGGAGATCCCAAGCAGCTCTCGACGCTGCTCAAGGCGGCCTTGGCGCACAAGGGCACGGCCGTTCTGGACGTCATCAGTCCCTGCGTCACCTTCAACAACAAGGATGAGTCCCCCAAGAGCTACGCCTGGGGCAAGGCCCACGAGGCCCCTCTGCACGACATCACTTTCATCCCTTACTCTCCGGAGATGGAAATCGAGTACGGTCCGGGGGAGCTCAAAAGAGTTTCGTTTGACGACGGTTCGGTCGTCTGGCTCAAGAAGGTGGCCGCGGATCATGACCCCGGCGATCGTCTGGCGGCCATCCGCCTGATGGAGCTGGCAAGAACCGATGGGCACTTCGTCACCGGGTTGATTTACGTCACGACGGACCAGCCGACGTTTGTGGATATTTCCCGGTTGTCCGCGACACCCCTGTCTCATTTGCCCGATGATCGGCTGCGCCCTGCGCCCCAGACACTCGACGAGATTAACCTCAGGTTATCCTAGCCCTCTGGGCTGCAGGCCTGAGCAGGTTGCCTGCACTTCTCCCTTGGCGGAGGGGTTGCCCTGCGCCCTCGACCGCCGCGGGCCGAGCACTATGGGTCTTCCACGTTGAGTGTTGCTGGTCCTTTTCTCCGGACTTCCATGCCGCCGGCAGAGTTCTTGTGCCCGCTTTGATCCTCAGACCTACCTGACGCCTTGGCGTCCTCGAAGGGCCTTTGCATACTCCGCCCATTGCCACCGGGAGCTTGGCGCCTGTCCTGGGGCGGGCTGGAGAGCGAGCTCACGTCGCCTCTTTTTACCCGGATCTTCGAGTTTCTCGTTGTCATCTGGGGCTTCGCCCTGAGCTAGCCGCTGCAGAAAAACAGCCGAGTTCTCTCTGTGTCGGCGATAACCCCTTTCCTGTGCGAGGCCCTTCTGATCCGCGACAAGTTCTTGTACCATGTGGCGGTGGATCCCGCAGGCTCGATTTGCTCATGGGGGCGTTTCTTTTGCCATTCGCCAATTGGATCTGCGCGAAGCCGGTTGGCTCTGGGTTGGCGACGAACGTGGCCGTCCTGGTGGTTTTCTTTTCGAACAGAGCACTGCTGCCCCCTCTCCGGGAGGATGGCACCCAGGACTATGCGCAAATACCGGATCAGGTCAATCGCGATGTGCCCCCCACGGACGTAGTCATGGCCTCTTAAGTCTGATGCTTTGGGCAAAATCAGCACGAGTACTGTTCCTGGGAACAACTGGTATATTTCCAACGCGACCGCACCGGCTGCGGGCTCTGAGAGGACATGGACTACTTTCAGCCCAATGCATTCGTCTTGGGCGGCTATCCACAGGGAGTTATCATCGATCCCCCGCCAGCATTCTTTTCGGACCTTTTTGACCTTTCGCGCCTGGAGTTGGACGGAGTTCTGGCGCCCCGCGGTAACTTGCGCCGTCCTCCTGGTGGAGGATTCCACGGAGAAGATAACCTCCATCCCCGTTGCGTCAGCTGCCGCTTTGGCGAATACTTCGCCGTGCTCGGGATGGGCCTCCGGATCCCAAAAGGCCTTCGTTGGCAGGTTTCTTGGGTGCGCCCGGCATGCGCGAGGGGGGCTGGTCGGAAAGTGCCTGGATCCCCAACGGAACTGGGGAGGGCGCGCCCGCCGGGAATGGTTCTGGCGCCTCCGGACCGCTTCTGGCGAAGATCGCCGAATAGGAGGGGACCCGAGGGCATGCCCACAGGAAGTGAGCCGACACGGAACTCTGGACTAGGCCGGTGACTCTAAGAGGAATGCTGCGATGAGAGGCTCATCACAATCGGCTCACCCTTCGAACGGCGGTTCCAACGCCAGGGGACGGGTTCGGACCGCCTTGGCGTTCCTTTTGCTAGCCGGCCTCCTGGCGATTCTGACCGTGTTCAACTACCGCTTTTCGCTCCTCGAACCTGGAGGAAATGACTTCCTGGCGCGATGGAACGGTGCCAGAGCCTGGCTGGTCGAGGGACGCAGCCCTTACGCCCCGTCAGTGACTCTGGAGGCGCAGCGACTGATCTATGGAAGGCCTGCCGACCCAAGCCACGGGGAGGATTTGGCTCAGTTTGTATACCCCCTGCACTCTATGATCCTTTTCGCCCCCTTTGCTTTCTTGAGCTACCCGGTCGCTCGGGCACTTTGGATGACCTTGCTCGAAGCCGGCCTGGTCGGTCTCGGGCTCGCCTCCGTCGAGCTCGTCGGGTGGCGCCCGCGGCCCTGGATGCTGGGGATCGCCGTTGCCTTCGGGCTCCTTTGGTACAACGGCCTGCGCGGGTTGATAGACGGCAATACGGCCGTTCTCGTTGCCCTCGCGATGGTCGCCGCGTTGCTGGCGATTCAGCGTCGTCGGGATTTCGTTGCAGGCTTGTTGCTGGGACTATCCACCATAAAGCCGCAGATGGCTTTCCTTCTCCTGCCGTTTGTCCTGATCTGGGCTATTCCGCGTAGGCGCTGGAAGCTCTTTGGCTGGAGCTTGGCGTTCTGCCTCCTTTTGCCTGGGGCGTTTCTAGTCGTCATGCCAGACTGGCCTCTGCAGATGCTGCGGCAGATGCAGATTTATCCCAGTTATGTCCCCATCGGCTCCCCGGTTTCCATTCTGGCAGCGGAGACGGGCGCGCTCTCGACGGCGGTCACCTGGTTCCTGACGGCGGCATTTGTCCTCTACCTGCTCGTGGAATGGGTCATCACCCTGCGGGGCCAGGAGGATCGATTCCTTTGGACAGCCTTGATGACCCTGGTGGTCACCAATTGGGTCGCCTACCGGACGGCCACCACCAACTATGTGGTCATGTTGCCTGTCGTTTTCCTCGTGGCGGCCTACTTGGAGTCACGATGGCCTCTCTGCGGCAGGGCTCTCGCGCTGGCCGAACTGGGTTTCGTTTTCCTGGTCGGCTGGGCGGTTTTCCTGACCACGATAAGCGGAAACCTTGAGCAGTGGCCCGCTTACCTGCCTTTGCCCATCCTGGCTATTCTCGGATTGCTTGCCCTACGAAACCAGTACCCGAAGATACGTCCTGAGCCGGCGGGCTGATTCTGCGGGGCGGCTACCCTGCGGGAGGAGGAGTGCGTCGCAGCCTATGGATTGTGCGGCGCGGGCGCATCTCGTGGAGTTCCGCTCCCGGAAAGACCCGCTGGCCATCCTTCAGCGGACTTCGACTGTAGCAGCGGTGAGCCCAGCGGGTGTCCCCTGGTTTTTCTGGTCGCTCAGGTGTGGCGTTTGGCGGAGGCTTTTTGGGACAGCGCAATTGGCAGTCAGCCGCTCTTGGTTCGAATCGGCCTTGCAACTTTGCTGCCTCAGCGCGGATCCCGGTTCGAGATCTCCCGGAGCCTGGAACCGGAGCTCTCTCCGGCCTCCGAGTTCCTTTTCCCCTCTTCCGTCCGATCCTCAGGACGGAAGCGCCCGCATGTGCCTTCACGGGTGTGTTGTGGCTGGGCGCGGCCCATGGAAGTGAGACCGGCGCGGGCGGTCGCGCCTGAAAATGGGCACCCCGCTCGTTGGATTTGTCCGCCTCTAGGGGCCCGGCCTTCTTCTCCCACGCGGTCCGGACGGGGCCAGGCTCCCAGCCGGATTTCCCCGAGTTCCCCATGCAACAGGCTCACTTTCGCAGCCAACCCAGCAGCGGACGCGGGGGGACAGTCCCAGGCAGGGGCCAGCGCTGAAGGGGTTCACTTCATTGTCCTTGAGCCGAAGCTGGGTTAGTATGAGGTTCAGCCGGAAGACCGGGTTCGAATCATGCATGGCGAAAGGCGGTTCAGCGTGCACACCCATTTCCAGCCGCAAAGGTGGTTTCCACCTGAGTTTTCCTGATGAGGGTGGACAAATGAGGCGAAGTTCCACTGGTGCACCGGGTGGCTTGAAGCTCCGCCCACTCCGCGCGGGCAGGCCGTAGGTGGGCCAGTGATGCCGCCCGCGCCCGAGGAGGGCCAACTGACACCGCAGGGGCAGGATCCTAGACCAAGCGAGTTGCGCCGCGGCCAATCTCGTTGGCTGACCACGACGGGCGAAGTGTTTGTGCTGCTGTGCCTGGCCGCAGGGGTCGCCGGCTACTTTGTGGTGCACAAGGGCTGGGGTGGGACCCTGCCCGCCGCCCCGTTGCTTGCGATAGCCGATTTGGTTCTCGCCTTCAGTCTCGTCGCCCTGGCTGGCGGCCTAGGCCATTGGGTGCTGGGGGGATGTGACTCCCTCAACCCCTTGGAGAGGTTTGGGCTTCAGGCGGGCGTGGGTTTGGGCATCCTGAGCCTGCTGGTGCTGCTGGTCGGCTTGATTGGGGTCTACCGAGCCTGGATTGCCTGGGCGGGACTTCTGCTTGGAGTTCTGCTCCTCTGGCGGCACATCCTGGCGTGGCTGCGCAGCGGGGTCCAACTGCGCGAGACCCTGGAAGCTTGCGGGGGCCTCGGCTGGTTGTCCTTCTTTTTCCTTTGCTTTGTTTCCGCTATGTCCCTGATGGTGGCTCTTGCCCCAGCCCTTGAGTGGGATGCCCTGGTCTACCACCTTGCCTTGCCCAAGCTCTATCTCTCGGCCGGACGGATCTACCTCCCCGAGGGCGGGTTCTACTTCGGGATGCCCGAACTGGCCGAAATGCTCTATCTCTGGGCGATGGGCCTGCGCTCCAGTAGCACGGCCGCTGTCCTCGGCTGGGAGGTGGGCGCCCTCGCCATGGTGAGTCTGGCTGGGCTGGCCTATCGTCGCATCAGCCGCCCGTATGCGTGGGTGGCCCCGGCGGTCCTTTTCTCTGGTGCCACGGTCTCGAGAATGATGGGTTGGGCCTACGAGGATCTCTGGACGATCCTGTTCGCCGTCTTGCTTCTCCTGACCCTCGACCTCTGGCTGGAATCGTCGAGTCGCCAATGGCTGGTCGTTTCCGGGGTCTGCGCTGGAATGATGATCGGAACAAAATACACGGCCGCCTTGGTCGTGCTGGCGGCCGGCCTGGCTCTGCTGATCCTTTCGAGCCCGCGGTCCGCTCGCGCCCTGGGGATCTTCTGGGGAACGGCGTTGCTGGTGGCAGCCCCGTGGCTGGTCCGAAACGGGGCTTTCACTGGGAACCCCTTTTTCCCGCTGTTGATACCCACCCCTCAGGTCGATGCCCTGGAGCTTCGGTTTTTCTCTGCGGCCGGCCAATCTACGCGGACCCTGTGGGACGATCTTGTTCTCCCGGTTGCGGCGTCCATCTTTGGGCAGGAGGGAGCGCCAGGGTTTTCGGCTAGTATCGGCCCACTGATGGTTGCGCTCGTCCCAGGGCTTCTCTTGAGCCGGGGCCGCTTCTCCCGTGAATCGGCCCGGCTTCTGACGGCGGCCGGAATCCTGGGTCTTTCGGGCTGGGTCGGGTGGGCGGCTCTTGCCCATGCCTCCAGCATGTTGGTCCAGTCTAGGATGTATTTTGGCTTCTTCCCCGCCCTCTCGCTGCTTGCGGTCGGGGGACTCACGTCGCTGGTCCCCCGCCAGTGTGGGCCCGTGCGTATTTGGGTCCTGGCTTCCGTCCTGGTCGGACT
The DNA here is from genome assembly GCA_049511715.1 of Anaerolineales bacterium. Taxonomy (GTDB): domain Bacteria; phylum Chloroflexota; class Anaerolineae; order Anaerolineales; family RBG-16-64-43; genus JBEKHT01. The sequence goes on from JBEKXU010000015.1 coordinate 38,762, forward strand.
GGGCCTAATTCTCGAGGCGTTCAATGAGGGCCTGAACTTTGCCTCGCTCAATCCCATTCCAGTCTTAGCGGGGGAAGAGTCCGCTGCGCAGTTCTTGGCGCAGCGGCTGGGGTGGTACGAGCCGGCCATGGAGGCCGTGAATTCTCTGCCACCTGGATCCAAGGTAGTCTTCCTCTGGGAGCCAAGGGGTTTCTACTGCACGACCAACTGCTTGCCCGATGCGATCATTGATCGCTGGTGGCACCTTCTCAGGGTCCGCGGAGACAGCCGATCCATCGTCGATCTCTGGCGTGAGCAGGGGGTTACCCACGTCCTGATCTACGAGGCCGGGGCCCGCAAGGAGCAGGAGGAATCGAGTCTGTACCAGCCTTCGGATTGGGAACAGCTCAGGCTTCTGGAGCAGACTCAGTTGGTCCGGGTGGCCGATTTTGGGGGGGTATACAGCCTTTACAAGGTTCCCCGGGCGAGTTCTCCGTAGGTGCGGGGCGGACCCAGGCTGTGGAGGAAATGAGATGAGCAAGACAGGGTCCCACCTTCGGACGGCCGTCGCTGTCCTCCTTTCCGTCGCCTTCTGCCTCAGCTTGGCGCCCTCGTTGCTGCTCGGCGACCTGAGGGCTGTTCTTTTTGACTCGCAGCGAATGACCACGCTGCTCACGGACAGCTTTGTGCGCTCCGGGGCGGTATCCACCTACATTGCCGAACTATTCTCGGAAAAGATAGGCGGAGAGACCCAGATCACCTCCTACTTGACCCAGGCGCATTGGGCCGACCTCGTCCGCACCCTCTTCCCGGCCTCATGGCAGGAGGAGCAGATTGCGGCCAACCTGGACGAGTGCTATGCGTGGCTCGACTCCTTGGATCCTCTGCCCCGCTTTTCTTTCTCCTTGACCGCCATCAAGGCGGAATTGCAGGGCGAGGGCGGGAAAAGCTTGGCAGAGGCTCTTGTCAATTCGTGGCCGGCCTGCTCGGCCCAGCAGCTGCAGGCCTACGGCTCGGGCGCATTCACCCAGGGGGCCCTGCCGATCTGTCGGCCGCCCGACCCTTTGCTGGGCGAAGTCCAACAGGGGGTAGGGCTGGAAATCAGTCAACAAGCCGGTCAACTGCCTGACAACCTGAACCTGAGCCAGGCCTCTCCAGCCGCGGGCGGAACCGCCGCTCTTAAGACCGAGCTCCGGCTCTTCCGCGATTTCGCTCCTGTTGCGTGGTTGTTGCCCTTGCTCCTGCTCTTGGTGGAACTGGCTCTTGCCGCGCGGTCTGTTCAAGGGCTCTTGGCGTGGACGGGGATTCCCCTGGCGACCGCAGCCCTGATCGGCGTTCTTCTCGTGCTCCTGTTGGGCGTTTGGCGCGACGCCGGGCTGATCCCCTGGACGGCAATCCCGGCGGCGTTGCGCACCTCCGCGGCCTCTCTCCTGGGACTTCTGTTGAGATCCCTTTCCGGGAGGTTGCTCATCGAGAGCGCGGTTCTCTTGTTCTTTGGATTCGTTCTCGTTGTCTTTTCGGCCGTGGTTCGGCCCAGGCCCCAGCTCGGCCCGGCCGCAAATCGGCCGGTCGACAGGGCGGCTTCTAAGGTGATCCACCCGACCGAAACCTGCTCGCCGCGCAGCGAGGCCGGTGCGGCCGCCACGCGGGGCAGCACGGTGATCCTGCCGAAGGACTCTTTAGCGGAGGAGTCCGCAAGCAGGCGGACGCCCCCTCGGGGGATGTTTGGATAGGCGCACGGCCGGGTCGGCCTAGCGCTTGCAGACGGTGTGCAGGAGGATAAAGTTGGGAGGGGGCTGGGCGGAGAGAGGGAGGCCCGCGACAAGGATCACTTGTTGACCGGGCTGAATCGGGCTCGAGGCGATGAGCGAGCCCTCCACGTGAGCGAGCATTTCCTCGACTGTGTTGGACGGATCCACCAGGCAGGGAATCACACCCCACATCAGGGCCAGCCGGCGATACGTTTCGATCTCGGGGGTGAACGCCAGAATCGGCGCGTCCGGCCGGACTTTCGAGATCAGCCGGGCGGCGCGCCCGGTGCGCGTGAACGCCGCTATCGCGGCGACTTGCCGGTCGTGGGCCAGTTCTGCCGCGGCGTGGGCCAGGGCCAGGGCCTCGTCTTCGTGACGGTAGTCCGAGGGGGCCTTCCAGCGGCCCCACTCGCCGAGATGTCGCTCGGCCTCCTCAAGGATCGAGGCCATCATCCGCACGCTTTCCACCGGGTAGTCACCGACGGCGGTTTCACCCGAAAGCATTACGGCGTCAGTGCCGTCGTAGACCGCATTGGCCACGTCGGAGCATTCGGCCCGAGTCGGCTGGGGAGCATGGATCATGCTCTCCAGCATCTGGGTCGCCGTGATGACCAGTTTGGCCTTGCGGTTGGCGGCCTGAATAATGTCTTTCTGCGCCGTCGGGACGAATTCCGGGGGCATCTCCACGCCCAGATCTCCTCGGGCGACCATTACTCCATCGCAAGCGTCCAGGATTGTCTCGAGATGTTCAAGCGCCTCCGGTCGTTCCATCTTGGCGATCACCGGCAGGCGCGCGAGGCGGGCATCGAATTCGATGATCTTTTGGCGAACGGCGGCCACGTCATCGGCGCTCCGAACAAAAGAAACCGCGACGGCGTCGACGCCCTGGGAAAGCCCGAAGCGGAGATCCTCGCAGTCCTTGGGCGTGAGGGCAGGCTCCTGGATTCGCACTCCGGGAAGGTTGATTCCCTTGTGCGGTAGCAGCCTTCCTCCGACCACGACCCGGGTGAGGACATCCCCTTTCTGTTCCACCGATCTCAGCACCTCGAGCACAAGCTTGCCGTCATCGAGCAGGACGCGCTCACCGACTTGCACCTGACCCGGCAGGCCCGCCCACGTCACGGAGACCGAGCTGGCATCCCCCGGAACCGGCCGGGTGGTCAGGGTGAAAGGCTGGCCCGCGGCTAGGTCGATGCTTCCTTTCTCAATGGCTCCGGTTCGGATCTTGATGCCCTGAAGATCGAGCAGGACCGCCACGCAGGCGTGCAGAGAGGAGGTCACCTCGCGGAGCAGCTCCAGCGCTTGCTGATGCTCCTCCCGCGTGCCTTGGGAGAGGTTCAGGCGGGCGACGTTCATGCCCGCCTGGACGAGTTGCGTCAGGATGGCTCGGCTGCGTGACGCCGGCCCCACGGTCGCCACAATGCGGACTCGGCGAGGGGTGTGAGTGCGATGGCTCATCTCAATTCTCCGCGCAGCGGCTAGCCCGGTTCACAGGAAGCGAAGTTCAGCGGCTTTCTTCTCAAGCTCCGCCTGGAAATCGGGGTGGGCCACTTCGATGAGGGCCCGCGCCCGGTCGCGGATGGTCTTGCCGTGCAGAGAAGCCGCCCCCCACTCGGTGACCACATAGTGGACGTGGTTCCGCGTAGTGGTGACCCCCGCCCCGGGCTGCAGGGTCGGGACAATTCGACTGACCCTCATCCCGTTTTTCAGGGTGGTCGTGCTGGGGAGGGCGATGATTGGCCTCCCTCCCTGGGCCCGCGAGGCACCGTAGACAAAGTCGACCTGCCCTCCAACGCCAGAGTACAGGCGCGGCCCGATGCTGTCCGCGCATACCTGGCCGGTCAGGTCGACCTCAATGGCCGAATTGATCGCGACCATCTGGTTGTTTTGGGCGATGACGAAGGGATCGTTGACATACTCGGTGGGATGGAACTCGAAGATTGGATTATCGTCAATGAAGTCATACAGGCGCTGAGTCCCCAGCGCCAGGCCCGCCACAATCTTTCCGGGATGGAGGGTCTTCTTCTCGTTGGTGATCACGCCCGACTCCACCAAGTTGATGATACCATCCGAGAAGAGTTCGGTGTGGATCCCCAAATCCTTCTTATCCTGCAGGTAATGCAGCACGGCGTCGGGGATGGCGCCTATGCCCGTCTGCAGCGTGCTGCCGTCCTCGATCAGGGTGGCAATATGCCGGGCGATTTGCATACTGAGCTCGTTGGGTTCGCCCACCTTGAGTTCCGTGGGGGGGTAGGATACCGGGATCAGGAAATTGATCTTGGACAGGTGGATGAACGAATCGCCCAGCGTTCGCGGCATGCGCTCGTTGACCTCGGCGATGACGATCCGGGCCACTTGGGCCGCCGTCTTGCTCAGGCCGGCCTCAATCCCCAGGCTGCAAAAACCGTGTTCATCCGGAGGACTCACGTGAATGAGCGCCACATCCAGCGGCAGGACGTTGCTCTTGAAGAGCAGGGGGACTTCTGAAAGGAATACCGGCGTGAAATCGGCGCGCCCTTCTGAAATCGCGTCCCGGATATTGTCGCTGATGAACAGCGCATTCACCCTCAGGTGCCCTTGCATTCGTGGGTCCACATAATCGGCGGTGCCGATGGTGAGCACTTGCACGATCTCCACGTTCTGCAGTTGGGGAGCCCGCAAGACCAGCGCGTCCAGGACGACCCGCGGCACGGCGCAGTTCCCGGTGAGATAGACCCGGTGACCGGATTGGATGGCACTGACGGCTTGCTCTGCGGAAACCCGCTTGGATTCGTACAGGTCAGTCCAGCGCATGGCTAACTCTCCCTTTCGGGATCGAACCCGGGGGAGAGCACGCGCAACAGCTTGCCTCCCAGCGTGCAAACCCCCGCTCCCAGGGCCGAGTCGGCCCGGACCGCCTCCTCCAGGCCTAAACGAGCGATCTCCTGGATGTACGGGGTGGCCACCGCGTTGAGCGCATGGGTCGCCGTGCGGGCCACGACTCCCGGCATGTTGGGGACGCAGTAGTGAATGACGTTTTCTGCTTCGAAAGTGGGCCGGTCGTGCGAGGTGGGCCGCGAGGTCTCGACACAGCCCCCTTGGTCGATGCTGAGATCCAGGATGACCGACCGGGGTTTCATTGAGCGCACCATCTCCCGCGTCACCACGATGGGGGCGCGCTCTCCAGGAACCAGCACGGCGCCCAGCAGAACATCCACGTAGCGGCACGTGCGCGCAATGTTGACCGGCGTGGAGTGGAGGGTGACCAACCGTCCTGGGAAAAGGCTGTCGATCTCTTCCAGTCTCATCGGGTTCTGATCCAGAACGGTGAGGTGGGCGCCCAGCCCCAGGAAGGCGCGGGACGCGCTGCGCCCTACGGCCCCCGCTCCCAGGATTCCCACCTCGGCCGGTGGAACACCCGGCAGGCCCCCAAGGAGAATGCCCTTTCCTCCTCGGTCGTTCTGCAACAGGGTGGCCGCGACTTGGGCCGCCATGCGTCCCCCAATCTCGCTCATCGCGTTGAGGACCGGGAGCCGGCCATCCGGAAGCTGAATCTGCTCGTAGGCCAAGGCGGTGATTTTGCGGGTCAGAAGGGTCTCCACCTTCTGCGGGCTGGCCACAGCCAGGTTGAGGAAAGCCAGAATAATCTGCCCTTCTTCCAGCCACTCGAGTTCCTCTTGAAGGGGCCGGGCCACCTTGACCACCAGGTCCCCTCGGCGAAAGGCCTCCTCGTGAGAAAACACCATGCGCGCTCCCGCCGCCTCGTAGTCCGCGTCGCGGAACCCCGCTCCCAGACCCGCGGAATGTTCCACAATACAGGCGTGGCCCTGCTGCACCAGAGCCTCGACGCCGAGTGGGGAAAGCCCGACTCGGTATTCGTTGAATCGGACTTCCTTGGGAACCGTGATATTCATTGCCCCTCCTTGCCTTTCCCGACGCCAGCTCCTCGGCACCTGGAACTCTCGCGGTCCCCCCCTCGTGCCGCTCTGCCCATCGGCACACCGCATTCTCCCGGCTTGCTGGGAGGAATCTCTCCGGCGGAAACCGAGGGCCGCTTGGCCGATGCGGCCGGGCTCTAGCTCCCTTCGCTTAAGAGGGTCGCCAGGATCGCCTTCTGCGCGTGCATTCGATTCTCCGCTTGCTGGAAGAGAACCGAATGAGGACCGTCCGCAACCTCGTCCGTGATCTCCTGACCACGGTGGGCGGGCAGGCAGTGCATCACAATCACATCCTTGTCGGCCTGGGCAACCAGGGCGGCATTCACCTGATAGGGCGGGAAGACCTCTTGACGCGCCTCGGCCTGCGATTCCTGGCCCATGCTGGCCCAGGTGTCGGTGTAGATGACGCTCGCTCCCTGCACGGCCATGCTTGGGTCACGGAACAGGTCGATCTGTGCTCCGCTTTCCTGTGCAAATTCCCTCGCGCGCTCAACGACCGGCGAGGGAATTTCATAGCCCGGCGGGGAGGCCGCGCTGAAGCGCGCGCCCAGCTTGGCGCAAATCTGAAGCAGGGAAGTGGCCACGTTATTGCCGTCCCCCACGTAGGCGACCCGGATCCCGGCCAGGGACCCAAAACATTCGCCGATGGTGAGGGCATCCGACAGGGCTTGGCAGGGATGGCTGGAGTCCGAAAGACCGTTGATGACCGGCACGCGCGAGAACTTGGCCAGCTCAACGATTACATCATGGACGAACACCCGCGCCATGATGCCCTGGACATAGCCTGAAAGAACGCGGCTGACGTCGGCAGTCGACTCGCGCTGACCGAGCCCGACCTCGCTCGGGGAAAGATACAGCGCATCGCCCCCCAGCTGCCTCATGGCCATGTCAAAGGACACTCGCGTGCGAAGGCTGGGTTTCTGGAACAACATTCCCAGAACTTTGCCTCGGAGAAGCGGGCGGTTTCCCCCTCGACGCCACTCCCTCTTGAGCTGGATCGCCACGTCCAGCAGAGATGTCAGTTCCGCGGAAGAGTAGTCCTCAATGTCCAGGAAATGTCTCATACCGGTCTTTCCTGAGGTGAAGAATGGGGTGGATCCCGGGCCAGTATAGCATAGCGAATTCTGCCGCTTCGCCGATCCAGAGCCCGGGGCTGGCCCCGGGACGAGCGCTCGGCCGCCGCAGTCCCCTCCTGCGACCTGAGCCGTGGGCGAGCAGGGGACTGGCGAGGGCGGGATCCTTCTCTTGCGGCCAGAGGCAGAAGCTCCTGACCGGGCGGGTTATACTCATGAGCAAGGCTTCCCTTTCCGGAGCAGGACGCTGGTCGCAGGGAGCCTTCGCCCGGGGACGCCATGCCCGACGACCTCTCACCGATTCGTCGCCAGTATCTGGATGTGAAGAAGCGCTATCCCGACGCGGTTGTGTTCTTTCGGCTCGGCGACTTCTATGAGACGTTCGACGCCGATGCCGAGATGGCCTCGCGGGAACTCGACATTGTGCTCACCTCGCGCAACGTGGCCAAGGGAGTCCGTGTGCCCATGGCCGGGATCCCCTTTCACGCCGCCGAAGGGTATGTCGCCAGGCTCCTCCAGCATGGCCACCATGTGGCCATCTGCGAGCAGGTCGGCGATTCGGTCAAGGGGCTGATGCCTCGCGAAGTTGTAAGGGTCATCACCCCGGGGACCATTGTGGAGCCCGGGATGCTCGCCCCGCGGTCCAACAACTACTTGGCGGCGGGTGTTGTGCAGGGGGAGCGGGTCGGGGTCGCATATGCTGACATCACGACCGGAGAGTTCCGCGCGGCCCAGTTCGAGGCGCCCGACCCGCTCGAGGCCCTGCGGAATGAACTGGTCAGGGTCAACCCCTCCGAGACTCTCTTGGTGGAAGGGCTGGAGCTCGCTGAGGACACCGTGGGCCGGATTACGCGGTTGCCCGCTTGGCGTTTCGAACTGGGGCGGTGCGAGCAGACTTTGTGCGACCACTTCGGGGCCGCGCGCCTGGAAGGATTGGGTTTGGGTCAGGAGAAATTGGCGGCGCGGGCCGCCGCCGGGATCCTGCAATATCTTCGTGAGACGCAAGCCCAATCCCTTCCTTTGCTTAGCGATCTGGCCGTGTACCAGCTTTCGGATTTCATGACCCTGGACGCAGCCACGCGTCGCGGCTTGGAGTTGGACCAGACCCTGCGCTCCGGCGAGGTCCAGGGTTCGCTTCTGGGCGTCCTGGACCACACGATTACCTCCATGGGTTCGCGGTTGCTGCGGCACTGGCTGCAACAACCACTGCTGGATCTTGCGGCCATCCACGGACGCCAGGAGTTGGTCGCGGCGTTCCTAGAGAATGGGCTCGCCCGGGCGGTTTTCCGCAAGGAACTCGGCGGCCTGGCCGACCTGGAACGGCTGGCCAGCCGGGTCCTGTCAGGACATGCGACACCCCGGGATGTCGCTACCCTGCGCTCCTCCCTGCAGAATCTCCCCGGTGCGTTGGAGGCGGCTGCCCGGGCCACGATCCATCCGGCCCCAAGCCTGCCGGAGATAGATTCCTGCGCGGACCTTCGCTCTCTCCTGGAGGGCGCTATCGCCGATGATCCTCCGGCCTTGCTCAGCCAGACCGGGGTGATCCGCCCGGGATTCTCCGCGGAGCTGGACGAGACGATTGACGGTGCCCGCGTGGCCCGGGAATGGATCGCGGATCTGGAAAAGACGGAAAGGGACCGAACGGGGATCCGTAGCCTGAAGGTCGGCTACAACAAGATCTTTGGCTACTATATCGAGGTGACTCGAACGCACGCGAACTTGGTTCCAGCAGAGTATATCCGCAAGCAAACCTTGGTCAATGCGGAGCGCTACATCACTCCGGAGATGAAGGATTACGAGACGACGATTCTGAATGCGGAAGGCCAGATCCGTGAAATTGAATCCCGCCTCTTCCGGCAAGTCTGCGAGCAGATTGGCGCCCAGGCCCAGCGCCTCCTGGCTACCGCCCGTTCGCTGGCGGAGCTGGATGTCCTCTCGACGTTTGCGGAAAACGCCGCTCGTCTCGGCTATGTCCGTCCAGAAGTCGTGGCAGAGGAGGAGTTGGTCATCCGCGGGGGTCGTCACCCGGTCGTGGAGCAGTTCCTTTCCGCTGGTCAGTTTGTCCCCAACGACGCGGTCCTGGAGCCCGGCGAGCGCATCCGCGTGATCACTGGTCCGAACATGTCAGGGAAAAGCACGTACCTGCGCCAGGTGGCATTGATTTGCCTCATGGCACAAATGGGATCGTTTGTTCCGGCCGCCTCGGCCCGCATCAGCCTCGTGGACAGGATCTTCGCGCGCATTGGCGCTCAAGACGAGTTGCATGCCGGCCAGTCCACTTTCATGACCGAAATGGTCGAAACGGCTCATATCCTTCACCATGCCACCCGGGACAGCCTCCTCATTTTCGATGAGGTGGGTCGGGGGACCTCTACCTACGACGGGGTTTCCATCGCCTGGGCGGTGATCGAGTTCATCCACAACCATCCTCGCCTGCAGTGCCGCACGCTGTTCGCCACTCACTATCATGAGCTCATTCGCCTGGCCGACCTCCTCCCGATGGTGAGAAACTACAACGTTTCGGTCGTGGAGGAGGGGGGCAAAGTGGTCTTCCTGCACCGCATCGTTCCAGGGGGCTCGGATCGGTCATACGGCATACATGTTGCCCAGCTGGCGGGCATGCCGCGACCGGTCATAGGGAGAGCGGAGGAAATTCTGCAGGACCTCGAGTCGAATTCCGGCGCCGGGAAGAGGGGGCCCGAGGAATTGCTCCAGCTTCCCCTCCTGCCTGATAGCGATCCCCTCCTTCAGGAACTGCGCAGCCTGGATATCAGCGCGATGACGCCCCTGGACGCCCTGACGAAACTGTTTGAGTGGCAAGAACGGTTTGCCGCGCACCAATCCTAGCCCCCTGGAAGAGCAATTCGCCCAGCAGGACCCGGCACCTCGATGGCACTGGAAGGCGGCTCTGTCACGGGCACTGAGAAAGGCCTTGCCCCGGGTCCACCTGGGGCTACCTCGTCACCCAAAGGTCCCATTGGGCGGCCTCAGGAAGGGCGAGGCGTTGGGAATTCGGCCGTCGTTCCCATGCGGAACCTCGGCGGCGCACCCTCTCACCCCATTGGGCTCGGCGAGAATAGGCTTCCCGCCTCCCTCCAACGCCATCGAGGAGATTGGCCGCGGGCCGCGCGCAGAGACTCGGGTCGCCGACGCCCCAGAAGTGCTTTGCCAGTGATGCGGCGCCTGCCAAGGCTGATCGTGGTCCACTTGCCTGACCGTGGCGCCGCCAGGCCTCGAACGGGGGCCGTGAGATCATGGAGGGGCAAGATCTTGGCGGCCAGCCATTTTCCTCGAATCGGGGTACCAATGGAAATTGATTGGAAATGATATTCGGCAATTCTCCGGTCGATTCCCTCGTCGGTAAGGTTGACCGTCGGAAGCTAAGTACAAGGTGATCGGGTCAGCAGGTTGGTCCTCTTCTTGGGTCGCTCCCCTCAACTGGTCGCGTGCAGACCGGGTGAGTCCAGACCGCCGCTGTCGGCAGGAGGGTGATCTTACTCCCGACTGACCGCCTCTGGATTTGTTTTATCGCAATTGGTCAATTTATTTTTCTTCGATGGATCACGCAGTTTCTGGCTGTGGTGGGATGTCCCGGGGGAACATTCCGTGACGCCGATGGTCATCTGATCCGATGACGAATATCGATCCAAGGCGTGAATAGTGCCACTCTGTTCCTGGGCTTGAGCCAGGTATCGTAAAACTGGGATTATTAGGAGGGAACAAGTCAACGTGGTCGACCGAGAGCCGAGCTTCCACCGGATGGGTGGGCATCGACGTCGCGCGTTGGACCCCCATCCCTTCGGTCGCTGGGTCCCGGGCTTCCCAACAGTGGCGAACCGGCCGGAGGTGCGCGGGCGACCCACTGAAGGGTTGACCTCTTCATACTCCCGGTGCGGAAGCCGTGGTCGATCCGGACCGTGACTCGGAGCGGGGTAGGGTGATGAAACGATCCGCGAGGAGGGACCGGGAACGGCTCCGGACCAGAAGCATGCTCTGGCAAAGCAGCGGTGGTTTTTTCCGCGCTTCTCAAGATGTGTCCGAGGTGCAGCGTGGACTTTGCGTTCCGGGATGAAATTCAGAAATTATCGGGGCAAGATCTTGGGGCTTGCTATCACTGCCACAAGTGCACCGCAGGGTGCCCCATGGCGGCGTCGATGCAATACGGCCCCGCATGGATTATCCGCCAGGTTGCGCTGGGAGAAGCCTCCGAAGCTCTGGCGAACAAGGATATCTGGCTCTGCTCAGGGTGCTACACCTGCGCGACGCGTTGCCCCAATGACATCGACGCGTCCGCCGTGATGGACGCGCTGCGACAGACCGCTCTCCAGCGGGGGATACCCTCGATGGAGAGGGATGCTCTTCTCTTCAACCGCCTCTTTCTGGGCGTGGTCGAAAGACTGGGAAAGTCCCACGAGGCGCTGACGCTCGGCCTCTTTAAGGTCCTTTCTCACACGCCCCTCTATCAGGACATGGGAGCGGGGGCCGGGTTGTTCCTGCGAGGCAAAGTTCCTTTGCTCCCGGAGCGACCCGAGGGAGTTTCAGAAATCAAGCAGATCTTTCGAGGGAGTCTCTAGGTGAGTTATTCTTTCTATCCCGGATGCAGCCTCCACTCGACGGGCATCGAGTATCGGGATTCCACGACCGCAAGTTTCGCCCGCCTCGGGCTGGAGCTCGAGGAGCTGCCCGAATGGAACTGCTGCGGAGCTTCTTCTGCTCACTTCTTCAGCCACACCTTGGCGATAACTCTACCGGCCCGCAACCTGCGGATTGCCCAGAAGGCGGGCAAGGACCTGGCGGTTGCCTGTGCGGCCTGCTACAACCGGTTGCGGGCAGCCGACCGGGCCATGCGCCTGGACCCGCAGATGCGCGCGAAGGTCGAGAACGTGGTCGGCTTCACCTACGATCACCCGGTGCGAATCCGCCCTACCTTGGCCGTCCTGGCCGAAGATCTGGGTTGGGAGAAGGTCAGCGCCCAGATCAAGCAACCGCTCCGCGGGCTGAAGGTGGTTTCCTACTACGGCTGCCTGCTGGTGCGTCCCCCGGATATCTCGGGGTTTGACGACCCCGACAATCCTCAAGTGATGCCGGGCCTGTTGGGGGCCCTGGGGGCCGAGGTGATGCCCTGGTCGAACGCGACGGACTGCTGCGGAGCGGGACTGTCGCTGAGCCGGTCTGACGTGGTGCGTGGGCTGGTGGGCCGCTTGGCGGACCGTTGCCTGGAGGCGGGGGCCCAGGCCTTTGTCACGGCCTGCCCCTTGTGCCAGGTCAACCTGGAAATGCGGCAGCCGCAGGCCGAGAAGGTTCCCAGCTTCTATTTCACAGAGCTTCTCGGGCTGGCCTTGGGCCTCCCCGAGGCGCAGGGCTGGTGGGGGAAGCACCTCATTGACCCTCGACCGTTACTGCGGTCGCTCTCGCTTGCCCAATAGGTAAAGGGGATATGCCTACTGAACCCTCAAGTCCCTCAAACGGCAAGAACGTGGTCGGCTCTGCGCTGGTGGTAGGGGCCGGAATCGCCGGGATGCAGGCCTCGCTCGATCTGGCGGAGGCGGGGATCAAGGTCTACCTGCTGGACCGCTCCCCGGCGGTCGGCGGGACCATGGCGCAGCTCGACAAGACTTTCCCCACAAACGATTGTGCGATGTGTATCATGTCCCCCAAGCTGGTGGAGGTCGGCCGGCATCTCAATATTGAGCTGCGGATGGGGTCCGAGGTCCAGGGGATCGAGGGGGAACCGGGGGACCTGAGGGTCACCATCAAGCAGCATCCCCGCTATGTGGATCTGCAGAAATGCACCGGCTGCGGCGATTGCGCCAATGCCTGCCCGATCAGCCTGGCGGATGAGTTCAACGGCGGCCTGTCCGTGCGCAAGGCGATCTACAAGCCCTATCCGCAGGCGATCCCCAATGCGTTTGCGATTGAGAAGAGGGGGACCGCACCCTGTCGGGATGCCTGCCCCATTCATCAGCGCGCCCAAGGCTACATTGCGCTGGTGGCGGAGGGGCGCTTCGCCGATGCCTATCGGACCGTGGCCGAGGACAATCCATTCCCTTCCATCTGCGGTCGGGTCTGCAACCACCGCTGTGAGGAGGCATGCAACCGAGGCCTGGTCGACGATCCCGTCAATGTAATGGCCCTCAAGCGATTTGTCGCCGACTGGGCCCAGGAACATCCCGAGGAGATCCGCGAGGCGCTCTCCCGTGGGGTCGCCGAGGGGGCGAAAGGGGAGGTTGGGGGGCCGCTGGCGGGGAAGCGGGTGGCCATCGTGGGATCGGGCCCTGCCGGGCTGACCTGCGCGGACGATCTCTCCCGGCAAGGATGCGAGGTCACCGTCTACGAGGCCCTGTCGGTTCCTGGAGGGATGATGCGGGTGGGCATCCCTTCCTACCGGCTTCCCGCTGAGGTCATCCAGGAGGAAATTGAGCGCGTCCTTTCGCGGGGGGTGCGCCTGGAGTTGAACCATCGCGTCGAGGACGCTGCCTCCCTCCTGAGGGATCATGACGCAGTGTTCATCGCCATCGGGGCCCACCGCGGGGTGAAGCTGCCGATCCCCGGAAATGACTTGCCCCAGGTGCATTTGGCTACCGAGTTCTTGAGAGAGGTGCGCCTGGAGGAACCCGCGGCTCAGGCCGCCCAAGCCGTGCGGGGCCGGAGGGTGCTGGTCCTGGGGGGCGGAAACGTGGCCATCGACACGGCCATGACCGCCGTCCGGCTGGGAGCCTCCTGGGTCGGAATGACCTGCCTGGAGAGCCGCGAAAAGATGCCCGCCCATGATTGGGAGGTGCGCGACGCCCAGGATGAGGGAATTGAGGTCTTCCCCTCCCGCACGTTCCTGGAAGTCACGAACGAGCAGGGAAACGTCAGCGGGGTGCGGACCCGGCAGGTCTTGTTCCGCGGGTTTGTCGACGGGCGGCCGGACTTCGACGAAATCCCCGATAGCGAGGAGATCCTGTCCGCGGATGTGGTCATCTTCGCCATTGGCCAACGCCCGGCGGAAGAGGGCGTTCAGGCGGTCAACCGGCAGCGGAATGGGCGCGTGGTGGCGGATGCCGCGACGCTCCAGACCAGCCTGCCCGGCGTATTCGCTGGCGGGGACGCGGTTACGGGCACCACGTTCATTGTCGATGCGATTGCTGCGGGCCACCAGGCGGCGCGATCCATGGCGGCGTATCTGCGGGGCGAGGAGTTGCGATCCGACCGGAAGGAAGCCCCGGTGGCCAAACTCGAACCGCAGGCGGCGCAGGAGCGGCTGCAGGCGGTCGCCGCCTCGAATCGGCCGCGACATGAGTCGCGCAAGAGGGAGGCCGCCGAAAGGCGCCTGGATTTCGTTGAGGTTTCACGGGGATTCAGTGAAGCGGAAGCGCGCGCGGAAGCGATGCGATGCCTGCGCTGCGGAGTCTGCTCCGAATGCAACCAGTGCGTGTTTGTCTGCCGGGCGGGCGCCATTTTCCATGGGGACACGGAGAAGACCGAAATCCTGAACGTAGGCGCGGTCTTGCTCGCGCCGGGACTGGAGCCGATGCCCGGAGAAATCCGGCCGGAATACGGCTACGGCCGCTACCCCAACGTGGTCACCAGTCTGCAATTCGAGCGGATGCTCTCCGCTTCCGGCCCCTTCCTGGGTGAGGTTCGCCGGCCCTCGGATGGCAAGCATCCTCGGCGCGTGGCCTGGATCCAGTGCGTGGGCTCGCGGGACTGCGGCGGGGAAGGGCGCTCGGGGGGGCCGGCCTCGTACTGCTCTTCGGTCTGCTGCATGTACGCGACCAAAGAGGCCGTGATCGCCCGCGAACATGACAAGAACATTGAGCCGACGATTTTCTATATCGACATCCGCTCCTTCGGCAAGGGCTTCGAACCGTACATCGACCGGGCGAAGAACGAGCAGGGAGTCCGCTATGTGCGCTGCATGGTCTCCGCGGTTCAAGAAGTCCCCGGCAGCCACAACCTGCGGCTCACCTTTGTCAGCTACGAGGGGGACACGGCCCGGCGGCCGGTCCCGCACGAGGAAGAGTTCGACCTCGTTGTGCTCTCGGTGGGGTTGAGGCCCTCTCAGGCGACCCTGGACTTGTCGCGCCGCTTGAACCTGGAAATGGAGCCGACGGGATTTGCGAAGGTGGGGCGCTATCATCCCGCGCAGACCTCCCGGCCCGGCGTGTTTGTGGCCGGATCGTTTTCGGAACCCAAGGACATTCCGGAGTCGGTGATTGAAGCCTCCTGCGCGGCTGCGCAGATTTCGGGGCTGCTCGCGCCCGCTCGAGGGACGCAGACCCGGGTCCCGGACTACCCTCCCGAACGAGACGTGGCCGACGAACCGGAGCGGGTGGGAGTCTTTATTTGCCACTGCGGAATCAACATCGGTTCCGTGGTCAACGTGCCAGAAGTAGTCCAGTACGCGCAGCATCTTCCCGGCGTGGTCTACGCGGAACGAAACCTGTATACCTGCTCCCAGGACACCCAGGAGCGCATCAGTCAACGGATCCGGGAAAACCACCTCAACCGCGTCGTGGTCGCGTCCTGCACTCCGCGGACCCATGAGCCGCTCTTTCAGGATACCCTGCGCCGGGCTGAGCTCAATCCCCATCTGTTCGAGATGGCCAACATCCGCGAGCAGGATTCCTGGGTTCATCGCTCGAATCCCGTGGCGGCGACCGAGAAAGCGAAGCAGCTGGTAACCATGGCGGTGGCCAAGGCGAAGCGGCTGCGGTCCATCAGCCAGGAGAGTTTTGAGGTGACCCGTGGGGCGCTGGTGATCGGGGGCGGCCTGGCGGGCATGACCGCGGCGCTTTCTATCGCCCGCCAAGGGTACGAGGTCGCCCTCGTGGAGCGGGAGCGAATCCTGGGCGGGAATCTGCGGCACATCCTCACCGCGCTTCCCGGAAATGAGAACCCTCAGGCGCTCTTGGAGCGCGAGCTGGCCGACGTTGCCGCCGAGCCGAGGATCACGGTCATGACCGGCAGCGAGGTCACCGCGGTGTCGGGCTATCGCGGTCATTTCCTCAGCGAGATTCGTGACTCCTCGGGCGCCCGGCGGGAGATCCATCACGGGGCAATTGTCGTCGCCACGGGGGCCCGCGAAATCCGTCCGACGGAATACTTGTATGGCGAGGACCCGCGAGTCCTCACTCAACGGGACCTGGAGCAACGGCTCGCAGACCCGGCGTCTTTCCGCGACATCGAGGGCAAGACGATCACGATGATCCAGTGCGTCGGTTCCCGCGAGGAGGCCCATCCCTACTGTTCCCGGATCTGCTGCACCCAGGCTTTGAAGAATGCTCTGGCCCTCAAGCAGGCCGCACCGGGCTGCCAGGTCATCGTGCTCTACCGGGATTTGCGCAGCTATGGCTTTCGGGAAGAGCACTACCGAGCTGCTCGGCGCGCCGGTGTCATCTTCCTGGAATACAGTGAGCTGGAAAAGCCCGTGGTCTCGCGCGATGCCCAGGGAAAGCTTTCCCTCCGGGTGAGAATCCAACCGGAAGGCCGTGAAGTCGATCTGGATCCCGATTGGCTCGTCTTGAGCGCGGGGATTGAACCCGACCCCTCCAATACGGATCTCGCCCGGCTGCTGAAGGTTTCCCGCAATGAGGTCGGATTCTTTCTGGAGGCCCACGTCAAGCTGCGGCCAGTCGATTTTGCGGCCGAGGGTATTTTCCTGGCCGGGCTGGCACATTCCCCCCGGGATGTCGGCGAAACGATCGCCCAGGGGCAGGCGGCGGCGGTTCGGACGGTGGCGCTGCTTTCCAAGGACCGTCTCGAGGCCACCCCCATCGTCGCCAGCGTCAACCCCAGGCTCTGCTCGGCCTGCGGAATCTGCGTGGAGGTCTGCCCCTACGGAGCCCGGGTGCTGGAGCCGGGAAGCCCCTACGCGGAGGTCATTTCAGTGCTTTGCCAGGGATGCGGCGCCTGCGTCGCCGCGTGCCCGAACAAAGCCAGCCAGCAAAAAGGGTTCGAATTCGGAGAGGTCTTTGGAATGCTGGAGGCGGCCCTGGGGGAGCCGATGGCGGCTCCCGAGCCCGCTTTGAAGGCAGGTGAAGATGAGCGCTAGCAACGGCTTTGAGCCTCGCATTGTGGCCTTCCTGTGCAACTGGTGCACCTACACCGGGGCGGATCTGGCCGGGACCTCGCGTCTGCAGTACCCGCCGAATGTGCGCATCCTGCGCGGGATGTGCAGCGGCTCGGTCGACCCCGTGTATGTTCTGAAGGCGTTGACGGACGGGGCGGATGGAGTCCTGATCGGCGGCTGCCACCCGGGAGACTGCCATTATCAGACCGGGAATTACAAGACCCGGCGGCGGTACGTCGCCTTGAGGGAAATCCTGCAGGCCGCGGGCTTTGACGACCGCCGCGTTTGGCTGAGATGGATCAGCGCCAGTGAGGGACAGAAGTTTGCTGGCACTGTGAGCGACATGGTCGCCGCGATGAAAGAACTGGGGCCAAGCCCCGCCCGGCAGGACTGGACCATGTAAGAGGCCTGCGGCGATCCTTCCTCAGAGGAGAAGGGAACCAGTGAACGCCTGTGCGGAGAAAGATGGAGTTCGACCAGCGCCCGCCATTGGCGAGCCAGCGGGTCCAGAGTGAGAGTGATCGGGGAGCGGCAATGAAGACGACGATTCCTGTGGATAGCGGCGACCTGAAGGGGGCGGTTCGGGACCTACTCAAGAAGGCGCTGACTTCCGGCGCGGTGGACGCGGTGTACGTGCCGCTCCAGGTGGAGGCCGGGGCTGTTTTGCCCGCCTTGGTCACGGATCCTGCTCGGATTGACGAGGCCGATCCACTGGCCCCGGTGATGCCAATCAATGGGGCCAGGGCTCTGGCCGCAATCACGGGCAAGAAGACTCCTGCAAAGATTGCGGCGGTCCTGCGACCCTGCGAGGTGCGCGCCTTGATTGAGCTGGTGAAGCTGCAGCAAGCGAACCTGGAGGGGGTCAAACTGATCAGTTTTGATTGCCCGGGAACCCTGGAGGTCACGGACTACCACGAGTTGGTCCAGGCCGTGCAGGACCCGCAGGCGAGCCCGGCGGCGAATTGGGACTCAGGACCCCTGGAGACGATCGGAGACAAGCCGTTGCGACTGGCCTGCCGCATGTGCGCCCATCCCCTTCCCGGAGACGTTGACTTGCACCTGCAGTTTCTGGGTGCCGATCTGAGTTCCGGAATCCCGGCGGCAGTCGCCGATGGGTTCGCCCAGGAACTTGGTCTGGCCGGGGAGGGGGAGGGGGACGAGAGCAAGCGGAACGCCGCGGCGGACCGCCTGCTTTCGGCCAGGTTGCAAGTGCGCGAGAAGGAATTGCAGGCCATGACCGCGCGCATGAAGTCGGACGGAGGTTTCTCGGGCGTCTTCGCGACCTGCATCCGTTGCCACAACTGCATGACCGCCTGCCCGATCTGCTACTGCAAGACCTGCCTGTTCAAGACGGCGTCGTTTGACCACGAGCCGGAACACTACTTGGCGGCCGCCCGGCGCAAGGGGGCCACCCGGCTTCTCAGCGATGCGCTGCTGTTCCATCTCACACGGCTGAACCACATGTCCACCTCCTGCGTGGCCTGCGGCGAGTGCAGTTCGGCCTGCCCAGAAGACATCCCGGTCGGAGCCGTCTTCAGCTTGGTCGGCAAGCAGGTTCAGGAGGCCTTCGAGTACGAGCCCGGAAGGAGTCTGGAGGAGCCCTTGCCTCTGATTACCTTCCGCGAGAACGAGTGGACGGAGGTCGGCGAAGGAAAATGACCGTCTCAACCAATTCCGCCCAAGTGGGTTCTCGGCCGGCCGCGCTGGTGATCGGGGGCGGCATTGCTGGAATCCAGGCCGCCCTGGACATCGCCGAGGCCGGGTTTCAGGTCTACCTGGTGGAGCGCAGTCCGAGCCTTGGGGGAAGGATGTCGCAGCTGGACAAGACCTTCCCGACCCTTGACTGCTCCGCCTGCATTCTCACGCCCAAAATGGTGGACGCCGGGAGACATCCCAATATCCGCCTGATGACCTACTCCGAGGTGGTTCGGGTCGAGGGGAGCGAAGGGCAGTTCCGCGCCCAGATCCGCGTCAAGCCGCGTTATGTTGATGTGGACAAGTGCCGCGGCTGCGGACTGTGTGCGGAGGCGTGCCGCCTCGCGGGGCGGGTTTCGAGCGATTTCAACGCGGGGTTGTCCAAGCGAGCGGCGGTCTACGTGCCCTTCCCTCAGGCGGTTCCCCTGGTCTACACCGTGGACCCCGAAGAGTGTGTCTACCTGACCCGCGGAGTGTGCGGCAAGACCTTCAAGTGCAAGGACGCCTGCGATGCTGGGGCGATAAATTTCGACCAGAAGGAAGAGCTGGTCGAGGTCGAGGTCGGCACGGTGGTCGTGGCTACCGGATTTGACCTTTTCGACCCGCGGCGCAAGCCGGAGTTGGGCTACGGGACCTACCCCCAGGTGATCACGACCCTTGAGTTTGAACGACTCGCCTCGGCTTCCGGTCCTACCGCCGGAAGGATCGCGCTGAATGGAAAACTGCCCCAGAGCGTCGTTTTCATCCAGTGCGTCGGCTCACGCGACAACAGCGTGGGCATCCCCTACTGTTCTCGAGTTTGCTGCATGGCGGTTGCCAAGCAAGCCCATCTGGCCCACGATCGCCTGCCCGGCGCCCAAGTCAGTGTCTTCTACATGGATATCCGCGCCTTCGGGAAGGGCTTCGAGGAATTCTATGACCGGGTGCGGCACGAGGGGGTGGTCTATCGCCGGGGCAACCCTTCGGAAGTGATCCGATCCGGCGATCGGTTGCTGGTCCGCGCGGAGGACACCCTGCTGGGGGAGCGCGTTGAAGTGGAAGCGGACCTGGTCGTGCTGGCCGTGGGGATGGCCCCGCGGGCCGACGCCGCCGTCGTCCGCGAGATACTGAACCTGAAGCAGGATCCGAATGGATTCTTTCTGGAAGATCATCCCAAGCTCAGGACCATGGAAAGTGGCATTCCCGGCATCTTCCTGGCGGGATGCTGCCAAGGCCCGAAGGATATTCCGGACACGGTCGCGCACGCCAAGGCGGCGGCATCCGCGGCCATGATCCTGCTGGCGCAAGCCGAGAAGGTCACGGAGAAGGCGCATGCTGCAAATTGAAGCCAACCCAATTGTTCAGGCCCAAGAACTGCTCGGATGCATTCAATGCGGAAAATGCACGGCGGGCTGTCCCATGGCCATCAAGACGAAACTCAACCCGCGTACCTTGATTCTGCGCTTGATCACGGCCCCGGACGGCTTCGATCTGGAGGGGCGGGACGAGTTGTGGGACTGCACCACGTGCGCGACCTGCTCGAGCCGCTGTCCCAAGCTCGTCAACCCGATGGAGACGATCATCCGGTTGCGCAGCGCTTTCGTCGAGCAGGGCCGAGTGCATCCGAATGTCAAGACCGCCCTGGAGAGCACGTTCCGGCAGGGCAACCCGCTGACGATGCCTCGCGAGGATCGGGCGGCCTGGGCTTCTGGCCTCGACCTGCGGCCGATGCAGGCGGGGGTGGAGTACCTCTACTTTGTGGGTTGCACTCCCTCCTACGATCCCCGGGTCCAGAAGGTCACGCGCTCGCTGGTCGGGCTGATGAAGAAAGGCGGGGTGGACTTCGGGATCCTGGGCGTGGAGGAGAACTGCTGCGCGAGCGAGGTGCGCCGGCTGGGCGAGACCGGGCTGTTTGAGATGATGGTGGAGGAGAACCAGGAGAAGTTCCACGCCGCGGGCGTCAAGAGGATGTTCACCACCTCGCCTCATTGTTTCAACGTTTTCCGCAATGACTATCCCAAAGGAAGCGGGATCGAGGTCCGCCACTACACCCAGGTTCTCGCGGAGGCGATCGAGAAGAAGAACCTTGAGTTCAGCGGCCGATTCGAGAAGAAGGTGACCTACCACGACCCCTGCTACCTGGGACGGCATAACGGGATCTTTGATGAGCCTCGGGCGGTGCTGACGGGCATTCCCGGGGTGAAGCTGGTGGAGATGGACCGCTCCCGGCAGAAGAGCCTGTGCTGCGAGGGGGGTGGGGGACGCATGTGGCTGGAGGGGACCAACCCGGGGGTGCGCTTGGCCCAGATGCGCATCAAGGAAGCCATGGACACCGGGGCGGAGGTCCTGGCCACGGCCTGCCCGTTCTGCCTTCTGACCCTGGAGGAAGCGGCCAAGCAGCTGAACGTGGAGGACCGGCTGCGGGTGATGGACATTGCCGAAATTGCGGCCGAGGCGTTGTAATGCGACGAGGGAGCGGACATGGCGTTTGTGCCTAGGGTCGGGGTTTACATCTGCCACTGCGGGATCAACATCGCGGGAACCGTGGAGGTCAAGAAGGTCGCCGAGTACGCGGCCAGCCTCCCCGGCGTGGCGGTGGCCCGCGAGTATACCTACATGTGTTCGGATCCAGGTCAGGAATTGATCGGGGAGGACATCCGCCAGCTCAATCTCAACCGGGTGGTCGTGGCCTCCTGCTCACCCCGGATGCACGAGCCCACCTTCCGCGCGGCCGTGGCCCGCGCCGGGCTCAATCCTTACTGCTTCGAAATGGCCAACATTCGCGAGCAATGCTCCTGGGTGCATCCCGCCGGACGCGAAGCCACCGAGAAAGCGATGCAGCTGGTGGCCGCAGCTGTTTCCAAAGCGGTGCGGCTTGAGCCGCTGGAGCAGCGAGAGGTTTCCACCATCCCCGCGGCCTTGGTGATTGGGGGGGGCATCGCCGGGTTGCAGTCTGCCCTGGACATGGCCAGCGCGGGCTTCCCGGTCGCCTTGGTGGAACGGGCGCAGGCCCTGGGCGGCCACATGGCCGACCTGCAGCGGACTTTTCCGACGCTCGAGTCGGCTCCCGAACTGCTGAACTCCGTCATCGAGCGGGTTCGCTCGCAGCCTCTGATCCGCGTCCTGCTCGGGGCGCAGGTCAAGGAAATCAGCGGCTTTGTCGGGAATTTCAAGGCGAAAGTGGAGGTTGCTGGCAAGGTCGAGGAGCTTGCGGTGGGTTCGATCGTCGTGGCCACCGGCTTCGAAACCTTTGATGCCCGGCGGAAGCCGGAACTCGGCTACGGTACCTACCCCCAGGTCATAACGACGGCCGAATTTGAAAAGCTGGCGGAGAAGGGCCTGGAAGTGAACGGGAAACGTCCGCAGAGCGTGGTGTTCATTCAATGCGTCGGATCCCGCGATCAGGTGGTCGAGCGCCCCTACTGTTCCAGGGTTTGCTGCATGGTGACCGCCAAGCAGGCCCGCACCGTGCGGGAGAAGCTGCCCGAGGCGAAGGTTTCAGTGTTTTATATGGACGTGCGCGCCTTTGGCAAGGGATTCGAGGAGTTCTACGACGAGACCCGCAAGTCCGGCGTACTTTATCGACGAGGCAATCCTTCCGAGATCCTGCGCCAGGGCGACCGGGTCCTCGTGCGAGCCGAAGATACCCTGCTGGGTGAGCGGGTGGAAGTGGAGGCCGATCTGGTCGTGCTGGCCGTCGGGATGCAGCCTCGGGCGGACAGCGCCTCCCTGGCGGGAATGCTCAAACTTGCGCGTTCGGCTGACGGATTCCTGATGGAGGCCCATCCCAAGCTGCGCCCGGTGGATACGGCGATGGCAGGAATCTTTCTGGCCGGGTGCTGTCAGGCGCCGAAGGACATCGCCGAATCGATCGCCCAGGCCCGCGCGGCCGCCGGCACGGCGATGATCCCGCTGATGCGCGGAAAGGTTCAGGTCGAGGCGGCGACTTCCTTCGTCGACCCGGAGCTTTGTGCGGGTTGCGGCCAGTGCGCCCAGGTTTGTGCCTTTGGCGCGCTCAGCCTCCATCCTTTCCGTCCGATCATGACCGTGAACGCGGTGCTTTGCCAGGGATGCGGTGCCTGCGCCACGGCCTGCCCTTCGGGCGCCATTAATGTCAAGCACTTCACTCTGGACCAGGTGATGGCACAGGTGGAGACTCTGTCCGAATTTCGGCCGTTGGCCGAGAAGGCCGAGGCCGTGGAGGTCGCTGCCTAGCCGCAGGCAGGGCCGGCAAGCGTTGGGCGGGCGAGGAGGTGGACGATGACCAAGGAGTGGCTGGTGGAAACCCATGAGGATCCACTCCGCGCCATGCGGGCGCTGTTGGAGGCGGTCTGGGATCGCGTGCCCCTGGACGGAATGGTCCTCGCCCTTCGGCCGACCGAAGGCGGGGCGGTCCGCACGGTCCTTGCTGAGGAACGCTCGCGTCTTTCCGAGTTTGATCCCCTGGCGCCGGTGATGGAATCCAATAGTGCCAGGGAAATCATGGCCAAGATGGCCTCCGCGCCGTCGGCCACGCTGGGGGCAACCGTCCGCCCCTGCGAACTGCGGTCCCTGGGGGTCCTTTGCCAGCAGGAAGGGATACCCTCCCAGAGGCTGTTTCGCATAGGGGTCGACTGCATGGCTACGTTTCCCGAAGACGAGTACGAACGGCGGGCGCAATCGGCGGGGGAAGCCGAGCGAATGACTAAGGAAAGCCTGCAATTTGCCCGTCAGGGGGGAATTGCGGCCTACCGCTATCGGAACGCTTGCCAGATCTGTCCGTCCCCTTCAGCGGAAGAAACCGACTTGGCCTTAGGCCTGATCGGGCTTCCGGTTCAAGAATACTTCCTCCTGATGGCCAAGAGCCAGGAGCTTTCAGACCGCCTTGGGCTGGAGACTTTGTCGATTGGGCCGGCGCCTGAGAGCAGCCTCGCCCAGAGGCGCCACGCCATCGAGGCACTGAAGGCCCGCCGAGACCGGAAGGGCGACCGGGTGCTCTCTTCTTTGCCTCCCGGGTTGCCCGAGGACGTTGCGGAACTGCTGGATCACTTGCGGTCCTGCCAGCCCTGCCGGGACTGCCTGGATGCCTGTCCGACCTGCATGGAAGTGCTCGAGCTCGCTGCGGCCAACACCAAGCCCCTGCTGGAGGCGGCCGAGCACTGGGTCGTCTTGTGCTCCGGGTGTGGCATGTGTGACCAGGCCTGCCCGCGCGGCTATCCACTGAATGCAGTGATCCGTCGATTGGCCCGCTCCCTGCTGCCCGAATCCCTGGCTGCCTAGTACCGAATTGCCCTGGGCGCGCGGAAGCAGGCGTATCGCCGGTCTCCTGAACGGAGGGCTCGATCCATGCCTCTCCCATTGCAAACCGACCCCGGCCGAATTGAAACCGTCCTAAAGCTGATTCTGTCGCAGCCCCGTCCGCCCGTCGCTCGGTGCCGGCTATTGAGCTCGGGATTCGGCCCAGCCCACATGCTGCAGGTAGAAGAGGACCTGACCGGAACCAAAGCCTGCTTGGGATGCGGCAGTTGCATGGACGTCTGCCCGGTGCTGGCCCGCGACGCCAAGCGGCGGGCGCGCCTCGAGGCGAGAACCTCGATGGCGCTCGAGACCCTCGTGGGCGAAGACTGTGATCGCTGCGCCAGCTGTGCGCTGGCCTGCCCGCAGGTGGACCCGACGATCAAACACTATCTTGTACAGACCCACCTGGCGGAGGGCATGCAACAACTGCTCGTCAAGGCGGCCTCCGACGAGATGTTCGTGCTCGACCTGATCCTGTCAGATCGGAGCGGTGGAGTGCCATGATCGAGATCTATATCCTGGGACAGACCTATGAGGTGCCGGAGGGCCTGACGATCCTGAGGGCCTTCGAGTGGTCCGGCTTCCATCTGGTCCGCGGGGTCGGCTGCCGCGGGGGATTTTGCGGCGCCTGCGCGACCGTTTACCGAATCCAGGGAGATTACCGCCTGCATTATGCCCTGGCTTGCCAGACGGTGGCCCAGCCCGGGATGATCCTGGCCCCCCTGCCTTTCTTTCCGGCTCCTCGTCCGGCCTACCATCTCGATGCGCTGGCGGCGGAGGGCGAGACTCTCGTTCAGCTCTACCCGGAAATCCTGCGCTGCTTTGGCTGCAATACGTGCACCAAGGCCTGCCCTCAAGAGTTGGACGTGCTGGGCTATATGGCCTCGGCTGTGCGCGGCGACGTCGCCGCGGTCGCGGATGCATCCTTTGACTGCATTCTGTGCGGCCTGTGCACGGCCCGCTGTCCGGCAGAACTGGTTCCGGCCAACGTGGCTCTCCTGGCCCGCCGCCTGTACGGGAAATACCTTGCTCCGAAGGCCGGCCACCTCAGCCAACGTCTGGACGAGCTCGCTCAGGGCAAGTTCCAGCCCGAGGTTCATGAGCTGAAGAGCCTATCGTGCGGGGATCTGAAAGCCCGATATGAAGCCAGGGATATCGAGCCCTAGCCGCTGAGATCCGATTCTCGGTCTGCCCACTCGAATGGACTTTGAATTCTCTTCCGACAGCGTGATGCTGCGCGACATGGTCAGGCGGTTCGTGCAGAAAGAAGTCCGTCCGCTGGAGATGGAGTTCTTCAATCACGGGTCGATCGACGGGGCCAGACAGGAGCGTCTGCGCGCCGCGTTGGACCAAATGGGGCTGTGGGGGATAACGGTCCCCGAGCAGTTTGGGGGAGGCGGTCTGGACGTCGTTTCCAGTTGCCTCCTGGACGAGGAGTTGGGCTCGACTTTCCTCCCCGTGGAAATCGGGGAGGTTACGCCGCTCCTTTTCGATTGCCGCGGGGGCCAAGTTCAGCACTACCTCCAGCCTGCCCTGGCGGCCCGCCGGAAGGCCTTTATTGCCGCGCGAGAGCCGGGCGGCCTGGACCCCGAGCGGTGGCAAACCCAAGCGATCCAGAGGGCAGACGGGTGGGAAGTCAGCGGGCGGAAGGAGGTCGCGGGCGTTCCCGCCCCCCGGGATTTCTGGATCCTGTTTGCCCGCAGCGCCGCCGGGCCCACGGCCTTCTTAGTGGACGCCGATTCTGCCGGCTTGGACCTTCTATCGGGAAAGGCGCCTCTGCTGGACCTGCATCGGGCCGTTTTGCCCGCCGGATCGATCCTGGGCTCTGAGGGCAACGCCTTCCAGCTAGCGCGCCCGTATGCGCCCATCGCCTGGATCCGGACCGGGGCGCGGTATTTGGGCATGGTCTCAAGGCTCCTGGAAATGGCTTGCGAGCACGCGCGCGATTGGGTCGCACTGGGCGGCCCGCTCTCGGTCCGGCGGGCCGTTCGCCGGATGCTTGCCGAGACCCAGGTCGACTTGGAGAGTTGTCGCTGGCTGGTCTATCATGCGGCTTGGATGGCGGATCGAGGCCTGGCGATCCGAGTTGCCGCAAGCCAGGTTCGGCTCGGCACGGGCGAGATGCTCCGGAGAGCCGTGGACCGCACGACGATGGTCTTTGCGGGTGCGGGGCCGAGTCCTCAGATTGAGATCAACCGCTTCGTGCGGAGTGCGGCTCCGGCGGCGGCTCTCGACTGGGCCTTGGACCAGGCTCGAGAGGCCATCGCCGCCGCGATGTTGCAGTGGCCGGCGGAAGGCGGACGGGAATGAGCCGGAGCCGGCTTGTACCCGGGAAAGAATGGCGACCCGGTTCGCGCCGTTGCCACGCTGCCCTGCGTTTGTTCGCGGGTCGGCCTGAGGAAGGCCCGGGAGGGAAGATTCCGACCGGGCCGGTTGCGTCCGCTCGCTGGACGGTCGCAGGAACCGCACGCGGAATCTGGGAAGGCCTCCCTCCATCGCATGGGTTGCCCGGGAGGGCGCTCGTTTCTACGAGGAAGCATGGCCTACGCAGGGGCGGCCCTATCGGGGCGGGCGATCGGCCTCGCACTCCGCCCTGCGAAGGTCGAGCAGGGCGGCCGATGAACAAACCGGGGCAGCAACCGTTGATCGGCTTGAGGTGATCATGCCCTATCCCGAAATGTTCCGGCCATCGCTGTCCAAAGTGGAAGCCTCTCGGGCGAGGCGACTGACCGAGGTTCATCCGCGCCTTCCGGCGGCCGAGCGCGAAAGCCTTCTGCGCACATTTCATCCGGACTACGTCCAGAGCGCCTTTCGCGAGATTGGGATTGGACCCAACCGGGGCGACCGCACCCCGAGAGAACTCGCCGAGGCGCTGGAGGCCCCCAGCCTCCTGTCGGCGGGCCAAGTCCGCTTGGAGCAGGTCGAGGCCGAGTGCGACGTCCTGGTCATTGGCGGAGGCGGCGCAGGGGCAAGCGCCACGCTTCTGGCCTGCGGGAGCGGGGCTCAGGTGCTTCTGGTGACCAAGCTGCGCTTCGGGGACGCCAATACCATGATGGCCCAGGGGGGGATCCAGGCGGCCGATAAGGCCAACGATTCGCCGGCCATTCATTACCTGGATGTAATCGGGGGAGGGGGCTTCGCCAACGATCCCGATCTGGTCGAGGCGCTGGTGATGGACGCCCCGCAGGTGATTGCCTGGCTCGAATCCCTCGGCGTCATGTTTGACAAGGACCCGGACGGCACGATGCGCACGATCCACGGCGGCGGTACAAGCCGCAAGCGCATGCATGCGGCTCGCGATTACAGCGGGGCGGAGATCATGCGTACCCTGCGGGACGAGGTCCGCTCTTTCTCGGTTGGAGATGCCCCGGCGGTCCGCATCTGGGAGTTTCGCCCGGCGGTGGAACTCATTCTGGATGACCGCGGCCAGGCGGCGGGAGCCGTCTTGAAAGACTTCGACACCGGCAAACTGCTCGTCGTCCGCGCCAGGTCGGTGATCCTTTCGACGGGAGGCAGCGGCCGCCTTCACTACCAGGGATTCCCGACCACCAACCACTATGGGGCGACAGGGGATGGGCTGGTCCTGGCCTACCGGGTCGGGGCCAAGCTCAGCTTCATCGATACCATGCAGTACCACCCCACAGGAGCCGCCTATCCGGAGCAAATCCTCGGGCAATTGGTCACGGAGAAGGTTCGGGGGCTGGGTGCCCAGGTCTGCAACGCGGACGGAGAGCAGTTCGTCTACCCCTTGGAAACCAGGGATGTGGAATCGGCCGCGTTTATTCGCGAGTGCCTGGATCGCAAGAAAGGCATCACCGCGCCCTCAGGCCAACCAGGCGTTTGGCTTGATTCTCCGCTGATTGAAATCGTGGCTGGGCCGGGAACCGTCGCCCGCGAGCTGCCCGCCATGGTCCGGCAGTACAAACGGTTCGAAATCGATATGGTCCGGGAGCCTGTCCTGGTCTATCCGACACTGCATTACCAGAATGGGGGCATTGCCATCCGGCCTGACGGCTCGACCCCCATCCCGGGTCTGTTTGTTGCGGGAGAAGCCTCGGGCGGCGTTCACGGCCGAAACCGGCTCATGGGGAACAGTCTGCTGGACGTTTGCGTATTCGGCCGTCGGGCCGGACTGGCGGCCGCTCGCTGGGCAAAACAGGTTCAGCCGGGGCGGCTCACCCTTGCTCATCTCCAGAGGTGGGAACAACTTCGACGGGACGCTGGGCTGTCTGCCGGGAATCCCAGCCCTGTGATCTTGCCGGATTACACGATCCATTGAGAACCGGGACTTTCCGCCCCGAACCAACCCTCCCCAGGGCTTCACGCGCTTGGCATCGGAGAGCGGGCCTCCCGACGGAACGCTCTGGGGCGGAAGGGCAATACGAGAAAAGAGGGCGGGAAGCTTTCTCCTCGCCCTCCACATCCCCTTAGGCTCTTCGCATCAGGGTTGGGCCGGTTCAGCTGGGGCGCGGGCCGGTCTCCGCGGTGGCCTGGAGATCAGCCAGAAGCCCTCGAACTCTCTCAACGGCTTCCGGGACCGCCTTCTGGACGGCCGCGCTGAGGCTCTCGGTGCAATCGTAGCCGGGCTGAATCTCAATCCCGACCAAGAGTATCGGCGAGGGCAGGGGCAGACCCAGTTGGCGCGCCAGCTCCAGGGCCGAGAGGAGCGACGTGTCGTGGGCGGAGGTGAGATGGCCGAGCGCCGGATCGCCCAGTTCGTCAAGGGAGAGGCACAGCACCTGTCCTCTCTTTCCCTTCGGCGTCGTCACGGCATCCACCAGAATGGCTCTGCGATAGCCGACCAAACGCTCCATGAGGGCCAGGCCGCTGCAATCCAGGCAATCAAACTCGACCTCCTGGGCAGGGATCTGATTCCGAAGCTGGTTCACAATCTTCCAGCCGGCGCCATCATCCCCCAGGAGAGGATTCCCCAGCCCAAGAACCAGGGTGGCCGCCCCGGGCGCGGCGGTCGTCGCTTGGGATGACTGGACCCCAGGGGCCGGTTCCTTCTTGGCTTGGTTGGGCACAATCGTCATGGGGACATCACCCCGTAGGCCCGCAATCCCGCGATCAGAACTCATCGTTGGGGGTTCGCAGCCGGAGGATCATTTTCACGACGGCGCACATCTCTCCGTCCGGAGCCATGAAGTAGTCCTGAAGCATCGCCTCGGTCTGGAATCCCTGGGTTTGGAAAGCCTTGATGAAGCTGGGCTGATCCTGGAGAATCTCGGCCTCCAGTATGAGCAGATCGCGTTTCTTGGCGATCTCGATCAACGCCTGGAGCATTCGGTTACCGAGGCCTCGCGTTCGGAAGTCCTTGGCAAGGAAGATGCGCACTTCGGCGCGGTGCCGGGCGGGGCCGTGCCCAAACCGAAGGGTTGCGTCACCGACGATTCGCTCGCCGACGACCGCCACGAGCGGCAGAACCGTGTTGTAGTCGATGGAGTCGACCCACCCCTCGACCAGGGAGGGGTTGCGAACATCCGTGCGCATCGAGCGGCGTTCTTCGGAAGTAACGGTTGAAAAGAGGTTGAGCAAGGCCTGTTTGTCTTCCGGGACCAGGGGGCGCAGGAGGACCCGGGCCCCATCTCTCAGGGTCAAGAGTTGGCGAAAAATGAGCTCCTGTTGGTTGTTCACCGTACTTGCTCCTCGGAGAGGCGAATCCCTGGCCGTTCGAACGGCCTTCCCCGGCCCCAGGCCTCGGGGCCCTCGCGGCGGGGGCCCCCCCGCCTCTAGCACTTCTGCTTGAGGTTGGTCAGCACCACCCCATGTGCGTCGCGAACCGTGACTTCCAACGGCATCTGGCCGGGGAGGCTGTGGGTGGCGCAGCCGAAACAGGGGTCATAGGCGCGGAACGCCATCTCCACGCGATTCAACATCCCTTCGCTGACCACCTTCCCGTTGTGCACGAAGGCCTGAGCCGCCTTGCGGATCGACATGCTGATCGGCGCGTAGTTGTTGGTGGTGCCCACAATCAAGTTGACCTTGGTCACAATTCCGCGCTCATCGGTCCAGTAGTGATGAGTGAGTGTGCCGCGCGGGGCCTCGACAATTCCCACTCCTTCCGTCGGCTTTTCCGTCGGGATCGTGCGGAAGTTGTCCGAGGTGATTTCCGGATCCGTGGCCAGCTGGACCCAGCGCTCCGCGGCGTACAGCAACTCGACAAGCCTTGCCCAGTGGGTCGCCAGCCGTTGGTGAACGGGCTTTCCGCCCAGGGTCTTGAAGAAGCGCTCGTATTCGGCCTGGGCCAGCGGGGTGGCCATGCCGTCCGACGCGTTGAGCCTGGAAAGCGGTGTGGCGCAATACACCCCGGAATCCTTGCCGTCGACGAAGCCCTTCCAGCCGACTTTCTTGAGGTACGGGAACTTGAGATAGGTCCAGGGCTCAACGTGCTCGGCTATCCAATCCTGGTATTCGGAGGGAGCGTACTTTCCCAAACGCTTGCCCTCGGGGTCCACGACGCTCACCTTGCCATCGTAGAAATTTACCCGGTTGTTTTCATCGACCAGTCCGATGTAGTAAGTCTTGTGCGTGTAGGCATCGCCCAGGACCAAGTCCAAGTAGGCTTTGTTCTTCAGCACGATGTCATCGAAGAGCTTCAGGCTGAATTGGGCGAATTCCACGGCCCAGCGGCCCATCGTCTCGATTTCCTTGCGCTGTTCCTCAGTGATGCCCTTGCTTTGGCCGCCCGGGATCGCGGTGCAGGGATGCACTTTGCGGCCGCCAATCATTTCGACGACGGTGTGGCCGTACTTGCGGGCCTGGATGACCTTTCCGCCAACCTCCAGCCCAACCTTGTGAATCACCCCCAGGATATTCCGTTCCGCCACGGGTGCATCAGGGCCCATGATGAAGTCGGGGCCCCCCAGGGCATAAAAGTGGGTCGTATGGTCGGTCACGTAGAAGGCGCTGTAGAGCAGCTCGCGGAGCTTCTTCGCGGCCGACGGGGGGTCCACATGGTAAACCGCGTCGCAGGCCTTGGCCGCCGCCATGTGGTGGGCCTCCGGGCACACCCCGCAGATCCGGTTGGTCAGGATCGGCATTTCCTCGATCGGCCGGCCGACACAGAAGCGCTCAAATCCGCGGAGTTCGGGGATCTGGAAGTAGGTGTTGGCTACCTCGCCCTTGTCATCCAGAAAGATCTCGATCTTGCCGTGCCCTTCCAGGCGTGTGATCGGGTCAACCGTTATGCGCTGCATGCTTTTCCTCCTCCCAGGCCGTCTTGCCAGCCTGAAGCAACGACCCGGCCATGTTGAAGCGGTAAAGCGACCCGGCAGGATCGGGGATGCCGTCCAGGATGCGGTCGATTTCGGCGGGGTCCGTACTGTCGATCACTGAGGCGACGGCGCTCAGGAGCCGCGCTCCGATGTCAATGGCGCCTTCGGTCGGTCCATAGCAGCCGACGCAGGGGACTCCCGCCTGGGGGCACAGGGCGGTGCAGCCGCTGCGGGTGGCAGGGCCACTGCACAGGATCCCCTGCTCCAGCAAGCAGAGGTCTGGGTCGGTCTGGATCTCTTGAATGCGAACAAACTTGCGGATTTTCTTCTCATTCCGCTTGCGGGGGCATTCGTCGCAGACGGAGGAATTGCCTGCCCCGATCACCGCCCCGGCAGGCGGGAGTTGCGCCTTCCCCTGAAGGGCCTGGATGACCAGGTCAAGCACGGCCGCGATCTGGTGCGACTCGGGCGGACACCCGGGCATGTAATAGTCGACGGGCACGACCTGGTCGAGTGAACGAACGACTGACCACATCTCCGGGATGGTGATTTCTCCTTCGCCGGATTTCCATTTGGGGTTCGGCCGAAGTCCTTCGGGGTTTTGGGTCGTCGGCGTCTGGAAAGCGGTATCCAGGATCTCCCGGGTGCTGGAGAGATTCGCCAGGGCGGGGATTCCGCCCTCGGTGGCGCAGGATCCAAAGGCGACCAGGATCTTCGATTTGCGCCGCAGAAGATGGGCCATTTCCTCGTTCTCGCTGTTGCGGATCGCCCCATTGAAAAGGCACAGGGTGATCGACTCGTCGGGCATGGCCCGGACATCCTTGTACTTGGCGTCCATAGCGACCGGCCAAAAGACGACGTCGAAGTTCGCGTCCACGTCCAGGATCTTCTCGTGGGTGTTCAGGACGGCGATTTCACACCCGCCGCACGAAGCCGCCCAATACATCGCGAACTTTGGTTTTCCATTCTGGCTCATGCCGGCACCTCCGTCAGGCTGGCCTGGGCGGCCTCTTTGGCCAGGGTGTGCGCCCCGTCCCCGGATGGCCAGCGGAGCGGACCCAGTGCGCGGATCTCCTCGACCATCTTGGTGATCTCTTGCGCCAAGTGCGCCCCCTCGGCCGCGCTGGCCCACACGAGCTTGACCCGCTGAGGCTCAATGCCCATTTGGCTGAGCAGGCGCTGCAAAAACTGATAGCGCCGCATGGCCTTGTAGTTTTGTTCCAGGTAGTGGCATTCCCCGGGATGGCATCCGGTGATCATCACGCCGTCCGCCCCGGAAGCGAGCGCCTTCAGCACGAAGGTCGGATCAAGGCGCCCGGAGCACATCAGGCGGATCAAGCGGATGTTCGGTGGATACTTTATCCGCGAGGTGCCAGCCAGGTCCGCGGCGCGGTAGCTGCACCAATTGCAGGTGAAGCCGATGATGACGGGTTCGAAGGTCTCGGTCATTGCGATCCCTTTTCACTGAGATGGACTTGCTTCGCATCGAGCTGGGCGTGGGAGTCGAACCCTCTCGGCCCTCTCCAAAAGCTCTTGGCGACAATTTCCTCATTCATTCGATCGCTCCCGATCCCGGCCCCAGGTGCGCTTGTTCGCGCGCCGGCCGGGGATCCAGTTCAAGCGGCCACGGGCTCGGCGACGGCCACCTTGTGGCCGTCCACGTTGCGCAGGAGTATTCCTTCCAGCTGAGCCAAGACCTGGTCGTTGCTGAATCCGGTACCGCTGATGGCGCCGGCAGGGCAAGCCGCCACGCACGTTCCGCATCCCTGGCAAAGCGCGGGATTGACCTCGGAAACCGCCCGGTCCTCGTGGAAAGTAATGGCGTTGAAGGGGCAGAGGCTGTTGCAGATGCGGCAGCCGGAACAGCGGGCCTCATCAATAGTGGCCCGGATCGGTTCGAGAGCAATTTCCTTTTGCTGGATTCTTCCCATGATGCGAGCGGCCGCGGCGGCCCCCTGGACGACCGTGGCAGGAATATCCTTCGGCCCCTGCGCGCAGCCGGCGATGAAGATCCCCTCCGTCATGGTCGCGACCGGGTCCAGCTTGGGGTGCCGCTCCGTGAACCAGCCGTTCACGCTGCAGGAGATGCCAAAGCGCTTGCCGACCTCTTTGGCGTCGTGGCGCGGCTCCAGTCCGGCCGAAAGAACAACCATATCGACGGGGATACGCCGCTGTTTGCCAATCAGCGTGTCTTCCACCTGCACAATGAGCTTGCCTTCCTCGCCGGGAAAGCGCGCCGCATCGGTGATTTCGGCAACCTTCCCTCGAATGAAGTGGCCGCCCTCCTCGAGGATGCGATCGTAGAACTCCTCATAGTCCTTGGCCGCCGCGCGGATATCGATATAGAAGTTGTAGACCTCGGCCTCGGTCCGTTCCTGAACAATGTGCGCAAACTTGAGGCTCTGCATGCAGCAGATGGCCGAGCAGTAGCGGTTGTAGTTTTCGTCCCGGCTCCCCACACAATGGATGATCGCCACGGACTGCGGCACGGTTTTTCGGTCGCGCAGAACGATCTTTCCCTCGGTCGGGCCGGCGGCGTTGCACAGGCGTTCAAATTCCAGACTGGTAAAGACATTCGGCAGGCGGCCGTACCCGTACTGCGGGATTCGCTTCGCATCAAACAGGTCAAAACCCGTCGCCAGCAGGATGTTCCCGACTTTCAGTTCGAGGATCTCATCCTTCTGCGTGAAATCGATCGAATTTGGCTCGGTCGGGCAGAAGAGTTGGCAGGCCTTGCATTTTCCAGTCTTGAAATACGTGCAGTTTTCCGCGTCAATCACCGGGTACTTTGGCACGGCCTGAGCGAAGGGACGGTAGACCGCCTTGCGGTTTCCCAGGCCGGCCTCGAAAACGGTGTCTGCCACTTTCTTGGGGCACTTCTCCCAGCAAATCCCGCACCCGGTGCAGGACGCAGTGTTCACGTAGCGCGCCTTCTTCCGGACCGTGACCGTGAAGTTTCCGACGTACCCGTCCACTTTCTCCACCTCGCTCCAGGTGAGCAGGGTGATGTTGGGGTGGTTGCCGGCATCGAACATCTTGGGAGTCAGGATGCACGCAGAACAATCCAGCGTCGGGAAGGTCTTGTCGAACTGCGCCATGTGCCCCCCAATCGAGGGCTCTCGCTCGACTAGGTAGACCCGTGTCCCGCTGTCCGCAATCTCGAGGGCCGCCGAGATGCCAGCAATTCCGCCGCCCACGATCAATGTGGCCGGATTGATCGGCACGTGCAAGGGCTCCAGCGGAGCATCATGGACCACCCGTTCCACGGCTCCGGAGATGAGCGCCATGGCCTTCTGCGTGGCCGCTTGCCGGTCCGTGTGAACCCAGGAGTCCTGCTCGCGAACGGAGACCAGCTCGCACAGATAGGGATTCAGGCCCGCTCGGGCGCAGGCCCCCCGGAAAGTTTTCTCATGCAGGTGAGGGGAGCAGGCGGCAACGACCACTCGCGTTAACCCCAGCTCGTGGATGTCTTTTTCGACCAGCTCCTGGCCCAGGCTGGAGCACATGAACTTGTAATCGCGGGCGACCACCACGCCCCGCGGGGCAAGTTTTTCCCCCGCCCACTTGGCGACCGCTTCCACGTCCACCGTCCCGGCAATATTGCTCCCACAATGGCAGATGTAGACCCCTACCCGTTCGCTCATGGTTTCCTGTCCTTTCCCAATTCGGACGGCCACCCGCTGCACGAGTCTGGCTCCCGGGCCGGCTTACGCCGCCGAGGGGCGATCGCAGAAAGCCAGGACCGGTTTCGGCGACACGAACTCCGAGCCAATGCCCAGGCGTTTCGGCGCAACCCCCATCGCCAGCCCCATCAGCTGCGTGAAATAAAGCACGGGGACCGAAAACTTCGTCCCAAACACCTCATTGACCTGCCGCTGGTAGCATTCCAGATTGATTTGGCACATGGGGCAGGCCGTCGCAATCACGGTCGCACCGTGATCCACGGCGTTCTGAAGAAGATCATGGACCAGACTCAGGGCGGGCTGGCGGCTGGAGATGATCAGCGATCCACCGCAGCAGCGCAATCTCAGGGGAAAGTCAATCGGGTCCGCCCCCGTCGTGGCCATCAGCTCCTCGAAGAAGGTAGGCTGCTCAACGTCCTCCGAGTCCTTCTTCGGGCGGACCATCTGACACCCGTAGTAGGCCGCAATCTTCATCCCAGCCAGCGGATGCGTCATGCGACTCTTGATCTCATCCAACCCGACATCCTCAACCAGGACCTCCACCAGATGGCGGACAGCGCTTTTTCCAGTAAAGTGGAGGTTATCAGCTTCCAGTGCCGAATTGATGCGCCCGGCCGCGTGGACATCGGCCTGGAGCTCGGCCCGGACGGAGGACATGTTCTTGTAGCAGCCGCTGCAGGGGCAAAC
>JBEKXU010000016.1:0-65186 GCA_049511715.1 Anaerolineales bacterium
TGGATGGCTACGGCTGGATCGTCCTTTCGATCACCATCTTCGGCGGCTGGAATCCATTCCGAGCGGCCTTCGGAGTGTACCTGTTCTCCTTCCTGCAGTGGCTCGGCCTCGTGCTGCAGCCTATCCTGCCCAACATCCCAACCCAGGTGCTGCAGGTGGCACCTTTCCCGCTGATGATCCTGACCCTGCTGCTGGTCAACATTGGGAATGCCGAATGGGTCAATCGCATGTTGGCCACCTTGCCTGAAGGGACCCGCCGGCTGGTAGCCCGCCTCTTGCGGGCTTTGCGCGCCTTACCGCCGGCCTCGCTGGGCGTTCCCTTCGACAGCGAATGAGGGAGATGGCCGGACTGCCCGTGCCCGGCTGACCGAAAAACCCAACAAGCCGTGAAAAAGGATCTTGCCAGTTGAGGGCCAGGCCGTGCGTTCGGCCGAGGGCGGCTCCGTGCGCTCGCGGCGTCTTTTTCCTGGGCGCGCGGCTGGCCATTCTTGGGACCCGGAGGCGCGGCGCGGACCCATCCAGGCCACGGCGAGCGCTCGTGACCATTCCCTTGAAAAGAGGAAACGCATGAACTTCGTCGGTTACCGCTGTTCGACCTGCTCGCGAGAGTACTCGCCGGATGAGGCCACGTACCTTTGTCCCGCGGACGGCGGGAATCTCGATGTCGTTCTGGACTACGGCGAGATTCGGGGTCGAGTCGACCCGCACGCCCTCTGGGCTTCTTCCCGGCACTCGATTTGGAGGTATCAGGAGCTGCTGCCGGCCGAGGCCCCGGGACCGGAGGGCACGCCCATGAGTGCGGTAGGGTGGACGCCGATCTACGAGGAACCGTCTCTGGCTCGAGAGCTCGGGATTGGGCAGCTGTGGCTCAAGGATGAGGGGCGAAACCCGACCGGCTCCCTCAAAGACCGAGCCAGCGCCGTAGTCCTCGCCCGTGCGAAGGAGATTGCCGCTCCGGTCATTGTTACGGCCTCCACCGGAAATGCGGGTGCTGCCCTGGCCGGGTTGGCGGCTGCCTGCGGCCAGCGGTCTGTGATCTTGGCCCCGCGAAACGCTCCGCCGGCCAAAGTGGCGCAGTTGTTGATTTACGGGGCGGCCGTCCTCTTGGTGGACGGGAACTACGACCAGGCCTTCGATCTCTCGATTGAAGCTTCGAAGGAATTCGGATGGTACTGCCGCAACACCGGTTACAACCCATTCACCGCGGAAGGAAAGAAGACCGCCGCCTACGAGATCTGGGAGCAGGTTTTGGAGGGCAGCCCCACGACGCGCTCGAACTCAGTTCCACCGGCGGTTGTGGTATCCGTGGGCGATGGCAATATCATCAGCGGACTTTATAAGGGCTTTCAGGATCTCCACGCCCTCGGTTGGCTGGACCGAGTTCCGCGTCTGTTCGGAGTTCAGGCCAAGGGATCCGCCGCGATCGCCAGCGCCTGGCAGAGGGGAAGCGAGGAAATTATCCCCGTGTCTGCGGCCACGTTGGCGGACAGCATCTCGGTCGATCTGCCTCGCGACGGCGCGCGCGCCGTGCGGGCTGTGGTCCAATCCGGGGGAGCTTACCTGAAGGTTAGCGACGCGGACATCCTGGGGGCCATGGTGGACCTGGGGCGGGTAGGGGTCTTCGCAGAGCCTGCGGCCGCCGCTGCCTATGCGGGGCTGCGGCAGGCGGTCCGGGAGGGCCGGTTGGGAGAGGGGGATCGTGCCCTGGTCCTGATCACCGGAAGCGGGCTGAAGGACGTTCGAGCGGCCTCGCAAGCGGTGGGGGAGGCGAAGGTCATTGAGCCCAGCCTGAAGGCGGTGAAGTCAGCGCTGGGGCTCTGATCCGGATTCGGGGCGACGCCTCCGTCCGGATCTCTCCCGTGCAAGCGCCCGGGCCGAGAGGCTCAGGGCCGGTTGAGGCACAGACCGGCCTGCCGTGGATTTCGTCAGGCCGGCGGCTGTTCCAAGGGAAGAAGCCCAAAAACCCGCGGGCGGGTTCGTGTCTCTTCTAGGCTAGGGGCGTATCGAGAAGTCATCGGGTATTGCTGGCCCGGCAGGTTGAGGCTGAGAAGGGTGATCCGGAGGTCTTCTCGTAGGAAAGACAGAGGGGCTTCGTGTTTATGGTCCTGTGCGGGGCATGCCCGCGGAGAGGGCGGCGCGGCACTCCGCACGAGGCCAATGGCGTGGCGGAAGAGCCCCTCTTGCGATGGGCTCATTTCAAGAGTTCTTCGGCGTAGTGGCAGGCGACTAGGTGCCCGGGCCGGATCTCCCGCAGCGGAGGTTCTTGGATCGAGCAGTTTTCCCGTGCGATCGGGCAGCGCGGGTGGAAGTGGCAGCCCGGAGGGGGGTTGATGGCATTGGGGATTTCGCCGGAGGGCATGGGCTCGGTTCGCCGGTGGCGCGGATCAGGGACCGGAACCGCTTCCAGCAAGGCCCGGGTATACGGGTGGGCGTAATGGCTGTAGACCTCGTTGATGGGACCCAGCTCGCAGAGCTTGCCCAGGTACAGGATGGCGATGCGATTGCAGACGTACTTGGCGGTGGCTAGGTCGTGGGTGATGAACAAGTACGTCAGGTGGAACTCTTCCTTCATCTTCATCATCAGCTCGAGCAGGATGGCGCGGACCGACACATCGGCCATGGCAATCGGCTCATCGGCCACAATGAATTCTGGGGAAGTCACCAGGGCTCGTGCCAGGACCACGCGTTGGCGCTGGCCGCCGGAGATTTGATGCGGGAACAGGTCGTAGAACGCCTCCGGCGGATTCATGCCCACGGCCTGCAGGATTTCCATGACGTGATTGCGCCGTTCCGCGGGAGACAATTCGGGCATGTGGATCCTGGCCGGGTGCCCGATGGCTTGGCCAATCGTCATTCTGGGGTTGAGGGATGCCAGCGGATCCTGGAAGACGATCTGCATTCGGGACCGCATGCGCCTCATCTGCTCCGATGACAGGCTCTCCAGGTCAATGCCATCGAAGACCACCCGGCCGGAGGTCGGGTCGTAAAGGCGCAACACCAGCCGACCGATCGTCGACTTGCCCGAGCCGCTCTCCCCGGCCAGCCCGAACACTTCGCCGCGGCGGATGGAAAAGGTGACGTCATCGACGGCTTTGACCGTGGGGATATTGCCGCGGTTGAGCAGCGAGGCAATGAATCCGCTCTGGACGGGGAAAAACTTCCGAAGATTCTCGACACGGATCATGTCCTCGCCCTCTAGGGCGACGCGCACGGGCGCTTTGCGGTCGGCGACCGGGTCTGGCTTAGGCGTTGTGCACCTCGTGTCTCTCGCTGGAGCCGCGGCCCTCGTGCTCCTGGTAGAGCCAGCACGAAGCCAGATGGTCGCCGATCACCGGCTCAAATTCCGGTTCTTCCTTGGAACAGATGTCCATGACCAGGGGGCAGCGGGGGTGAAAGCGGCATCCCTTGGGAGGATGCAGAAGGCTGGGGGGCTGTCCGCCCATCTTGTACAGTTCGGCGCTGTTCAGTTCGATATTGGGGACCGACTTCAGCAGACCCTGGGTGTAGGGGTGTTTCGGGTTCGCGAAGACCTCCTCGGCCGTTCCGACCTCCGCCAGCCTGGCGGCATACATGACCGCTACACGGTCTGCCACCTCGGCCACCACCCCGATATTGTGCGTGATGAGCAGAATGGTCAGGTTAAACTCCTTCTGGAGCTCTTTGAGCAAGTCGAGGATCTTCGCTTCGACGATCACGTCCAGGGAGGTGGTCGGCTCGTCGGCAATGACCAGTTTTGCCCGCAAGGCCAGCGCCAGGGAGATCATCACCCGCTGGCGCATCCCGCCGGACATTTGGTGCGGGTACTCTTTCAGGCGCTCGCGCCGGATCCCCAGCCGCTCGACCAGTTCTTCGGCCCGCTTCTTGGCCGCCGCCCCGCTGGTCTTCGGCTCGTGGGTGAGAACCGTTTCCGTCAGGTGGTCGAGGATGCTTTCGACCGGATCCAGCGAGGTCATGGGATCCTGGAAGACCATCCCGATCTCGGCGCCGCGGATCTCCGGCATCTTCCCCGCGGGAAGCTCCATCAGATTGCGCCCGTCAAACCAGAGTTCTCCGGCGGTGATTCTGGCGGGAACTTCGTGCAGGCGCATCAGCGCTTTGCCAATCGTGGATTTGCCGCAGCCCGATTCGCCCACCAGGCCGAGGATCTCCCCGCGGCGGATGTCGAGGGAAAGGTTGTCGACGGCGCGCACAGGACCCGCCCGGGTCCCATACTCCACGGTGAGATTGCGGATGGAGTAGAGGATATCCTCTGGCATCAGCGCTCCCGCAGCTTGGGGTTGTAGATCTCCATCAGCCCCTCGCCCATTAGGGTAAAGGCCAATACGACCATCAGGATGGCCAGGCCGGGGAAGGTGATCATCCACCAAGCCGTCTGGATGAACGTCTGGCCGCGGGCCAGGTCAATCCCCCAGTCCGCCATCGTCGGCGGCAAACCCAGGCCCAGGAAGGACAGGCCAGCGCCGGTCAGGATGGCGTCCGCCACGTTGACGGAAAAGATGATGGCGACGGATTGGATGACGTTCGGGAAGACATATTGGCTCAAGATTTCTAGGCGCCGTGCCCCAATGCTCCGAGCGGCTTCGACGTAGACCTCCTCCTTGACGGAAAGAGTCTGCCCGCGCACGATCCGGTAGTAGGTTGGAACATACAGCACGGAGATGGCGACGATGATGTTCAGCATGCTTGGGCCCAGCACCGCCGTGATCGCGATCGCCAGGATCAGGCCCGGGAAGGCGTAAAGGCTGTCCATCAAGAGGCTTAGCAGCCGGTCGAACAAGCCGCCGCCAAAGCCCGCCAGCAGGCCCAGGGGGACCCCGACAAGCAGGGACACAATGGAGGAACTGAATCCAATCGTGAGGGCAATTCGCGTTCCCCATAACAAGCGACTCAAGACATCCTGACCGATATCGTTGGTCCCCAGGATGAATCCGCCTGCAGAAAAGGCCCCTCCCTGGATCGGGGCGGCCTCCCGTAGCGAGGGAAAACTTGCTGCGACGCTCTTGAATTGTGACTCCTGGACTACCGAGGCGTTGTCCTGGCCGTCGACAACGGCATGCAGGGTCTCTTGGAGGGAAGGATATCGGTCAATGACTGGGCGCAGGCGCAGCCCGCGCGGCTCATCCTTGATCTGCTCGTCGATCTTCTGCGATTCTGTGTTCAGGGCCCCGGCGGTCGGATATCCTTCGACAACGCTGATCTGTGGTCGGTTCGCATCCGGAGGAACGGCCAGATCCTGCAGGCTCTTGACGGAGGACTTTTTGGGCACGATCAAGACCGGCATGTCCACGTGGGCCTCCGGCGCAAGGAAGGGCGGCCCGACCTGAACAAAGGGGGAGTACGGAGCGAACAGCCCGGGGAAGAGGGCCACAATGATGAAGGCGACCACCGCAACCCCTCCGATGGCGACAAACCACCAGTCGGCACCGTACCAGCGGCGAGCCATGAGCAGCCGCCGGACGAAGCCCACCCGGTTGAGTTCCACCTCCCAGGATGCGCCTTCGGGTAAGATCTCGGGAGTCTCGACAGGGTTCTTGGGCACGGCTAGTACTTCACTCGTGGATCAACGATGGAATAGATCACATCGACTGCCAGGCTAATGAGGGCAACCAGAAGCGCGAATACGGTGATGACGCTCTGGACCGCGGTGTAGTCCCGGGCGGATATGCGCTCGACCAAGTAGCTGCCCATGCCCGGCCACGAGAACACCGTCTCGGTCAGGACAGCGCCGGCCAGCAGGATGGCGACCTGCAGGCCAATCAAAGTGATCACGGGGATCATGGCATTTTTCAGAGCGTGCCCGTAGACCACGGCCCGTTCCCGGATGCCGCGGGCGCGTGCGGCGGCGATGTAGTCGGTGTGCAGCGTCTCGATGACATTGATGCGGGTCATGCGAACAAAAACCCCGGACAGGATCAGTCCCAGGGTCAGGGTTGGCAAGACAAGGTGCTGGAGAACGGAGAAGAACGCGGGCCAGTTCCCGGAAATCAGGGCATCCAGGCTGTAGATGTTGGTGACGGTCTTGAGGGTCGTGCCGATGATGGGGTCAATGCGGCCGGAGATCGGAAGCCATTTGAGGACGATGCCGAAGAACAGCTGAAGGATTAGGCCCAGCCAGAATACTGGCAGGGAATAGATCACCACCGCATAGATTCGCATCCCAAAATCGGTCGCGTGCTTGCGGTTCGCAGCGGCCAGCGCCCCGCCGAAGATCCCGATCAAGAGGGCCAGAATCGAGGAGGGTACGATGAGCTCCAGCGTGGCGGGGAAGCGCTCGCTCATTTCGGCGATGATCGGGCGGTGGCCGCCGATGAGCGAATTCCCAAACCGGAGTGTGACCATGCTCCACAGGAACCGGCCGTATTGCACGATCAGGGGATCGTTGAGTCCAAGTGCGGCCCGCATGTCCTGGATCTGCTGTGGGGTGCCTTTTGGGCCCAAGGCCGAGGTCACTGGGTCCCCCGGCATTACTCTCAGCACGATGAAGACCATCGTCCCCAAGATGAAAACCATCGGCAGGGTCAGGACGATCCGGGTGAGGATGTAACGGCGCAGGCCCGGCGAGCCTCGGAGGAAAACGATGGCCAGCCCGAGGAGAGAGGGGACGCCAATTAATAGTGCGATGATTGCAATCGGGGACACGGATTATGCCGATTAGGCAGAGGGATTGGGGCGGGGAGACTTCCCCGCCCCAATCGGGGTACAGCCTATTGTGCGCTCTTGCTGAGCGTGGAGTAGTTGAACTCGAGGTCCGGCCCGATGTTCAAGGTCTCGGGCGTCGCAAAGTTGGACGAGCCTTTGATGTTGCTCCGATAGACCACGTGCTCGGCCGAGAAGAAGATGGGCAGCGTCACGACCATGTCGGCATAGATCTGCTGGGCCTGCTGGTACTCAGCCGTTCGCTTGGCCGTGTCGGTTTCGATATCGGCCTGCTGCAGCAGTGTGACCAACTGCTTGGCCTCGGCGTTGATCGGGATGCCGGTCGTGCTGCCCGTGGCCGGAAGAGTGACATTGGTGCCTTCCCCGCGGTTGTTGACGAACGGATCCATGTAGTCGGAGGGGTCCGGGTAGTCGAAGAACCAACCGAGGACGCCAGCGGGGTAGGTTTTGCCGCTCGTCAGCGCAGGCACATACGTGCTCCATTCTTGGGCTTGCAGGGTCACCTGAATGGCGCCCGTGGCCTCGAGCTGGGTCTTGATCAACTGCATCCATTGAGCAGTCGAGGCGCCGTAGTGCTCAGGCGGGTACCAGAGCGTGAGCTTCAGGGGATTCGAGGCCGTGTATCCCGACTTGGCCAGGAAGGCCTTGGCCGCGTCCAGGTTCGGAGCCTGGTACATGGTATCGAAAGCCTGGTCGGCTCCCAGGAAACCTGGCGGGATCTGCGAATAGAGCGGGGTGACCTGGCCCTGGTAGACCGTATCGGCAATCGCGTTGCGGTCGATGGCCGAGGCGACCGCCTTGCACACATTCGGGTCGTTGAAGGGCGCCATCGTATGGTTCAGATCCAGGAACTGAATGCGGCCGCCGCTGAGGGTTCCGATCGTCAGGCCGGAGACTCCCTTGAGCTGGGTCAGCTGATCGGGAGAAAGCAACCGCCAAGCGACGTCAATCTCGCCGCTCTGGACGGCCAGGGCCATCGTGGTGGGAGAGGAGTACAGTCGTACGATGACCTGCTTGACCTGCGGCGTCAAATCCCCTGTGTAGTAGGGATTGGGCTTGAAGACCATCTGCGTGTCCGGGTCGTATTGGGCGATGTACCAGGGGCCCACGCCGTAGATAGGGGCGACCGGATTCGTTACGCACTTGTCGACCGGGAAGTTGTTCGGGTCCGCAGGAACATACGGCGAGGTGGCCAACAGCCCGGGGAAGAACCCGATCGGCGACACCAGGGTGAAGACCAGGGTCTTGTCATCCGGTGCTGTGATGCTCTTCACGTAGGGCACGGCCAAGGAATCGGCCACATCGTTCGGGCACTTGGGCCCGATCGTGAGCAGGCGGTTGAGCTGCTGCGCGTAAAGGGTCGCCGTCAGCGGGGTGCCGTCGCCGAATTTGATGCCATCCTTTAGAGTAAAGGTCCAGGTCAGGCCATCCTTGGAGACGGTGCCCATGTCAGTTGCCAGACCGGGCTCCAGGTCCGTGGTCCCGGGCTTCCACCGGATCAGGCCGTAGTCGATATTCTTGATCACTTCCCAGTCACGGATGGAATAGGCGTCACCGGGATCGAGGCTGGCAATCTTGTCCGTAGTACCGATAATGATGGTGTCCGGGCTGGATGTCGCGGAAGTAGCGCTCGCGGCGGGGGCAACCGTCGGAGCCGGTGCCATGGTTGGCGCCTCGGTGGGCGCGGGGGCCGCAGTTGGCACGGCCGTTGCCGCCGGCGCGCAGCCCACCAGGATCAAGCTGGCCAGGACCACGGCGCTCAAAATGAGGTTCAGATTGCGTTTCATGAAGGATCTCCTCCTGATTGGGCTACGGTGCCAAATTGGCGAACAGGGAAACGGCCCTTGGCGATACGCATCACCTTCTTCCCAAGAATGAGTGCGGAATGAGGCCCCTTCAAATATACGCGTTCCTTACCACATTGCTGTGGGTGCATCGGCCCAGCTAGTTCCCGTGGACAGATGGCCAAAAAG
The DNA here is from genome assembly GCA_049511715.1 of Anaerolineales bacterium. Classification (GTDB taxonomy): domain Bacteria; phylum Chloroflexota; class Anaerolineae; order Anaerolineales; family RBG-16-64-43; genus JBEKHT01. Next base: position 8,631 of record JBEKXU010000016.1, read on the forward strand.
GGGTCTGCAGGAAGTATACACCTCTCCGGGTCATTGTTCAACGCTTGGTTATAGCCAGCAGGGCAACCATCGCCAGGCCGGCGACCACACCGTACTCAACGAGCGAGGCGCGCCGGAGCTTGGATTGCAAGCGAAGGCTGCCCAGCCCTCCCAGGACATAGGCCGAGACGGTGAGCCCAAGGCCATAGGCGACCGATGGCAGGGGCCAGAAGTCCAGTGGAAGGGCGAGCTGACCGACCAGAAGGCCGATTCCCGCCATGTAGCTCCACATCCTGGGGTTCAGGGGGGCGGCCAGAGCCAACACACGGAGGATGAGGATCGAGGTCGACAGGGCGACGAGCGGCAGCGCAATCGCCAGACGGGTGTCGGCCGCATGGAGGGCGCTAAAAACCAGGACCAGGAGAGAATAGGCGAGGATCTCCAGACCCAGGGCGGCCTGATCATAGTGGGGGTCGTCTCGATCGAGGGCAAGGTACTCACCTGCCACCGCCAGGACGACCAGCGCGCTCAACAAGGCCAAGCCAACCCACCAGCGTGGGCCGGAAGGCACAAGACTCAATGCCGCGCCGCCTGCAATCGCTGTCAGGGCCGGGATGATGAGGTGGAGACCCAATCCCTCCCTTTCGCCCGGGAGTGTCGACCCGGTGGAGTGTGAGCGGAAGATCGAGTAGGCACCGGAGGCAACCAGGGCTCCCAGAAGGACCATGAACAGCATTGGACCATTCACCCCCACAATCCAGTGAATGTTCAAGACCGTCACAATGAATTCCCGGCTGGGAAGGCGAACGAGCCGCGACAGCCCGCTGGCCAAGATGATGGCTGCGGTCAGGACGCTAAAGCGCTTTACGTCTAGCGGTGGTGACTGGGAGGGCACGTCGGGAATTCTATCACGGGGGAGGTTGGAGACGGTTGGCGGCAGGCCCGCCGCGCCCGTCTCGTCGCGTATAATCGATCGCATCTGGTCAGGACTGAGGGCAGGATGAGCGTGGAGGAAACCCTACAGAACACCCTGGCGCTGTTGGCGCTGGCCCTCCTCGGACTGTGCCTGGCGCCCATCCTGAATGGCTTGGCGGACAACTTGCCGAGGAATGACCTGACGGCCGGGAAGGGTATCCGCTGGGCCCTTTTCGTTCCGCGCTGCGCGTGGTGTGGGGAACCCCAATGGGGATTGGCCGCTCATGCCCTTCTGGCCAGATTGGCGGGCAGGCCGGGTTGCCCCCACTGCGGGGCCCCCGCCTCGAGCCGTGCGGAGTGGGTAGCGGTCGCTTTGACATTGCTCCTGCCGATGCTCTGGGCGCAGGGGCGGCACGGTGCTTTGTCCCTTCTGGAGGGCATTGTGGCCGTGTTTCTTTTCCTGCTGGTAACGGTGCTAGATTTTGAGCACCGCCTGGTCTTGATGGAGGTGGTATTCGGCGGGGCGCTTTTGCTGTTGGTCCTGTCGGCCCTTCGTGGGAGCCTGCTGGACTCCGTGGTTGGCCTGCTGGCTGGGGGGGGCGTCTTTCTCCTCCTCTTCTCGTTCGGCCTCCTGTTTGCCCATGCCGTTGGATCCAACCTGGCCGCCGCGCTGGGATTGGGGGACGTCTCGCTGGCGGCCCTGGTCGGCCTTGCGGTCGGATGGCCCGCAGTGCTTCCCGCCCTCCTCCTTGCAATCGTATTGGCCGGCGCCGCGGGGGGGGCAATCCTGCTCTGGCATCTGGCCCGGCACAGGCCGACCGGCGGGATCACCATGGCTTACGGGCCTTATCTCGCGGTGGCTGCGCTGGCGATCCTCATCTTTGGTCCCACATTCTTCCCCCATGGAATCCCGATGCGGTAGTGACTCCGCGGTCGCCCAGGGCTGCCTTTCTCGAACCCGTTGATGGTGTGGGACCGTTCGGAAGTCGGGCTTCCTGTGGCTCTGTCCTGCCCCAAGGCTTCACGGGCCGGAGAAAGACGTCCCGCTCGGCGCCCACTTGGGCGCCTAGTAGCGCCCTGTGGGTTCATGCACTGATCTCACGTATTTCGGGATGGATGCGTCAGGAGGCCGCCGGCTGTGCTGACCGCCGGCGAAACCATGTGTGCCACTCTCGATTCTCCCAGACCACCAGGATAGCGGCGGCGTTGAAAATCGAGGAGTAGGTCCCGCTAGCCATGCCGACCAGCAGGATCAGAACGAAATGGCGCGTGGTTTCTCCACCGAAGAGGGCCAGGGCAAGCAAGGTCAACAACACCGTTAGAGAGGTATTGATCGATCGGTCAAGGGTCTGGACCACGCTGTGGTTGACAATCGTTTCAAAAGGGACGCGTTTGTACGTCAGTTCGTTCTCGCGGATCCGGTCGAAAACGACAATGGTGTCATGGACCGAGAAGCCGATCACGGTGAGCAGCGCCGTCAGGAACAGAGAATCGGCCTGCCATCCGAGGAAGTGGCCGAGAATTGCCTCAACCCCGATGACAACACAGACATCGTGGATCATGGCCACCACAGCCGCAATCCCAAATCGTTGGGCATTCGCGACCCGGCGGAAGGCGTAGGTGATGTAAAGGGTAATCGCCACCGCCGCCAGGGCCACGGCTTCAGCCGCGCGCTGGGCCACTTCAGACCCCAGGGCGGGCCCGACGCTCTGAAACTGGGAGACTGTCGCCGCGCCGAACTGGGCGGAGATGGCCTTGACCACCTTGTCCTTGGTCGTTGTGTCCATCTGTTGTGCCTGGATGGCGATCGAGTCACTTCCTACGGTCTGGACGGTTGACCCCGCGATTCCCAGGCGGGACATCGCCTGCTCAACCGCTGCCGGTTGGGGAGCTCGGCCCGAGGTGAATTGAAGCTGAAGCAGGCTGCCTCCAGTGAAATCAATGGCCGGATGCAAGCCCCCAATGGCCAGGAAGATCATTCCAGGGATGATGATAGCCAGGGAGAGACCAAAGAACCAGTAGCGCTTCCCCATGATATTCATGCCGTTGCTCCTTCATCCCTTGGAAACTGAATGCAGGCGAATTCCCTGGGGCGGGGCCCAGGCCTGCCCTAGATCCCGAACCACGAATGGCGCCTCGAGAAATCCATGCGATCCAGCACCACATGCAGGAAGGTGCGAGTCACAATGATGGCAGTGAACATGCTGACCAGGACGCCGATGGCGAGCGTCAGGGCAAAGCCCTTAACCAAGCTGGCCCCAAAGGCGCCCCCGAACCAGTACAGGATCAGACAGGTAATGATGGTGGAGATGTTCGAGTCGCGAATCGAGGGCCAGGCGCGAGAGAATCCGGCGTCGACCGCCACGCGCAGCGGCTTTCCACTGCGAAGCTCCTCTTTGAGCCGCTCAAAGATGAGCACGTTGGCGTCTACCGCCATGCCCACCGAGAGAACAAACCCTGCGATTCCAGGCAGGGTGAACGTGACCGGGACGAGACGGAAAATGGAAAGCGCCGTCATGGCATACAGGGCCAACGCGAGGTCGGCCAGAATCCCGGGAAGCCGGTAGTAGAGGATCATGAAGAGCACAACCACCGACATGCCGACCGCCCCCGCGACCAGGCTGCGTCGAAGTGAGTCCTGACCCAGCGAGGGGCCAACCGTCTCAATTTGAGCCACCTGCAGGGGAATCGGCAGGGCTCCGTATCTCAGCTGGATGGCCAGGGCATTGGCGGAGTCGACCGTGAAATTCCCCGAGATCTGGCCTTGGCCATTGGTGATGGCCGTTTGGACAACGGGGGAGGAGATCACCTTGTCATCCAGGACAATGGCCAAGTATTGGCCGACATGGGTAGTCGTGTAATCGGAGAAGATCTTGGTTCCGGCCGAATCAAGCACGAAGTTCACCACGGGTTGGCCCAACTGATTGGCCCCCGCGTTCACCGAACTGAGGTCCGCTCCGGTCATTACGGTGTGGTACACCGGCCCGGTCGGTGTCGGGGCTGCAGCGGCCGTGGCCGCAACGGGGGTCGCCTCCGGCGTCGCCGATGAGAGGGATGGGCTTGGTTGAGGGGAGGGGGTTGCTGAGCCGCTGCCAGTGCGCCCGTAGTCTGTCTGCACAATGGTTCCCTCAACCAGAGGGGTACTGTCCGCGTCAACGAACTCGAGAAGCCCCGTCTGCTTGATCAAGGCGACGGCATCTTGCGGGTTCTCATATCCAGGAAGCTCGACCAGGATCCGCCGACTTCCGGAAACCTGAACGACGGGTTCGGCTACCCCAAGGCCATTGACCCGGTCCTCGATCACGGTCCGCACCGCATCCATGCTGCTTGCCGGCACAGCCTGATTGGCCGGCAGCGCGGCTTCCAGGAGAACCTCGAGCCCGCCTTGGAGGTCCAGGCCTTCGCGCAGGGTCACGTTCTGTGACCATGAGCCTACTTGAATGGAACTCGTGCCTGGCCAGTTGATCCATAGATCGAGGGCCAGGAGGATCGCGATGACAATCAGCCAGCGCCAGTATCGTTGACCCATTGGGAACACTTGCCTCCATGCAAGCTGGGCCCGCCGTGTCTCGTCCCCGGGGGGCATGCAAAAAAAGGCCAGCCAGCGAATTGGCCTCACATTTCTGGCCGGCGAGCCCTTGGATTATACCAGCAGCGCTGCAAGCGCTCGCTTCGAATTAGGAGGCGCGTCCTCCGACTTGCCTGCCGCTGCCCTGAGCCCATGGGCTCAGGCGTGCTAGAATAAAAGTGTGCCTGCGGTGCCGCGCTGGTGGGGTTGGGGTTCGCTCGATGAGTCCTACTCGGCCGAGGAGCACCCTGGGCTGGGCCCCTTTCTTTCCGCGCATCTCGGTCCCCCGTCTCACGAATTTCCTGAGCCTGCTCTCGAGAGTGTCTCTCTTCCGACTCCCACTGCCCCCAACCTTTCCCAGGAATTCTCCTGCCTTCTTCGGGAAGGGGACATCCGCGTTGATCGCCTGTCCGAGGAGTGGGAACAGGTAGAGAGTGACCAGCGCATGGCAGAACTCGTTTGGACGTACCGGGCCTGCTCCTGGGCCGTGATCCGGAGGAAGCTTGAGAATCCGGGCCAGGCGGCGCCCCTCAGCCCAGGTTCATCCTATCCTTGGGCCTGTGTGGACCAAGCCATCGAGGAGGAAATGGTCCAGACCGTTAGTGACGTGCTGGTTCGTTGCACGCGGACAGTTCTGGAGGCGGACAATGGAGGCCTGCAGGCGGCCGTGGAGGTCGCTGAGAAGCTCGCCGGGCATCATGGCTGGACCGTCGGAAAACAAGATCGGCAACCGGCTCAATTCGGAGACGAGTTCCGTCGGGCTCATTCGAGCCGGCGGGGGGATCCGCTCTTGGTTTCCCCTCTAAATTCGGGTTAGGAGGCGACTTCGAATGGAAACTCTTTGGGAGCAGCGCTACGCACAGCGCACCCAACGGATGGAAAGCTCGGCAATCCGCGAGTTGCTCAAGCTGACCGAGCAACCTGACCTGATCTCCTTTGCCGGAGGGCTCCCGGGACCGGATGTCTTCCCAGTGGCGGAGATCGGGGAGGCCGCTCAGCGGGTGCTTCGTGATTCGGGCCCGCAGTCCCTGCAGTATGGTCCCACGGAGGGCCATCTCCCCTTGCGAGAGATGATCGTGCGGCATTCCGCTCGCTACGGCTTGGACAGCACCGCCGAGAATGTGCTGATCACCTCGGGGTCTCAGCAGGCTCTGGACCTCTTGGGACGGATCTTTATCAACCGAGGGGACCGCATCCTGGTGGAGTCCCCCACCTACTTGGGGGCGCTCCAGGCCTGGAGTGCTTACGGCGCAGAGTACGTGCCCGTGCCGATGGACGAGGACGGGATGGTCACGGACGCCTTGGAAGAGGCGTTGCGCGCCGGTCCCAAGTTCATCTATGTGTTGCCGAACTTTCAGAATCCGACAGGGGTGACGCTCTCACTCGAGCGGCGCAACGCGCTTATCCGCCTGGCGGATCAGTACGGGGTGCCCATTATTGAGGATGACCCCTACGGGCAGCTGCGTTTTGAAGGAGACCATCTGCCCCCCTTGGTTACGCTCGATGGAGAGTTCCGCACCAACGGGGATCACTGCTACCGTGGGAATGTAATTTATCTGAGCACCTTTTCCAAGGTGCTGGCCCCTGGATTACGGCTGGCCTGGGTGGTGGCACCGGCCGAGGTGGTGCGAAAGCTGGTTCAGGCAAAGCAAGGAGCGGACTTGCATAGTTCCACCTTCGGCCAGTACTTGGCGTATGAGGTCGCTCGAGGCGGCTTCCTCGATCGGCACGTTCGCTTGATCCGCCAGGTCTACCGCCGTCGGCGGGATGTGATGTTGCAGGCGATGGAAAGCAACTTTCCAAAGGGAGTTCGCTGGACCAAACCGAAGGGCGGCCTTTTCCTCTGGGGTGTCCTTCCTGAGGGTCTGTCGTCGGCGGATATCCTCCGGTCCGCGCTCGAGCAAAAGGTGGCTTTCGTTCCGGGAGGCCCGTTCTTCCCCAAAGGTGGGGGGGAGAACACCATGAGGCTGAACTTCTCTTATGCCAGCGAAGATCGGATACTGGAAGGAATTCGCCGGCTCGGAAGCGTGCTGGCGGAAACAGTGGCCAGAAAGTTCACTGCGTAAATCGGAATCGGGTCACGGCCTCGACAAGCGCTCAACCTTCTGCAGATTCCGCCCGGGAATTCTTGATCTGGTGGGCTTGATCCGTGCCGTCTGCACGAAGCAGACCGAGTGTCCATAGGGAGTGCGGCCGCTGCCCGACCTGGAGGATGTCTAGCCTTAGGCATGTCTTGCCGTTTTGCCGCGGGTAGACAATACAACTGGGTGGTCCCTGGTTCTCTCCGAGAATTCATCGATGGTCGCGACCGGCTCTTTCTTGCGCCCTTCCCCCGCTGAGGCAATCCCATCAGATCGCCTCCTGGCCCCTGGCGTTCGCGGGTGGTCAGCGCACGCTCCATCAGGAACCGCGCGCGGCCCTCGGGAGCAGGAACTCGGTTCCCCAGGCGCCGTCAGGCAAAGGGGGTCAAGAACGGAGCCCGCCAAGAGCCGAGGGACCCGCCCGTCAAGGACTAGGCTTGGTCTTTTCGTCCCCGTGGGCCCAGGTGCCCGTTTTTTTTTCGGGGACTAGGGCGACAGGGATGTGCAGTCTGATATGTGCGGCTTGCCCAGCTTGCCACCTCATGCGGCTTACGTGGCGACAGACCGCCAGCGGCAAGGCCGAGGGCAGAACCGTGCTCTCCCTGGGCTTCGAACAGACCCGGGTCTGGGGAGGAAGCCGGTCCTGTGATCAGAGCGGGTTGGGCAATGGAGCATTCGGCAGGAGGCCCACCCCTCCTCCGGGCAGGCCGAAGCTGCTGACATTGTCCAGGGTCTCGATTTGTATGTGATTGTCGAGAGTCGGTAGAAGAGGTTCGTCTTCCTCGAGGAGACGGTCCAGGGGAATCGTCGAGTGGATATCGGGGGTCAGACCGTCGAGAATGAATCCCTCCGGGCCGGGAGGAATGCGTAGGGCCAGAGCCCGGAATACTTTCGCTTCATACGCCAGCGCGGCCACCGGCGAACCCTGGTCACTCAGAACGGCCGCGACTACATCCTGACCGCGGATGGTCCGGCCATCCAGGAAGACCCCTCCGAGGCGATTGGCCACCGTCTCGAAGGCTTGGTTGTCGATTTCGATGACCGCATCGGGGGCCGCCTTAAGGTAGCTGTGCAGGACGTCGGCGTTTGCCGATTGGGGGTCCGCCAGCACATCCCCCAGGACAGCGGGTTGCCCGTTCGGCAGGAACACGATGGTTTCCGGAGAAATCCCGAGAGCTGTGGCTTGGCCGCTGTTTTGCAGCTGAATGATCCACACGGCGAGGAGATGGGAGGGCGATGCCAGCTGGTCATAGCCGAGCACCAGGTACGTTTGAGACAGTGGGGCGCTGGTCGAGGCGGCAAGCGGGCTCCACTGTTGCCCGGCGGCTCGGCCAAGGAACACGCCCACAACCAGGAAGGACACAACCACAAGTAGAGTGGCCGCGAACCGCATTTGACTGCTTCGCTTGGCCGCTAGCATTGGCCGCTGATGGTCTCGTCACCGTGCCAAGACAACCCCAACGCTATGCTATTCCAGTTACGGGCAAAACGCAAGTTGCAAGCGACTTGGGCAAGGCTTCAGCCCGCTTTGGCTAAGGATTCTTGCGTTGGATGGCCGCTCCCAGCAACCTCATCTTTTCGTCGATGCGCTCATAACCACGGTCGATCTGGGCGATGTTGCGGATTACGGATGTTCCCCGCCCAGCCAGAGCGGCCAGAATGAGGGCCATTCCGGCGCGGATATCCGGGCTCTCGAGTTGCTCGCCCCAAAGCTGGCTGGGGCCCTGGACGAGAGCCCGATGCGGATCGCAAAGCACAACCCGGGCCCCCATCGACACCAGTTTATCGATAAAGAACATGCGGCTCGGGTACATCCAGTCGTGGAATAGCACCGTCCCGTCGGATTGAGTTGCCGCCACAATGGCAATACTCATCATGTCGGTGGGAAAGGCCGGCCAGGGCATAACGCTGATCTCAGGAATGGCCCCTCCCAGATCCGACTGGATCCTCAGCCGCTGGTCGCTCGGGACCCAGATGTCGTTTCCCTGCTGCTGCCACTCAATACCCAGGCGGCCAAACACCAGGCGGGTCATGGTCAAGTATTCCGGCTGTGCATTTTCAATGCGGACTGCCCCATGCGTGACCGCTGCCGCCACAATGAAGCTGGCCACCTCGAGGTAGTCAGCTCCCAGGGTGAACTCCCCGCCGTGTAGCGCTGGCACACCCTCAATGGCCAGGACGTTGGAGCCGATATTCTCAATTCTCCCGCCCAGCTCATTGAGGAAATGACAGAGCTCTTGAACATGAGGCTCGGAGGCGGCATTGCGCAGAATCGTCTCTCCCTGTGCAAGCACGGCGGCCATGATGGTGTTTTCCGTAGCGGTCACACTGGCTTCGTCCAGGAGAATCTCGGCTCCGTGCAGTCCCTGGGATTGCATGTCGATTACCCTATCCTGCTGAACTTGCGCGCCCAGCGCCGTCAGGGCCATGAGATGGGTATCGATCCTTCGTCTCCCGATCACGTCCCCTCCCGGCGGGGGAAGGCGAACTCGACCCAGGCGGGCCAGAAGGGGGCCTGCGAGCAGGATCGAGGCGCGGATTTGGCGGCAGAGGTCCGGGTCCAGTTCGTTGCCGCGAATGTCCTTGGTCGAAATTCTCCAAGTGTGAGGGGCGATGGCTTCCAGCGTGGCCCCCAGACTGCCCAACAGGGCCATCATCGAGTGCACATCCTGGATCTCGGGCACATTGTTAAGCACGACTGGTTCGTCGGTGAGCAGGCATGCCGCAAGCAACGGCAGGGCCGAATTCTTGTTGCCGGAAGGGCTGACCGTTCCATGCAGTGGGACTTGCCCATCAATGATGAGTTGGTCCATGTGGTCTTCCTCGACGGCGAGGATGGCTGGAAATGCCGTGTTTGGCAGGCAACCCAGCCCCTCCCCGGAAGTGAGCAGGCCCCTTCGAGCCAGTGCGGGCTTCAACGGCTATCCTGGGGCGAGCTTCCTGGTAGTCGGACTGGGGCGGGCTGACCTTGCGGCACCGTTCGCGTCCGAGACGGGCCCTGACCGTCTCCTCGGGGTGGAACCCGCCCGGATCAAGAGGGCCGGGTCGTTGGCGGCAGAATGATTGTAGCGGGGTTGGAAGGATCCTACAAGCCTCCGGCGCGAAGCCTGTCCGGCCAGGGATTCCGTGGCCTCCAAGGAGCGCGGTCTGACCCCTCCCGGCGTCTGGCGGTTGTGGCTAAGATCGGTTGCCCTAGTACGCTCCGGACGGGCGCTCGGCGGCTTGGGTTGCGATGGTTGATTTCCTGCTTGAGGAAATCGAACGGAGTGCGGATGGTGCAAATCGACTCGAAGCCGAGGCCTCTGCCGATGAATTCGCGGCTCTTGTGTTCAATCCAACGCCGGCCCCGGCTGGAAATCGGATCAAGTACAGCGGGGGGCGCCGAGGATAATGGAGGCAGTCCAGAGCCCAAGGGGGGTCTGCGCGTCCGATGATTGTCACAATGCCACCCTGGTTCCATTGCTGCGTCGTCTCGGCTTTGGTGCCTTGGAAAGGCCAGTGACTTGCTTATCCCGCCGGCATGTCCGGCGGGATGCGGGCGTGCCCGCAAGCCCCTTCTTTGGCGTCCTGCGAGTATCACGCCAGATGGCCCTGCCTGGGGATGCGGGTCGACCTGATCCCATGCTTAGACTTCTCTGTAAGGCGCCAACTGGGGCGTGCCGAAACCTTTCGAGTGGGCGGGCTTTAGGGGGATACTCTCGCCGCCCACCTTGGTCATGGGCCATGTGTTGCAGCGCCGAACATTGGCTCGGGTGCTGTGCTCGGCGCCGTTTGATTGTCTAGACGTTCTCCGGTGACGGGCGCGGGAGAGAAGACAGCCTTGTCCGGGCCCGCCAGGCAAGCGGCGAGAACCCCGTAAAAATCACGGCGACACGGCCGGGTGGGACGCCCCCAGGGGCTCTCGCAATACCTTGGTTGCCCATGTTGCCGCCAGCCTTCGCGTCGTCGTCCTACGCCGCTTTTCAGGGAAAGCCACTGCCGGCGGATTCGTTGACCGGGTCGGCGGCGGCATCAGCCCCCTTGGCAAAGGGTCGTTCACTAGGGGGAACGCGCTTGGAAACAGGACTTGAAGGCGATCTGCCAGAGGGGTTGTGGTAAAATTCCTTACCGTGAATCAGCCAAAACCAGCAATCCCCAAGATGCCGACCGGGGCATTGCGTTCACTGTGGATGGGAGCCGAAACCGTAAGCTCCCATCCAGCTTTGCTATTGATCCCCATCGCGGTGGATCTCTTGATATGGCTGGGGCCGCACCTCTCGGTTCAGCCGATCGTAAACCCCATCCTGGCCTTCATGTCCAGGAACGCCAGCCTGAGCGGCCTTAGCCCGCAAGACACGGCTCAATCCATGGCGGGTCTGGTTGATATTGGCAAGCATCTGAATCTCGTGGCCTTGCTGGCCTTCCTGCCCCTTTTCCCTCCCAGCCTGATGGCCTCGGAACCTCCCCTCAGTTCGCCCATGGGATCACCGCTCTCCTTGCAGGTGAGCAGCATTCCTTTCTACGTGCTGGTGGCTTTGGCGCTGGGATTGGCTGGGCTGTTCCTGGGATCGCTGTACTGGGTAGCCGTTGGTCATGCGGTGCGGCAGGAGAAGGAGGCAGTCGGCAACCGTCTGTACGCGTGGTTGCGGGTGTCGGTCGGGGTAATTGTTCTGGGTGTGGCCGCAGCGATCGTGTTGACGGCCCTGGCGGTTCCTGCGGGCCTGCTGATCGGGATCGCGGACGCCATTTCGCCTCTCGCTGGGCAGATCGCCTTGGTCGTAGTGGGGGGCCTGGCGCTGTGGATGCTGGTCTTCCTGGTTTTCACGATTCACGGCATGGTGCTGACCGGCGATCTCCCTCCGCGTGCTGTTGGAAAAAGCATCGAAGTCGTGCGCTGGTCTTATGCTTCGGCCCTGAGCTGGGTTCTCTTGACCGTGCTCGTACTGCTTCTGACCAACTCGATTTGGACGCTGCCTGCGGAGAACTCCTGGACGAGGCTGGTTGGCGTGCTGGGAAACGCCTACACCAGTTCCGCCCTTGTGGCAGGCAGCCTGATCTTCTATCGCGATCGGCGGCGCTGGGTGGAGGAGATGAGGCAGTACTTGGAGCAAAGAAACCGAGCCAGTGAGGGGGGGCCCACCGCGAATGCCTAGAAACTCGACCGCCAAAGTTGCCCTGACGGGGGTTGGGGAATACGAGGCCAAGGACATCCAGGTTCTCGAGGGGCTGGAGGCCGTCCGGCGCCGCCCCGGCATGTACGTGGGCGGAACAGATGTGAAGGCGCTCCACCATCTTGTCTTCGAAGTTGTGGACAACTCGATTGACGAAGCTTTGGCGGGATCCTGTGACCTGATTGAGGTCACCATCCATCCCGATCGTAGCGTCACGGTTCGGGACAATGGGCGTGGGATCCCAGTCGATCTTCACCCGGTGAAGAAGAAATCGGCCCTGGAGGTGGTCATGACCACCCTCCACGCCGGCGGCAAATTCGGCGGGGACAGCTACAAGGTCGCAGGCGGCCTGCACGGGGTGGGCGTGAGCGCGGTAAACGCCCTGTCCGAGTGGTGCGAGGTCGAGGTTCGAAGAGAGGAAAAGGTACATTTTCAGCGCTACGAACGGGGGAAACCAACCACCCCGGTGAAGGTGACCGGGAAGGCCCAAGCGGGGGAAACCGGCACGACAACGACCTTCCGCTACGACTCGAAGATCTTTCGTGAGGATGTGGACTACAAGTTCGAGACCCTGGCTCAGCGGTTTCGAGAGATGGCCTTTGTCACTCGGGGGGTGACCATTACGCTGCGGGATGAGCGCCAGGACCAGGAGAGCTCCTTCTACTTTGAGGGCGGCCTTCTTTCCTTTGTGCGCTACCTCAACCGCAATCGCGAGGTCCTCCATCCGGTGGTGCACATCAACAAGGAGGTTGAAGGGGTAGGCATCGAAGTCGCCGTGCAGTATACGGATGCCTACGCCGAATCGGTGTACTCCTTTGCGAACACGATCAACACGATCGATGGGGGCACTCACCTGACCGGGCTGCGGGCGGCGATCACGCGGACCGTGAACGATTATGCGCGCAAATTGGGGCTGCTCAAGGAAGGGGATCCCAACTTCTCGGGTGATGACACTCGAGAAGGGCTGACCGCAATCGTTTCCATCAAGCACCGGGACCCGCAGTTTGAATCTCAGACCAAGGTCAAACTGATGAACGCGGAGGTTCAGACCTACGTTCAGCAGGTGGTCAGCGAAGGCTTTGGCGCCTTTCTTGAAGAGAATCCGAGGGAGGCCAAGGCCATCGTGGAGAAGTGCTTGACCTCGGCCCGTGCCAGGGACGCTGCCAAGAAAGCCCGCGATCTCGTCATCCGCAAGTCCGCCCTGGAGAGTTTGACGCTGCCTGGCAAGCTGGCAGACTGCTCCGAGCGGGATCCCGAGAGGGCGGAGCTTTACATCGTCGAGGGGGACAGCGCCGGCGGCTCCGCGAAGCAGGGCCGGGATCGGCATTTCCAGGCGATTCTTCCGCTGCGGGGAAAAATCATGAACACCGAGCGGGCCCGCTTGGACAAGATTCTCGGGAGCAATGAGATCAGAGCGCTGGTATCGGCTCTGGGAACTGGCATCGGGGACAATTTTGAGGTCGCGAACCTGCGCTATGGACGCGTCATCGTCATGACCGATGCTGACGTCGACGGGTCGCATATCCGCACGCTGCTGCTCACGTTTTTCTTTCGCTATATGGTGGCCCTCATTGAGGAGGGCCATCTTTTCATCGCCCAGCCTCCACTCTACCGCTTGGAGACCAAGGCCAAGGGGGGAAAGCCGACCGTGCGGTACGTCTACTCGGATCCCGAAATGACCAAGACCTTGAAGGAGCTGGGCGGGGTCGAGAAAGCTGCCATCCAGCGGTATAAGGGGCTGGGGGAGATGAACCCCCAGCAACTCTGGGAAACGACCATGGATCCGGCTCATCGGACCCTGCTCTTGATCACGGTGGAGGATGCGGCGCAGGCGGATCGAACCTTTGATATGCTGATGGGCTCGGCGGTTCCTCCTCGTAAGCGGTTTATTCAGACCCACGCTCGAGAGGTTCGAAACCTGGACATCTAGCGGCCGTGGCGAGGGAAGGACGTGCGCGTCTCGATGCTGCGCCTCTGGGCGCAGTATTTGCACCAGGAGGCGGCATGGCCTTCCATGCGGACATCGCTGGGAAATCACTGTTCAGGGAACGTCCGCAGGCATTCCAGTGTAAACTCCCTAGAGGCAAGACGAGGGACCCGTCACGAGGGCACCCGAATATCAATCTGCCGATCCCGAGGGCGACTCGATGACACTTGAGACAGGCGCACTTCTCAACGGGAGATACCGAATTGACCGGGTTCTAGGGCAGGGCGGCATGGGCGCGGTCTATGCGGCCGTTGACGAAAACCTTGGCCTGCCGGTCGCGGTCAAGGAGAATCTATTCACCACGGAAGAATATGCTCGCCAGTTCCGCCGGGAGGCGACCATCTTGGCGGGGCTGCGTCACCCCAACCTGCCGCGAGTGACCGATCACTTTGTGATCCCGGGACAGGGACAATATCTGGTGATGGACTACATCGACGGGGAGGATCTTCGCCAGCGCTTGGAACCCGGCGAGCCTATCCCCGAAGATGAAGTCGTGGGTTGGGCACGGCAGATTTGTGAGGCCATTGGCTATCTCCATCATCAACGGCGTCCGATCCTGCACCGGGATATCAAGCCCAGCAACATTCGGCTGACCTCCGACGGGCGCGCTGTCCTGGTGGATTTTGGGTTGGCTCGAGTGGAAGGAGCCACGGCCACGACCGGGGCCAAGGGAATGTCACCCGGCTTTGCCCCTCCTGAGCAGTATGGGAATAGTCGCGTCGATGTGCGCGCCGACATCTATTCCTTCGCGGCCACGCTTTATGCGCTATTGACCGGAGTTCCCCCCGAGGACGCCCTGGATCGGGCCATGGGCTGGGCCCAACTCACGCCAATCCTGACACGCCGACCTTCCGTTTCTTCGGGACTGGCCAAGGTCGTGGAGAAAGGCTTGGAAATCCAGGCCGATGCTCGCTACGCTTCGATTGATGATTTCTGTTCCGCTCTGGCGGGGGCGGTGACCAAGCCGGTTCCGGTCCTCGGAGGCGAGACCCGGGTCGCGGGCGGGCTGCCTACTGCGCCCAGGCCGCCTGTGATGGCGGCACCGTGGGCCAAACCGGCCCAGCGGTCTTGGGGGCTTTGGATCGGGTTGGGCGTGGCCGGAGTGGCCGTAATTCTTGGAGGGGTGCTGTTGAGCACCCGCCGCGTGTTCCCCTCTGCGGGCGGGGCCGCATCTGCCGCTCCTGGCGGCCTTGGGGAGACCACGGCGGCACTTAGTGCACCTCCGCCGACGGCACCTCGCGTGGCCTTCGGACTGGTGGCAACCTCGTCTCCTCCACCCGCCGCTACCGTCGGGTCTGCGCCAAGCCAAACCGAGCTACGTTTGCCGGCCACCCTTATGCCGTCGGATACGCCGGAGGCGCAGCCGTCCCCGGTCGGCGGGGGGGATCTCATCGCTTTCGTTTCTGACCAGACCGGAACTCCTCAAATCTTCCTGCTGAACCCGGCTCAGAGTCTGGCCACGATGGTCGCAAAACAGATAACTGATCTGAGCGAAGGGGCTTGCCAGCCGGATTGGTCGCCGGATGGAACGCGTCTGGCCTTCACTTCGCCTTGCCCGGGAATTCAATCGAGCTACCCGAATGCCGCCATCTTTGTGATGAACTGGGACGGGACAAATGCCAGCCCGATCTCGACGGCACCCGGGGGAGATTATGACCCGGCCTGGTCCCCGGACGGCAAGCAGATAGCCTTCACCTCCTTGGAAGGGGGACAGCCGCAGGTCTTTGTCATGGACGCGGATGGGCAGAATCGAAAGCAGCTCAGCCCACTGGGCGCCGTGGACAGCCAGCCCCGCTGGTCTCCGGACGGTGGCCAGATCGTCTTTGTTTCGAGCTCCGGGGGCCAGACCCCCACGGTTTTTGTTATGGACGCCGACGGAACCAACCGGCAACAATATTCCCGAGGGCCGGGCGCGTATTCGAGTCCCGACTGGTCTCCCAATGGCCAGTTGATGCTTGCGGTGCGGGCCGCCCTCGATGGTCAAGTGGTCACCAGCTTGTTCGCCAATCACGGTTTCAACGAGAAACAGGTCGTCTTCGCCAGCGGGGCGGTAACCTCGGCTCGCTTTTCGCCGGACAGCCGCTGGGTGGTTGCCGACGCCATAGGACCCGGTGGAAACCGCAATCTCTACATCGGTCTCGTCGTAGGAGGTCTGCTCCAACCGCTGACGCTTGACTCCCACGTTGAGTTTGACCCCGCCTGGCGCCCGGTCATCCACTGATTTGTCGGGGCGGGCGCAGCGAGCAGGCATGCGCGTTATCTCTGGAACAGCCAAAGGGCGAAAACTCAAAGCGGTCCCCGGCGGGGCAACCCGGCCCATTACCGATCGGGCGAAGGTCGCCCTGTTTGATTTGTTGGGTCCAGAAATGGCCGGAGCCTCCCTGCTGGACCTGTTTGCCGGCACAGGATCGGTGGGCATCGAGGCTCTCAGCCGGGGCGCTCGCCGCGTCGTCTTCGTCGATCACAATGCCCTGGCCATCCGCACCGTGCGGCAGAACCTGGAGCTGACCCGTTTGAGCGATCGCGCCCAAGTGGTCCACTCCGATGCCTTCCGATTCCTGACGAGGAGGCCGGCAGAGAGATTTGAGGTCATCTACGTAGCTCCTCCTCAGTACGTGGGGCTCTGGGTTCGCTCGCTTGAGATGCTGGATGAAACGCCCGGCTGGCTGAATGACGAAGGACAGATAGTGGTTCAGATCGACCCCCGCGAGTACCGGCCGATCCCTATGAAGAACCTTCAGGAAAGGGAGCAACGCCGGTATGGGAGTACCTTGTTGTGCTTTTTCGATCGAAAGGAAGGGAACTGAGGGCGCGGGGGATCAGGGGCTGATGTGCACCCGGAGTGTTTCGTGCTCATCGTAGTAAGAATGGGCGTGAAACACGGGTGCTTCGGGCTTCCAGCCGGAAATGCGGGGCAGGAGTTGCTCGAGGTCGGGAACCACAGGGAGACGGCGAGCCTCGCGAACAGGAACCCACTCGGCCGTCCCTTCGGCAGAGGGCTGGGGGGCAAGACAAGAGGGCAATTCACCCCGAAAGACGGCGACCAGCACGCCCTGATCGGATTCGACATCCACCGTGATCAGCCCGCACAGACTCAGATCCACGGGCTCCAGCCCGGCCTCCTCGCGTAGCTCCCGACGAGCGGCCTCCAGCAGGCTTTCCCCGCGCTCCAGGTGGCCTCCGATTCCATTGTAGCGACTTGGCCAGATCTTCTTGGTCGGGGCTCCTTGCAGAAGGAGAACCTGATCGCCACAGAACAAGAAAACCAAGGTGCGCGGGATCAGCGCGTACCGCTCCCGACCTCGAACGCCCTGTTCTTCTCGACCCATGATGTTCCGCTCGCGCGGGTGTCCTCTTGGATGCGGGGCCCGCTAGTCAGCGAGGTCGCCCGATACCGTCGGGCGCGAGGACTCCTGGGCGCCAAAGTCCGCCGGCGAACGGTGGATCACTGCAGGCTTAACATGCTGGGCCACCACGGGGACCGTCCCCTGGACGCAGAGTTGATCGAAGAGAAATCCGAATTGCTTTTCCCAGGCGTTGCGGATTGTCAGACGGCTCTCTTCGGGCAGGTCCCAGAGGCGCTGCTTGAAGGGGCCGATGGTCCTCTTGCGCGTCTTGTAGAGGAACTGTTCCTCCGTGTCCTTAGGCTTGCGCTCGTCCGCGCAGTTTTCCTTGGCCCAGGCATAGATCTCCGCGGAAAGCTCGGCCGGGAGGAGATCGAAAGCGATGTTCTGGAAATTGGTGGCCAGGTGCACCTCGCAGGCCTCGTGCTCGACGAAATTCCGAAAAGCACCTTCGGGCAGTGTGGAGGCGCCGTGCTGGACCGCTCCGGCCAGACCGAAGTCCTTGCGGGCCACCTGGGAGAGATGCTGCAGGGTCTTGAAATCCACAGCGACCTGGGCGATGCTCCCGTCTGGCAGTACCACTCCGCCGTGGGAGGTCCCTGTTTGAATGCTGATCTTGCTGAGCCCATGCGCCTCGCTGAAGCGGCGGTCGAGTTCCACCCCAAACAACTCGAGAAAGGCCCGAAGTTCCTCCTCTGTGCTGTTTCGGCCGCCGACCTCCCCGATTTCTCCGCCGATCGAGATCTCGACCCCTTTGGGCTGTTTCTGACGAATAAAGGCGGAGAACTCGGCGCATAAACTGGCGTTGATCTTCTGTTGCTCCCGGATGGTCGATCGGGTCAGGTCCACAAGGGTTGAGGTGTCAATGTCAATGTTGAAAAAGCCAGCGGCGAGGGCCTCCAGGATCAGATCGCGGATGGCCCCGGTCTCCGACTCGGGCGCCGAGGCATACTTCTTGGCGGACACCTGAAAATGGTCCCCCTGGATGAAGACCGGGCCGCTCCATCCCTCGGCGAGCGCCGCCGCCAGGACCGAAGCAGCATACTCGGCCGGGCGCTGGGCCGTGTAGCCGATCTCCGAACGTGCAATCTCGAAGATGATGGCCCCGGCTTCACGGGATTTGGCGGCGCGGAAGACGGCCTGAGCGGCATCGAAAGCGAGCATGCGCAGATTCATGGCAGGAACGGAGAACGTGGGGGCAACCTCCCCGCGGCCACGGGCCATGTAAAGCGAGTTGATCGAGGCAGGAAGGATGCCCAGCGAAAGGGCAGCCTCCCAAATCAGCCAGCGGGCCTGCGCTTGCTCGGCTGGCGATCCCAGGGCGGAGAGGCTGGCCAATTCCCGGGCTCGGTCACGCACGACCCGGACGTCCTTCACGGTCAGGTGGCCGGCGTCGGTCAAGACGACATGGCCTTTCAAGTACCGGTCAATGATTTCTTGCTCGAGTCCACTCATCTTGGCCTCTCACTAGAGCCCCGCGCCTGGGACTACCCAGGGCCTGCCGCGCGCAGGTACCTACATCATTATACCCTTGGGCCATTGGCTTCGATTGCAGGTTTGCCTCTGGATCTCTGGGCGGGGGGAAAAACCTTCTGCCATCCGCACAAGGTCACCGCTGTCCCGACTGGCCCGGACACCCTGGGAAACTTCGCGCTGGCGAGCACAACCCGTGGGTAGCCAGCCCCGCCCGGAAGGGGGGCCGGGCGGCCTTGGCTTTCAGGCCGAGATCGGCTGTTGGCAGTTCGGACATCGGTGAGCGGACGGGGGAAGGGCGAAGCCGCAGTGCGGACAGATCGTCGGCTGCGCCGAGCCCAGCGGTGCCCCGCAGGCGGGGCAGGCCGGCTCGCCTACGGGCGCGGCAATTCCACAGTATTCGCACTTGACTCGGCGGAGTTTCTCGGAGAGCGCCATGCCGGCTCCCGTCGCTCCCGCCGTGGCCTCGATCACCGCCCACACTTGATCGTGAAGTTGCAAGGAGGAAATGTCCTGCGCGATGTCACTCAAGCGTCCGGCCAAGGCGAAGGGGTTGCTCAGGGCGGTGAGGGCGGTGAGCCCGAAGCTTGCGGCCAGGCCCACCCACTCTTGATTCCCAACCTGCACCAAGACCCCGTCTTCCGTTTTCTCCAGCAGGACCGAAAGAGCCGTTTGCCCGCCTGAATGTGGCTGATGGCGCGTAGCGATCTGGACAACCACTTTGTCGCCTTGCCCCAGCGCCTGGGCGCGCAAGTTTCCCTGATCGAAGTGAGAGATCAGGGCGTTGGCCATCAGGTTCGGGGTAACGTCTCCGTGATAGGCTCGGTTTTCCATGGGTCAGCCCTGTTTTTTAAAATGGTGCCTGACAGGCATAGCCAAGCGCTATTCTAGTCTGGACCCCACGAAGCCCCGAGCTCCGCGGGTGAAGTCGCCTCCCCGCAGCACTCGCCGGCCGGGGAGCTGAACCTCCAAAAGCAGCAGGTCCCCCGCTCCCGTCCTGACCGCCGGTCCACTGGGAGTGTCAAGCACCCTCCCTGGCTCGGCCAGGGGAGTATCCGCCTGGGAGGCAATGGACTTCGCCTTGATGACTCTCAGACGATGTTCGTCCCAGAGGCAGTGTGCCCCGGGCCAGGGATTCACGGCGCGGATTCTTCTCTCAAGGGCCGAGGCCGAATCCTGAAAGTTCAGTTTTCCATCCTCCGGGCGGAGGAGCGGCGCGTAGGTGGCTTGGTCGGGGTCTTGTTCCGCAGATGCGAGTTCCCCGCGCAGATATCGGGGGAGCTCACGGCGGACCAGGGCAGCAGCCAACTCCGCCAGGCGCTGACTCAAGCTGCCGGCGTCGTCATCGGGATGGATTTCAACGGTCTCCTGGGCCAGGATGGGCCCCGTATCCAGGCCGACATCCATCTTCATGAGGGTTACCCCGGTCAGCGGGTCGCCTGCCAGGATAGCCGCCGAAATGGGAGACGCCCCACGGTAGCGAGGCAGCAAGGAGGCGTGAAGGTTCAAGCATCCGTAGCGTGGGAGGTTCAGCACCTCCCTGGGCAGGATCTGACCATAGGCGGCGACAACGACGAGGTCAGGCTCTAGGGCCTTCAGCTGGGACAGGGGTTCCGCGCCCCTCAACCGAATCGGTTGCAACACTGGAATCCCCAGCTGAATCGCAAGCTCTTTGACGGGCGGCCTGGAGAGCGACCTCCCGCGGCCGGCGGGCCGGTCCGGGACGGTGACGACAGCTTGAACGTCGTAGTCGGCCCCCAGCGCACGTAGCGTCGGCAGCGCGAAGGCCGGGGAGCCCATGAAGAGGACATGCATAGATGAATTCTAGCACTCGCAACCTGCCAGGGGGATCGGGGTTATCATGGGAAACCCGGAAGCGGACTTTCCGGGTTTGTAACGTTACGGGGTTGTGGGAGGAAACAACGCAGAATTCGGTTCCGCCAGAGGAGGATTGAAATGTCCGTGCAACCCGGAATGGAAGTGACCAGTGACGACAAACTGTGGGCCGCTCTAGCGTATATCTTCACGCCGATCGTTCCCATCATTATCCTGCTGATGGAGGAAAAGAAGAACAGGCCCTTCATTCGTGCTCACAATGGTCAGGCTCTCGCATGGGGCGTCGTGTTCTACATCGTCGTAGTGATCACCAGTTTCTTCTTGGTGGGCCTCTGCATTTGGCCGCTGGGGCTGATCCTGGAGCTCTACTGGACCTATCGCGCCTATCAGGGCAACCTGATCAACATCCCAGTAATCACGAACTTCGTCAAAAACCAGGGATGGGCGTAGGTCGGATTCTGGCCGTACCTTCCAGGTTGGTGAAAGCAGGGCCCGCGCATGCGGGCCCTGTAGTTTGCAGGTGCCCTTTCGGGTCGCTATACTCGTCGAGGGGGATTGCGGGGGGCCAGCAGGCGGGCCCCCTTATGTGGGGCGGGCTCTGACGGTGCTGGGGCATCCTGCCATTTGGGCAACGGGAGGGTTGCGGGGCTTCGGGGCCATGCCCTGCAAGGACCAGCTTTTCTGAACGGGGGCATGGGGCGAAGGGGAGGGCTCCCTAGGCTCTGCAAGGGGCAGATCCCCGGTGCCCGGCGTGTGATGATCCAGTTCTCGGGCCTGCCGGTGGATGTGGATTTCGAATTCATCGCTCTGAGGCTCGTTCGGCCTTTTGCAGGCCGGGGCCTGCCCAGGCATCCGGGGCGGGGGCACGGGTTGGATCTCGATCGGAGAGAGGGTTCTCAATGGCAGCTCAAGGGCCGCAGGTAGAAGTCAGCCGGCGCCAATTCGCGTCGGGTTGTGGAGGCCCGAGGTGCTGAGGCGAAAGCGATGGGAGATTCAGGCGTCGGTGCCGGCGACGGGTGCCTTGGGACCGCCTCTCTTTCCCCCGGAACTGGCCCAGATTCTGAGGAATAGAGGGGTAACGACTTCCGAGGAGGCTGATCGTTTTTTGCGAATGGAGCCGCCGGCCCAATGCGACCCGTTGCGGCTCACGGGTGTCCGGGCTGCCGTAGACCGGATCCTCCGTTCGCTGAAATTGGGGGAAAAGATCGCCATTTACGGGGACTACGACACCGACGGAGTGACAGCGACCGCTCTTCTGGTTTGCTACCTCCGGAGTCGCGGCGCCGTCGCCTTTCCCTACATCCCGAGCCGCTTGGATGAGGGGTACGGCCTGAACCCCGGGGCGCTCAGGATGTTGAAGCAAGAAGAGTACGGACTGGTGATCACGGTGGACTGCGGTATTCGCTCGCTCGAGGAAGCACAACAGGCTCGCCAGATGGGCCTGGATCTAGTCATTACGGATCACCATGAACCCCTGGCGGAGCTACCGGACGCGCTGGCCGTTATTGACCCCAAGATCCCGGGTGATTCTTACCCGGACAAGGGTTTGGCTGGCGCGGGGGTCGCCTACAAGTTGGCGCAGGCGGTCGAGGCGCACCTGGTGCAAGGGCAAACCAACGCAGGGGCCAACCTTGAGGAATACCTAGAACTGGTTGCGGTCGGGACCGTTGCCGACCTCGCCCCGCTGGTGGAAGAGAATCGGTTCCTTGTGGGGAGCGGCTTGGCCGGGCTGAACGCAGCGAGCGGTCCCCGAAACCTTGGCCTCAGGAAGCTGATGGAAGACGCCTCGCTGCGGCCCGGGCAGGTCACAGCAGGGTCCATCGGCTTTGTGCTCGGTCCCCGGTTGAATTCCGCCGGGCGCGTCGAGCATGCCATGTCCTCCTACGACCTGCTGGTGACCGAGTCTCCCGAAGTCGCGACCGAGCTGGCGGCCCGCCTGTCCGCGTGGAACCGCCAGAGACAGCAGATCACACGGACAGTGACCTCCCGCGCGCGCGACCAGGTCCTCTCCCTGCGCGAGGGCGAAACGGGGGGCGGGCTCCCCTTCTTTGTTTTCGCCTCCGATCCGTCCTACCACCCCGGAGTCATCGGCTTGGCGGCCTCCCGGCTGAGCGAAGAATTCTATCGGCCGGTTGCGGTGGTGGCGGTTGACCTGCAGAGCGGGTTAGCCAGAGGTTCGGCACGAAGCATCCCAGAGTTTGAGCTGATCCGGGCCTTTGACCAATGCAAGGAGTTGCTTCTTCAGCATGGGGGCCACGCTGCGGCCGCCGGTTTCACCGCACGCGTGGAAGCCCTTCCGGCTTTGCAGGCCCGCTTGGAGGCGCTGGCCCGTGCAGAGCTTGCCCCCCGGGCGCTGGAACCGCGGCTGAAGGCAGACGTTGTTGTCCATCTGCCCAAACTCCAGGAACTGGCAAGTTGGCTAAAACGGTTGGAGCCTTGCGGTCAGGGAAACCCGCAACCGGTATTCGTGACCCCCAGGGTACAGGTTGTCTCCAAGAGGGCGGTGGGCGGCAACGGCAGTCACTTGATGCTTCGACTTGGAGAGGGAAACGCCACGCTCGATGCTATTGCCTTCGGCCGGGGGCCGGATGTCAGCCGGCTGCCTGACGAGGTCGCCGTCGCGTTCCGGCTGGAAGAAGACGAATTTGCTGGAGTGCGGCGCCTGCGTTTGAACGTGCTCGATCTAGGTGAGCCCGACCCGGGTGAACTCCTGCCGGCGGCCGGGTAGGGTGCCTTATTCCACGATCCGATATTTGACCAGGGCCCATACGGCTGCCACGGCATCGCGCATGCGGATCTTTTTCCCCTCGCTGTATTCCCGCGGGTTGAAGGAGATGGGAACCTCGAAAAGGCGGGCCCCTCGCTTGAGCAGCTTGGCCGTGATTTCGGGCTCGAAATCGAAGCGGTTCGCGCGCAGGTGGATGGGCCGAACGACACTTGCCCGAAAAGCCTTATATCCTGTCTCCATGTCCGAGAGGATGCTGTTGTAGAGCAAGTTCGTGGCGAGAGTCAGCAGCCGGTTGGCGAGCAAGTGCCAGAACATGGTTACGCGGCGAGGTGCTCCCAGGAAGCGGGAACCGTAAACGGCGTCGGCGATGCCGTCCTCGATCGGTTGCAGCAGGTTGGGGTAGTCCTTGGGGTTGTATTCGAGGTCTGCGTCCTGGATCAGGATGTACTCGCCCGTCGCGGCCTGGATCCCCGCGCGCACCGCGGCTCCTTTTCCCTGGTTCTTGGGCTGATAGAAGGCGCGAATGAGGCCTCGGGCTTGGAGCTCAGCGACCACCTCGCGGGTTCCGTCCGTGGAACCGTCATCCACGACGATGATCTCCGTAGCCAGCCTGGTGGCGCGGACACGGCGCACAATCTCGGCTAGCGTGGCTTTCTCGTTGAAAACGGGGATGATTACGCTGAGTGACATGAAGAGAAGTATACCCGCCCGACGACCCCCGGACAATTGTCCCCATGCTATAATCAAACCGACCCCAGTGGATTTTCGTAACGCCGCCTCGAGGTGAGCGTTGACCGGTCTTCCCTATTCTGCAACCCGCGGGCAAGACGCGACTATTATGGCAGGTCGGTTCGTTCCGCCTCCGATTACGCGAGTCGAGGACACCGGTCTCTCGCCGCTGTGGCTGCAGGATCTGGCACTCAAGGTCCTCTACTTTCAAGGCTATCTCACCGGAATCCGCATTGCCGAACTGATGACTCTGCCCTTCACCGGCATTGTGGATCTGGTCCTCGAGGCGCTGAAGCGGGACAAGCTGATCGAGGTCAAGGCCCAAGTAGGCATTGGGGAAGGGGCCTACCAGTATGCCATTACTGGGCAGGGCATGGTGCGGGCACGCGAGGCGCTCGAGCGCAGCCAGTATGCCGGGCCCGCCCCGGTCCCCCTTTCCGAATACAACGCGGCCATCCGCAAGCAGGCCCGCGGCCGGCTTGTTGTCAATCCGCGGGTCATGAGGCAAGCTCTCTCGGGGCTTGTGCTTTCGGAACGAACGGTATCGCGAATTGGGCCCGCAGTGAACTCGGGGATGTCGATTTTCCTTTATGGCCCGCCGGGCGACGGCAAAACGACCATTGCCCGTGCCATCGGGGAAATGATCCTGCGCGAGGACATGTATATTCCTTATGCGCTGGATCTTGAGGGCCATGTCGTCAAGTTGTATGACTCGGTGAATCATCAGCTTGCGCCCGAGGAGGATGTCCTGGCGGGAGCAGGGGCTCCGGCGGCGCGTGTCAATGTGCGCCGCGATCCGCGCTGGGTGAAGATCCGCCGGCCGTTCATCATGGTCGGGGGCGAGCTGACTCTGGCCGGTTTGGATCTGGTCTTCAACGACGTGCAGAAGTTTTATGAAGCACCATTTCAAGTGAAGGCGAACGGCGGAATCCTGTTGATCGACGACTTTGGACGGCAACAGGTCCGGCCGCGGGACCTGCTCAACCGCTGGATCCTTCCGTTGGAGAGCCGCATCGACTACCTGACCCTGCATACGGGGCAAAAGGTTGAGGTTCCATTCGATGTCCTCGTAGTCTTTTCGACGAACCTACCGCCCAAGGACTTGGTGGACGAGGCGTTCTTGCGTAGACTCCGCCACAAGATTCCGATCGGAGACCCCTCCTTCGAGGAGTTTCGCGAGATCTTTCGGAGGGTGGCGACCCAGAAGGGGGTCGCGTATTCGGAGGAGGAGCTGGCCTTCTTGCTGCAGGAGTATTACATCAAGCCCAACCGAAAGTTGCGAGCTTCCCATCCCAGAGACTTGTGCGATCAGATCGTGGACATCGCTCGCTACATGGGTGTGGAACCGGCGATGACCCGAGATTTGATGGAGCGGTCGGCTCAGTCATTCTTTGTAGACATCTGAGGGAGGCCAGAGCCGGCGGACTCCGTTGATGCCGAGAGGGATGCAAGTGGCAGGCCTCGCGCCTGCCACTTGCATAAGTGGTGGGGGAAGGGGGGCGTTGCCGCGGGAGAGAAATGGAAGCGAATGGCCGACATCCAACACCTGTTTGCGGTCCGTCCGGTGGTAATTGCCCACCGCGGGGCGAACCGCGAAGCGCCCGAAAATACTCTGGCAGCCTTCCGGCTGGCCGCTCAACAGGGAGCTGGGGCGATCGAGTTGGACGTGAACCTCTCCAAGGACAAGGTCCCGGTCGTCATGCACGACCCGACCGTGGATCGGACGACAAACGGCCGGGGAAGAGTATGCGACCTGCCGCTTGCGAACCTCAAGGAACTGGACGCGGGGGTCGGGTTTGCGGGTCGATTTTCCGGTGAGCGGATCCCGACGCTGGAGGAGGTGTTCGAGCAGATCCCGGCTGGGGTCTGGATCGACGTGGAGCTGAAGAATTACACCACCCCTGGAGACGACTTGGAAGGGCGCGTTGTCGATCTCGTCCATCGCATGAATATGAGCCGGCGCGTGCTTTTCTCGTCGTTCAGTCTCCTCACGCTCCTGCGGGTTGGAAGGAGAGCGCCTGAGATCCCCTGTGCGATTCTGACGTGGGACCGGCAGCCCCTCTGGTTGCGAAGGGCATGGCTTGGCCCCCTGGTGCGGCACGAGTCCCGGGAGCCGGAGCTGGCACAGGCTTCGGAAAAACTAATGAATACTTGCCACCGGGCAAAGCGGTTGGTCAGTGTCTGGGTTGCCAACGAGCCCCAGGACATTCAGCGGGTCGCCGGATTGGGCGTGGACGGGATTCTCACGGACGTTCCCGGATTGACGGTGTCCCTTCTGGGGGGACGGCGTTCTGGCGTCGCGCATGCTGCCGGGTGACCTGTTTTTTTCCGCCCAGGAGCGGATTGCCCCCCATGTCCTGACGACCCCTGCCCTCTGGGATCCGCAGGATCGGGTGCATGTCAAATGGGAAAACCGTCAGAGAACAGGATCTTTTAAACTTCGCGGTGCGGTCAATAGGGTACTGGCCTTGTCGACAGCCGAGTTGCGGCAGGGAGTGGTGACCGCCTCCGCGGGCAACCATGGGCAGGGTGTGGCCTATGCGAGTCGGCTGCGCGGCGCCAAGGCAAGGGTCTTCGCCTCGGGGAACGCCTCGTCGCTTAAGGTCGAGGCCATGAGGGCACTGGGCGCCGAAGTGATCCTGGTAGCAGGGGGCTACCAAGAGGCAGAGGTGGCGGCGATGGAATGGGGCCGAGAGCACGGAGCGGCCTGGGTGTCTCCCTACAACGATGCCTTGGTGATCGCCGGTCAGGGGACGCTCGGCCTGGAGATCCTGGCAGACTTCCAGAATCTAGAGGTCGCCAACGTGGTCGTTCCGGCGGGGGGAGGGGGATTGGCGTCCGGGATCGGGTGCATCGTGAAGATGTTTCGGCCCCAGTGGAAGGTGATCGCCGTCCAGAGCCAAGCCTCGCCTTTTCTTTATCGTTTCTATAAGGGCCTTGGTCTTCACCACGTGCAGGAGCGTCCCAGTGTGGCCGACGGGCTTGCGGGTCCGGTCGAGGAAGGTTCCATGACCTTGGAGCTCGTCAAGGAGGTCGTGGACGACTTCCTCCTTCTCGAAGAGGAGGAAATTGAGCAAGCCGTGGCCGTGGCCTGGCTCCGCTGGGGGGAGAGGGTGGAGGGTTCGGGAGCCGCAGCCCTTGCGGGCGCTTGGCGCCTGGGATCCAAGGAACGGCCCGCGATCGCCGTGGTCACGGGCGGCAACATTGACCCGGGTCTGCACATGCGCCTGTGCACTCGCTGGGGCATATCTGCTATGGGGGATAGCAATCGGCTCCCCGGGGAATGCCCGCCACAATGACAACGTATCTCCCCAGCCGATCCAGATGGATTCGCGGTCTGTTGATCATCCCCGTTCTGCTGTCGCCGCTTACCGGTTTCGGGCCTCGCGCCGAGGCGGCACCTCCTCCGACGGAGAGCCGGCCGGCCAGCATTCTGGGGAGCCTAACCCCTGAGGAGAGGGTTGGACAGCTGTTCCTGGTCACCTTTGACGGCGGTTCAGCGGCCCCGGGGACGCCGGTTTATGAGCTGGTCACCCATTACCATGTGGGCGGAGTCTTGCTGCGGGCCGCGAGCGGAAACTTTACGCCGGGCGTCGGCGAGGCGGCCCAGGTGCAGGCGCTTTCCGGCGCCCTGCAGCAAGCGGAGAGCGACTCCGCGCAGTTTCCGATTGTTGTGGATTCGGAACGCGGGAGGACCCAGATCCCCACCTTCATTCCATTGTTCGTTGCCGCTCAACAGGATGGGGATGGATTCCCGGGTAGCCAGTGGACTACCGATCTCACCCAGTTGCCTTCCGAAATGGCAATAGGTGCCACCTGGGATCCCGCGCTGGCAGAGAGCGCCGGACAGGTCTGCGGGAAGGAGCTGGCCGCTCTCGGGGTGAACCTGCTGTTGGGACCGTCTCTGGATGTGCTCGAACGTCCGAATCCGGGGACTCCAGGAGATTTGGGAGCCGCCGCGTTTGGAGGGGATCCCTTTTGGGTGGGGCAAATGGGGTCGGCCTACATTCAAGGAGTGCATGAGGGGAGCCGCAACCAGGTGGCGGTCGTGGCCACCCATTTTCCGGGGATTGGCGGGAGCGACCGCGACCCGGAGGCCGAAGTGGCCACGGTTCAGAAGGCGCTCGACCAATTGGAGCAAATTGACCTCGCCCCCTTTTTTGCGGTGACCAACGGCAATCCGGGCCAGGAGGACGTTACTGATGGTCTGCTGGTGACCCCTCTGCGCTATGAGGGACTGCAGGGGAACTTGCGAGAAACCTCCCTTCCCTTGAGTCTCGACCCGCAAGCCCTGGGCCAACTCCTGGGCTTGCCACAGATCTCCCCATGGAGGGAGGCGGGCGGGCTCACCGTCAGCGACTCCCTCGGCGCCGAATCTGTTCGGCGCTTCTATGACCCTACGGAGACGACCTTCCCGGGCAGGCAGGTTGCCCGCGACGCCCTGCTGGCCGGAAACGACCTTCTGCTTCTTGGGGACTACAAAGTCCCGGGGCTGCCGGACGAAACCGCGGCTATTGAGGACACAATTGGTTTCTTTGTGCAGAAAT
Organism: Anaerolineales bacterium; assembly: GCA_049511715.1. Classification (GTDB taxonomy): domain Bacteria; phylum Chloroflexota; class Anaerolineae; order Anaerolineales; family RBG-16-64-43; genus JBEKHT01. The sequence goes on from JBEKXU010000016.1 coordinate 36,968, forward strand.
ACAAGACGGACCCTGCCTTTGCCCAGGATGTGAACCAGGCCCTCCTGCGGATCCTCACGCTCAAGGCGCGGCTGTATCCACAGTTTACCCTGGCGACTATACAGCCCTCGCTGAACTCGCTGGCGGAAATCGGGACGCAGGAGCAAGTGGCGTTCAATATCGAGAAAGCGGCCTCGACGCTGCTCAGCCCCGCCTCCCAGCCCGGCGCGGGTCAGCACGCTCTGGAGCCGCCGACCCTGGCGGATCACATCATTTTCTTCACCGACGCCCAGATCTATCACCCCTGTTCCGCTTGCAAGACGACCCCGCTCATTCCCGTGGATGCTTTGCAGAGCATGGTGGTCAGGCTTTACGGCCCGAACGGCAGCGATCAGATTGATCCGACCCACCTCCATTCCTACTCCTTTGCCGACCTGGAAGCCTACCTGAACGGGACCAATAATCCGAGTCTGGATTCGGATTTGGGTGCCTCCAGCTGGATTGTGGTCCTACTGCTGAGTCCGAGCCAGACCTCCCCCGGATCCACTGCCCTCTCCGACCTGTTATCGGAACGGGCCGATTTGCTTCCAAGCCGGAAGGTCGTCGTGTTTGCGATGGATGCCCCCTATTACCTCGATTCCACGGAGATCAGCAAGCTCAGCGCCTATTATGCCCTGTACAGCAAGGTGCCGGCGGCGATCGAAGTCGCCGCCCGAACACTGTTCGGGGAACTCACGCCTTATGGAGATTCCCCAGTCAGCATTGACGGGCTGGGGTACGACCTGGTGGCGGCGACTTCACCCGACCCGAACCAGATTCTTCCCGTGAGCGTGGTCGCCCCCGGACCGGGGAAAGGGACAGCCACGCCCACGGCCGCGGCCTCTCCGGCCAGTTTCAAGATGGGCGACACGTTGGTCCTGCAAGCCGGCCCCGTTCTCGATGAAAACCACCATATCGTCCCGGACGGAACGGTGGTGACGTTCAGCTTTGCCTACCCCGCGGCAGGGATCCCCGCCTTGACGGTCACGGCGACAACCCATGAAGGAGTGGCCGAGGTGTCGCACGTGTTGGACCGAAACGGGGCTTTGGAGATGAGGGCCTCCAGCCAGCCGGCCATGCGCTCAACGATCATTGATCTTCAGGTGGGGGAGAAGCCAGGGTTTGTGACGGCAATTGCACCCACCCCCGAAGCGACGATCACGGCGGTGCCTACCCCTTCACCCATACGCGCCGCGCCCACGCCGACTCCAAGGCCCGCCGCCGCAGGCCCCCAGGGCATCTCGTTCTCGGTGCTCATCAGCACGCTGGTTTTCCTGGGGTTCCTCTCGGCTGGGGGGATGTGGCTTCTGACCCGTGTCCGACCCGGGTACTCCAGGCGCCGATCGCTGCTCGGCCTGATTTTGGGAGGTCTGGCCGGCTATGACTTCGTTGCCCTCGGGCTATCGGGGATCCCGTGGGCCAAGGTACTGGGCTTGGACTGGGCGGGTGTGCTGATGACCTTCCTGGGAACCGCCATCGCGTTTGGATTGCTGTGGGTCGTGCCAGTGCTGATCATCCGCTTCAGGGCCGGCCAGGGGCGCAAGGAGCCCTGACCGGGTTTCGGGGAGACGGCGGTCGGGGGGCCAAGGTTGGCCTCGCGGTTTCGGATGCAGTGGAAGGCTTCTAGGGGAGCAGAGCCCGGAAGATGGCGAGCAGCAACAGAAGGCCGATCGCACCAAGCAGGGCGCCATCCCAGGCCTGGAGTCCTTGGTTCGGGAACTCCCAGGAGCGGTCATTGGATCGTGAAGCGGGGATCTCGGCACCGAGGAATAGGGCCTCACGAAACGCATCGATGTTGGCGGGCCGGTCGTCGGGGTGCAGGGCCATGCCCCACAGCAAGGCGTGCTCGACGCTGGCCGGAATATCGGGATTGAGGCGCCGCGGGGGAACGAGGGCATCGGGGGATAGGAAACGCTGCTTGGCTTCCGCGGGGGGCGAGTTGGTCAGCAGATGGTAGAGCGTGGCGCTGAGAGAATAGATATCGCTGCGCGTGTCGGTATGTCCGGTGTCGGCTCCGTATTGTTCCAGAGGAGTGTAGAGGGCGGTGCCTCGTCCCTGCACCACCGTGATGGTCATCTCGTCGGGGACGAGGAGTTTCACGAGGCCGAAATCAACCAGCTTCACAACCCCGATCGGGGTAACCTTGATGTTGCTAGGCTTGATGTCGCGATGGACGATCGGGGGGTCCTGGTTGTGCATGTACTGCAGTGCGTCCAGGAGTTGAGAGAACCAGCCGAGCACCTGCTCCAGGGGAAGGGTTGTATTCTGGGCTCGCGCCTCGTTCATCAGCTCCCGGAGATCCTTGCCAGCCACATAGTCCATGACCAAATAGTCCCGGCCATTAGTGGAAAAGAAGTCGGAGACCTTGGGGAGGTTGGGGTGGTCCAGGCGGGCCAAAACACTGGCCTCACGGTAGAATTGTTCGTGCGCTTCCTTGGTTGTGGCCCGGGGCAGGGACGGGTCGTGCTCAATTTCTTTCAGTGCGCAAAGGCGGCCCGTGAGCCGCTCGTCCTCCGCGAGATAAATGGCACCCATGCCTCCGTGTCCAATAACTTTACGCAGGCGGTACCGGTTGCGCAACAAGTGGTCGGCGGGCAGGGGTTTGGCCATGCGCCCTTCTTACGTCTTGGCATCTGGGCGCGCTGCCCCAACCCCTGAGGTTCGGAGCGAGGGCCTGTTGATTTCGCGCCTCGGCGTGGACCGCTCCCACGGGGGAGGTCCAGACGTGTCAGCAGGCGTTCCCATCTGGATTATACAGCACGTCTATTGGCGGGTGGCCCGCAGAACGAAGCCCGGGTTGCTTGGATCGGGCGCCTGAGTAGACTCGGTGCCCTATGCCGAAGGGGTGTCCATGGTGAATCACGAGGAGCTGCCCGTTTTGATCCTGCAATCCGGTCCTCTGGCGGGAGAGCGGTTCCCGATTCCACCGGAGGGGCTGCTGATCGGGCGGGGAAAGGAGTGCGATGTTGTCCTCTCAGACCGGAAGGTCTCCCGTCGCCATGCGCGGCTGATACGAAATGGAGCCGACACCCAGGTGGAGGATCTGGGCAGCAAGAACGGGACGTGCGTGAACGGCAATCCTGTGGAGGGGCGCCAGGCCCTGCGAGATGGGGATACCGTGCAGATCGCCCTGGCTGTCCAGGCCACCTATGTGGCCTCCGATGCCACGGCGCCTTTGACGGGTGAAGAGCGGCCGCTTCAAGGTGGGCCCTTGAGGATTGATCCTAAGGCGCACCGGGTCTGGGTCCAAGAAAGCGAGATCGATCCCCCCTTATCGGTTCATCAATACCGACTGCTTGAGCTTCTATACTTACGAGGCGGGGGGATGGTTACCAGGGAAGAGGTGGTGGAAAACGTGTGGCCCGGAGTGACCAGCGACGGAGTGTCGGAGCAAGCAATCGATGCCCTGGTGCGCCGGCTGCGCGAACGGATCGGTGAAGTCGCTTCCGGCAAAGAATTCATCCTGACGGTCCGGGGTCATGGGTTTCGGCTGCACAACTCTCTTTAGGCGGGGTCGAGCCGACGGCTGGATGGGGACCCTGGGCCGGGGGGGCGCGCTGGCTCCCGTGCTCTGGGCGCTCGCTGCGGCTTGGGCTATAATCTTCCGAAGACGGGGCGTAGCGCAGTTCGGCTAGCGCACCTGCATGGGGTGCAGGGGGTCGGCGGTTCAAATCCGCCCGCCCCGACTGGGAGCGGCCCGCTGCGGAGGCCGCTCTTTTTCTTGTCTGCGTCGTTGGGGGGCTGCGAGTCAGGGCAAGCGGAGTTCGGGTATTGGTCCTTCTTGGTAAGCAGCGGAGACCGCAATGAAAGTCCTCATTCCTTCAGTCAAAGGGACTCGCGACTTTTATCCGGAGCAGATGGCTCTGCGGAATTGGCTGTACGGCCACATGCGCCGGGTCTCGCAGGGTTTTGGGTACACGGAATACGACGGACCGTTCCTGGAAACCCTGCAGCTGTACGCGGCCAAATCGGGAGAGGAACTGGTCAGGGAGCAGGCGTTCGTGTTCAAAGACCGCGGCGGCGACGATGTGGCTTTGCGTCCGGAGCTTACTCCCTCGCTGGCGCGGATGGTGGCCGAGCGGCAGCGCCAGCTCGTGATCCCTCTGCGCTGGTGGTCTTTTGGGCCCTTTTGGAGATACGAACAACCCCAAAAGGGACGGTCACGAGAGTTCTTTCAGTGGAACGTGGATCTTTTGGGAGTTGCCTCGCCGGAAGCGGATGCCGAGCTGGTGGCTATGGCAGCGGAGTTTCTCCGCTCTCTGGGGCTGTCCTCGAGCCAGGTCCGAATTCAAGTCAATCATCGTGGGCTGATGGATTCGGAGTTGGAACGCCTTGCGATTGGAGAGGAGGTCCGAAAGCGAGTTCTTCCTCTGATCGATCGCCGCGAGCGGATGTCTGCTGCCGAATGGCGGCGCGACGGCCTCGAGGCGGGTCTGCAGCCGGGGCAGCTCGATGATCTGCTCCGACTTCTCGACGATCGGGAACTGTGGAGGAAGTCGAGCGACTTGGTCCGGCTGCTCGAAGCGGTGGCGGCCCTCGGCGCAGCGGAGTACGTCGTGTTCAACGCTGGAGTCGTACGGGGGCTGGACTACTACACGGGCACGGTGTTTGAGGCGCGAGACTCAGCCGGGGAATTCCGGGCCATCCTGGGAGGGGGACGATACGATGACTTGGTGGGGGACGTCGGAGGAGTGAAGCTCCCGGGCGTGGGCTTCGCCATGGGGGACATCGTGTTGGCGCTGGTCCTGGGCAAGTGGGGATTGCTCCCGCAGAGGATTCTAGAGCCCGCGCAGGTGCTCGTGACCACTTTTGGAGGGGAGCAGGTCCAGGAGGCCTTGAGAATCTCCCGTATCCTGCGCGAACGAGGGTTGCGGGTTGAGTGGTACCCGGGACCGGCCCGGCTGCCGCGGCAATTGAAATACGCAGACCAGCGCGGGATCCCTTTGGCCGTCATCCTCGGGACGGAGGAGTTAGCCAAAGGAGTCGTAGCTCTCAAGGACATGCGGGCTCGTGAGCAGGTGGAATTAACACTGGAGGAATTGCCCGCGGAGGTTGAGCGCCGCCTTGCTGGGTGCGAGTCGGCGTGATAAAATGTCGCGCGCTTGGTGGCTGTAGCTCAATTGGCAGAGCACTGGACTGTGGATCCAGCTGTTGCGGGTTCAACCCCCGTCAGCCACCCCTGCGGACGCAAAGCGCGGCCCATCCTCAGCGAATGGGATGGGGAAAAGCTTGGGCCAATCGATCGGCGGCTGAAGAGCCGCCACTTTTTTGTTTTACGGGCCATGCTGGTTGAGCCCTGTCCCCTCTTCACCGTATCCTGAACCTGCCGACCGAGTTCGCAGAAGGCGATTTTTAATTCAGCGGCTCCTGGCGTTGTCCCTGCTCTGCGGAGAGCGAGCCGGCAGCAGGCTGTGCGCTTCCTTGGCGGCCGGAACCGCAACCATCGTGGTTTCAATGCGTGACGCATGAATCTTGAACAACGTTTCGGCGGGTTTTGCTCCGGACCACGATGGCACCATGGCTCCTCCGTGGGATGAAGTGCTTCCGATGGCTTCTTGGAAAGCCCAATACTTTTGCGCCCCGGGCCGAGGGGCCGAACCAATTTCGCCTCCGCAACGGTCTGGGTCTAATGCGCATGGAGATCGGCTGGGTCCAGAGGCTGGGCCCAGTGCTGAGCGTGATGCCGAATGGCCATGCATACACCCCCCGGGTAGCAGACAAAGTGCTGCCGCAGGGGATTCGCCAGCCGGCTCTGTCAACCGGAAAATGCAGACCTGCATGGTATACTTTAGATTGAGCGGAGGAAACGCGGCGCAATCTCAATTTCAATGGATGGCGAGGCATCTCCGCATTCTTACGTAAGGGTCTCTTGAAGGCAGAGGAGTCATGGAGAAAGATGTTTCTTTGAGAATGTATTACCAAATGGTGCTGATCCGCCGGCTGGAAGAGCGCGCTGCGGAGCTTTACCAGGAGGGCAAAATTGGCGGATTCCTGCACCTCTACATCGGCCAAGAAGCCGTAGGGGTTGGGGCAGTGTCCGCGCGACAGGAAGGGGACCGGGTCATCACGGCGTACCGTGACCACGGGGTGGCGATCGCCTGCGGCCTGGAAAGCCGCGTCGTCCTGGCCGAGCTGCTCGGCAAGAAAACCGGATGCTCGAAGGGGCGCGGCGGGTCGATGCATATGGCGGATGTAAGCAAAAACTTCTGGGGCGGACATGCCATTGTCGGCTCGCATCTGCCGATCGCCGCAGGGCTCGCCCTGGCTGATAAATACAGCGCGAGGGCCAACGCCACGATTTGCCTGTTCGGCGACGGCGCGACCAACATTGGATATTTCCACGAGGCGCTCAATCTCTCGAAGGTCTGGTCGCTGCCGGTATTGTGGATTTGTGAGAACAACCTATACGGCATGGGGACCTCGGTGGAGAGGGCCTCGGCGGTGTCTGAGATCCGGCAGAAGGCCGCTGGCTATGATATTCCCAGCGCAAGGGTCGACGGCATGGACGTGACGGCCGTTTATGAAGCGACTCAGTCAGCGCTGAAGGCAATTCGTGGGGGGGGCGGACCACAATTCCTGGAGGCCGTGACGTACCGATACAAAGGGCACTCGATGGGGGATCCCGAACGCTACCGCAAGCCTGAGGAAATCAGGCGGTGGGAGGAAAATGACCCGATCGGAGTTTTCCGCAAGGTCCTGACAGGCAAGAAACTGGCCTCCTCAGCGCAGCTGGATGAGTACGACCGGAAGGCCGAGGCCGAGCTCCAAGAGGCCGTGGCCTTCGCGGAGACCAGCCCTGATCCGGCACCCGAGGATCTTTTCGTCGACGTTTACGCGGAGGCGTAGGGTCCTGGATGCGCACGGGAAGGACCCTTATCCTGAAGAGCCACAACGTTGAGGGTTGGGAATGATGGCCAGGATCACGATGCGCGAGGCAATCTCCCAGGCTTTGTGGGAGGAAATGGAGCGGGACCCCAAGGTCTTCCTGCAGGGGGAGGAGGTCGGCGTCTGGGGCGGTTCCTACGCGGTGACGAAGGGCTTTTACGATCACTTCGGGCCGGAGCGGGTACGGGATACGCCGATCTCGGAGGCGTCCATCGTCGGATCGGCGGTTGGGGCGGCCCTGGCGGGCCTGCGTCCCGTGGCCGAGATCATGACGATTAATTTTGCCCTTTCGGCTATGGACCACATCGTCGATCAAGCGGCCAAGTTGCACTACATGTTTGGCGGGCAAATGAAACTTCCACTGGTCATCCGCACCGTTGGCGGGGGGGGACGCCAGCTTGCGGCGACTCATTCGCAGACCCTGGATGTCATCTTCGCCTATTTTCCCGGGCTGAAAGTGGTCGCACCCGGAACCCCGGAAGACGCCAAGGGCTTGCTGAAGGCGGCGATTCGATCCGACGACCCCATCTTCTTTATTGAACACGCCACGCTCTATCAGTTGCGAGGCGAAGTCCCCGAAGGGGAGTACACCATTCCAATCGGCAGCTCCAAAGTGCAGCGGGTGGGAAAAGATGTCACGATCATCAGCTACAGCAAGATGCTGAACACGTCCTTGAGGGCCGCGGAAGCGCTGGCTGGGGAGGGAATCGAGGCCGAGGTCATCGACTTGCGTACCTTGCGGCCCTTGGATATGGCACCGGTCCTGGAGTCGTTTCGGAAGACCAATCGGGCGGTCGTGGTCGAAGAGGGCTGGAAATCCTTTGGGGTGGGGGCGGAGATCAGCACCCGCATCTACGAGGAGGCCTTTGATTTCGTCGACGCACCCATCCGACGCGTGGCCCAGAAGGAGGTGCCTTTGCCGTACAACCGGTCGCTGGAGCAGGCCGCCTTGCCGCAGGAGGCGGATGTCATTGCGGCGGTTAAGGAGGTGCTCTGATGGCGGCGACGGTCATTATGCCGAAGCTGGGCTTCGATATGGCCGAGGGCACGCTGATTCGCTGGCTGCGGGCCGAGGGGGAAGAGATCCGCAAGGGCGAAGCGCTCGCCGAAATCGAAACGGACAAGGCGACGGTGGAAGTCGAATCGACTTGGGAGGGAATCGTTCGCAAGCTGCTGGTGGAGGCGGGGGCCACCGTCCCGGTAGGCATTCCCATCGCGGTGATCGGCACCCGGGACGAGAAAATCGAACTGGAAAGCCTCGTGGGGAGAGCCGAGAAGGTTGGGGAGGCCGGGGCCGGTGCGAGGCCGACGCAAGAGGCAAGAACGTCCGCTCCGGCCCCCTCGTCTCTGCTAGGCGATGAGCCCCAGCGGGTGGGGCTCGTTCACGCTTCCCCCCTGGCGCGGAAGATGGCGGAGGAGAGCGGGATTGACCTGGGAAGGCTGAAAGGAACCGGGCCGGGTGGCCGAATTACTAAGAGGGACCTGCAGGCCGTGCGTTCGACTTCGGCGGAGGCCGTGGCCTCTGCGGAGGCGGGCTCTAGGGTCAGGCTGACGTCCTTGAGGAAGGGAAGCGGGGCGCCTCGAACGGAGCGGCGGGAGCCGCTGAAGCGTCTTCGTCAGACGATTGGTCGGCGCATGACTGAATCCAAGCAGCAGGTCCCGCACTTCTATGTCACCCGTGAGTTCGAGATGGGCCCCCTCCTGTCATTGCGTGCCCAGGTCAATGAGCTTCTCCCCGAGGAGGAGAAGCTGACTGTCAATGACTTTCTGGTCAAAGCGGTGGCCCTGGCCCTGGCGGGCTTCCCCAATCTGAATGCTTCGGTCCAGGGAAGCGAGCTCGTTTGGCACGGATCGATCGATGTGGGGGTTGCGGTGTCGGTGGAAGGGGGCCTGCTGAACGTTGTCTGCCGGGAGGCGGACGTCAAGCCGTTGCGTCTCATCTCGGCTGAGTTGCGAGAGATGATCGGGCGGGCGCGAGAGGGTAGGGTGCGTTCCCAGGACGTCGAGGGGTCCACATTCACAATCAGCAACATGGGGATGTTTCAGGTCGAGAATTTTATCGCCATCATCAACCCGCCCGAGGCGGCGATTCTGGCCTTCGGATCGATTCTGGAGTCGGCCGTGGCCGAGCAAGGGCAAGTGAGGGTCGGGCAGCGAATGAAGGCGACGATCTCTGCGGATCACCGAGTTACGGATGGTTCCGAGGCCGCACGTTTTCTGCAGGCCTTGGCAGGCTGTCTGGAGCAGCCGCTGCAGCTCCTGATCTAGACGCGGCGGAAAGCCCTGATCGCGGGGAGCTTCGCTGATGGGGCTGGTGGGACCAGCCCCTTTGAGTTGGGGACGTGCCGCGCTGAGCGGGGTCCCGGCCCGGCAGGTGCCGGCAAGTGCGCCAGGTCGCCTGGAAGGCGCCCCGTGCCAGTTCAGGCGGACGGGGCCGAGAAGATCATTTCCTCTCGGCCCGAGAGCTTGTCCTGGATGTGCTGGATCACGAGGTCGAGATGTTTGGCCTCGTGAACGAAGTCCAGGTTGTCGGAGCGGAGGGTCAGGACGGGGCACAGGTCGAAGTTGCCCATCCACTCGTCGTAGTAGGACTCGAGCAGCGAGAGGTATTCGAGGCCGATGTCCGCCTCGATCGGGCGCCCCCGCTTGCGGATGCGAGCCAGGAGGACCTTGGCGGGAGCTTTGAGGTAAAGGAGCAGGTCGGGTGGCGGCAGGGTCCCCACCAGGAGATCGAACACGCGGCGGTAGGAGAGGTAGTCGCGTTCCGTGATGTTTCCGAGATGGTGCAAGGCGCGTGTGAAGATGTAAGCGTCCTCGTAAATGCTTCGGTCAAGGATGGCCGATTGGGGCGAGGCGGCCAGATCGAGGTACTGACGGACGCGATGGCCCAGGAAGAAGATCTGCAGGTGGAAGGCCCAGGCGCGCATGTCTTGGTAGAAATCGGCAAGGTAGGGATTGTCGGCCACCGATTCAAAGGCGGCCTTCCAGCCGAGTCGCGCGCCCAGACGTTCCGTCAGGGAGGTTTTTCCCGCGCCGATGTTGCCCGCAATGACCACCAGGCGCTTGGCCACCTTCAACACTCGCTGTGGCCGCAGGAGTAGCACTTGCGGCAGCCCTCTTCATTGACCACCGCCGCCTCGCCGCACTGAGGGCAGAGATCTCCGATCCTCACGGGGATCGGGTCCGGCTCGGGGTGTACATTCTCCTCCAGGACCAGGGTCGGGGCCGGCGTCGATCCAAGGTACTCCGCTAGGACTCGGGCCACTCCGTCCGGCAGGGAAAGCACCCGGTTGGGGCCAAACCCCATCGGCCGGCCGCCTCCGATTCCCGCCAATTGTCTGACGACCTCCAGTAAGCGCTCTCGCGGCGCGATCGGGGATTCCATCCGCAACACGTATGAGATCATCCGGCCCAGGGCCTCCGAAACGGCTGCGGTCTCGGACCCGGCCTTGGCCGTGTTGATGAATGCCTCGAAGGGCTGAGCGTTCCCGTTCTGGTTGATGGTAACAAACGCTTTGCCCACGGGTGTGCTGACCTGGTAGGTGCATCCCTCCAGGCGGTTCGGCCGCGGGCGCTTGGTCTCATGCCAAAGGGGCAGAGGCTGAGGCCCGGCAGTGGAGGTCACCGCGCCGGGTGATGAACTGGGAAGGGGGAGCGCCTTTGCTCTGACGTGGGCAGTTTCTGCTGTCTCTAGGACCACCTTTTGGCGCGAGCCCGTGACGAAAACCGTGATTCCCTTGCAGCTGAGTTCCCAGGCGAGCATGTAGGCGCGGGCCACATCCTCCTCGCTGGCGTCGGGGGGAAAGTTGATCGTCTTGGAAAGGCTGTTGTCTACAAAGGCCTGCAGGGCCGCTTGCATGCGCACGTGGTCTTCCGCGCGGATATCTTGGGAGACAGCGAAAACGTCCCGTATCTCATCGGGCAGTTCCGCGATCGGCTGGCAGGTTCCGGTCCGCAGGATCTCGGCGATGATCTGGCTCTTGGCCTCCGCGGAGACCTCAGCCTCCCCGAGAGCTTGCTCGAAAAGCGGGCTTACGTAGGGGAGCTGGAGGTCCTGGCCGTTATCATTGACGTGGCGCACGTAGGCCAAAGCGAACACGGGCTCGCAGCCGTATCCCTCGCAACCAGCCACGGTGGCAATCGTTCCGGTGGGCGCGATGGTGCACTGACTGGCATTGCGGATTCCGTGCGCGCGCAGACCGCGGCGGATGCCTTCCCAATCCAGCAAGGGCCGCTTCCAGTCGTGGTGGTGGGCGACGGCGGGCTTAGGAGGCTCCCAGGCCGAGCCTTGAGGGTCGTAGATGGACCCGTCAATTCCTGGGAAAGGGCCCCGTTCTCGGGCAAAGGCGATGCTCGTTTGCATGGCATGGAAGCGGATGAACTCCATGACTTGGCTGGCGAACTCCTGACCCTCGGGCGACCCGTAGCGGATGCGGATGTGGTACATCAGATCCGCCAGCCCCATGATCCCGAGCCCGATTCGCCGGGCACGGTGCGCGGCTTCTTTCAGCTGGGGAACGGCCGGGACATAAGCATTGGCAGAGACCACGTCGTCGAGGAAGCGTGTGGAAAGGCGGACGGTTTCCGCCAGCTTCTCCCAGGCGACCCCTCGACCCGGAGCACAGTGCTGGGCCAGGTTCACCGAGCCGAGGCAGCAGTTCTCGTAGGGACCGAGCCATTGCTCGCCGCACGGATTGGTGGCTTCGAGAGAGTAAAGTCCGGAGACCGGGTTGGAACGGTTGGCCGTGTCCAGGAAGAGGAGGCCCGGCTCGCCGTTGTGATGGGCCTGACGCACGATCTTCTGAAAGAGTTCGCGTGCCCGAACGGTGCGAAAGACCCGAATGGGAACGCCCTGGCTCTCCAGCTGCTCGAGGGTCCCGCGGAAGTTGGAGTACTGACTGGATTCCACGTCCGGAAACCGAAGTTCCCAATCGCCGTCGTCTTTGACGGCCTGCATGAACTTGTCCAACACCCCTACAGAGATGTTGAAGTTGGTGATGTCATTCTCATCCGTTTTGCAGGTGACGAATTCCTCGATGTCGGGGTGATCCACCCGCAAGACGGCCATGTTTGCGCCCCGCCGGGTTCCGCCCTGTGCGATTTCGCCGAAGGCCTCATCATAGACGCGCAGGAAGCCAATCGGGCCGGTCGCTTGTCCCGCGGAGGAGCGGACAAGACTGCCCTTGGGGCGCAGCCGGGAAAAGGAGAACCCATTGCCGCCGCCGGTCTGCTGTATGAGCGCGGCATCTCGAAGCGTCTGGAATATGCCCGCGGACTCGCGCCCCATGTCATCGTCGATGGGCAGGACGAAACAGGCCGCGAGTTGGCTGAGGGGGGTGCCGGCACCCGTGAAGGTGGGAGAATTGGGGAAGAAGCGCAGGCTCGTCAAGAGATCGTAAAACGACCGAGCGACCGCGGGGTCAGCCTGGCCCCATTCGGCCTCGGCTGCGGCCACATGCTGGGCCACGCGCCAGAACATCTCCTCGACGGTCTCCGCAGGCTGTCCATCATGCCCACGCCGCAGATAGCGCTTCTGCAGCACGAGACGGGCATTCTGCGGTAACTCGACCGTCTGCAACTGTGGGCCTCCGCTCGGTTCCGGGGTGGCACGGCCATTTGTTGCGGCTCTCGTCATCTTCACCTCCGTAATTCGTCGCCGAACGGAAATTCCGCGACCCAAGCGGACACCCCAGGGTCGGGTCAGTCTGTCAAGGCTAGTTTTCTTGAAGGAGTAGATTGATTTCGTCGCGGATGGAGCGCAGATCGTCCATTCGGAGGTACACAATGGCAAAGCGGATGTAGGCGATGTGGTCCAGTTCCTTGAGGCCAGCCATGGCCATATCCCCCACGACGCGGCTGGACACTTCGGCTTTGCCCAGTTGTTGCAGTGTCGATTCGATTTCTCCGACCAGGCGGTCGATCTGCGCGGCCGGGACCGGCCTCTTCCCGCAGGCGATCCGCAGGCCGCGGGCGAGTTTCTCGCGATCGAACTCCTCGCGGGTCCCGTCCTGTTTCACAATCAGAGGCGCAGAGAGAAACGGGCGTTCGTAGGTGCTAAAGCGCTGCTTGCAGCCCAGGCACTCCCGCCGCCTTCGAACGCCCCCTTTCGCGTCGTGGGTGGTGTCAATTACGCGAGAATCTTCAGCCCCACAGTATGGGCATTTCATGACTGCACCCCGGCCGTGAACAGGCGTTTCATGCCAGACCTAACCCGAAACAAGAGTCGCTTCCAACCTATTGGGGATTCGCATTGTAGCACGGGCGAACCTGACGGGGAAGGACTGCCGCCCTACGGGCACCTTAAAGAATTGGCTGGGAGGGGGACCGGGGGGAAAACGAAAAGGGCGGGGTGAGCCCCCGCCCTTCGGCGCTCGCAGACCGGAAACTACTCTTCCTCCGTCTCCTTCTCCGGGGCTTCCTCGGCCTTTTCCTTTCGGACCAGTTCGACCTCGGGCGTCACCACAGCCGGAGCGGCCTCTACGACCTCTTCCTTGGCCTGTTCGGTTACGGTGACCACGTCCTCATCCGGGTCCATAAGCAGGCGGATCCCCGGCGGAAGCGGGACGTCCTTGACCGCAATGGAATCCCCGGTGTGAGAAAGCCCATTGAGGTCCACCTGCAGATGGCCCACCAAGTCTTTGGGCAGGCATTCCGCTTCCAGTTCGTCGATCAGGTGGACGAGAACGCCGCCAAAGTCCCGCACGGCCGGGGCCGACCCGACGAACTCCAGGCGGATTCGGACGCGAATCAGGCGGTCGGTTGGGACCTCATAGAAGTCAACGTGCAGAATTGTCCTGCGGATGGAGTCCCGCTGGACATCTCTGAGGAGAACATCGTGATCCTTGCCGTCGATTTTGAGCGAAATGAGATCCGATCCAGCCAGGGAATCGATGATCCTGGCAGCCTGCCTGCCCTCAAGCTGGATTGGCTGAGAAGGGGTGGACGGGCCGTAAATAACCGCCGGGATCTTCCCGTTAGACCGCAGGCTGAACAATCCCCCGCCGACTTTGGTTCTTTTCTCTGCTTGCAGTTCGATTTTGGCCATAGTGTCCTTCCGGAGGCGCCTCCGGGCGGCTCTGCGCATAGACACCGAAAGCCACCCGCCCTCGCCCCACTATTCCTCCGCCCGGCCGTCCCGACCACCCCGAGGACCCAGTGAGAACGGCGGCCGCTCCATGCGGCGCCTGCAAGTCTAACCGGTGCTTCCCTCATGCGTCAAGGGTGGCCTGGGGCCGTGCTGGGCCCGCAGGTCGGCGCTATGCCCTTTATTGGGTCGGGCGGCCTTGGGATTCAAACTGGATGATCTTCTTGACCCGGCGCAGGTGCCTTTCCTCGTGGCTGAAGCGGGCGCCGAGAAAGGCCCGAATTATCTCGGCCGCCAGGGCCGGCCCGATGATCCGTGCGCCGAGGCATAGGACGTTCATGTTGTCATGCTCGACCGACTGGTGAGCGGAGTAGGTATCGTGGCACACCCCAGCGTAGATGCCCTTGAACTTGTTGGCCGCTATGCAGACGCCGACTCCCGACCCGCACACCAAGATCCCTCGCTCGGCTTGGCCTTCCAGGAGGGCCCGTGCGACTTTCTCGGCATAGTCGGGATAGTCAACCCTCTCCTCGGTGAAAGTGCCGAGGTCCAGGGATTCATGACCCGCGGCCTGCACTGCCTCGAGGACCGCAGGCTTCAGCGGGAAGCCGGCGTGGTCGAATCCGAGCGCCACCCGCATAACTCCCTCGCTTTCGTCACAACGTTCTCGGCAGTGAATCCAAATTGTTCAAAAAGGATCTGGGCAGGAGCCGAGGCGCCAAAACGTCGCATGGCCAGAATCACGCCGCCGTCTCCGACCCAGCGTTCCCAGCCCATGGGCACCCCGGCCTCTACCGCGAGGCGGGCCTTCACGCCGGGAAGGAGAACCGAATTCTGATAGCTCTCGGTCTGCGCGCAAAACAATTCCCAGCTGGGAAAGGAGACCAATCGCACCGGTAGGCCCTGGGCGGCAAGCTTTTCGCCCGCTGCGGTGATCAATGCCACCTCGGAACCAGAAGCCATGAGGATGACCACCGGCGGACCCGAACCGAGGTCGGCCAGGACATACGCGCCCCGCTCGAGCCCCCGGGCCGGAGCATAACGGGCCCGGTCAAGGGTTGGCACCGCTTGCCTTGTGAGGGCCATTGCGGTAGGACCGTCGCGACGCCGGAGGGCTACCCGCCAAGCCTCGCACACTTCATTGGCATCGGCTGGGCGGATAGTGACGAGATTGGGAATGGTTCGCAGCGCGGCCAGTTGCTCCACCGGCTGATGCGTTGGGCCATCTTCTCCCAGGCCAATGCTGTCATGGGTGAAGACCCAGATGGAGGGGATGTGGGAAAGCGCCGAAAGCCTGAGCGCAGGCCGCATGTAATCGGAAAAGACGAGAAAGGTGCCGGCGTAGGGCCTTACTCCGCCGTGAAGCACCATGCCATTAACGATCGACCCCATCGCGTGTTCCCTCACCCCGAAATGGAGGTACCGTCCTTTGGGGTTGTCGGCTTGGAAGGCGGTGCTGGTGTCAATCCAGGTGTTGTTGGAAGGGGTCAGATCGGCCGAGCCTCCCAAGAGTTCGGGCACACGGGGGGCGATCCCGTTGATCACCTTGCCGGAGGCCGCCCGAGTTGCCATTCCTTTGGCGTCGGCCGGAAATTCTGGGAGGCCTTTTTCCCAGTCTTCAGGGAGTTTCCCGGACAGCCGGCGTGAAAGTTCGGCTGCCTCGGCAGGGTAGTGCTGTTGGTATGCGCGCATGCGCTCCTGCCATTGATTCTCGGCCTGCGCGCCTTGGTTCAGGGAGAGCCGAAAGTGCTCGAGCACATCGGCTGGAATGAAGAAGCTCGGCTCGAGAGGCCAACCGATGCGTTCCTTGGCCCCTTTCAATTCTTCCTCGCCGGGCGGCTCCCCGTGGGCCTTGGCGGTATCCTGCCGGGTCGGAAGCCCGAAGCCGATGTGCGTGCGGCACAAGATCAGGGACGGCCGCGGATCGCCTTTGGCCTGCAGGATGGTGCGATCGATCTGCTCCACATCGTTGCCATCCGGGACCGGCAGAACCTGCCATCCGTAGGCGGAAAAGCGCGCCGCCCGGTCTTCGGAGAAAGCCAAATTGGTCGGGCCGTCGATGGAAATATGATTGTCGTCATAAAGGTAGATCAGGTGGCCCAGACGCAGGTGCCCGGCAAGCGAGGCGGCCTCCGAGGCCACCCCCTCCATCAGATCGCCGTCGGTCACGATCGCAAACACAAAGTGGTTGATCACTTCGTGGTCCGGGCGGTTGAAGAGCCCGCGCAGGTGGGCTTCGGCGATGGCCATGCCCACGCCGTTAGCAAAACCCTGTCCCAGGGGCCCCGTGGTGGTCTCCACCCCTGGAGTGAGCCTGTACTCGGGGTGCCCGGGCGTGAGGCTCCCCCACTGGCGGAATTCCTTGAGTTGCTCCGGCGGGAGGTCGTAGCCCGTGAGGTGCAGGAGCGAGTAGAGGAGCGCAGACCCGTGACCCCCGGAGAGAATGAACCGGTCCCGATCGGGCCAACTGGGATTGCGGGGGTTGTGCCGCAGGTGGCGGGTCCAGATGGTGTAGGCCAGCGCCGCCGCGCCCATGGGCAGGCCGGGGTGGCCAGACTTCGCCTTCTGAACCGCGTCGGCCGAAAGGAAACGCAGGGTGTTGATCGCGCGCAATTGAAGATCGGACGAAGTTGGCACAGTCGCATCCTTATCGCAAATCCGACAGTTTGCGCCCCGGCGGCATTCCCGCTCGCCGGGGCGCTGGGTACGCCAAGATCGATTGTCGGGAGCCCGCCCTGGAAGCCGCCCCTTAGGGCGTCGCAGTTCTCATTCCCCCAAGCGCAGCCGGCCTGGGCGCAGACTGCGGGTCGCAGGACCGAACGCGCATTCCTAAAAAGATTATATACCCTGTCCGACCCTTTGTCGGCGCGGAGGCGGAGGATTCGGCTGGGCATTGAGAATTGGATAGGACTTGCTGGGACTCATCGCCCCCTAAGGCCGGGGTGAGAGAGCACAGTGCGAAGGCAGCCTCCGAAGCTGGCTCCTAGGCCAATTCGCCTGCAAGTTGGCGCCCGCCGGCAGACCAAGTTTCCCATTCGGGGTTATGCTAAAGGCGAAGGTTGGGACTGCACCGAGGGCGTTCAATGTGGCGATGCGGAAGGAGGCGAAATGCCGGGGGCTGACCGAAAATATGTGTTGGCAATCGATCTTGGGAGCGGGGGGCCGAAGGTGGGGCTGGTAGATGACCAGGGGCGGGTTGTGGCGAGTGCGTTTGAGCGGAACGACATGGTTCTGCTTCCCGGCGGGGGTGCGGAGCAGGATGCCAATCAGTGGTGGCAGACTGTGCTGAGCGCCTCCAAAAAGGCGATTCGCGAAGCGCACGTCCCGGCCGAATCGATCGTCGCCGTGGGCTGCACTGCCCAGTGGTCCGTCACGGTCGCGGTGGATGAAAACGGCGAGCCGCTCATGAACGCCCTGTCGTGGATGGACACGCGCGGGGCGCCATACAACGAGGAAATCAGCCGGGGCTTCCCGAGCATCGATGGCTATGCCGTGGGCAAGCTGATCAACTGGATTCAAAAAGCCGGGGGTGTGCCCGTTCATCGGGGAAATGATTCACTGGGTCACATGCTCTTCATCCAGCACGAGCGGCCGGAAATCTACCAAAAGACGTACAAGTTCCTCGAGCCTCTCGACTATATCAATATGCGTCTGACCGGAAAAGCCGCGTGCTCGCAAAGCACGGTCTGGTGTTCGTGGATGACCGACAACCGGCATTGGAGTAGTCAGACATATGACTCCTGGCTGGTTGGCGTCACTGGAATCGACCCCACCAAACTTCCCGAGCTGCTTCCCAATGACGGTATCGTAGGCACCCTGTCGGCTTCAGTTGCGTCGGAGCTGGGCCTGAGCCCAGTTACGCCCGTGATCGTCGGAGCCTATGACAATCACACCTCGGCGCTCGGTAGCGGTGCCGTTGAGGAGTATGAGGCGGTGGCTGTTCTGGGGACTTCCGGCCATCTGGCTTGCCACGTTCCATACAAGAAGACGGACCTGAGCAGCTTTATCACCACGATGCCCAGCCCATTGCGCGACCGCTATTTGATTTTTGGCGACCTGGGGAACAACGGGAAGGTTCTTGAGTCCTACTTGGGGAACTATGTATATTGCCGAACTGCCTTCAGCAGCCAGGAGACTCCCGGTGATGTCTATGAGCGGATGAATCAAGTGGTCGAGGGGGTCCCGGCAGGATCTGGCGGCGTGATTTTTCTGCCGTGGTTTAACGGCACGATGTGTCCTCAGGAGGACGGGGCGATGCGGGGTGGGTTCGTCAATCTTTCGCACCAGACGACTCAAGCTCACATGACCCGGGCGGTTCTGGAGGGTCTTGCGTACAACTGGCGCTGGCTTGTGGGTTCGGCAGAGAAGTTCGTAGGGCGAAAGTTCGATCATCTGCGTTTGGCCGGGGGCGGGGCTTTGTCCGCACCTTGGGCTCAGATCATGGCCGATGTGATCGGGGTGCCCATTCACTCGCAGGCCGATCCCCGCAACGGCAACGTGATCGGGATCGGCCTCCTGGCGCTCAATCGGTTGGGGCTGGTAAACGTTGAGGATTTTGCGCGCCTCGTGCAAATTGGGCATGTCTTTGAGCCCAGAGAGGAGAACCGCGCTGTGTATGACAACCTTTTCGGGCAGTTCATGGCGTGCCAGAAGACGCTGAAGCCGATCTTCCACGCCCTCAATCGTTCCTAATCAAGGAACCCTCAGAGAGGATCCCATGACCGACTCAGATGCTTCCCTAGATGCCCTGTCCAGCGTGTTTGGCGATCTGCATCCCTACGCGAAACGCTTCGCCGCCCAGCTGCGCATTCCTCCCGAAGGTCTTAACCCTGAGCAGGTTTTCGGCGAGCTGAAATACATGGCGGAGAGCGAGAACAAGAAGTGGGACCAGGGCCAGGTTTCCGGTACCTTTTACCATGGGGGCATGGAGCATTACGCGTATCTCAACCGCGTGTTCAGTCTTTATTCCCACGCTAATCTCCTGCAGCGGGACCTGTGCCCGAGTGGGACCAAGATGGAGGGGGAGATCATCCGCATGACCGCCGGGATGCTCCACAGCGAGACGGCCAAGCAGCGCAATCCCGAGGATGAAGTCTGCGGGGCGATCACGTCTGGAGGCACAGAGAGCATTATTACCGCGATGCTCGTCTACCGTGAATGGGCCCGGCGTGAGCGAGGAATCGCTGAGCCGGAGGTGATCGCTCCCGATACAATTCACCCGGCGTTTACGAAAGGCGCTCAACTCTTTGGGATCCGGCTGATTCGAGTCCCCGTGCGGAATTACCTCGCGGATGTCGATGCGATTCGCGCGCGGATCACGCCCCAGACGATCGCGCTGGCGGGGTCCGCGGGCAACTATCCCTATGGGCTGGTGGATCCCCTGTCGCAGCTTTCGGATCTGGCGCTTGAACACAACCTGGGGCTGCATGTGGACGGCTGCCTGGGAGGGTTCATCCTGCCTTGGATCGAAAAGCTCGGCTACCCCGTACCGCCTTTCGACTTCCGCCTGCCGGGAGTCACGTCCATGTCCTGCGATACGCACAAGTACGGCTATGGGCTGAAGGGAACATCGGTGGTCTTGTACCGCAACAAACACCTTCGCCAGTTCCAGTACTTCGGGATGGCGGGATGGCAGGGAGGGATGTATGCCTCGCCGACTCTTCAGGGCAGCCGATCGGAGGGCCTGACCGCGGCGACCTGGGCGGCCATGGTCACAATGGGGGAGGACGGGTACCTGCAGGCCGCGAGCGCCATCATGAAGGCGGCGGACAAGATCCGGGCGGGGATTGCGAAGATTCCCGAGCTCAAGGTGGCAGGAAACTCGACCTTCGTGGTCGGGATCCTATCGGACGTGGTTGACATCTACCAGGTGAATGACTACCTTACGCAGAAGGGCTGGCGCATGAATGCCTGCCAGTTGCCGCCGGGAATTCACTTTTGCATCACCCTGCGACAGACGCTGCCGGGCGTGGCGGAGCGGTTCGTGGAGGATCTGCGCGCCGGCGTGGAATATGCCAAGCATCCGGAGCAGCCTGTCGCACAGACGGGGGCGATCTATGGCCTCGCGGCCCAGCCGGCTGGACGAGAGGTCTTGGAGGGCCAACTGCTTACCGCCTACCTGGATGCGCTCTATGAGCCCTAGAGCGGGTACGCAACCGGGGCGCCGCCTCTGAGTCGGCAAGGCCCGAGCGGCGCCCCGGCCTCTATCCCGTGCCACCCACTCAGGTTCTCGATGCTACAATCGGGCTCGAGGCGCCAGGAGCTCGGAAGGGATGACGGACAACCCGACCTCAGAGGATTTGCGGAAAGCGGTTGCCCTTCTGAAGGAAGGTAACCTCGCCAGGGCACGGCTGGTCCTGGTCGACACGGTTACCCAGCATCCTCGAGATGAGTTGGGTTGGTTCTTGCTTAGCTTTGCCGTGACGGACCCGGGCCACCAACGGGACTGCCTGGAGAGAGTCCTGAGAATCAACCCGGGCAACTCCAACGCCCGAGACCGGCTGGAAAAGCTGGGTGGGGTGGCGCCTCCCGAACCCATTTCGCAGCCGGTCACCCCGCCTTTTGTCGGGGGGGAAGGTGAGACGCCCTCTCCCGAGCCTGCTCCGCCATTGCCGGGCCCAACCGCCGAGACGGCCGCGGCGATCCTCGAGCCGCCGACAATGCCGCCCATGGGCTTGCCCGACCAAGATGTGACCCCAGTGTTCTTTGAACGGGAGGGCGAGGAGGAATCGCCAGAGGAACAGGCGGAGGAAGAGGCGCCTGAGGAAGAAAAGGAGCAGGAGCCGGACCGGGCTGTGACCGGGCTGGCCGCGGAGGCCACGCCCAGCCCTGTTGCCGCCCCCAGTGCAGTTGCCTCGGTCGCAGGCCCACGGCCGACCGCGCAGGCGGCCACCCGGGCGCGACGAAGCGTGGCGAAAGGAAAGCGCGACCAGGCCCCGGGTTGGATGGTTGCGGCCATCGTGATCCTCGGCCTGATCATCGTCTTGGGAGGTCTGGATTTAGGCTGGACGTATTATCGATCAAGAATGCTTGGTGTACGCGCCGGGGGAACGCCGACGGCAACCCACGCGGCCGCCGTTACCACCATGCCTCCGACCCCGGTGATGATCCTTCCACCCGCGTGGACCCAGACCCCTACGCCGACGCTTTCGCCGACCCCGACGCTGACTCCCACTCCCACTTTAACACCGACTGCCACGGCCAGTACAGCGTCCCCCACCCCCAAAGCCACTGCTCCGTAAGCCATCAGCTGGATCCGGATCCTTGTCCCGGGTCTGGAGTGTCCTATCGTGCCTGGGGGTGGCGTCCGATTCCTCCTTCCGGCGAAGCCAGGACGGGCGTGTGAGGATCTTCGGGGTCGGGGAAGGGTTCCCGGCGATCGATGCGCTGCGTTGGTCTGACGGCCAGAATCATCCCTGAGTGCGTGCCGACTTTGGCTTGGAGAAACGGGCGGACGGAAACGGGGCAGGGGTCAGCGGGTGGCTTGCTATCCGATGGGTCACGGGCGCTTTATTCCAGCGCGAAAAGGACACGCGCCCGCAGAATGCGGATGTTGCTCGAGCTACGGACCTCCGCCGGGCACAAGGTGGGGGATGGCAGCAAGTCGACGTCGTAGCCCGACTGACAGGAAGCGTGGCTTGCGGCAGGGCGAGGGTGTGGGCTTGTGGAGACGGCTGCTTGACAACTAGGCCTGGAGGAATCCGGCGCGGTTCGACTGCGGGGACCGGGTGGACTGGCTCTGCAGGTCGCCCCGTGGAGCAGGAGATTTTTGGAAACAGGCCGAAAAGCCTGCGTGCATCAAGCGCTTGTGGCTGGCCCCGACATTCCGATGCCGGAACGGGTGACCAGCGGAGGTTGAAGCGGGAGGTCGCCCAAAGGGCGCCCGACCGGGATTGCATCCCTTGCGAGGGGAACGGCAGGGCGTCTCCTCGGAGCTTCAGGGCTGTGGGCTCCAAGGGCGCCCGGTTCCAGAACCGCTGCGGAGGGACAGGTTGGGGCCTGCATCACCTTGAGACCCCCCACAACCTAAGTGTGCCATCCCACGAGGCGGTAGCCAACAGCCGCCCGTTGCTCGAAAAGGCCTCGCCAAAAACCCATCCATTGAAGGTCGGGAGGACGCCGAGGGCTCCCTGGCTGCTGGTATTCCAGAGGCGAACGGTGTCATCCATCCCACCGGAGACGAGCAGCGGCGCGCCGGGCGCGAAAGCGACAATCATGGCCGCTGCGTTATGGCCGGCGTAGGAAACGAGCAGCTTGCGGTTGGCCACGGACCAGAGCTTGACGCTTCCGTCATCGCTGGTGGAGGCAAGCAGCGAGGCGTCCTGGGTGAACGCCACCGAAGTCACCGAGCCCTGGTGAGGCCCCTGGAAGGGGTAAGAAGCGCCGGTTGCCAGATTCCACAGCGTAAGCGAGCCGTCGTCTCCTCCCGTGGCCAGCAGGGAGTTATCTTTGTTGGCGGGGCGAGCCGGGGCATAAGCCAAGGCACTGACGATACTGGAGGTCGGGATCTTGCGCAGGGATCCGGTGCTAGGGTTCCAGAGTTCAAGATCGCCCGCCCCCAGGGCGATTTGCGCCTGCTGGGGATTGAAAGCCATGCTCCGCAAGCCCGCGAGCTTTTGCTGCGCCGTGGGCTGATCCGTGTGCAGATTCCACACGACCACCGTGTCGGCGGTGCCGTGGGCCGCCGCCAGCTCTTGTCCGTCCCCGGAATAGCCGAGCGCGATAATCGGTGTTCCCGCGAGCGCCGATCCGGGGGCAAGCTCCAGGACACGGCCTGAAGCCAACGTCCAGATACGGACGAAACCGTCGTCCGACCCGGCCGCCACCGCGCTGGAGTCCGGCGAGAAAGCAGCGGCCCGCATGGCGGGGAGGAAACCGAAGGGCAAGGGCAACGGCTGGAACTGAGGCAGACTCCACATCCGGACGCTTTCGCCGGAGGAGGCCGTGATCAGACGGGTCCCCGCAGAGGCGAAAAGCACCGTGTCGACAACGCCGTTGTCAGCATGAACCGTGGAAAGTAGTTTTCCGTCCGAAGTTCTCCAGAGACGGACGGATCCGTCGGCTGCGCCGGCCGCGATCGTCTTCCCGTCTTGGGAGAAGGCAACACTCCAGGCGCCGAATGGGTTGCCGGAAAGCATGCGCAGGGTGGTGCGTCGGGATAGGCCCCAGAGGGCCACCGTGCCGTCGCTGCTTGCCGACGCAAGCAGCTGGCCGTCTGGGGAAATGGCGACGCCAAAAAGCAGGCCGGTCTGCGCCTTGAGGGTGGGTTCCTGGTTGCCGGTGCTCATGTCCCAAAGCGAAAGGTATCCTGTGTCCCCGCCGGCAATAAGGAGCTGGCTATCCGGAGTGAAGGCTAGGCTGCGAACGCCGTAGCCCCAGTACCCATAGGCAACTCCTCCAAACGTATAGCGAGAGGTGCCGCTGGGCAGAACCCAGACTTTCACCGTTCCGTCCTCGCTTCCTGAGGCAAGCAGTTGGCCATTCGGCGAGAAGGCGAGGCTGCGGACTCCGCGCGGATGACCGCGGACCTGGAAGAGCCTCTGCCCCGAGGCGAGGCGGACGGTCGTAATCGTCCCGCTGCTGTCGCCTTCGGCGAGCAGAGTGGAATCAGAAGAAAAAGCGACGGTCAGAATCGGGGTGGCGGAAGGCAGGAACTGCTGCAGGGTCAGGCTGGGGAAACTGTAAAGGTAGACGCCCAGGGTTGTGGCCAAAGCCAAGGTCTTGCCATCGGGGGACAGGGCTGGCCGGGAAGGCGAGCCGCTCCCCAGTTTGCCGATCTCCGTGAGGCTGTTGGCGTTTTCCAGTTGAATCTCGGTCTCAGGCAGAGGGCGAGCAAGGCTGGCCGTGGCGGTCCCCGGCGCGGAGGGGGGGGCCGCGCAGCTGGTCAGCATAGCGAGGACCAGGCTCCCCGTGACCAGAGAAGCCAAGGGAAATCCGGCACGGCGACAGAAGGTCCTTGCCGCCTGAGAGCCTGTCATGTTGGTCCTGTGACTAGGGCGGGAAGTTACCATGTCGAAGGTGCGATTAGGATGGAAGGTTGGCGAGCCATGCGCGCAAGGCGCGGAGGCAGTCCGCGCTGACCTTGTGTCCGATGGTGGCCTGGCATTGATCGACCTTGGCCCCCAGTTGGGTGAGGGACAGGATTCCCCTCTCGGCCAGACCAAGAGGAACGAGGCGATCCTCGATCCCATGGGCCACAAACACTGGCTTTTCGTAGAGGATCGGCTGGCTTCTTGTGGCCGAGGGGATCTCGGGGACGAATCCCGAAAGAATCGCCAGGGCCCTGACTTGAGCTGGGAAGGCCAGCGTGAAAGCGCAGCCCAGAGCCGCTCCCTGGCTGAATCCTATCACAATCATTCCCCCGGCCTGGGCTAAGTGCCGCTCCTGCACAGACCGGAGCAGATTCGCCAGGGAGGCGATCGCGGGGTCAAAATCCTTCAACTCGGGCCACCTGCCGGTCGGAAGTTTTGGGTGCCAACTGTAACCCCCGTCGGGATCGGGCAAGATGCCTCTTGGGAAAACCTTGAGGAAATTGTCGGGGATAGTCGAGGCAAAGAGCTCCATCGAGTTCTCATTCCCACTTCGGCCATGGAGGAAGAGGGCAATCGGGCAGCCTTTCCCTTGAGGGGGTGGGGAGATCCGGTAAACCACGTCTCGGCGCTGTTCAAGATGCCAGTTCGTGAGTTTCATAGCGTTTCGCCTATCGCCAGAAGGTCGCCCAATGGTTCCGGAATCGGGCGCCAAGATGGAGTCAAGCTTGAGGTCGGGCCACGATTTGTGGCGGCGACAAGTATACCGGAGCGCAATCGTCAACAAGGCAGACTCTCGTGGAATGCCGGGGCCTGCTGGGTTTGGAAAGGGGGGCCATCAAGTTCGGGTCGGGCGGGCGCTGTCCCGGACAGGTGGCCTGATGCGGGGATAACGGGGCGCCGCGTTCAGAGCTCTCGGCTTGCGGAGGGTTTACCAACTGGCCCACTTCTGGGACCGCGCTCGGCGCCTTCGGTAGTATCAGAGCCGATTTTGGGAGCGGCCTGGACATGAGAACCCTGGAGAGGGGTCAGCCAAAGAGCCCCAGCGGGAGTTTGTGCGTTCACCTCGCGTGAAGATGGCTGCCGGGGAGCTACGGCATGGTTCCCTGGCTTCGGGGGGTGGCCTTTGGCCTGATTGTACTGGCTCATGAAGACCTCATCCCCTGGCAGCCGACGCTGGATACTGGAATTGCCGCGGTTTCGTTTGGGTGGGCGGAAGATGCGAGAAGCGGCCCGAGGGGGCCAGACGCTTGAATTGGAGGGGGTAGGCCGAATCGGCTGGCAGAACGAGTGGCCCATGCGTTCACCAATCCGGGATAATATTGACTCAACACGGCCTAGTCTGGGGGGCTGGGCAGCCGGGATGTCCAGGGGAGGAACCATGCTTGAACCTTCGCAGCAACGAACACTCTTGGGTATGGCGCGCCGCTCGATCGAGGGGGCCGTGCTCGGGTCGTGGTCTCCTCAGCCAGATCTGGAGGGTCTGGACGCGACGCTGCTGAAGCCGGGCGCTTGCTTCATCACTTTGACGATCGGCGGGCAATTGCGGGGCTGCATCGGTTCGATCGAAGCGCGCCAGCCCCTGGCCATGGATGTGTGGGAGCATGCGGCGGACGCCGCTCAGAATGACTTTCGTTTTCCGCCGGTGGTGATGGAAGAGGTGCGTCTACTCGAGATCGAGATTTCGGTGCTGACACAACCGGTTCCAGTGAAAATTGATTCCCCCGAGGAATTGTTGCGAGTGCTGAGACCCGGCGAAGATGGGGTCATCCTGATAGTGGGAAATCGGCGAGCCACGTTTCTGCCGCAGGTTTGGGAGAAGATCCCCGATCCAGTCGAGTTCTTGGATGCGCTCTGCGAGAAGATGGGTCAGCCTGCCGGTGCCTGGAGGCGCGGCGGAAGCCGAGCTCTGACCTACCAGGTGCAGAGCTTCGCGGAAAGCCCGCTGAAAGGGGAAGTTCAGGAGGGGTCAGCCGCTTCCGCCTGAGGGCCCGGGAGCCGAGTGGCTCGAACCCTTTGCGGCAAAGGGCCTCCTTTTCTGCTGGCCTCAGCAAGGGGAGAGCCTGAAAATTCTTGGGTGTCCATCACGGTAGATCTTCGATGGATGCCCGTCGTTTTCCACTTCCCAGCGATAGAGGAGACTTCAGTCGCTGAGGGGGCTATTGGGATCCGCTTGTCGGGCTAGATCGCGAACTGGCCGTTTTCGTAGAGCAATTGGCCGTCCACGGTGATTCGGCCTCCCTGCCGCAGGTCGCAGATCATGTCCCAATGGATGGCGGATTGGTTCCTTCCCCCCGATTCAGGGTAGCTGGCGCCCAACGCCATGTGAAAGCTGCCGCCGATCTTTTCGTCGAACAGAATCTCGCGTGTGAATCTCGTGATTCCCTCGTTGGTACCGATCGAGAATTCTCCGACCCTTCGAGAGCCTTCGTCCGTATCCAAGATTCTCTGGAGGAAGTCCTCGTTCTTGGTAGCGCTGGCTCGAACGACTCGGCCCTTCTCGAACCAGAGCCGGACGCCTTGGACCTCGCGTCCCTGGTATATGGCAGGGAAGGAGAACGACACCTTTCCTTCCACGCTGTCCTCGACGGGACCGGTAAACACCTCGCCATCGGGGACGTTCACGTGGCAGTCGCAGTTAATGAAGGTCCGGCCGGCGACACTGAGATGCAGGTCGGTTTCGGGGCCGGTCACGTGAACCTGGCTTTTCCCTCGAAGCCAGTCAATGACCCGGGCTTGCTTGGCGGAAACACTTTTCCAGTAGCCGATTGGGTCCCTCTGGTCAGGCATGCAGGCCCGGAAAAGGAACTCCTCATAATCGGCCAAGCTCATCTCCGCGTCTTGAGCCAGGGCGGAAGTGGGGTAGGGGGCAAGCGTCCAGCGCAGGCCCCCCTCGGCCGCACGCTTCAGCATGGTCTGCATAGTTGGCCCGAGTGCCTTTTGCCTGCGTTGCACTCGCAGGGGGTCTACTTCGCTCAGGGCTTTGGTGTTTGCGGGCGAGAGAATATTGATATAGACCGCGTATGTTTCCAGCATGATGCGGTATGGGTCAGGAACAAAGTCCAGTTGGCTGTCAGAGGCGTACTTGTAGAAGATTTCGTTCTGCCGCGGGAACCCGGTGAAAAAGACAGGCTGGCCTCCTGCTTGCAGCACCTTGGCGTAAATCTCAAGCAACAGAGGTTCGGCATTCGAATCCCCCCGGATGAGAACGCGATCGCCCGGCTTGACGTCCACAGAATACCCCACCAGTAGCTCGGCCAGTTGGGTCACACGAGGATCAGCCACGGTTCAGGTCTCCTTTCGAGTGGTCCGCGTGGGCGGTGAGTCGCGAGAGCCCCTCGGATCCCTGCGGATGGTGGAATGAATCTTGGGTGGATTGGGGTCTGGGATAGCCATTGATTGCTGTGCCCTTCGACGGGGCGGAGCTCGACGTGACCCTGGGGAAATGGGCCCTCGCAATGGAGGAGCCCCTGCGGATCGATTGACGGGTGTTCAATGCCTTTCCGCCTGATCAGGCCGCCAAGGGAGCAACGGGCCAGGGCACGTCTATTCTACTGCGTCGGTTGGCAGGCAGGCCAGATCCCGCGCACCGGGGCACGACTCGAGTTACCGAGCTTCGGGGATGAGCTCCTAGGAGGAGGGCAAGAAGCTCGATGGCATGCAGGTAGGGCGGGCACAGAGGTAGCGCATGCTACCTAGAAAATCAAGGTCTAGGTTGCCTGGGTGGCAGGTTGCAGGGTCACGGCATATCCGATGGCCTCAAGTCTGCGGATGAGGTGGTTCTTGACCTGAGCGCGTTTGCGGATGTCGAAGTAGGCGGCTCCGAGGTCGTGGTAGTCGGTCCTGCGGGTTTGCATGTGATAGATGCTGGTGAGGAGGCTATGGGCAACAGCGACGGTGGCTTTTTTGGGTCCCCGTCTCGGCGCCAAGCGGTGGAATTGAGCGGAAGGGTAACTGCCCTTCTTCTTGGAGGCGGCCCAGGCGGCCTCAATGAGCGCATCTTTGAGAAGATGGGAGCCCTGGCGCGTCCTTCCCGTCTTGCGCTTGCCAGCGCTTTCGTTGTTGCCAGGGCACAGCCCAGCCCAAGAGGCGAGGTGATCCGCACTGGGAAAGTAGCTCAGGTCCGGCAAGGCAGCCCACACGGTTTCAGCCGTGCGTCGCTTGATCCCCGGCGCAGTCTGGAGCCGCGCCAGATCCTCCTCAA
>JBEKXU010000017.1:0-63442 GCA_049511715.1 Anaerolineales bacterium
GATCCTTCCTATGAAGAGGTAGCCAGCGATGGGTCCTACGGGTTGTTTGAGCGGAAGCAGTAGGGGTGAGGGGGAGGTGGTGCGGGTGGTGAGCTGGGTTTTTGTGGCCGCCGCGTTAGTCCTGCTGCTTGCTTATTTTTCGCGGCCGGAAAGGCTTCGAGAGGTAGTCCAGTCCGTCGTCTGGCTGAAAGCCGTGCTGAAGATCCTGCTCGTGCATGGAGTTTGATGGGCATGTCAGGGGATGTGATCAGTTGGTTGGGCTTGCTGCTTCTGGTGGGGCTTGCCTACTGGGCGCCGGGATACGCACTTCTTTCGCTTCTGGGAGTGAAAGGTGTAGGGCGGGTAGGACAGGTTCTCCTGGCGGTTCCGGTGTCGCTGGTCGTGGTTCCGTATGCTCTGGCAGTAGTAGGGTCTGTGGTTCCGCTGTTGCCATCGTTGTGGATGCTGGCTGCAGGTTCGGTGTTGTTATTCGCGGGGGCGCTTCTCCGCAGACGATGGACCAGGGACAAGTGGATCGGTGTTCGGGCGAGGAATCGGGGCGCGTCTTCGCCGAAGCCCGTGGAGTGGGTGGGGGTTTCGGTCTTCATTTTGGTTTTCTCGGCCCTGATGTCTCTTCCGAACCTGGAGCTTCTAGTTCATGGGGATCAAGCCCTGGCTATTGGCACCCAGGACGCCTACTGGCATATTGCGGAGCTCACCTCGGTTGCTCGCAGCGGGATTCCTCCCGTGCACTATTTCTTTCCAGACGCCAACCTCAGTTACTACTATTGGTCCTGGATCTATCCGGCGCTGATAGCCAACCAGGGTTTGGTGCGGGTTCCCTTGGCGCGGGCCTATGCGATTCATGCGTTTGTGCAGGTTGTGGCGTTTCTGGGGCTTTGCTACTACTTGTTGCGGCAGAACCTCTCGCGCGCTCTGGGGAGGCTCTCGGGCCTAGCCTTTCTGACGGTGGTTGGCGGCTTTGATTTCTTTGTCAAGGGGGCCTGGCGTTTGTGATGGGTTTGCTTCTCTGGAGGAATGTGCGGGCGCGGCCGGAGGTTCGTTGGAGCGCGCTTGGAATCCTTTTGGCATTCACTCTGGGGACGAGTGCTTTTGTTTTCATGGCTTGTGCGGTTGCGATACTGCTTTGGGCCATTCACTACCGGAAGGTGCTGCTATCGCGTCGGGTGATCGTGCCCCTGGCGTTGGCCCTGGTGTTCTTTGGACTGGGCAGCTGGCGCCAGTTGGCCAGCACCCTGGGAAGCGGGGCTTCGGTCACCTGGAGCACGTTCCGGGTGCCCTTTGTGGAGAAGTATTTAGGGATCCGGACGGGAAAAGCGATCTTATTGGATCGAGTTCTGACGTTTCTATTCTTTCCGATCGTGGGCAGCTGGGTTCTGCTGATTGAGATTGGTCTGCCTTTTGTGCTCTATGGGCTTTGGTGCCTGAGGCGGGGCCGGACGAGGCTTGGGGGGTGGAAGCGTTTCCTGATGGTTTTCCCGGCCCTCTGTTTCCTCCTATTGTCTTTGCGGCGGCAAGCTACATGGACCGGGTGCGGGTGCCGCTGCCGAACTTGGCCGTCAAGATCGGAGTAGCTTATCTGGCTATGGTCATCGTTGTGCCCGAAGCGACGACCTGGATGGTGGATCTGCAAGTCCTGTCGCGGGAGTCAATCGGCAGTGCTCTGCGGGTGCCGGAGACGGTTTACCTTGAGGGGCTGAACCTGGCCTCCGCTCCGAGGTGGCCCGATTCCCTGAGTTATATCCACTGGATTAACGCCCATACTCCGGACTCGGCTCTCATTGTGGAAGGGGGGCCCTTGCCCACAGACTACCTTCCCTTCCATCTTCTAGAACGCCTGCGCTTTGTCTTGCCCACGTCAGTGAACAGTCTGGGATATGGGTATGCGGACTATCAGCTGGTTTCGGCCTCGGACCGCGAGAAGATTCAGGCCGAGGCGGAGGGCAAGAGTGTCTTGGAGGCGGCGCTGAGCTCGTCCTACGTGAAGCTTCACCATCCGGATATCTTCTATGTGGCTCGGGGCCCCAGCCCGTTGGGCTTGGGGCTTGGGGAGCATCGTATACCACGACTCGTACGTCACGATCTACGAGATCTCCCCGGGGGCAATCGCCCAGTGATCTACTGGACAGCCTTCGCCCTGATCACGGTCGTCGCCTACCTCTGGCCGGGCTACGCGCTTCTCTCCTGCGTTGAGCTCGAGGGGGTCGGGCGATGGGGACGCCTGCTGTTCGCGTTGCCCACCTCCCTGATCGTTCTTCCTTGTCGCCATTTCGAACTTTGCGCCATTCGTTCCGGCCTTGTGGCAGGTGCTGGCGGTTGGTCTGGCGCTCGCCGCTTGCAGTTGGGTCCTGCGCACGAAGCACCGCCTCGCGTTGATAAGAGTCGTCCCGCGCAACCAGGATAGCTTTCCGGGCTCAAGACTGGAGTGGTTGCTGGCGTTGGGCTTCTGCGCCCTGTTTGCTGTGGTAACTTGTTTGCCGCGGCTGGACGCCTTGGTCGGGGGCGACCTAGCCACCACAGTCGGCCCCGGGGATGCCTCCTGGCAGCTGGCGCGTGCTGTTTCCGTTGCTCGAAGCGGATTACCCCCCAGCCACTATTTCCTGCCCGATCTGAAGCTTACGTATTACTACTGGTCGGTGATTTACCCTGCGCTTCTCAGCAACCAACCTCTGCTCCATGTGTCCCTGGCACAAGCTGTGTCGGTGGCGACGGTGGTGCAGACGGCCGCGTTCCTCGCCGTCTTCTACCTGGTCCTGCGCCTAAGCTTGCGGACTGTCCGTGCGCGGATTGCGGGTATTCTGCTCATTACCATAATGGGCGGCCTGGACGGCTTCGCGGCTTTGGGGAAAAATCTGGGCGACCTGGAGTGGTGGCAGACAAAAGTACCCTGGATCGCAAACGGGTTTCAGATCTCCAGCCCCATCACTTGGTTCATGTGGGTTCCTCAACATGTGGCCGGAGCCATGGTCTTCTTGGTCTGCCTGCTCTTGTGGCGAAATGTGAGAGGGCCGAATCTTATTCGCTCCGCTTGCCTGGGTCTCGTTTTTGGCTTTGCCTTTGGCACCAGCGCGTGGGTGTTTCTGGCCATGGCGCTGGCACTCGGCCTCTGGTTTCTCCTTTGCCGGGGTTGGAGGTTGGCCCGCAGGGGTGCCCCATTTGCGATCCTGGCCTTCGGGGTGTTCCTCGTCGGATCCTGGAAGCAAATCCTCCTTGAGCGAACAAGTGCGGCCGGTCTGCAGTTCGCCAACTTCAGGGTGCCGTTGCTTGAGGCCTACCTTGGCATCCAAACTGCGAAGGCTCAGCTGCTTGATCACCTCCTGACGCTGCTTGGCGCCCCCGTGGTGCTTTCGTGGGTTCTTTTGATAGAAATGGGCTCGGCTTTTGTGCTCTATTTGGCCTTCTTGGCACGGAGAAGATTCGGAAGAAGCGCATGGGAACGATTCCTCGCGGTTTTCCCGCTGGTGTGCTTACTTCTCATCCTCGTCTTTCGGTCCTCGGACAACTTAGACGACCTGGTAATGCGAGGGGTCATCCCTGCGCAGGTTTGCATGATCCTGGCGGCGGCCACTGTGGTCGACAGATTCGAATGGAAAGCGCTTCGATTGAGGCGAAAGGCCTTTTCTCTCTATTTTGGGCTGGCCCTGATCCTGGTGCAACTCGTCTGGCCCTTGGAGGAAATTGGGTCGCTTTCGGCTCCGGCCCTAGGGGCCGCCTTCGATGCGAAGGCGGATGTCCGGGTTCGGGGGTTGCTGGTCGCACAAGCGGTTCGCTGGCCGGAAGAGTTGGCCTACATTCATTGGGCCAACGAGCATACGGCCCCTGATGCCGTGTTCATCGAATCCGGGCTCAGTGGCGAGCAGCAAGATCTTGAGTTTCTGCATCTGGAGAGAATGCGCTACCTGCCGGCGGACGCCATTCGGACAAGCCTTGATCCAAGCACGGACATGAGCCTTAAGGGACTGGCCGATTGGCAGGGCCAGCTTGGAAAGGGGACCCTCCTATGTGAGGCGGTGAGGTCTCCCTATGTCAGGGCGCGTGCCTCAACCCTGTACTACGTGGCCCGTGGAGCGGCCGAACCCTCCTCGGGCACCTTGGTCTACCAAGATAATTATGTGCATCTCTATCTCGTCACCCCATCGGTCCGCCAGAGATGTGACAAAAGCTAGTCCGGGCACCGGCCCTCATCTTGGGATCGAATCTCGCGAGCCCTTCTTCGGAAGGGCTTTGCCGGTGACCGACCCTTCGGCCGCGCGGCGACAAAGCTAGATGGTCTTCTGGGGAGGTCGCCGAAAGAGGGGCCAACCGATGGCCTTCTGGAAACCTGGCCAGCGCGGGATCGCCGCCTGGAGGGAGTGCCCTTCCGTGCCAAGCCCGCCGCGCGCTGGCTGAAGGAGTTTGGATGGCTCTTATCGTCAGCGTCTGGATCGTCGCGTTCCTGTGTTTTACCGGAGTAGGTGCCCTGGTCGGGCGCCTTCTCGGAGCTCGAACCCGGAACCTTTCCGGTTGGTTCGCCAACTTCTGGGTTGGTTGGGGGGCAACTGTTGGACTTCTTCAACTCTGGAATCTTTGGCTGCCCATCAATGGCTGGGCGCTCGCCTTTGTGATTGCATGCGGCTTGGTCGGCGTCACCTTGGCGCTGCGCGAGACGGATCGAATCGGCGGCGAGAAGGCCCCGGAATACCTCGGACTGGGGGTTGTCTGGGTGCTCCTCGCTGGGCTGTCTGCCCTGGAAGCCTCTGGGCCTCTCACCGACGGTGCCAGTGGCGACTACCAGCTGGCCTCCGTAGCCTGGGCCAAAGCGTTTCCTCTGGTGAAGGGGCTGGGGAATCTCTTTCCGCGCCTGGCCTTCAACCAGTCGTTTTTCCTCTACGAGGCCCTGCTCGACGTCGGTCCTTTTGCACGGAATTCATACCAACTGGCCAATGGCCTCCTGGAGGTAGTCCTTGTAGGACAATGTCTGTGGGGGCTCTGGCATCTGCTGCGGAGCCAGGGAAAAGTCCGTCTCAGCGATTTGTTCTTTTCGCTCATGCTCGGCCCTGTCCTCATTCAGATCACCGACGAACGATTCCGGAGCCTCTCGGCGGATCCCGGTCTGTTCTTTGTCGGCGTGGCCCTGTTTGGCATGCTGATCGACTTCCTTTGCGACAGAAAGGAGAGGGAAGAGCCTCCGGAGCCTGCCCTCCTGCAAATGCTGGTGATGGCCGCTGTGGGGATCGTTTGCAAATTGAGCTTCACCGGATTCGCCGTTGGGGCCCTCTTGGTCGCTCTGGGCGTCTACTGGAGAGAGAATCGGGCAGCGGCGAAAAGAATATGGGGATCCCTGATTTCTCGAGGGGCTGGAGTTGTTCTGCTGATCATGGTCCCTTGGATTGCCCGCGGTATCCTCTTGAGCGGATACCCGGTCTTCCCGAGCACTTTCGGAGGGCTTCCCGTTGAATGGAGGGTGCCCGCCCCTTTGGCCCAGGGGGAACTCAGCTGGATCCAACTGCGGGCCAGAAATCCAGGCGTCCCGGCTTCCGAGGCAACCCCGAGTCGGAAGTGGATCGGTCCGTGGATCAAGAGTCTTCCGAACTCTGTGGTCAAGCCCTTGGAAATCTCGGCCTGTATCCTTCTGTTCTTAGCTTTGGCGCTACGGCGGAGCCATTGGCGGGAAAGGTCCGGCCCTGTGGCGGTCCTTCTCATCGTCCCCCTAGTGAGTTTGTTGGCCTGGTTTTTTGCAGCTCCCGATCCGCGGTTTGCGGGGGCCTCATTCTGGATCCTTTTGGCGACCGTCTTGCTGCTCGCGTCGGTCGCGTTGTTCGATCTGGCGAACCCTGCCTATAAGGGTGTGACCATCGGCTTGTGCCTCCTGTTCTTCATATGGGTGTCCCCATTTACTTCGTATCAGCCGCCCGGCCGATTGAGGGACCTTCTGGTGCCCACGCAAACGATCCGGGTCCCGAGCTACCAGTCCGTAACGTTGGCCTCGGGAGACAGGGTAAACGTGGTAAGCCCGCTGATCGGTTGTTGGGACATTCCCCTCCCCTGCACGGACAATTTCCACCCAGGCCTGGAATTGCTCACGCCAGGCCAGATCGCGGGAGGGTTCAAGCTAAGCGGTTCACCCTGAGAGCTTTCGACAGCCTCTCTGGCGGTGTTGGTTCTCGTTGAGTCCCAGGCCAGCCGAATGGGCGGTGAGCAGAGGCGAGTTCAGGAAGGGGGAGTGTGCTTTCTTTCTAGCGCTTCGAGGGGAATCGCCACGGCGCCTGTCGAGGCCGCGCCAACTGGAAGCGCACCCTGGACCGGGCTCAGGCCAGACTGGCAGGAGACGCGCAGGCCTCTTCTACAGAGGCGGTGTCTGGGCGCCGGTCGATAGTGGTATCGTTAGTAGGCAGACGGAGGCGTTGCCCGGGACAGGGAACGGCGGGACGTCCGTTTCGCGGTTCGTTCCCTGTGGTCGCGAGAGCCTGCCTCAACGGCTGAGGGAAAAGGAAGGGGACCTCGGCGGTCTGGCTGACTAGGCCTCGGCTGAGGCCTGGCCGGAAGGGAGTTCGATCCACTAGGCGATGGAACGATCGCTCAGGCGCATCTGACTGACAAGAACGTCATGGATTTCGCCGCTCTTCTCAAAGCATTCTGGCACGCGCTTTTTCATGGCGGCTTTCTGGGCACCGACCTGCGGACCTGGGCCGGGCTAGCTTGGTTATTCATCCTCTCCGCAGCAATCTGGAGTGTCTGGTTCCTTTGGTTTTTAGCTCGTCACCGCCAGGCGCTGTATGCCGTGGTTGCCGCCCAGGTAGCGAGCACGGCACAGGTCTTGGGGTGGATGTTGATTCTGGGCTGGGCCGGCCTTCTCCGCACCGTCCCGCTGGCCGTAACCTGCTTAGCCACCTCCGCGGTGATCCTGGGTCTTGGGGTCTGGCCGGCGAAGTCGCGTGTTCGTCATGCGCTCTCTGAGACATGGCAATCGTGGCGGACCATTCGGCTGCCTGGATGGGGGATCGGGCTGATCATCCTTTACGGGATTCTCCTTGTCCGCGGGGTCGTCTATGCTTGGTTCCTACCTCCCTACGATCTAGACGGAATCTCCTATCACTTGCCGATTATGGCGAGCTTCGCCCAGATGGGCGCCATTCGGCCTTTGGACAGCTTGTCGGTATGGATCCGCTACTACCCGTTTGACTCCGAACTCACGCAGTTGTGGAACTTCATTTTCGTTGGGCTGGACAAGGCGGTCGAGCTGGCCTTCGTTCCTATGGTGCTGGCGGGGATCCTGGCGACCTATGGTCTCGGACGGCGCTTCGGTTTCTCGACAAAAGCGAGTCTGTTGGCGGCGGCTGTAGTCGCATTCGCGCCTTCCGTGTTCTTGGAGCAAACCACTTCATACAACGATGCCTGGATGGCGGCAATCTTCATCGCCGGTACCTATCTGATCCTGGCCCATCCCTCATTGGATGGCCGGACCGGGCGGCTGGAGATCTCGCTGCTGGCTGGAGCGGCGGGCGGGATTGTCGTCGGGACCAAATACACTGGCCTCCTTCTGGCCGGCATTCTGCTAATAGTGCTCGTTGTCCGCTTGTGGAAGGAACCCTCGGCCGGTGGGCTCCGACCGAGGGATTTATGGCTGGTAGGGGGAATATTCCTGGCGGGGGTAATGCTTTGGGGTTCCTACCCCTACTTTCGAGATTGGCTGATTGGTGGGAATCCCATTGCGCCGAATGAGATCACTTTCGCCGGGCATGTGATTCTCCCGGGAAGCAAAGACCTTTCCCATCTGGAATCCGGGGACCCGGACTTCCTGGTCAACAAGTCCTGGGTGGAGCATATCCACCTGATCTGGCTGGAACGTCTGTTCACGCCCTACGATTGGAACAATGCCGGGGATGGACCGCTTTGGGTGGTGATCGGGGTGCCGGGGCTCGTGGTCTGGGGGGTGACCTCTCTCCGTCGGCGGCGGGGCTGGCCGCTCCTTTTGATCGGCCTACTAGTATTGTTTTTCATAGTGACGCCGGCCAACTTTCGGGTCCGCTACGTTCTGGCGGCCATTTTGCCTTGTGCTCTGGGCGCGGGGTTCCTGGTCGATTACCTGCAAGGCTGGACTCGGGGGGTTGTGCTGGCCATAGCTGTACTCCTTTGCGGTTGGGTGGTGATCACAACCCTTCCGCCGGCTCAGATATCGCCGGTCCAGCTTCGGAATTACATCGCTTATGACAGCGACTACACGCGCACCGCAGGGAGCTTGGCGGATCCCACCGCGGTCTATGCCTGGATCGATGCCCAAACGAAGACTCAGCCCGCGGTTATTGCCTACGGCCGGCGAGTTCATATCTACCCGTTGTACGGCGTGGATCTCCGCAACCGCATCGTGCATCAGGTTAAGCCGAACGCAGAGCAGTGGCAGCAAGGCTTGGACCAGCAGAAGGTGAGCCTGGTGGTGACGAGCGCGGGATCGAAAGAGGATACCTGGATGCACGCCGACCCGTTTTTCCGGGAGGCTTTTGCCAGTGGCTACTTGGTGGTCTATCAAAGAAGATGAGGGAGATCGCGGGGCGCCGAGCGTGTGGGCTCGGGCTGGCATCGCAGCAGCGGTGCTCCTGTTAGCGGGGGCTTACCTGCTCACCCCTTTGCGCGTCAACTGGCTGTTGGATTCCTATGGCTGGCTGCGACAGTTTCTGCACATCTTGCTGGTCCACGGCGTGTAGCGGAAGTCTTCACCCCCCAGCGTTCGTTGATTCGCTCTTTCAGCGTTCTGGCCCATGACAGCCCAAATTCCCAGTTCGGCACGGCCCGCCAAGCTCCTGTACCTTGTGCCCACACTGGCAGCAGGGGGGACAGAGCAGCAGGTGGCGCTGCTGGTCCGGGGCCTGGATCGGTCTAGGTTTCAACCGCTTCTTGTGACCATCTATGGTCCTGACCTTGTCCCGGTCGAGATTCCCCTTTCGGATTGCCGACAGGTAAGCTTGGCCAAACCTCTGGGGAAACTCGGCAACCTGATAGCTCTCGGCCGCCTGAGGAGTCTCATTCGCAGTGAGCAGCCCGATATCGTTCAGTCCTTCCTCCGTCCGGCCGACCTGTATCTCCGTTTGGCTGGTCGGCTCGCAGGCCACCCTCGAGTGGTGACCTCTCTGCGCACTCGAATCGACGGGTTCTGGTCACCGGCCTGGCAACGCACGGAGAGGATGCTCTGGCGTGCCAGCTCTGTGATCGTCTCAAATTCATTCACGGTGGCCGAAGAGGCGCGTGGGCTTCTTGGGATTCCCGACTCGCGACTACGGGTGATCCCCAATGGGGTCGACCTGGAACGCTTCCGGCCTGACGGGTCAAAGGTCGAGGCCAGGGAAGCCATCGGGCTTGGTCGGTGGAACTTTCTCGTGGGAATGGTGGCCCGCTATTCGCCCGTCAAGGATCATGAGACCCTATTGCGGGCTCTGTCGATGGTTCAAAAGACGGGCGACTGGCCCCCGACGGCAGGCGTGCTATTCGTGGGGGGCACGACCTACCGGGAGACACGGGACCGGGTGGAGGCGCAAATTCGGGAAGCGGGCCTCGAAAGCGATTGCGAGGCCAGAGGAGTGACCTCGGACGTCGTCGGGGTCTATCATGCCCTGGACTGGCTGGTCCTGCCTTCCAGACATGAGGGGTTCCCCAATACGGTACTGGAAGCCATGGCATGCGGCAGGCCAGTAATCGTGTCTTCGGCGGCGAACGCCGAAGGCCTGGTTGTGGAGGGCAAAACCGGGTTTCTTTTCCCGACCGGGAACGCCGAAGCTCTGGCGGATTGCCTTAGGAAGGCCTTGACCTTGCCGGAGGAAAACAGGCAGGCCATGGGGCGCGCGGCACGAACGGAAACGGAGCAGCGCTTCTCGTCAATCAAGATGGTGGATCGCTACGAGGCTCTTTACGATGAGCTGCTCGGAAAGGGACAGGATCCTCCTTGCATGTAGCCTTCATTCATGACGCCCTTCCCGAGTACCGCCGGCCGCTCTTCGACCTGATTGGGCGCCGCCATCGAGTCAATTTTTTCTTCACGGATGCGAGATCGGAATCGCTCCCGGAGGGATCCGTGAGGGTGAAGGGCTTTCGTGTTCCCGAAATGTCAGACTTTGTCATCGCTCCCCGACTTCTCGGGAAGCTCGTGGAGGTCCATCGGCGGGACCCCTTCGATGTGGTCCTATTGCCTGACCTCGGCTTTTTCTCTTGTCACATCGGCTATCTTTTCTCCCGATCCGCCAGGCTTCCGTATGTTCTCTGGACAGGGGAGTGGTGCCCGGTTCGCCACCCGCGGCGGTGGGCGATGCGGCCTCTGGAAGGAGGGATCGCCAAAGGGGCGGCGGCTTGCCTGGCCTATAGCAGCCGAACCCAGCAGAGGCTGGAGCAGCTTGGCGTCCCGGCGGAGCGAATACGTGTCGCAGGAAATGCAAGCGATTACCGGTACTCCCAACCTTCCAGGGGCGAGCTTGACCGGGTCCGTCGAGAGTGGTCGATCGAGGATCGGCAGGTCATTCTCTTCCTGGGACGGCTCTTGGAATTCAAGGGCCCCGATATATTGCTGGAGGCGTTTGCCGGGCTGGAGCCATCCCGAAAGGCCTTCTTGGTGCTGGCTGGACAGGGACCGCTGCTGCATCGCCTGCAGCAGCAGGTCCGCCGAAGAAGGATGGCTCATGTCCATTTCACCGGGCACACCGTCGAGAGCAGCAGGGAAAAGGACCTCCTGTACGGGCTGGCTTCGGTCTTTGTGCTTCCCTCCCGACGCTGGCGCACGGCAGAACCTTGGGGGCTGGTGTTGAATGAAGCCGCCAGCGCTTCTCTTCCCATCGTGACGACTCAGTGGGCCGGAGCGGTCGGGGACTTGATTCGAGATGGGGAGACGGGATTTGTGATCCCGGCTGAGGATCCACCTTCCTTGGGCGCAATGATCATGGAGATTCTGGAGAATCCACACCAGGCGAAGGAACGCGGCCTGCGCGCACGAGATGTCGCTTCGGGATTCACGATCGACCGAATAGCCGATGCCTTGGACTGGGGGATCCGAACTGCGGAAGCTGCGAAGTGAATAACCCTCGCATTGCCCTTATTTGCTTTTCCCCGCTCCGAGCAGGAGGAGTAGAAACTCACCTGCTCCAGATCGTGGAAGGGATGGCGTCCGATTTCGATTTCCTCGCCATCGGAGACGCCCAAGAACCCTTTGCGAGTCAGGCAAGAGACCGCGGGGCGCAGGTGCTACCGCTCTGCCCCTCGAGCAAGTTCGACCTCGGGACGATCCTGGAGCTGCAAGGTGTGTTTCGACGAAACCGGGTTGCCATTGTTCATACCCACGAAGCCAGGGCCGGGTTGCTGGGGAGAGTAGCGGCCAAAAAGGCCGGGAGGATGTCGCTCCACACCGTTCATACACCGGCGTTCTTTTTGGCCCGCAGCCGAGGGGCCATCTGGGCGTACCAGCGAGTTGAGGGACTACTGAACCGATTCGCGAGTGATGGCATAGTGTTCGTCTCACCGACCATACGTGATCTCTACAGCCGCCTGGGGTTAGCGCCTCCCGGGAAATCCTTTCTGATCCCAAACGGATTGGAGGAAGATTGGTTTCAGGCGGAGCGGGAGCGGCGCCTGTCCGAGGGAGTGCAGTTTCTTTATGTGGGAAGACTTGCCCCGGAGAAGAATCTTCCTACCCTGATGGAGGCGTTCTCCAGGATAGCCGCAGAATTTCCCGGCACCCGCCTGCGGATCGTGGGCAGCGGATCCTTGCGGGAGGAACTGGAGCGGATGGCGAGCCAAGAACAACTCAAGGGAAAGGTGGACTTTGCAGGCACCCTTTCTCGCGAAGAGGTGCGAGAGGTCATGCAAGAGTCGGACGCGTTCGTCTTCCCCTCTCGTTTCGAGAGCATGTCGTATACTTTGCTGGAGGCCATGGCCTGCGGGCTGGCGTGTGTTGCCACCGATGTGGGTGGGAACCGCGACCTGATCGCGGATGGAGCGTCGGGGATTCTGGTTCCCCCGGGCAACATCCTCGCTTTGGAGAGCGCCATGCGTTCGGTGGCGGGATCGCTGGCGTTGCGGCGAGAGCTCGGCCGGGCGGCGAGGGAGCGCGCTCGAGAATATACGGTTGAAAAAATGCTCCAATCCACTCGTGGCCTTTACTTGTCGTTACTCGCACCTCACAATCTTCGCCAGGACTAATGTCGCGACCTGTAAACCTTGTGCTCTTGTTTGCTTCGGGGCTGGTTCTTGCCGTGGCCACCGCGCTCCTGCCTTGGGAGCAGTTCGGGGCTCCCTTCCTCGTTCTTCTGCTGGGAGCATGCGGCCTGACGGCGTGGGTCTGGGTGGACGCGGGGCCTGGGCCCAGGCGCCGGGTTCTGCTTTTCGTGGGCAGCGCTCTGCTTCTCCGCATTGTCGCTGCCGGCCTGTTCAATGGCTGGCTGGGCCCCCAAGGCCTTTGGAATGACTCCATTACCTACGATCGGATCGGCTGGGCCCTGGCGCAAGCTTGGCATTCCGGAAGTGCGAGCGCGGCCGGACTTGGAGCTCTGGCCTATCTGGCCGCGGAACCTTTTTCCAATGTCGTAGGCGCCGTTTACTTCCTCCTGGGCCATTCGCCTGCCGCCATGGTCGCTTTGAACTGCCTGCTAGGGGCTGGCACGGTCTATCTTACCTACTGCCTGGCTGTTCCTCTGGTCGGGCGGGACGTCGCTTGGCTGACGGGTTGGATGGCGACGCTTTACTCGGGTTTCTGGGTCTTCAGCCTCATGATTCTCAAGGATGGCCTGACCCTATTCATGCTGCTTTTCTTCCTTGTTTCATTTTATCGCCTGGTCTTCGTGGACCGGCTGAGTCCGTCTTCCATTCTGTGGCTTGCGCTGGCCGCCGGGTGCGGCCTGTTCCTAAAAGACCTTCGCGATTACGTGTGGGTTCTGGCGGGGTTCGCGGCCCTTCTGGTTGTTCTGGCGCGCCTGAGTCAGGTTCGGCGGGGAAGATGGGCCGTCGCTCTGATCGGTTTGGTGATCCTTGGCGGCTTGATTGGCGTAGTGCCCCGCCTGACGCATACCCCCATCTCGTGGGCGAGCCTGGGCGGTGGTACGTTCCTCGCCTCCTACTTGAAGGAGCTGCCTCCGAGTGGAACCGTGCTTGACCTTCTGAAGTGGACCAGCATTCACCCTGTAGCCTTTGCCAAATTTGCCGGTCTCTCCATCGTCTCCAGCGCCCTGGCTCCTTACGCCTGGATTCTTCCTGGGTCAATCCCTGGAACTCTACCGTTCAATGCCTACACGGTGTCCTATCCCGGAATGTGGCTGTGGTACTTCTTGCTCCCCTTTTCGCTGATCGGTGCTGTCGTGGGCCTGCGACGGGCACCGGGCAGGTTCGTTCCTGTTGTGGCTCTGGCCCTTCTGCTTTTTCTTCTTTTTGCCCTCACGATTCCTCGCGAGAGTCGTCATCGGGACATGGTGATGCCGATCCTGCTCCTCCTTGGCGCGCAGGGAATCGCGTCGGGGTGGAAGTGGAGACAGTGGGGGTGGGTCTTTTGGGCGCCGCTGTTTGTGGCGGCGGCCGTTAAGATCCAAGCCGTGCCAAGTTTGGCGGTTGCGGCCGCTTGTCTGGCCGTCCTGTTGGGGGCGCTGATTCTCCGGAAGGGAGGGGGTCAAGCAAGGGTCGCGCCCACTTGACCCCGGTCCAGAATGCGGACAAGAGCCCGTCCTCGATGCGCATCCTTTTCGTAGGTCCCAAAATACCTTACCCGCCCACAGACGGCGGTCGCATCGGAATCTTCCAACCCTTGAGGCACTTGGCCTCTCGCGGTCATGCGGTGTCCTACCTAGGGTTTGGAGAGGAGACAGCGGCCCAAGAATTTCGCCAGGAGGCCGGCTTGACCTGGGCCCAGGCGGTACCTCACGACACGCGCACGCGGTTCTCAGCCGCCCTGGGATCGGTCTTTTCTTCGTTGCCCTATACCGCGAGCAAGTATCGATCGAGGGAGATGACAACCGCCTTGGAAGGCGCCCTGCACAGGACGCAGTACGACCTGGTGCAGTTCGAGGGGAGTCACATGGCGCATTATCTTGCGACAGCCCACGACGCCGGTCTCCCCACGGTTCTGCACCTGCACAATATGGAATGGGTGCTGGCCCAGCGCTTTGCTCGAACGGTTCGTGGCCCGCTGCGCTGGTTTGTGAACCTTCAAGCGGCGAGGATGATGAGGTTCGAAACCGCGGCTTGCGCGAAGGCCGATCTCTGTCTGACCTTCACCCCAGAGGACAGCGCACGTGTGAGGCAGCTTGTGCCTGGGGCACGGGTGGCCGTGATGCCGGGTGGGGTGGATGTAGGTCGCTATTTAGGATTCCGTGATGCCGAGGATCCGCGCGCGGTGGTCTTGCTAGGAGCTTTTGATTGGCCTCCGAATGTGGATTCCGCTCGCTGGTTTTATCGGGCTATTTGGCCCCGAATTGTTAGATCTGTCCCTGAGGCAAGGTGCATCCTCGTCGGCAAACAACCGCCCCCTGAGTTCTACCGTTGGCAGGAGAAGGGACCTTCGGTGATAGTCACCGGATATGTGGAAGACGTCCGTCCCTATCTGGCGATGGCAGCGGTTGTCGTGGTGCCCTTGCGCAGCGGCGGAGGCATGAGGCTGAAGATCCCGGAGGCTTTCGCGATGAAGAAGGCCGTGGTCAGCACGCGCCTGGGCGCAGAAGGTCTGGGCGCTGTCCCGGGGGAGCATCTTGTCCTGGCGGATGAGGAAGGAGAGTTCGCGGACGAGGTGGTAAGATTACTTGCCTCGACCAGCGATCGAGCCCGGTTGGGTACCGCGGCTTACCGCTGGGTAGCGTCCCATTTGAGCTGGGGAGAGATCATCGCCCGAGTCGAAGGGGAATACACATCACTGATCCGTCTGTCTCGAATCCCCCTCCCGTGAAAATGTCCGATGGGGACACCGGCCGCGCGCGGGCAATTGCGATTGTCCCGGAGGTGTCCCTTCTGGTGCCTTGTCGAAACGAGGCGGGCACCATCAATCAAGTGCTCGAAGCCCTTTACCAGCAAACCTACCCCCGCGAGCAGATCGAGGTCATTGTCGCCGATGGCCGCTCGGACGACGGAACTCAAGATCAAGTCGAGAGGTTCGTTCGCCATCGTTCCGATCTCCAGGTGACCCTTGTTGACAATCCGGGGCGATCTGCGCCGGCCGGGCTGAACTGCGCTCTCGGACTGGCCCGAGGGAAGTTTATCTTGCGAATGGATGGTCATGCTCTGGCCGACGCCGACTATGTCGCCCGGTGCGTTCAGACACTGGCTGAAACCGGCAGTGACGGTGTCGGGGGCGTTTGGGAGATCCACGCGGGGGGACCAGGCGCGGTCGCTCGCGGCATCGCCGCAGCTGGGGCTCATCCGTTCGGTGCGGGGGATGCGCGCTATCGCATTGGAGGAAGCGCGGGTTGGGTGGATACGGTCCCCTTTGGAGCCTACCGGCGTGAGGTTTTCGATCGCGTGGGCCTCTTCGATGAGCGGGTGGCCGTCAACGAGGACTACGACTTCAACTATCGCCTTCGCGCTTCCGGAGGGAAGCTCTATTTCAACCCCGAAATCCGTTCTCATTATTTTGCCCGCGGCAACCTGCAGGCGCTGAGTCGCCAGTATTATCGGTACGGCTTTCAAAAGGCCACGATGCTTTCCTACCACCCAGGCTCCTTGCGCTGGCGCCAGATCGCTGCTCCCGTCCTGGTCTTGTCCTTGCTTGTTCTTGGGCTGGTAGGTCTAGGATCCCACTGGGTGGCCGAGGTATTCCTCGCAGAGGTCGGGCTCTATTTGGTCCTGGCCGTTGGTTCCGCTCTGCATCAGGCCTTTCGACGAAAAGACGCGAGTCTGATCCTTACCATGCCGTTGGCCTTTGCCGCGATGCATCTGTCCTGGGGGACAGGATTCTGGCTGGGTCAATTGAGCTCGGACATCCGTATTCTGCGGCGTGAAAGGAAGACGTAGGAATGCCGAGGTTCCTGGTAACAGGGGGGGCCGGTTTCATTGGGTCACACATCGTCGAGACTCTGGTGAGGCGGGGGGATGAGGTGCGGGTCTATGACAATTTCTCGGCGGGGCGGGAGGAGAACCTGAGTTCCGTGCGGGATCGGATTGAGGTGCACCGAGAAGACATCCGGGATCGAGGGGCCCTGCAGAAGGCGATGGCCGACGTCGATGGGGTCCTTCATGAGGCTGCATTGGTGTCCACCGCTCGATCGGTCCAATGCCCGGAAGAAACCCATAAGGT
The DNA here is from genome assembly GCA_049511715.1 of Anaerolineales bacterium. Classification (GTDB taxonomy): domain Bacteria; phylum Chloroflexota; class Anaerolineae; order Anaerolineales; family RBG-16-64-43; genus JBEKHT01. The sequence continues at coordinate 16,223 of JBEKXU010000017.1, forward strand.
CAATCTCATGGGTACTCTCAACGTGCTCCTCGAGGCCCAGGCGGCTGGCGTGAAGCGGGTCATTCTGGCCTCTTCTTCGGCCGTCTACGGGGATCGGCCGGATCCGGCCCGGGAAGACAGTCTGGCGCGGCCGCTCACGCCGTACGCGGCCTCCAAAGTGGCCGCGGAAGCGTATGCCCAGGCGTTCTCCTCTTCCTATGGTTTGGAGGTGATCTGCTTGAGATACTTCAATGTCTACGGGCCGCGACAGGACCCTTCCTCGGAGTACTCGGGCGTGATCGCACGGTTCGCCCGAGCCCTGACGGCGCAGGACCATGGAATCATCTATGGGGACGGATCCCAGACCCGCGATTTCGTGTACGTCGGTGATGTGGTGAGGGCCAACCTGCTGGCCTGCGAAGTCCCCGGGATTGGGGGAAGGACATTTAACATCGGGACTGGGCACCCCACCCGAGTCATCGATCTCTATCGCCGAATGGGCACTCTTTGCGGCGGCTCGGGATCTCCGCGGTTTGGACCGGCGCGGAAGGGAGATATCCTGCATTCCTGTTCTAGCCCCGCCCTGGCCAAGAGACTGTTGGGGTTTCAGAGCGAGGTGGGACTGGAGGAAGGCCTGGGAGCGACGTTGGCCTGGTATGGCCTCGGCCCCAGCCGGAGCGGTCGATGAAACTTCCGCGCCTAGCCATCCGCAACCGTTACTTCTTTCTGCTCGACCTCGGGCTCATCACGGCCTCGGTCTTCCTGGCCTTTGCCTTGCGGCTTGAGTTAGGGCCAAATTTCCGCGCCTATCTACCCGTCGCTTTGTTGATGGCAGGGCAAGCGCTGCTGATCAAACCCTTGGTCTTTTGGGCCATGGGCTTGTACCGGCGCTACTGGGCCTACGCCAGCGTCAATGAAATGGTGCTGATCTTCACCACCGTGACGCTGAGCTCGGTCATCTTGGGGGTTTGGATCTACATCGACGTGTGGCTCGGGTGGCAGACCGTCCCACGGTCTATTCCCATCATTGACTGGTTGGTGACTCTGTTTCTTGTGGGTGGTGTCCGGCTTTCGGTGAGGCTGGGGAGCGAACTTGAGCAAGGTCGTCGGCGGATCCCCGGAAGTGCTTTGGAGCGGCGGGTTCTTGTGGTCGGGGCGGGGGATGCAGGTTCCCTGGTGGTTCGCGAGATGCTTAGGAACCCGGATCTTCATCTCCAGCCGGTGGGTTTTCTGGATGACGATCCGGCCAAGCTTCACCAACGGATTCACGGTGTTGCCGTCCTCGGTTCCATCCAGGAACTGGCGGCCGTTTCGGCCGAAGAGGTTGTGGACGAAGTCGTGATTGCCATGCCGTCCGCCCCGGGCGAGGTGTTTCGGCGCGTGACGGATGCTTGCCGGCTGGCTCGGCTGCCCTTCCGCACGATGCCCGGGATCTATGAGCTCGTCGGCGGGCGCTTCAGTGCGAGCCGCTTGCGGGGCGTTGAGGTGGGCGACCTCCTGCGGCGAGAGCCGGCGGCCACGTCCGACCAGGCGGTAGGCTTGGCCCTGGGAGGCCGGCGGGTGCTCGTTACAGGGGCTGGAGGGTCGATTGGACTTGAACTCTGCCGCCAGGTCGCCCGCTGGGGGCCTTCCGACGTGGTTCTCCTGGGCCACGGCGAAAACAGCATCTTCGACGGGTTGCTTGACTTGGGGGAGGCTTTCCCCAGCCTGCCTCTCCATCCGGTGATCGCGGACATCCGGGATCTGGGGCGAGTCCGGGCCGTTTTTCAGAAGCAGCGACCCCAGGTGGTCTTTCACGCGGCGGCGCACAAACATGTTCCCCTGATGGAGGCCAACCCGGAGGACGCACTCTCCAATAATGTCCTTGGGACCCGCAACCTCGTCGAGGCTGCCCTGGAGGCCGATGTGGAACGCCTGGTTCTGATCTCCAGCGACAAGGCGATCCACCCGGCCAGCATCATGGGGGCCACCAAACGGCTGGCCGAGATGATCGTGCGAGACGCCGCTGGTCGTAGCGGTCGTCCCTACGTCTCCGTCAGGTTTGGCAATGTCCTGGGGAGCCGGGGGTCGGTGGTCCCAATCTTCCGGCACCAGATCAATCGCGGTGGTCCGATCACGATTACGCACCCCGACATGAAGCGGTACTTCATGACCATCCCGGAGGCAGTCCACCTGGTGCTTCAGGCGGCCAGCCTGGGGGAAGGCGGGGAGATTTTCATCCTCAAGATGGGCGAGCCCGTTCGCATCGTGAGTCTGGCCGAAGACTTGATTCGCCTGTCAGGACTAGAGCCCGGCAAAGATATTCAGATTGTCTTCACCGGGGTCCGTCCCGGCGAAAAGCTTGGGGAACAGCTCTGGGAAGATAACACGGTCCTGGAGCCCACCTCGCACCCGGATATTCTCCGGCTGCGGGACAATCACACCCTTTCCGGGGCGGAGATGCAGGATCGGCTGCGGGAACTGGCGGATCTTGTCCAGCGGGGGAAGACCGACGATATGATCGAGCTTCTAAACCAGACGGTTGGAGGTACTCTGGGCCAGCTTCCTCCCCCGGAATGGACTGCGCTTTAGTTCGCCTACCCTCTTTGAGACTCGCGCTGCCCGCCGTCTTTTCGCGATCGATTTCCAGTCCGTATGCCTAAGGGGACTCGTTTCGTCGTTCTGGGGGCCCTCGCCGCCCTGTTCCTCTTGGTCCAGAATGGAGCCACAGGGCAAGGGGGGTTGCCTGCCACTCTGCCCTGCTTGGGCGCGCGATCAGAGGCCGACTTAGCGGCGGCTTGGTTCCCGGCCGACGGCCAGCTTCAATGGCGGGCCGGCCAGGAGGCCCTGGAACGACGCGAGTGGCGCCAGGCAGTGTGCTACCTCTCAACGGCCCAGTCCCTCCTGCGCCCGAGCGCCTCCCTCCTCCTTGACCTGGGCGATGCGCTGAACGGAAGCGGCGACGCGCCGGGGGCAATCCAGCGCTGGGAAGCCGCCCTGGCGCTGAACCCTCGATCCGAGCAGGCTCTGGAGAGGTTGCGTGCGGCTTATCAAGCCCAGGGGCAATGGCAGAACCTGGAACAGGTGCTTCAAACCTGGATGGCGCTCCATCCGCAGGATCTTTCGGCCGAAAGCCAACTGGCCGAGGTGGCCGCCGCTCTAAACCCCCAGAAAGCCCAAGAGCTCCTGGGAGAACTGGGGCCGGGCGGGAAGTTGCCCAATGCCGAGCTGGCGCAGCTCGATACCACGATTCAGAATTCCGAGAAGCAGGGTGGGTCGGTGTACGCTTATGCGCGTGTGGGAGAGTTCCTTCTCCAAAGAGGTGACTGGGCCCTGGCTCGGACCGCCTTGCAGGAGGCGGTAAGAGAGAATCCGCTCTACGGAGAGGCTTTTGCGTATTTGGGATACGCGCTGGAACAGTCGGGCCAACCCGCGGAATGGGCCTACCAACGCGCGGTAGCCCTTTCTCCCCACGATGGAATGACTCACTTTTTGTATGGTTCGTTTCTGGCGCGTCAGGGAGAGATCCCCCAGGCACGCCGGGAACTCACGCTCTCATGGGATCTGGGTCCGAAAGAAGCCCTGATGGCCAGCCAGTTGGGAGCGTTGGAATATTCGGCCGGAAACCTGTCCGCGGCAGAGCAGTGGTATGCAGAGGGAGTAAAGCTGTTTCCGGGCGATGAAGAGGTCTGGATCGCCCAAGCCGAGTTCTATTTTGGGGGCGATCTGGAGGTGATGGAAACGGGGATCCCTGCAGCGCGGCAGGCAGCGATTCTCGCCCCGCAGGATCCGCAAGCCATCGACTTGTTGGGATTTGGTTGGTTCCTGATGGGAGATCTGCCCACCGCGGAAAGGCTTTTCTGGAGGGCCCTTGACCAGGATCCCACCTACGTTCCCGCATTTCTCCATCTGGGAATGGTGGCTGAAAGCCGCAATGACCTGCGCTTGGCCGTGGGATTCTACCGGCAGGCGGTCGCCTTGGACCCCCAGGGGCCGATGGCCCAGTCCGCCAAGGATCGGATTGAGCGCATCGGGGCCCTCCGTTGACTTGAGCGAGGGGGGGGTGTTAGACTGATTCGCAAGGTAACCTTGGGCCGGCTTTCGGGCCAGTGGGAAGAGCTGGAAACGGTCGAAGGAGCCTGTCCAAGGCGCAGTTGATCCTAGTCGTATGGTGCCAGCATCTTTCCCCCAGTTTCGGGATTGTTGACAGGGGCTTGGACGTGCGAGAACCTGGGCCTTTCCGCTCTGGGGAGCCTCGCACGATCACTTCGCATCGGACGGTCTTTCTCCCTCCTTGGGTCACACACGGCGGGCGGGGAAGCTGGTGAACGGGAAAAGTCCCATGCGAAGCCGGGCGGGGGAAAGAGGGGTACCGGGAGGTTGACCCCCCGGATTCATAAATTGAAGGCGGACAGACACAATCCATGAACGCAGACCTTCGCATTCTCCCGCTGGGGGGCTTGGGCGAGATCGGGAAGAATATGATGCTGATCGAGACCCCCAGCGACGCCCTGATCATTGATGCCGGGTTGATGTTTCCGGAGAACGACATGCTCGGCATCGACTACATCATTCCGGACTTCCGTTCGATTCTGGACCGCAAGAGCAAGGTGCGCGGCATCATTGTGACCCACGGGCATGAGGACCACACCGGCGCCATCGCTCATGTCGCTGAGGAATTCGGGGCTCGCATCTACGCGACCCCCCTGACCCGCGGGCTGCTCGAGGTGAAACTCAGCCGGGCCGGGCTCCTGAGCCGAACAAATCTCCAAACCGTGCGGGCTGGGGAGCGCGTGACCATCGGACCGTTTGGGGTGGAATTCTTCCACGTCTGTCACAGTATCCCCGATGGGGTCGGGCTGGGAATCGTGACGCCCGCTGGCCTGATTGTTCACTCGGGGGATTTCAAGTTTGACCACACCCCGGTGGATGGCAAACCCACGGACTATGCCAAACTGGCGGAGTTTTCCGGACGCGGCGTTCTGGCCCTGCTTTCGGACAGTACTAATGCCGACCACGCTGGTTGGACCCCTTCGGAGGCGGTGATTGATCCGGCGTTCGACGAAGTGTTTCGCAATGCTTCGGGGCGTATCCTGATAGGAACCTTCGCCTCGCTCATCTCGCGCATCCAGCAGGTTGCCAACGCGGCCGTTCGGCATCACCGCCGCATGGCCATCGTCGGGACGAGCATGATTGAAAACGTACGCATGGCCCAGAAGTTGGGTTATCTGGAGATCCCTGAGGGCTTGATGGTTTCGATCGAGGAGGCATTACGTCTTCCGCGTTCCCAAGTAGTGCTGATGACTACAGGGACACAAGGAGAGCCCTCCTCGATCCTGGGCCGGCTGGCGAGCGGGCGCAATCGCCAGTTTGCCATCGAAGCCAATGACACGGTGGTTTTCTCTTCGCACCCCATCCCTGGTAATGAGGAAATGGTGCAGCGTACCGTGAACCGTCTCTTTCAACAGGGCGCGAACGTAATCTATGATCCAATTGCGCCAGTTCACGTCTCGGGTCATGCGAGTGCGGAAGAGATGAAGCTTCTTATCCACTTGGTTCGCCCGAAGCACTTCATCCCGATTCACGGCGAACTCCGTCATCTCAAGCAACATGCCGCCATTGCCCGCGAGATGGGCCTCGGGCCGGACAACATTGCCGTTCTCGAGAATGGATACCAGGTGGAGTTCTATGATGAGCGCATGACCATCGGGGACCGAGTCCCGGGTGGCTATGTCTTTGTGGACGGCAGCCGAGTTGGGGATGTGGGACCCAGCCTGTTGCGGGAACGGGAGGCCCTGGGTCGGGACGGCTTTGTGGTTGTCCACCTGCGCGTCCAGGCTCAGAATGGCGCGTTGGTCGGGGAGCCGGAAATCGTGTCGCGGGGGTTTGTTTATCTTCCGGAGTCGGCCGAACTCCTGGAGGGGGCACAGCAGCGCATTCGGGAGATTGTGGCCAGGAACGGGAGCGGGGCCCTTGCAGATCGAGTGGAGAGCGCACTTTCGGAGTTCTTCTATACGGAGACGAAGCGCCGGCCGATGGTTTTTGTTTCGGTGAACGTCGGCTGAGGCAATGCCTGGCGCTCCAGATTCTCTGCGTGGCGGAGGGGTTTCCCTCCCGGGGGTGTTGGCGGCGGAGGGATGGTGAGAGTCGCGGAATGGCTTGTGCTGGACTCGTCCTCCTCAGAGAGGGTCTGCGCATCCGGAGCAGCCCTCGCAGGCCCGGTACCCGCCTCTTCGGGGGGGCGCCAAGCGATTTCGAATCGGCTGCCTTCCAGAGGCCGCCGAAGTTGGCCAGAAGATGCCTGGCTACCCCACCGGATCAGCCTCCGGGCGCGACTGTCATCACAGCTGGAGGAGCGGGAACGCCGGGAGTCGGAGCCAGAAGGGGGTTGGCCATGATTATGGGAGTTGCAGTCGGGGGATTGCTGCAGATCTGCTCGCCCTGCTCGATGATCGCCTCCACATCCTGGGCATCCCAGGGAGAGGCTCGGATCTGGGTGAAGACCTTTTCAGCCTGACTGCAGTCGCCGTAGAAGGCCAAGGCGGATCCATAGGTGTAAAAGTAGCTGATCGTTGAGGGGGAGAGCGGCAGGGCCGCAATGCTTAGATTCTTCCCGGTGAGGCGAGACCCTTCGGAGTTCTCGGCTGCAGCGCAGCCGAGAACGGCGCACTTGAGAACGGGCAGCGATCCCTCGTAGTTGCGGGCCCGGTAGTAGATGACTCCCAGTCTTCCGTAGATATCGGCATTGGTCGGATCCAGCGTAAGCGCTTTCTGGGCGTTCACCTCCGCGATGAAGAATTCTCCTTCGTTGGCGTAAGTGCTCGCAATGGAAAGGAAGGGAAGCGGATTGAGAGGGTTGAGACGGGCGGCTGTCGCATAGGCCTCCAAGGCCAGTTCGTTGTCCGCCGCCTCATCCTCGTCCGTCGCATGCGGGCGGAATCGGTAATTAACGCCGAGGCTGAGATACAGGAAGGCCAAGTTGGGATTGATCTGGATGGCTTTGAGGTACTCCTGAATCGCGTCGTTATAATCGCCGCTGGTCTCCAGGACTTTGGCATAGGCCCGGTGGACATCCATTGAGTCTGGTGCCAGGCTGACCGCCTCGGCGCCGATGGACAAGGCCTGTGACCAGTTCAACTGGTCGGCCAGAATCTCCGCCTGGAACGCCAAGGCCAGGGGGTTATTTGGCTGAAGTTGGAGGGCGTGCACGGCCGCTTGGTTGGCCTGGGACAACATTGCCTGGGCCTGATCGGCCGAGACGAGAGTGGGGTCGGCGCTCCAATCGAGAACGAGGGCTTCGATCGCGTACTCCTCACTGTCATTCGGGTCCAGTTGGATGGCGCGGTTGATCGAGTTCTGAGCCTCTTGAAGCCGCGCCGCCACTTGTGCATCCGTGATGAGGAGATCACTGGAATACGTCTGGATGCGGGCCAGTTCGGTCAGCACGGCGGCATTCTTCGGATCCAGCTGGACCGCCTTCTGGTAGGCGGAGATCGCGTCATCGAGCTGACCGGCCTCGAAGAAAACCTGCCCCTGCTCCACGTAGGAGGAAGCGGGCAGGGTCGGCGTTGGGGTGGGGGAGAGGAACGGCTGGATTTTCCCAACCTGAAAGAGGTGGTACACGATCCCTGCGACCACGATCAAGGCCGTGTAGGTCGCTAGGCGGCGGATCCCCAAGCCCGGTTTTTCCTTTCCGGGACTGAACCGATTCCCTTGCAAGTTCATTTTGTTGGGCTGGAAGTCGGGGTGGGAGTGGCTTGGATCACGTTGCAGATCACTAAGCCCTGGGTCGCGTTGGTCACGCCGATCGAATCGTCCGGAATCCCGGCCAGGACCAGGCGGAAAATGGGAATGGCCTCTGGGCAACGATCCAGTTTTGCCAGGGCCAGGCCGTAGGTCCAGTAGTATTCCCCAACCGTCCCGTCGCTGAGGGCCACGCCTTGGACCTGCTGGCCGTCCGAGGTTTCTCCTCCGGAAATCGCAAGCTTCAGCTCGGGAAGAGCGTCTTGCAAATCTCCGTTGTGGTAGTCCATCACCCCGAGGAGTCCGTGCACTTGGGGGTCTTGAGGGCTGTACGTTACCGCCTGCTCCGCGTATTGGGCCGCCTTACCAAACTGGCCGACACCCGCGTAGGCACGTGCAATGCGAGCGTAGGGTTCCGCGTCGGACGGATCCAGGGCCGTCGCATGGAGGTAGCTGTCCACGGCATCCGTTACGTCACCCAGCGCGACATAGTTGTTCCCCAGAGAGATGTAAAGAGTGGCAAGATTTGGCTGGATCGCCACGGCGGCCTTGTACTCCTGGATGGCCTGAGCGTAGTTCGCCGTGAATTCGTACACATAGCCCATCGCGCGGTGAGATTCCATGAGATTGGGGGCCAGACTTAATGCCTCCCGGGCTTCGTTTGAGGCCTCCTGCCACTCGCCCTCATCCGAGAGAATCTCCGCCAGATAGGCGTGAGCGTAGGCGAGACTGGGATCCCGCTGAATGGCATTGCGGACGGCATTTTCCGCGTCTGAGGTCCGATTGGGGAGAAAGTCCAGGACCCAACCGTAGACCGCCCAGGCCATGGGATTCTGCGGGTTCAGGAGCAACGCGTTCTGGGCACTTTCCAAGGCGTCCGAGTAATGGCGGTCAAATACCAGGACTCGCGCCAGGGAGATATGCAGATCGGCGTTCGAGGGGTCGGCTTGGATAGCCTGACGGTAGGCCTGCTCGGCAGCAGCCAGTTTGCCGGCTTGGTATAGGTCAGCCGCTTCCTTGGCAAAGGAAGCTGCGCTGGTCGTCGGCGTATCTGTTGGCAGAAACGGAGGCGGGATCGTGGGGACAATGAAGCGCTGAAAGTACAGTCCTGCTCCGATCAGAAGCACAAGAAATGCAATGAGCCACAGATTCACGGGCCGACGGCGCTTCTTGGTCATGCGCCATCTGTTGCTACCTAGATACATGGCAACTCTCGGCAGGATAGTAACGCCCAGGGCGGAGGACGTCAAGAGGCATGGCGAGGATCGAGGTAATTAACTGCAGTATAATGGCCGCCTATGCCTGACGAACCCAGCAACGATACAACTCCAGTCGCCGCGGACGAATCGCTCGGCCGTTCCCGCCTCAGAAACCGCATCGTGACCGCCGCCGTTTCGGTGTTATTGGTTGCGTTGGTTGTGGCCGTCGCGGGCGGATACATCGCCGGCTCCCGGGCCAGGACGCAAGCCCAACAGTCGGCGCTCGAGGCTCAAGCCCGTGAGCAATTTGACCTCGCCATTCAGGATCTGCGGGCCGGTCGGTATGCCTTTGCTCAGCAGCGGCTGCAGTACGTGCTCAATCTCGATCCAAATTTCCCCGCGGCCTCGGCCATGCTCCAGCAGGCCCTTGTGGGCCTCCGTGCCACGGCGACGCCCACGCCGACCGAGACCCCCGTTCCGTTGCCCACCCTGGACTTGCCCCGGGCTCAGCAACTCATGAGCCAGGCCCAGCAACAATTCCAAAATGCCGACTGGGCGGGCATGGTCGAGACCCTGCTCACTCTGCGGGTTTCGGTTCCTGATTACCAACCCAGCCGGGTGAATGGTCTGATGTATGTCGCCCTGGGCGGAGAGGGGGTGGCGCTGATCAACGAGGGCCAATTGGAGCAGGGAATCTACGATCTTGATCAGGCGGAGCAGTACGGCCCTCTCGACTACAAAACTAGTCAGCGGCGGGAGTGGGCAGAGCTCCTGCTTAGTGTGTACCAGGAAGCCAACATATATCTTCAGCAGGACTTGAAGCAATCGGTCGCAGATTTCGCCGAGGCGTATAGCATGGCTCCGAACTATGGGGATACGTTGCAGGATTACCCCCAGGCTCTTCAAAAGTACGGAGACCAGCTGATGGGCAAAGGGAATTACTGTAGTGCCCTCAAGGAATATCAGCTCGCGGCCTCGATCAAGCCGAACGCCTCGGGTTTGCAAAAAGCGATGAGTGAGGCAAACTCGAGTTGCACGGCCGAGCAAGCCCCTGCGCCGACTTCTCCCGCTCCAACTCCCACGCCGTAAGTCTTGGCCTGAATATGGAGGGAAGAAGCGCCCGACCTTGTGTGTCAGGCGCTTTGCGTCTTCTTTGGGGGAGGACGCTGGACAACGGCAGCCCGCTGTGCTTCGAGGAGGGACGAGGCAGGAGAGGCAGATTTCTCTTGGGCTCAGGTTGGCAGGCAAGAGGTCCCTGACGCATGCCGGTTGAGGGATCATGCCACGCTAGGGCCTGCGTTGGCGCACCGCCGGTTCGGGAGGAGTCTCGCGGTCCCTTTTGCCTTTAGGGTAAAATTCTCTTCCCATCAGGCATTCCCCGCCAGCAGGAGTAGGGTACCGGATTGTTTGAAGTCGTCTTCCTAGGCACCTCGGCCTCCGCACCTTCGATCCAGCGCGGGCTGCCTGCTCAAATGGTTCTTTTTCGAGAAAACCGTTTCTTGATTGATTGCGGAGAAGGAACGCAACGCCAGATCCTGCAATCCGGTCTGGGATTCAAGCGCCTGGACAAGGTCCTAATTACCCACGCCCACCTGGACCACATACTGGGATTGGCCGGGCTTCTCTCGACCTTTTCTCGTTGGGAGACCCTAGATCGGTTGGAGATCTGGGCCGGGGCGCCAGCTCTCGGCCGCATACGTGACCTGCTCTTTGGCGTGGTCCTGCGCGGGGCGCATCCTCCCTTGCAGGTCGTCCTGCGGGAGATCCGCGAAGGGCTCCTCATGGAGGACGACTATTTTGCCCTGTCCGCCTTTCCTGTAATCCACCGAGGCGGAGGAACCTTTGGGTTCCTCTTCGAGGAGAAGCCGCGCCGGCCCTTTCTGGTCGAGCGCGCCGAGGCCTTGGGCATTCCCGCCGGACCGATTCGCCGTGAACTGGTGGAGGGAAAGCCGGTCCGCCTGGAAGGCGGGCAATGGGTCGAACCGGGCGAGGTCCTCGGAGAGCTCACGCCGGGAGCCAAACTAGTACACGTCGGAGATTGTGGAAGCACTCGGGAACTGGTCGGCGTATGTGAGAATGCCGACAGCCTGGTCATTGAGGCCACCTATCTGGAGGTGGAGGCAGAGATGGCGGCGCAGTTTGCCCACCTGACTGCACACCAAGCCGCCTGCCTCGCCAAAGAGGCGAATGTTCGCCAGCTCTTGCTCACGCATATTTCGCGAAGGTATCGTGACCGGGAGATTCTGGCCGAGGCGCAGGAGGTTTTTCCCAATACGGTGATCGCTCGTGACTTCGATCACCATCAGGTCGCTAGGCGAAAGGGGCTCTGACCACCCTGCGAGGAGATTGCTGGGTTGGGGCCAAGGCCTGCTGGCGGTCGTCGCTGAGAGGGGACCGTCTGCCCAACCTCCCCTTGGACTGAGGCAAGACCCGGGAGGCCCGGCCTTTCCAGGGAGAGGAAGCCGATGGAAAGCGCGGGGCTGGCGGGGTGGAGGCGAAGAGGCGGCGCCCTTCGGATAAGAGGACGTAAGTCCGGGAGGAGAATTCCGGGCTCATGTGCTGGGGAGGACCGGTCGGGACGAACATAGGGACCGACCCGAGCTGTTCTCTCCCGGGGGCATCCCAAGGCCAAGTCCTCACCCGGCGGCACCTAGGAAGGGTTCCCCGGCCAGCGCGAGGGAACCTCTCTCAAAGGTCGGCCCCTGGGTACGGCTCGGGGCGGCTGGATGAGGTAGAATAGAGGCGGTGAGAGTTCAGCTTCTGGAGGGCGCGGATGCCGGTTTATGAGTACGTATGTGAAGACTGTGGGCTGGAGTTTGATGCGTTGCGCACCATGGAGCAGGCGGACGCTCTGGTGACCTGCGAGGCTTGCGGCGGCAAGCGCACCCAGAGGAAACTGTCAGTGTTCTTCGCGCAGAGTTCGGGCAGGAGCATGCCGGGCACTGGTGCCGCCGGCTGCGGCAGCTGCGCCGGCGGCAATTGCAGCGCCTGCTCAAACTGAATTCACCCACAACAGTGGAGGCCTCGGTCAGGAGGCACGGGGAGGCCCCCTTGCCAAGAGAGGAGGGGGCAGAAAATCATTCCAATCCGTTTGAGACGGGCGGGGTAGCCCGTCTTTTTGTTTCCCGGAAGGGATCTTGGAAGTTGCGGGGGGCTAGGGGTACCATGTTGCGACCCATCCCCCCTGGTGCTCCCTGGAGGTGACTATGCAGGAACGCGAGGAATCGGTCAGACGATTGAGAAACGCGGCGGGCCCTCTGGAGGGGCTCATCAAGATGGTGGAGCGCGATGCGTCTTGGGTGGATGTGATGCGCCAGATCCAGGCGGTGCAGGCCTCCCTGGGGAAGATGAACACGCATGTCCTTGAGAATCACCTTCGTTCTTGCGTGGCGACGGCGATGCGGGGGGACCGCCTGGACGATAGGGAGCGAGTCTTGCGGGAGATCGCTGACGTGTTTGAGGTGCCCTCCAGGGTTTGAGGGGGGCTAGTCTGGAAAAGGAGAAGCGAACATGGCGAGCGTCACGTATACGGTCCCGAATATCTCGTGCCTGCACTGTGTGCACACCATCGAAAGCGAGTTGGGTCAGCTGCCGGGAGTGCGCCGCGTGGAGGCCGATTTGGCCACCAAGAAGGTGAGTGTGGCTTTCGAGGCACCGCTGACGGAGAGCAAGATTGTCTCCCTGCTGAAGGAGATCAATTATGCGCCGGCGGGGACATAGGCCGGCCTAGCGGGAGGGTGGGGTTGGGAACCAGAGCGAATCATTCTCCCCATTCCGGGGATGACCTGCGCCAATTACGTGGCCACAATCGCGCGCAGCGTCGACATTCTGAACCCGATGGTGGCGGCAGAGGCCATGGCTTTCAGGTCGGTTTTCGTTGTGATCGACAGCTTGCGTCTGCGTGGTTTTCGGTCCGAAGCACGCCCCGGATCCTGACTCCCTTGCGCAGGTTGAGGCTCCAGTCGGGGGACGTGGCGCCCCCGGACCCTGGTTGGAAAGCTCAGGCGCATGTCCACTAACCCTGGAGAAAGCGGCGCAAAGGGGAATCGAATCTAGGAAACTTGCTTCGGACACGGGAGAAGCCTCTCGAGAGAAGCCTCTCGAGCTTGCTTTTGGCTGGCGAATCAAGTAGACTTCAGCGCAGCTTCCTGTGAGGGGGCCCGCGATGTCGTCCGGACGAGAGAAAGCCCTGGAAGTCGCAATTAATCAGATTCGCAAGCAATTTGGCGACGGCGCCGTGATGCGCCTTGGAGAGGCCGCCCATCTGCAGGTTGAGGTCATCCCGACGGGGTCGTTGGCCCTTGATTTAGCGTTGGGCGTCGGGGGTATTCCCCGCGGTCGCGTGACGGAGATCTTCGGTCCGGAGGCCTCCGGCAAGACCACTCTTTGTCAGCACATTGTTGCCGAATCACAGAAGCGCGGCGGCATGTGCGCCTTCATTGACATGGAGCACGCCCTCGACCCAGTCTATGCGGCACGGTGTGGAGTGAACACCGATGATCTCTACATCGCCCAACCTGACACAGGAGAGCAGGCCCTCGAAATCGGTGAGACCTTGGTTCGCTCGGGTGCTGTGGACGTCGTGGTGGTCGACTCGGTGGCTGCGCTCGTCCCGCGGGCGGAAATTGAAGGGGACATGGGCGATGCCACCATGGGCATGCAGGCTCGACTCATGAGCCAGGCGTTGCGCAAGCTTTCGGGGGCGATCAAACAGTCCAACGCGGCCATGATCTTCACCAATCAATTGAGGCAGAAGATTGGAGTGATGTTCGGCAACCCAGAAACTACCACGGGCGGAATGGCCCTCAAGTTCTACGCCTCCGTGCGTTTGGATGTCCGGCGAATTCAGTCGATTAAAGTGGGAGCGGAGGTTGTGGGCAGCCGCACGCGAGTGCGGGTGGTCAAGAACAAGGTGGCTCCTCCCTTCCGCGAGGCGGAATTTGACATCATGTACAACGAGGGGATTTCCCGGGAGGGGGACCTGATCGACATTGGGACCCAGATGTCGTTGATCGCCAAGCGAGGCGCCTTCTTTTCCTTCGGTGAGACCCGCATTGGACAGGGCAGGGAGAACGCCAAACAATACTTGAAAGAACACCCCGACTTGACTGCGCAAATTGAGCAGGCCATTCGGGAACAGATCCTCTCGAACCGGGAGGCAATGAAGTTCGGGACCTCCTCGGACGATGAAGGCAAGGCAGAGGAAGAGGCGACGTAAGCGCGCACCGCAGGGCGAACAAGGGTTGCGCGGGACACGGCAGGCAGAGAACCCTGGGGGCGGATGACCCCGGCCCCTCTCAGATTCGAAGGTCGATTGAACCATTCGGAGAAGAAAAGCGGGGGTTCTGACGCACGGGCTGGATGCTGGCAAGGAATAAGTCCGGATGGTTTGCGCAGCGCCCGGTCTGGGTCGGTACAAGGGGCCTGAGACCGGTGCGATGACCTGAGACGATGGCGCCGATCGCTCGTGGTCGGCGGTGAGTGGTTCTTGAGGCAGCCGCATCCCGTTGGCGGGTTGGCGGCTGCTTGCGTTTTGATCTGGCCATGGTGACGGTGATACGAGGCCTTCGACGCAGGACGGGCTCCAGGCGGGTCGAGGTCGAACTCAGTGATGGCCGCTCTCTGACGCTGGCCCCGTTGATCGCCGCCGAGCTGCACCGGGGCCAGACGCTGGGCGCGGAAGATCTTGAGCGCCTGCGGTCACGGGATGAGGAAGAAAGTGTGCTGCAAGGATGCCTGGCATTGATTGCCAGGAGAGCCCGCTCCCGGACGGAAATACGGCAGTATCTCCGCCGCAGGAAAGTGGATGCCGCAGTGGCCGAGCGGGTGCTCAACCGATTGGGCGAGCGAGGCTTGGTGGATGATGCCGATTTTGCGAGGTCCTGGGTAGAAAACCGCCTGGCGCTTCATCCCCGATCGGCACGGGCCTTGGGTCAGGAGCTACGCCTTAAGGGGATTTCCCCCGAGTTGGCGGCACGGGCACTTGCAGGGGTCGATGAGGAAGAGGCGGCCATGCGTCTGGCTCGCAGCAAAGCCGCCCGTTGGCGGGACTGTGGAAAACGCGAGTTTGAAAGGCGGCTCGGAAGTTACCTGGCTAGGCGCGGCTTTTCTTTCGAGATCATCCATTCCGTCCTCGACGGACTGTACGGGGAATTGCGCTCAAAGGATTCCGGGTCCGAGGGAGGGACCGCCTGAGGCCGGCTGGCGGCGACAGGTGGGGCCCTCGGCCCAACAAATCGAGAAAGTGAGGCAAGACCATGGTATCGACCCTGATTGGCGTTGTCTTGGCGGTCGTGGGGCTCGCCCTTGGGCTGGGGGTGGGTTATGCCTATCGCCAGCACCTCCTGGGTGTGGAGTCACAGAAAAGACGGGCCCAGCTCAACAAGGAGCTGGAGGAGGCCACTGCGCGGGCCCAACAAGTCGAGTTGCAAGCGCGCGACGCGGCCATCCGCATGCGTGATGAGGCGGAGGCGGAAATTGCTCGGCGGCGGACTGATTTGGGGCATGAAGAGGAACGGCTGCAACGCCGGAGGGCGGAGGTCGACCACAAGCAGGAGCGCGCAGAACAAAGGGAGCAGGCCTTTAGCAAGCGCCAGAGCGCGCTGGACAAACGCGCCAATGACCTGGACAAGATGCAGGCGGAGCGGCTGGCCGAGTTGCAGCGCGTAGCCAACATGAGTACGGAGGAAGCCAAGGCCCAGTTGCTGGCACAGGTGGAGCAGGAGGCCCGGGCCGACATGGCGCGAACGATCCATCAGGTCGAGGAAGAAGCCCGCGCCGAGGGCGATCGCCGGGCGCGCGAAATCATTTCAGACGCGATCCAAAGAATTGCTTCCGAACATGTGGCCGAGGTCGCGGTTTCGGTCGTCCCCTTGCCCGGTGAGGAGATGAAGGGCCGCATCATCGGCCGCAACGGTCGCAATATCCGCGCTTTTGAGCAGGCGGCGGGCGTCGATGTGATCGTGGATGACACGCCCGAAGCGGTCACCATCTCCTCCTTTGATCCTGTGCGGCGAGAGGTCGCGCGTCGTGCCCTGGCGAAGCTGATCCTGGACGGCAGAATCCACCCCGCTCATATTGAAAAGGTGCTTGAGGATTCGCGCAGTGAGGTCGAGCAGGTCATCCTGGAGGAAGGTGAACGCGCGGCTTTCGAATCGGGCGTTCCTGGGTTGCATCCGGAGATCCTGAAGAAACTCGGAACCCTGAAGTTCCGCACTTCCTACGGCCAGAATCAGCACCAACATGCTATTGAAACGGCGCTCATTGCGGGGATCATTGCGGCGGAACTGGGGGCCGATGTGGCGCTGGCCAAAGCGGGGGGACTCCTGCATGACTTGGGCAAAGCGATGGATCATGATGTAGAGGGAACCCATGCCATGATCGGGGCGGAGTTCGTTCGCCGCTATGGAGTCAACCCCCGAGTGACCAACATTATTTCCTCCCACCACCATGAGGTTGATCAGGAAAGCGTCGAAGCAGTGATTGTGGAGGCGGCGGATGCCATCTCGGGAGCTCGACCGGGCGCCCGACGTGAGAATCTAGAGCAATACGTCAAGCGGATCCGCACACTGGAGGAAATGGCTACCTCGTTTTCGGGGGTGGTTGAAGCATACGCTTTGCAAGCCGGCCGTGAGGTTCGGATCATCGTAAAGCCCGAGGAACTGGACGACCTCGCGGCTGTACGCTTGGCCGGCGACATCGCCCGCAAGATTGAGGAAGGTCTTCAGTATCCGGGCCAGATCAAGGTGACCGTGATCCGTGAAACCCGTGCTGTGGATTATGCCAAGTAGCCAATGCCCGGCCCGGGTTCCGTTGTCTACGGGACAGCGGGCTGCCCGTAAAGAAACCAGAAGTCGGGCCGGGGAAAGGCCGACTTCAACCGGGAATCCCAGAGGAACTCGCCCTCCCGGAAGTGCAAACGGAGCTCCTGGTCGAGTCCGGCGACCGCCCGGCGATAGGCCGCGTCGAGCAGGGTAGATTCGGGCTGGGAGGCCAGCAAGGTGAGCAGGACGCGCTCACGAATATCCTGGGGGTACCGGTCGAGGACGGAATTCGGGGATTCCGCCAGGTCCTCCAGATAGGAACGCCACAGGTTCAAATGACTTCTCGCTTCTGCGACAATCTTGCGTGCGATCACACTCCCCCAGCGAGCACGCAGAGCGGCGATGCGGGAGATGGATCTCTGAAAGGCCCCGACCTCGGAATCGGGCAAGGATCCTTCTAGGGCAGCGAGCCTGGCCATGGCAAGAACCAGTCCCCCCATGGATAAGAGAGGCAGTGGAACTCGGCCGCGCTCGGATTGCAGGTGCCAGTAGATCTCCTGGGAAAGCAAATAGTCCTCAAGCTCCCGCGTAGCGGCCTGAAGAAAGCTCAAATCGGTGTCCGGAAGGTACGCCCCGCGGCCCCAGCGACGGTCTTCGGCCATTCCTCCCTCATGTGGCAGTTCCCAGAGTCCGGCGGATGTTGTCGAGCAATGTGCTCAGGCGAACGGGTTTGACCAGGTAGCCCCAACCCAGAGCTCGGCCGGTCTGCTGATCCTCGGCGGATCCCCGCGCGGTGAAAAAGAGAATGGGGGGAGCAGGCGTGTGCTGCGTAAGCAGACGGCGAGCGACCTCAAATCCGTCGAGATCCGGAAGCATCACGTCCAGCACGATCAGGTCCGGGTTCTCTTTCGGCACCTTGCGCAGGGCCTCCTCGCCGGAAAAGCACTCGATCACTTCATAGCCGGCTCGTTCCAGAGTCAGGGAGATCAACTTGAGGGTGTCTGGCTCGTCGTCAACGACCAGGATGCGGGACATTCGGATTCTCCCCAGGCAGGCGTGCGATCGAAACGAGATGAGAGGCTTGGCCCCCGGAACTGATTGTACGTCAGGTTGCCTGGCCGGCCATGGCCGCGCGGCGCACGCCGGGCGGGCCCCCGGGGGAGCTCTGCCTCTCTATTCCCCATAGAGTGTGCGCTTGGCGCGCCGGACTTTGTCCTCCCCTAGCTGGAGCGGCTTCGGTCCGGCGATTTCCGCGTAGAGGCTTTCGTCATACTCCCGTGTGCGGATCACTACCGGCATAGGCACCGCGTGTCCGAGGATTAGGGCCTGCTGTCGCGTATCCAAACGGGCCAAGACCTCGCGCAGCGCGGCCGCTCCGGAGATCCCGGAAAAGACGGCACGGATATCCGCCTCGTTATCCAGGAGACAGGTCACCCGTGTGCCGATCTGGCTCATGACCTCCTCTTCAATCGCACTCGGACGTTGGTCCACAACGAGCAAGGTCACATTGTACTTGCGCAGCTCGCGAGCAATCACCCCGAAAATGGTGTGTCCGGCGACCTGCGGATGAAGGAATTTGTGGGCCTCCTCAATCACGATGACCAAGGGCTTGGGTTCTTCCGCTTGCCCTCCGGCGGCGAGATTCTTGCGGAGAACGTAGCGCTGATGAATCCGGCGGGTGAGGAAGTTGGCCACCAGAATGTAGGCCTCGAGCATGCTCTCGTAAGTCCCGAATTCCAGTACCACGCTGATGCCCGCGTTCAGTCGCGCGAAGATCTGTTCGGTCAGGTCATCGGCCAAAGGCTCCGGCTGGAGGAACTTCAATCGGTTGAAGAACTCAAACTTGCGCCGAATCGCCCCCAGTGTTCCAGGGTACAGTCGGTCGCCCTCGGTCAGTTCTTTGAGCTCCTCGCCCTCCTCCTCGGCCAGCAGCTTGCCAATCCAGTCTCGGCCGAGCTTGCGGTGCAGGTAGTAAAGGGCGCCTACCTGTATTTCGGTCAAATCCATCAAGCCGGCCAGCAACTCGACATCTTCGGGCTCAATCTGCTGTGTGCTGAGACGAAGCTCCCCATCCACCTTGCTACCCCGGTGACGCGAGGTCTCGGGATCCAGGGTGATCACACTCACCCGCCCATCGCTGAAGAGCTGTCGCAGGCCCTTGAACTCCCGCCCGGATTCATCGCGCACGCTCCAGCCGTAGTCGTTGTGCATGTCAAAAATCAGGCAGGAGGCCAAGCCCGAATGGATGACGCCTGCGAGCAGAATGCGGGTGATGAAAGATTTTCCGGTGCCGCTCTTCCCGAACACCCCGGAGGAACGCTCCACCAGCTTGGCCAAATCCAAGTTCACTCGGACTCGGTCCATCTCCAAAGGGGAGCCCACGGGAAAGTGCTGGCGGTCCTGCAAGCCGAACACCAGGTTGACCTCGGCCTCTTCGGCCTCGTAGACCGGAGCGAAGTGATCCGGGATGGTCTTGAGCGGCCTCGGCTTGCCGACTCCCTGCCCGAGCACGAGCATCGGGGTGACGTGCATGACCCCGTACGCCACCGTGCCTCGATATGCTTGCTTGAGGTCGATCTCTTCCGGCGAGGGCAGGTAGTTGGCCAGGTCCGGCCGAGACGACTCGAGGCCCAAATCGGTGATCATGCCAAAAAAGCGTTGACCCGTTTCCCCTTCGACGACTACATAACGCCCGACAGCCAAGCTTTCAATCATGGTGTGGGCATCGAGCTTCACCTCCAAGCCTTTGGACAAGGACCCTCCCATGACCATGCCAAGGGGGCGTCGGCCTGCGGTCAATGGAGACTGGTCGAGAAAGGCATCCAGATCATTGGGCATCATGGGATCTCACCTTGCGAAGCGTCGCAGCAGCGAATCGAGTCGGCGCAGATCCTGCGACAGGAGGCGCGACAACTCACGGAAGGCCTCCCGCCGGAATTCGGTCTGGTCTCGCTCGTCTAGAGCGGCCAGGGCATGGTCTAAGGAGGCGACCAGGGCCTCATCCGGGACTTGGGCGTCCAGGAGGAGTTGGACAAAGCCCATCTGCCACCCTCGCGCTCCGCCTGCCAGGAACCCCCGTAGCTCTGGGGGTTCACAGGGCTGAATCGCCTGAAGCGACAGGGGCGGCTGGGAGGGCAGGCGATGATGTCCCCTACCCTGCGCGTCCAAGTAGCCGACATGGATCACTCGCACCTCGATGGGCAGAACCCGCTTTTGCCTCTGGTCCTCAATGTACTCCTCTCGCACGTCTGCCGAGACCAGTTGGCGAACAAAAAGGTCCTCTTCGAAACGAATATCCGCAATGGTGCCAAGCACTTTGGGCGACGGGGCGGTGACCTCCGCCTGTGCTTGGACTCGGACAAACCCACCAAACTCGGGGATCTCGGCCCCGAGAACCCGGCAGCCGAGCGTGAACCCCGCAACATCCGATCGCAAGACCCGACCCACCAATCCCCGCTCAGCAACGGGAACCGTGCCCATGTTTTCTCTCCTTTCTCTTCCGTTCTGGTCGGCAGGTTCCCCAAGAGCTGCGTCACCAGGACCGAAGAGAGCACCGGGCCTCTCCCAGAAGCCTCATCGGGCCCTTACTCTTGAGGCCGGGCCGGCAGGCCCAATCTCTGGCGTTGGAGAAGATGCTGCAAGTCCGAGGGCGTGTACATGGCGTTGTTCGTGAAGATGAGAAATTTGATGCCGCGCTGGAATAGGCGCGCCACGAATTCGGGAGCGCCGGGAATTCGTTCCTCTCCCCGAACGATCACCCCGTCCAGATCAATCAAATAGCTCTTGGCCATGGCTCGCAGCAGACAAGAAACAAACGAAAGAGGCTCGCCCCGGGCGCGAGCGAGAGTCCCATCCTGATTCCTGGAGGCGAAGGTCAGGTGCCTTCTCTCGGATCGAGGTTATCCCGCTCACGGCGTCTGGGGCCGAATCGTGCTTACGCCTGTTGGGGAAAGCGAGGCGCGCACGGTCTCTGCTTCTAGATGAGGCCGACTTGTTTGGCCACGCGTTGAAAAGTGTCCAGCACTTGGTCGAGCTGGGCATCGGTATGGGTGGCCATGTAGCTAGTGCGCAGAAGCTGACTCCCCTCGGGAACGGCCGGAACGATCACCGGGTTAACGAACACGCCGTCATCAAACAGGAGTTTCCACATTTGGATGGTGCGTGCCTCGTCACCCACCAGGATTGGGATGATGGGGCTTTCTGAGTTCCCGGTGTTTAGGCCCATCTGATGGTAGCCGCGGCGCATGCGGACTCCGATCTGATTAATCCGTTCAATCCGTTCGGGTTCCGTGCGCATGATTTCGAGTGCAGCCAGGGCGGCCGCTGCATTGGACGGAGGAATGCTGGCGCTGAACATCAGGGCACGGGCGTGATGCTTGATGTAATGGATCACCTGATCGGCCCCGGCAATGAAGCCCCCCAGGGAGGCAAAGGACTTGCTGAAGGTGGACATGATAATGTCCACCTCAGAGGTGAGCCCGAAGTGCGCGGCGGTGCCGCGCCCTCCGCCCAGAACTCCCAGAGCGTGGGCATCGTCCACCATCAAGCGGGCGCCATACTTCTTGCACAACGCCGTCAACTGAGGCAGGGGGGTAATGTCGCCGCCCATGCTGAACAGGCCGTCGACCACCACCAGGCGTCCCTTCGTGTCGGGAAGGCCGGACAGGATTCGCTCCAAATCCGCCATGTCGTTGTGGCGGAAGCGCTTTGTCTCTCCCCACGCCAGGCGGGCCCCATCCACGATGCTGGCATGATCCTCCTTGTCCAGGATCACGACGTCACCACGATCGACCACGGCACTGATGGTGCCGAGGTTGGTCTGCATTCCTGTCGAGAAGACCAGGCCAGCCTCTTTCCCCACCCATTGGGCCAGCTCCCGCTCCAGCTGTTCGTGCATCTCCAAGGTCCCGTTAAGGAACCGGGATCCAGTACAGCTCGTGCCATAGCGGTGAATGGCATCGATGGCGGCTTGGCGCACCTTGGGGTGCGTGGTGAGACCGAGATAGTTGTTGGAACCGCACATGATTAGACGGTGGCCCTGGAAGACCGCCTCCGTTCCCTCGTTTTCGGTCAGGGGGATAAAGTAGGGGTAGATGCCCGCCGCCATGGCATCCCGTGCAATCGTGAACCCGCTGCATTTCGCAAAAATGTCCATCAGAACAAACCTCCCCAGCATGCGACTCGAATCATTGGGCCGCCGTGCGCATCTTCTTTTGGGCCCTGGCCACCAGAGAGTCCTCAGTTTGTTGAAGCACTGTCCGGCCCACGCCGCTCAGCCAGAAGATCATCTTTCCTTGAAATCCAGGCAAGATCATGTGCTGGCCGCGCTCAATGCCGTGAACGATGGCCTTGGCCACGGCTTGCGCGCTGACCATTCCAGCCGCGCCGGCGGCATACTCCGTCTCCACGGGCCTGTGTTGTCGGTCATACACCAGCTGAGGGGTATCCGTGTCGGGCGGGAAGACAACTGTGATGCGGATTCCGTGAGGTTTCATCTCCGACCGCAGCACATCAGAGAGAATATACACCGCGGCTTTCGCTGGAGCATAGGCACTGTACCCGAATCCGCCGATGAGTCCGGCCAAGGATGAAACATTCACGATCTGTCCTGAGCCACGCGCGATCATCCCAGGCAGGACTGCCTTGATCGTGTGAACCGTCCCGAAATAGTCGATATCCATCATTTGGCGGAAGGCGGAAACCGCCAGATCCTGAGCATAGCCGGGCTGCACCTCTCCTGCCGAGTTGATAAGAATGTCAGGCAGGCCCATGGAGTGAATCACGGTTTCGACCAAGGCCGATACCTGGCCCTCATCCGATACGTCGGCTTTGGAAAAGCCAAAGCGTTGGCCCTCGCGGAGCTTGTGGCCTTCGACCTCAGCCAGGGCCGATCGAAGTCGCTCTTCGCCCCGCGCCACCAGCCAGACATGAGCGCCCCTGTGGGACAGCTCGTCGGCGGTGGCCAGGCCAATGCCGCTCGACCCGCCGGTTACCAGTGCCACCTTTCCGAAGAACTCCATGGTCACTTCCTCCTGTGTGCTGCAACTCCGCCAGGGTCGCGCCCGCCGAGGCCGCTCCAGCGCGGCGATGCCTCTTGTCCCCTTTTCTCCCTATACTACACCGGAGACGCCATTTGGGCGCCCCGTGCGCCTCGGTCGCGGACCTAGCGCGATCCCGTTCGATACCGGGCCTTCCCTTTTTGGGCCAGCTTCTCGGAGGGCACGGCCTCCAGGCCCTCGGCCATCAGGCCGGATTGGATCATCGCTTCCAAGTGGCGCTTTTCCTCGCTGCGTACCACCGCTTCTTCGTCCGCCCGGATGAGCGCATAGGGGTACGGATCGCTGAGTGTCACCCGGCACTGGTCCAGGACAAGCGTGTGCACCAGCCCCAGGTGGCGCGGCGACTTCGCCACCCATGCGGGAATGTCCACCCGTGCAATGGAGGCCGACTCCCGGCCCACGTTCAGGTAAAAGAAGTGTGTGCTGTGGGTTGTGCCCGGGATGTGGGACAGGGGGGTGCGCCGAAAGGGTTCGTTGGCGTCGGAGGAATGCTCGAAAAGGGCAGAGCGCTCCCCGGGAGGCAGGAACTCGGCGAATACTTCCCGGTCCGCAAGCGGTCGAAAGGGATTGGCGAGATCGTGTGGAGCCTGGGATCCCTGAGGCGCGCCCGGGCGTTTCTCCAAGTCGGAAGCCACGGCCTGGCACAGGCCAAGCAGGGCCAGCACCGGAGATCCCCAAGGCCTGGACACATACCCGGCCACCGGGACCTGTTTCTCGCCGAGACCTTCCAAGGAGGCTAAGTATTGCCTTTCGAGTTGGGAGCGCTCGTCGCTGCGCATCCCTTCGCGCGGCAGATTTAGGGCCAGACTGCCGTCCAGCAGGCCCAGCACAGCGGGCGGCGGGGAGGCGGCCGAGTGCGGCCTCAGCTCGCCCAGGCATAAGGTCGCCAGCAGGGTGAGTTCCCCCACCGAGCGCTTCGCGTTGAGAGCGGCGGCAGAAAGGATCTCACCTCCGGGGCAGACACGCTCTTCGTCCACCACGAGCTCGGCGGAAGAACCCGAATCGGTTTCTCGCCGTCCAAGTCGGCCAATGAAGTAACCAAGGTTGAGGGCATAATACAGGGCTGGAGCGTGCAGATCTGGATAGATCTGCGATCCGTCCACGCCAACGATGGTGGCCTCGAGGGGCATGGAGTCGGCGGCGGCATGCAAGTCCAGGCTCTCTTGCGCCGGGATGGCTCCGCGCCATCGAGCCCGCGAAAACCGCTCGGCCTTTGACAATAGGTCCTGGTCGAGGGCTGCGCGATGGAGGGCGTCGATAGCCCCAGGCAGCCGCGCCCCTTTTTCGCGCGCGCGATCCGCGCTGCGAAGCTTGGCCTGCTCAATTTGATCGGTCAGCTGGTGAAGTTGAAGTGTCATGGACCAGTCCGCAAGCCCGGCATCCCCACTCTCACTCAAGCCTGGATTATAGCCGTTGGCTACCTTCGCACCGGCTCCCTCCAGGCCCGATCCTTAAGGACCTGGCTTGGGTCGATGGGAGCAAGAACCCGGAGGAGAGAGAACCCCTAAGGGACCTGTTGGCGGTGATAGAATTTCTGCTTGTCCCGGAGGCGGAAAGAAGACCCCGGGTCTACCCCGGCCCGTTCGTGAATGCCGGCTAGCATGAATCAGGGATGTACCAAGCCGCGTAGAGCTGCCCAGAATGGATCCTGAAATCGCGAACCAATCGATTGTTAATCTGACCCCGGTTCAGCGGATGGCCCGTTCCGTACGGGAAAGCATCGCCCAGGTCATTGTAGGCAAGGGGGCGGCGGTTGAGCTTCTCCTCGTTGCCCTGCTGACCCCCGGTCATGTGTTGATTGAGGATATTCCGGGAATCGGCAAGACAACCTTGGCGAAATCCCTGGCACGCTCATTGGGTTGCAGATTCCAGCGGATCCAATTCACCCCGGACCTCCTCCCCTCCGACATTACCGGGGTCAACGTTTTCAACCAAAAAAAGACCGAATTTGAGTTCCGCGCCGGGCCAATCATGGCCCAGATTGTCCTAGCGGATGAGATCAATCGGGCCGGGCCCCGGACCCAATCAGCTCTCCTCGAGGCGATGGAGGAGCGCCAGGTCACGGTGGACGGGGTGACCTACCCCCTCCCGAAGCCTTTCCTGGTTCTGGCCACCCAGAACCCGATCGAGATGGAAGGGACGTTCCCGCTGCCCGAGGCCCAAGTCGACCGGTTCCTCATGCGCCTCTCGCTCGGTTATCCGGATCGGGAGGAGGAGCGCACCATTCTCCGCCAGCGGGCCGCTACGGATCCGCTGGAGGGACTTTCGCCTGTCGTTTCCGTCGAAGAGGTCTCCGAGCTCATGATCCGCTGTCGGTCGGTGTATGTGAGCCCCTCGATCGAGGATTACCTCCTTGCCTTGGTGCAGGCGACTCGCGAGGAGCACTCGCTCGACCTCGGGGTGAGTCCGCGGGGATCCATCGCCCTCCACCACACCGCACGATGCTTGGCCGCCCTGCGCGGCCGCGCCTTCGTCGTTCCCGACGACGTGCAAACGCTGGTGCTTCCCGTCCTCACGCATCGGCTGATTCTCTCCAGCCAGGCCCGGCTTCGCGGTCGAAGCGCTCAGGATATCCTGGGTGATGTCGTTTCCCGGGTGCCCGTGCCCGTGGAGGAACGCTGGTCAGAGGCGAAGGCTTGACGAGTCTGGCGCGAGTGTTTCTGCCTCTGGCCTTAATCCTCTTGGGGGGACTGCTCGGGAACCGAGCCCTGCTCCTACTTGGAGTTCTCCTGATCCTGCTGGCCGGTCTTTCGGCGCTGTGGGGGCGATACTGTCTTGAGGCGGTGAGCTATGTTCGAAAGTTGGGGACGACTCATTTGCCGTTCGGGGAAGAAACCGATCTGTGGATTGAGGTCGAGAATGCCAAACCGCTGCCTTTGGTTTGGCTGGATGCGGAGGAGGAGTTTCCCTCGGAGTTGACGGTGCGCGGACACCCTGTAACCCCTGGGCCAGGGGGGAGCAGGCATCTTCTTGATCAGCGGTTCACGTTGCGGGCGTATGAGCGGCTCCGTCGGCGGTACGTCATTCGCGGGGAGGAAAGGGGAGCCTACGACCTTGGGCCGACTGTTCTCTACTCCGGTGATCTCTTTGGATTCCACAGCCGGTCTAAGAGGGTCGAGGATCGTGCGCACCTGGTTGTTTTTCCCAAGGTGCTTCCCCTGCAGGTGCCCGCGACCCGAGTGGCTCGCCCCCTGGGAGATTACCGCAGCGCTCGCAGAATTCTGGAGGACCCGCTGCTGCTGGCGGGGGCGCGGGAGTACCGGGTGGGCGAGAGCCTCCGCCATGTGCACTGGAAGGCCACGGCTCGGAAAGGCGCCCTGCAAACCAAGTCCTACGACGCCAGCGCTTCGGCCCAACTGATTCTCATGGTCAACGGCCAGACCCTGGAGCCGTACTTTGCGGGCACCGTGCAGGAGCGCTTCGAGGCCCTTCTGGTGACAGCGGCCTCGCTGGCCGCAGCCGGCCTTCAGTCGGGTCATCCGGTGGGCTTGTACACGAACGCCGTCATGCGCGCCTCGCGGGATCTCACCCGCCTGCCTGCCTCACGTCATCCCTCGCAATTGGGCCGCATCTTGGAAGCGCTGGCAGAGACCACACCTTTCCTGTCGGTTCCCTTTGAAAGACTCTTGGCAGCCGAGAGCCCCTCTCTGGCGTACGGCGCCACCTTGCTGGTCGTCACGGCCCTGGTCAACGACAGCATTCTCGGGGCTCTGCTCAACCTTCGCCGGCGGGGCCATCCGCTGGGGATGGTCTTCTTGGAGGAGGGGAAGGCCCCCAGGGTTCCAGAAGAGATTCCCTTCTACACCGTCGCCCCCAATTGGCGGAGCCGTGAAGCCCTCGAGATCGCTTGATCCTTTGGCCTTGGCCCTCGCCGCAGGATGGCAGCCGGTCGGCAGTCTCTACCTTTGGCTGATTTGGGGAGCGCGCATGATCGGCGGGAAACAGACCTTCGCCGAGCCGTCCCTGGCGATGATGCTCGGGGTGGCAACGGTGGCAGTCCTTCTGGTTCGCCTCGAACGGGAGGGGACCCCGGTCGCCCTGCGCACAATTGCGATCTGGATCATCGCTGGTATGGTCGTGGTTGCCAGTGCGGCTGGATCGGGAGCCTCCTCGCCGGCATTCCTGAGTGCCTTGCTTCAGGAGCATGACTGGCGGGCCGCCGCGAGCCTGCTCCTGGTTCTTGTTGGGTCACTCTTGGTCTTGGGCTGGGGCTTCCGGGTGGGAGCGGCGGAAATCGCCCAGGAAGGGGTGGCCCAGTCGCTTGCGCGCAGCAGCGGGACGGTGTTGGTCCTATTCCTTCTCACGCTGTCTTTCCCCGTCGTCCGATCCCAGGAGATGCTGGTCCCAGTTTTGCTCATTTTCCTCAGCGGGGCTCTTGGGCTGGCTCTGGCAAACTTTGCCAGGGTACGCCCAGGAGCTGGCAAGGGGTTGGCCTCCCTGGGACTGGATCGATACTGGACTCAGACTGTGAGCGCGGTTGTGGCGCTCCTTGTCCTCACGGGGTTTGCCCTGACTGGTTGGGTTGGGACGCAGGGCTTTGCCGAGGTAATTACCTTCGCGCTGGTCTTGCTCGCCGCCGTCTTCACGGGACTGTCGTGGGTGATCGTTGCCTTCGGGGTGGTCGTATTCTTCCTGATCTTCCCCCTCTTCCAGTACCTCGGACGCCTGTTTGGTCCTTTGGCCCTGCCGACCTCTATGCCGATGCCCTCCGCTCCTGCTCCAGTTCCAGGAGCGGCGCGGGCCCCTGTCAATCCCGTTATGGTCAACATCTTTGAGGTCGGCGGATACCTTCTGGCCATTTCCATTTTGGCTGCGCTCGTGCTGGCGGTGTTTCTGCTGAGGCGGCGGGTTCAGTTTTCGCAATCTTCCGAAGAGGAGGAGACACGGGAGAGCGTTTTCTCGGCCGACCTTCTCCGCCGGCAAGTCCGCCGGCTGCTGGGACGATGGCCACACTCAAAAGAGGCCATCCCGCCCCCGTTTTCGGAATTGGCGTGGACTTCAGACACCCGGATCCGGATTCGGCTTGCCTATCGGAGGCTGTTGTCCTGGGCGGCAGAGCATGGACGCCCGCGACAGCCCGAGGAGACTCCCCTGCGGTATCGGCAGGCCCTGCTGAAGGAATTCCCCGGCCAGCGAAACGAAATCACGGGTCTGACCGACCTGTACACCCCCGCTCGTTACGGCCGCGAGCAACCGCCCGCCGAAGAAGCCCGAAGAGCCGAGGATCTCTCTCGGCTTTTGGGTAACGAGGGAGGACGCCTCCCGCCCCGGAATCCGCCTGCTCAAGAAGAGTAGGCCAGTTGACCTCGTTGCAGGACCCATTTCACCAGGTTTGTCCCATAGTGATACCCAAGGTGCAAGTAGGACGGAACCTGGAAAGCTATCAAGTCCGCTTGCTTCCCAGGCGTGAGACTGCCCAGCTGGTCCTCTCGGCGCAGGGCGGCGGCCGCATTGATGGTCGAAGCCGCGATCGCTTGGGCGGGGGTCAGATGAAGGTACCGGCAGGCGATGGCGAGGATCATCTGCATGCTCTCGCATGGACTCGTGCCCGGATTCAAGTCCGAGCCCAGCGCCACAAGGGCATTGGCCTCCAGAAGCCGATCGGCAGGGGTGAAGGAGCGCTCTCCCAGTCCGAAAGAAGTTCCGGGCAGGCTGACGGCCACAGTGGAAGATAGCCCCAGCGCCTGGATATCCCCCGAGGGGGTAGCCACCAGGTGGTCGGCGGAGGCGGCCCCTAGCTCGACCGCCAGCTTCACCGCACCCAGGGTTTCGAACTCATCCGCATGGATCTTAAGAAGGTATCCAAGATCGCGGGCCCTTTCCAGGATCCTCCGCGCCTGATTCAGGTCGAAGGCGCCCTTGTCGCAGAAGACATCGGCAAAGAGGGGTTCTTGGTCCCCGACTAGGCTCCGCCATCGGCGCATGGCCTCGGGGAGGAGCTTCTCGACCATTTCGCGAACGTAGTCCTCCGGTCGAGAGGCAAATTCTTCCGGAAGAGCATGAGCGGGCAGGAACGTGGCCACCAAGGTCATCGGTACGAGCCCTCGCAGTCGCGCAATAGCTTCGAGCATTCGCAATTCGGTTTCCATCTCCAGGCCGTACCCGGTCTTGATCTCGCAGGTCGTTGTCCCGTGCGCCAGCATTTGTTCGAGCCTTGGGAGCGTCTCCTTGACCAGCTGGTCTGTCGAGGCCTCCCGGGTCTCGCGAACCGTCGAGAGAATTCCTCCGCCCGCCGCAAGGATCTCGGAGTAGCTTTCGCCGGCGATTCTCCGCTGAAACTCGTCCGTCCGATCGCCGATCCACATCGCGTGGGTGTGGGGGTCAACGAATCCCGGCATGAGCACGAGACCCTGGGCATCGATTTGATGGTCTGCCGTGTGCTGACGCAGCAGGTCGCGCGTCGGGCCCACATCGACGATCCTTCCCTCGCGGATGGCCAGACCTGCGTCCGCCAGGACCTGCAGGTCGCCCAGGCTCTTCCCGCGCTGGCCGCGCGGCGTAAGGGTCAGCAGTTGCTTGGCGGAATGGACGAGCGTATCAACCTTCATTGCCTGCCAATCCTCTTCTGTTCCCCCGGGAGGGGCGGTTGCGCCCGCGCCCGGGGAACCCGTATAATGTCGCCCAATTCGAAGCCAGGTCCGGGACTTTCATCCGGAACCTCTCGCCTGGGGACCGAATCTGAGCTAGCCACATCGCGAAAGAAAGAAGGAGGAGGAGATCATGCAATTCGGCCTAGCCTTTTCGTACCCGTTTCAAGACAAGGAATGGATCAAGAAGGTGGGCATCGCGGCGCTGGTGTCCATCATTCCGATCGCGGGGCAGATTATCGTCCTCGGCTGGGGGTTGGAAATCACCCGCCGAGTGATCCGCAAGGATCCCGTGCCTCTGCCCGACTGGAGTGATTTCGGCGGCCATGTGGTGCGGGGAATCCAGGGTTTCGTCATCGGCCTCGTGTATGCGCTCCCGCTCATCCTGCTGGTCATCTGCCAGAACGTGCTCACCTTTGGTGTGCGTGCCATCAGTTCCTCCAGCAATGGCAGCGCGGCCTTTTCCGCTATGACGGGAGCCGTAAGCGTCTGCTTCGGTTGTGTGACGTTCCTGTACTCGCTGGCCATGACCTTGGTTCTCCCCGCGGCATTCGGTAGCTTCGCGGCCAGCGATCAGATCGGGACCGCCTTCCGCTTCAGCGAAGTCTTCGGCCTCGTCCGAAGTGTCCCCTCCGTCTTTCTTCTGACTCTCCTGGGCACAATTGTCGCGGGCGTTATCGGAGGCCTGGGAGTGATCGTTTGCGTAATCGGTGTGTTCGTCACCTATGCCTATGCGCTCGCCGTGGATGGCCACCTGTGGGGTCAAGCCTACACCCAGGCTGCAGCGGCCCGTGGTGCTCCACCGGCAGCCTGAGATTCCGTCTTCGACCATGAGCCCGTCTGCGGCGGAGCCAGGACCAAGATCTGGCTCCGCCGCGTATCTTTGGGTCGGCCGCCGCCCGTTCGGTTTATGGAGGACACTCTCTTTGCGCCGGGTCTTCCGCTCTTTCGGCCCCCGAGCTCCCCGACCGCACTGGAGAGCAGACCGGCCATCCCCAGGCTGCATCGCGCGGCGAAGCCTGGAGAGATCTTGCCCGGGTCCATCCCAAGCCTCTGAGCAGAAAGGGCACGGAGGGGTGTAGACCATGGGATAGCGGCTGCGGATCACGGTGTCAGCGATCCGAGATCCCGGTGATCTGAAAACGCATCCATGCTGCCCCTGGGGGAGGCCATGGCCAATCAGGGTCGACCCATTCCGGGGGCTGGCCGGCATTTCGCGGCGTGACGAGTTGGGATCCACGCCAAGGAACTCCGATCCCCAGCCGGGCCCACCATCCGGGGACCGGTTCGCAGACCCTTCTGCCTGTGGCGGCCTGGGGCCAAGCCCCGGGAAGGGATCATAATCGTGGGGAGAGTCACCGCCAAAAGGGGCCCACCTTCGGCGTTCGGGTCGTGAGCTGAGTGGACTGCGCGCCCGGAGAGCAGATCTCAGCAGATACGCCTGCGGTGGCAAGTCGGCCCCGTGGCTCCACTTGCAGGAGGGTAACTCGCGGGGCGCCCCGCCGCAGGCGGCACATCTCCCGTCGGAAGCCGATGCCCAGAGATTCCGGAGAGGGGACGTGGGGCCTCACTTCAACATGGGCATGCGCAGGCCGTTGCGTTTGGCCGCTGAAATGGCTTCCGGATAGCCGGCATCGGCGTGCCGCACCACCCCTAGCCCGGGGTCTGTTGTCAGCACTCTTTCGAGACGGCGAGCGGCTTCCGGGGTCCCATCTGCCACAATCACCTGCCCCGCGTGCTGGGAATAGCCGATGCCCACCCCCCCGCCGTGGTGGAACGATACCCAGGTTGCTCCGCCGACGGCATTGATCAGTGCGTTGAGAATGGGCCAGTCGGAGATGGCGTCACTTCCATCCAGCATGCCCTCGGTCTCACGGTTGGGCGAGGCCACGGAACCGGCATCAAGGTGGTCGCGACCGATAACGATCGGCGCCTCCAACTCGCCGCTGGCCACCATCTCGTTAAAACGCAGCCCGGCTCTTGCCCGTTCTCCGTACCCAAGCCAGCAGATACGGGCGGGAAGTCCCTGGAACTTGACTTTTTCCCGGGCGAGCCTTAGCCAGCGCTGAAGACCCTGATTCTGGGGGAAGAGTTCGAGGATCGCTTGGTCGGTTTTGTAGATGTCCTCAGGGTTTCCTGACAATGCGACCCAGCGAAAGGGACCCTTGCCCTCGCAAAAGAGAGGACGGATGTACGCTGGCACGAAGCCTGGGAATTCAAAGGCCTCCCTCACCCCCGCGTCATAAGCCCGCTGCCGCAGGTTGTTTCCGTAGTCGAACACCTCGGACCCCTGTTGTTGGAAGCGCAGCATGGCTCTTACCTGCTCGGCCATGGCGGCCAGGGACTTTTGCTCATATTCCTTCGGGGCGCGCTGGCGAAGGGCCGCCGCTTCGTCCAGGGTGAGGTGGTTCGGGACGTAGGACAGCACATCGTGGGCTGGGGTCTGGTCCGTAACGAGATCGGGGGTGACTCCTCGCACGGCGAGCTGCGCGAAAACGTCCGCCGCGTTCGCGATCAGCCCGATCGACTTGGGAATCTTTTGTGCCTGGGCCTTCTCGACCAGGGTCATGGCTTCCTCCAGATCCTCCACCACGGTGTCGACATAGCCGGATTGCAGCCGACGTCGCGCCCGCGCGGGATCCACCTCCACAATCAGCCCGACGCCTTCATTCATCGTGACGGCCAGCGGTTGGGCTCCCCCCATCCCTCCGAGCCCGGCGCTGAGGACGAACTTTCCGCGGAGCGATGGCCAGCCGCGCTTGCGGGCTGCCGCGGCAAACGTTTCGTATGTTCCCTGAAGGATGCCTTGAGTGCCAATGTAGATCCACGACCCAGCCGTCATCTGCCCAAACATGGTGAGGCCCTGGGCGGCCAGTTCGTCGAACTTATCCTGGGTAGCCCAATGCGGCACGAGGTTGGAGTTCGCCAGAAGCACCCGTGGGGCGTCCGGATGGGTCTTGAAGATGACGATCGGTTTTCCGGATTGAACCAGTAGCGTCTCGTCGTCCGCGAGCTCTCGCAACGAAGCCACTATGGCATCGAAACAGTCCCAATTGCGAGCCGCCTGGCCGCGTCCGCCGTACACCACCAGATCCTCCGGGCGTTCGGCCACCTCCGGATCCAGGTTGTTCATCAGCAGGCGCAGCGCTGCCTCCTGGAGCCAACCCTTACACGTGATTCTGCTTCCGCGTGGGGCTCGAATGGTTCTGGTCATTAGACTCTCCCTGTGAAGCGAGGACTTGGGCTGGCCGGGACACCTACCAGCGATCCCAGTGGACAACTTGGTCAAACGAATTCCGTCCTGAAGGTCGAGGTCCGGCCTTGAATGCGGCCTCATCTTGAGGATAGCCAAAGGAGATCGCCACATTGGGGAAAGAGGCCGGAGGAATGCCCAGCAGGTCGCGAGCCGCCTCGGGGTCGTAGATGCTTGCGAGACAAGAGCCAATACCTAGCTCCAGGGCGGCCAGCTGCATATAGGCGGCGGCTTGGCCGGCATCAAAGGGAATCGACCAACGTTCGGATGGATCGGAAGTGGCAATGACGACACCCAGGGCTGCTCCTGCTAGGTGACCTGCGAAGGGGCCGAGTCGAGCCAGGGCCTGCAGCGTTTCCCGATTCTGGAGGGCCACAAACTGCCAGGGTTGAGAATTCTTCGAGGATTGTGCCCGCCTTCCGGCGTTCAGGATGGTGCGAACAGCCTCCCGGGGAAGGGGGACGGATTTGAACTCGCGGATGGCCCGCTTGCGGTGAATAGCCTCGAAGACCTCCATGCGATACTCCTTTCCAGTGCTAGCCGAGTGGCAGCTGAGAGGCTCAGGAGGCAATTGAAGAGGGACGACCTTTGGGCCCTACGCCACAGCCCGGAGGCGCGCACATTGCCGCCTCGGGGGTAGGTCTGAGGCGACTGGCGAGGTGTCTTTCAGTCGAGAGTGGGTCGCTTGATCTCCGGCAGCGGGCGCAGGTAGACGTTGCGTGAATCGAAGTCGCCGATGTAACCCGAATTGCGCAGATTCTCGAGTTCATGATCCTGCAATTCGTGGCCGAACTTGCCCTCTCGCAGGAAATCGCCGGTCACAATATCTTGCAAGGTGCCCTCGCCCCAATCCACCACAACGGTTCCGTCCTGCAAGGCGTAGACCCATTCCCGATGAATTGGCGTTCCGGTGTTCATTCTGTGCCTCCCTGGGCCTCAAGGGTTGCGTCGCGCTAGCACCCAACGGTGACGGTCAACGACACCATGAACTCTCAGATAAGAATGCGACGAGGGAAGCGCAATTTGAGTGTATCACAAAGGATGAGGGTAGGAAGCGGAAGAGGCGCCTGGATGCGAATCCCCGCAAATTTGCAAAAAAGGCCGCCCCTTCTGTGAGGGCGGCGCTCTCTTTCTGGCAATTTGCCTTCGTTCCGGGAGGGCTCCGTCAGGCAGCCTCGGCCCCCCGGCCTAGAGGCTTCAGGACCTGCGAAAAGCGGGTGGCCCTCAATTTGTCCACGAGCTCTTCTTGAAGCTGGCACCAAAGCGGGCTGAGAGCGCAATCCTTGCCGAACGGGCAGTCGTCGGAATCGAGGGCACACTCATTGATCTGGATGGGCCCGTCGATGGCCTCGATCACCTCCAGCAGGCTGATTTCGGAGGCAGATCGGGCCAGCGTAACGCCCCCTCGCGCTCCGCGCGAGGTCTGCACCAGACCAGCGACGGACAACTGCGAGATGATCTTGGCCAAGAAAGAGGGCGGGATGTGCTTTTCACGGGCAATCACGTTGGTTGGAGATCGTCCGTCGCCTTCGCGCTCGGCCAAGTAGAGAATCGCACGGATCGCGTAATCGGCCTGACGTGTGATTTCCATTGCACCTACTCTTCGTCGCCTATCTTGGCTTTTGCGGATGAAAAATGTCTACTTGAAGTGTAAGAGGCATCCGGAAGGTGCTCAAGTGACAGAGGTCACGGGGCCGGCGTGACCTTTAGCGATCCACATTGCCGGAAAAAGGGTTCAGGCTGATTCTGAAAGGTTTGCGAGCCTGTGGCCAGCAGTCGTGGTTCGCTCTTCCCTCCCTCGCGTGCTGCGTTTTCTCTTGTGGTATCATCGCGGGCACTCGTTCTGCACGATCTTTCTCTGACATCGCCTCCAGAAGGTGAGCGCTTGAATGGCATTTGTGTAGTCGGGGTGGGCTACGTGGGCCTTGTTACCGCTGCTGGCTTTGCCGACCTCGGCAATCGTGTGGTCGCGCTGGACATCAACGAGGAGCGCATCGAAAAGCTGAGACTGGGGATCCTTCCCATCTATGAGCCGGGGCTGGAGGAGCTCGTCCGCCGGAACGTCGGAGCGGGTCGACTTTCTTTCACGACTTCTTACACCGAGGGGCTGAGTCAGGCGGAATTTGTCTTTATTGCCGTGGGCACTCCAGAGGGAGCCGATGGGGACGCCGATCTGCGCTACGTCCAGGCGGCTGCCCAGGCCATCGCGCGGGCCATGACTCACGACTTGATCATAGTCAACAAGTCGACGGTGCCGGTCGGCACCGGCGACTGGGTGGCAGAAGTCATCCGTGCCAATCAGCCGAGCCCAGTCCGTTTTGCGGTCGTCTCTTGCCCCGAATTCCTTCGAGAAGGCTCGGCCATCCAGGACTTTCTCAACCCGGCACGCACCATTCTCGGGTCCCTGGACCAAGAAGCGGCCCACCAGGTCGCGCAACTGCACCTGCCGTTGCGGGCTCCAATCATGATCACCGACCTTCGCACGGCGGAGATGATTAAGTACGCCTCGAATGCTTTCCTCGCGGCCAAGGTCTCCTTCATTAACGAGATTGCCAACATCTGTGAGGCGCTGGGGGCGGACATCAAAGAAGTGGCGGCGGGCATGGGCTACGACCCCCGCATTGGGAAGTTCTTCCTGGACGCCGGGATCGGATACGGGGGATCCTGTTTCCCCAAGGACGTCAAGGCTCTGGCCCACATGGCCCAAGTGCAAGGTCGGCATCCCCAGTTGCTGCGGGCAGTGATGGAAATCAACGAGGATCGAATCGAGCGGATGGTGGAACGGGTGCAGGAAGTGCTGGGGGACTTGGGGGGCAAGACCCTTGGAATCCTCGGTCTGGCCTTCAAGCCGAACACGGATGACATGCGCGAGGCTCCCTCGATCCGAATCGCCGCGCGGCTTCAAACGAAAGGAGCCTTGGTGCGGGCTTACGACCCGGTGGCGATGGAAAACGCGGCGCGGGTCATGCCGGGCGTGAAGATGGCTGCGGACGCCTACGAGCTGGCCGAGCACTGTGACGCCCTGCTGGTATGCACCGAATGGAACGAGTTTCGGCAACTGGACTTCGGGCGACTGCGAGAGCTCATGCGTCGCCCGATTCTCGTGGATGGCCGCAATCTGTATGATCCCGCAGAGATGCGGGCCCTGGGATTTCATTATCGGGGCCTGGGCAGAGGCTCGAACGGACCGCTTGAGGGTTCCCCCAAAGACACGGTCGGCTCGGCGCTGGAGAGGGGGGCATGACCTCCGGCCGCATCCATCGGGCCAGATTGCGCAACGGCCTTCAGATCCTGTTGAAGGAGATCCACACCGCGCCGATCATCAGTGCATGGCTCTGGTTCCGAGTCGGATCGCGCAATGAGCGCCCCGGCCTGACCGGTGTCTCGCACTGGGTGGAACACATGCAGTTCAAGGGGACACCGACCCACCCGGCGGGCAGCGTGGATCGGGCAATCTCTCGAGAAGGCGGGGTGTGGAACGCCATGACCTGGTTGGACTGGACCGCCTACTATGAGACTCTGCCTGCGGATCGTCTAGATTTGGCCCTGCGCATCGAGTCCGATCGGATGGTCAACAGCCTATTCGCTCCAAGGGAGGTGACCTCGGAGCGAACCGTGATCATCTCGGAACGGCAGGGAAATGAAAACGAACCGACCTTCCGTCTCTCAGAGGAGGTCCAGGCCGCGGCCTTCCGGGTGCATTCGTACCATCATGAGGTCATCGGGGATGTATCGGACCTCGCCTCCATGACCCGCGAGGACCTGGTTCAGCACTATCACCACTTCTATGTTCCCAACAACGCGGTGCTCACGGCGGCTGGAGATTTTCAGTGGCATCCAGTCCTGGACCGGATACGCGAATTGTTCGGGAATGTCCCCTCAGGAACGCCGCCGGCCGTGTTGACGCGGCCGGAGCCGCCCCAGCATGGGGAGCGCCGGGTGGTGGTCGAGGGGCCCGGAGAGACCTCCTACCTCGAAGTGGCCTACCATGTTCCCTGCGCGTCCGAGGCCGATTTCTTTCCCCTGGTCGTCCTGGATTCCATTCTGGCCGGGCCGAGCAACTTGAACCTATTCGGGACCGGCATCTCGAACAAGACATCCCGTTTGTACCAGGCGCTGGTCGACACGGAGTTAGCCGCCGGAGTGAGTGGGGGGATGGCCGCCACTTTGGACCCCTACCTCTATACTCTCACCGCGACCGTGCGCAACGGGCGGACACCGGAACAAGTGTTGAGCGCGCTGGACCAAGAGCTGCGGCGCTTGGCCGAGGAGTCCGTCCAGGAGGAAGAGCTGACGCGGGCCGTGAAACAGGCTCGGGCCATTTTCGCCTATGGAAGCGAAACCGTCACCAACCAGGCCTTTTGGATGGGATATGCGGAGATGTTCGCCAACTACAGCTGGTTCGAGACCTACCTGCAGAATCTAGAATCTGTGCGAGGGGAGGATGTACTGAGGGTGGCTCGCAAGTTTCTCTCCAAGAGGAATCGCACCGTTGGGTTCTACCTTCCGACCGAAGGCGCGACGGGAATCTGACTCAGACCAAAACCTTGCAGAAAACCAGGATGTCTCCCGCAAGCTCCCGCAAATCTTCGCCCCGCCGATTTCGCAAGAGGACCGCGGCCCAGCGCGGACGGTCCGGACCCAACCTGCCTCAGCTCAATCCGCGCAGCCTTCCGGGTCCCGATTCCGTTGTGCGTCAAAGACTCTCCAACGGGATCACGGTCCTGATCCGTGAGAATTTTCTGAGTCCCTCGGTGGTCATCCAGGGCACCTGCTGGGCAGGGGGTCTGGACGAAACGGAGGAAAAGGCGGGTCTGGCCAGCTTGACCGCCGCCTGCCTCATGCGTGGGACGGAGAGGCGTAGTTTTCATCAGATCTACGATACCTTGGAATCGGTGGGCGCCTCTCTTTCGTTCGGTTCCGGAATGCACGCGACCTCCTTCTACGCGCGTTCGTTGGCGGAAGATTGCGCCACCATTGCGGAACTGGCGGCGGAGGCTTTGCAGGTCCCTTCCTTTCCACCGGATCAGGTGGAGCGATTGCGGGGAGAGTATCTGACCGATCTGGCGATCCGCCAGGAAGACACGGGGGCGCGCGCCCAACTCGCGTTCAATTCCCTGGCCTATCCGGGGCATCCCTACGCGCACGATGATGAGGGCTCTCTGGAGACGATTCGGGGAATTGCTCGAGATGAGTTGGAGGGATTTCATCGGCGCTATTACGGGCCGCGGGACATGATCATCACGATCGCCGGGGCCGTGCACAGCGCGCGAGCGCTTTCCCTCATTGAGAAGTACTTTGGGGGCTGGGCCAACCCAGGCCAACCGACGCGCCCAGCCCTTTCCGCAGCGCCCCGGCTCGAGCGCATCGTTCAGAACCGGGTGCTCCTTCCGGGGAAGAGCCAGGCCGATTTGGTCATTGGTGCCCCGGGGCCAGCCCGAACCGCAGGCGACTACGTTCCGGCCATGCTGGGAAACAACATTCTCGGTCGCTTCGGCATGTTCGGTCGAATCGGAGAGGCGGTCCGTGAGTCCGAAGGATTGGCCTACTACTCCTTCAGCACGCTGAGCGGGGGACTGGGTCCGGGACCCTGGATGGTGGTTGCCGGGATCAGTCCTCGCAACCTTCAGAGGGCCATTGAGCTCATCCGCCGAGAGATTGAGCGGTTCGTCCAGTCCCGCGTCACTCAGAGCGAGCTGGTCGACAACCAGGCCAGCCTCATCGGACGGTTGCCCCTTCAGCTTGAATCCAATGACGGGATGGCAGCGGCCCTGATGAACCTCGAACTCTTCCACCTCGGGCTGGACCACTATCAGCGTTACCCTCAGGTCATCAGTAGTGTAACGCGCGACGAGATCTTGGAGAGTGCACGCCGCTACCTTCATCCGGATCGGCTGGCGATAGGAATTGCCGGCCCTGCTGATGAATCCTAGCTTCTCGGGCGTGCCGCTTCGGCGTTCCTCTCATGATTAGGGTAGGCATCGATCTGGTTGCGATTCCGCGACTGGAGCAGGCACTGGCCCGCTGGGGGTCGCGTTTCTTGGAGCGGGTCTTCACTGCGGAGGAATTGCAGAACTGCGGGAGTCGAAGTCAGTCGTTGGCCGCACGGTTTGCGGCCAAGGAGGCCGTCGCTAAAGCTCTGGGAACAGGCCTGACGGCCGGGGTCGGTTGGCGCGAGATAGAAATCATTTCCGGAATGGGGGGACAGCCCCAGTTGCGGCTGCATGGGGAGGCTCATCGGCAGGCTCTTCAGTTGGGCCTTGAGGAATGGGCGGTGAGCCTTTCCCATTCAGGGGACCAAGCCCTGGCCGTCGTCATCGCCCGGTCCAAGGATGGAGCGGATGCCCACGCTTGAGCAGGCCCGAAAGTGGTACCGCTCGGACGATCCGATCCATGGCTTTGATCATGTCTTGCGCGTCCTGGTTCTTGCAGAACAGATCGGGCGCAAAGAAGGAGCGGATCTGGAGATTCTGCAGGCGGCCGTCCTCCTCCATGATGCCTGCCGAGACGCGGCTGAAGGCGTTGCGGAGGAAGGTCATCAAGAGACCTCTGCGAAATTCGCAAAGGAGGTCCTCACTCGTGACCAATGGCCAGATGAGAAGATCGAGCAGGTTCTCCATTGCATTCGGACCCACCGCTTTCGCACCTCGGCCGCCCCGCCCCAGACGCGGGAGGCCAAAGTCCTTTTTGACGCGGACAAGCTGGACGCTATTGGGGCCGTGGGAGCGGCGCGCGCCGTGGCCTTTGCCGCGCTGGCACACCAGCCCATCTATTCAAGCCCCTCCGTCACCTTCCGCGAGGAAGGGAGGTTGGAAGCCGGTGAGCCTCATAGCGCCTACCACGAGTATCTATATAAGTTGCGGCAAATCCCCGAAAGACTTCAAACGGCTAGCGGTCGACGCTTGGCCAAGAAACGGCTTCGCTTTTTGGATCAGTTCTTTCAACGCCTAGCTAATGAAAGCGAAGGCCGCCAGTGAGCTAGGCCATCTGCAGCGCCGCGAACCCTGAGTTTCACCTCATGTTGGGGCGCGCCACGAAAGCCAGACAACAGGAATCGGGTTCTGGGAGGTTATCGTCCAGCGTCGCGTTTCGCCTCGTCGCTCGATCTCCTGGCCCGAGCGACCCGTCCCTCTGTTTCCGTAGATCTCGCCTTTTTGGCCGACGCGGGCGCTTGGCCACCCCTCCCCGGCAAGGCTCCGCCCGCGAGCTTGCCAGCAAGGCTCAACTGGGCGCACTGGGCCTGTCGGTGGAGATCTGACCCCTGCGGGATGACGAGAACCTGCTGGCCATAAGGAAGTGGACAGAGCCGGCGGACGGATGGGGAGCATGCGAGCGCATCCCAGTGATGTCAGGCTCTCCGCGGAAGGGCCGATCCTCTGGGACCTGAACGCAAAAGAAGAACCAGCCCAGACGCGAAGCCCTGCGGGCTCCCTTTACCGAGTGGGCCCCCCGCGAAAAAGCGGGATGGGAGGGCGCAGGGGCGAATCGCCAGCCAGCGTTCTGGAGGCTATCCGCCCGGGCGGGCGGTGGCTGGTTTCTCCGCAACAATCACCATCCGGTCGGAATCCTCCTCTAGAGGTCCGTGATCAAAGTCTCCGGAAATGCTGCGGATTGCGAGGCCGCTGGCTTCCAACAGACAGACCAATTCGTCGGGGAAGAAATAGCGGAGGGTCATGGGTATCGTGGTTCGTGAGACCCGGCCCTCCTCATCGACCTCGTCATAAAACCAGGTGATGTGGCCCTGTTGGGTGTTGCGTTCCAGCAAGAAGGAGGAGAACACTTGGATAGTACAGCCCCGCTCTTCGTCTTTCAAGATCCGCTCTAAGAGCAGCCCCTCGCGGGAGGCCGCGTATATTTCGGCTGGATTGGGAAGGTCAAAGGCGAAGGACCCACCGGGTTCCAGGTGACGGTGGACGGATTGGAGCGCAGCGGATTGTTCTGCACGCGTCAAAAGGTGGGCGAAGGTGTTGAAGGGCATGAGGATGAGGTCGAAGGCCCGCTTCAGTTCCAAGCCAGAGAAATCTTGACGAACCAGCTCAATCTGGTTCCTGAGCTCGGGACGGGAATCGAGGCGGCTCTGGGCCCGGGCCAGCATCGCCTCAGACCGATCCACCCCCACCGCGGTGTGACCGTCGCGGGCGAGCTGAATCAGGACTCGGCCGGTTCCGCAGCCCAGCTCGAGAATCGGGTCGCGGCGTTGCTGCGCCAGCTCGAGCCAGAAGGGCAGATCCTCGGTTACATCCGCGTTTTGGAGGTCGTAGTATCGAGCCAAGAGCTGGTAGGGATCAGTCGAGGTCATAGGCATCCTCTTGGTGGAGAGGGGGGACGGATGGGGTGGCTAACACGCGGAGTTCTGACCGGGTCGCTGGCTTTGCTTGACCCGAGATTGGGAGCGCATTATACTCTCGCCCGCCCGGGGTGTGGCGCAGTTGGTAGCGCACCGCGTTTGGGACGCGGGGGTCGGCGGTTCAAGTCCGCCCACCCCGACTGGATGGCCGAGACCCTCGGGTGGTTTGCGGGCGTCGCCAAGTGGCAAGGCATCAGCCTTCCAAGCTGACACCGCGGGTTCGAATCCCGTCGCCCGCTTTCGGGCCTTGGCCGGGCGAGCAAGACTCCGAACGCGAGGCCGATGCCTAGCGGCGGCTGGGGGCCGTTGCGATGAAATTGCACCCAGCAGGGCCTGTAGCTCAACGGCAGAGCACCTCCCTCATAAGGAGCGGGTTGATGGTTCGAGTCCATCCGGGCCCATAGGTATTTCCTGCTAGCCTCCACGCCCTTCCTCAGGGCTTGTCACCGCCAAAGAGGTTCACCCACTCGTCGAGTTGGGCGGAGCTTTCCTCCGGGGTGTCGGCTTTGGATTCTTTTCGAAGCGACTTGGCTATATCTTGGGCAAATCGTTCGGAGGCGAGGACACGTGCCCCGCCAGCCCTGGCATGTTGTGCCACCTCGCGATCGGAGGTTACGACCGTCCAGTTGCCCGGATCTCGGAGCTGCTGCAGGTAGTGGAGCAGTGCCTCATCAGCCTGACGGGGTGCGCGGGCAAAGTGCGCCTCGACAGCTCCTCGGGAGAGGGGGACACTGGGGGGGACACCGCGGTCAAAAAAGACGACCATTCGCCGCCTGGTCCGATACGCAAATCTTTCCAGGAGAGCCACGAGCTTACGCTCGTCCTCTGGGTCACTGAGCGACAGGCCGCGGAAACGGCCAATCAGGTTGTGTCCATCAACCAGGTACGGCACTCACCTAGCCTCGATGCCTATGGCTTGGCCACGGCATGCTGTCTCCAGCGAGCCGTTGATTTACTCTGGCGGCGGGCTATTCTACCCCGCTCTGCACGCCTTGGTCTCCGAGGTGACCACTCCGATTCTCCTCTTCCTATGGCAGCGGATGACGTCACCCCCCAAGAGGGTTG
Organism: Anaerolineales bacterium; assembly: GCA_049511715.1. Taxonomy (GTDB): domain Bacteria; phylum Chloroflexota; class Anaerolineae; order Anaerolineales; family RBG-16-64-43; genus JBEKHT01. The sequence continues at coordinate 58,197 of JBEKXU010000017.1, forward strand.
CGACGCCCCCCGAGGTTTACTCTCCATTTCTCCTGCAGCGCTGACCCTTGAGCGCCTCGCTTCCACCCCCGAGAATGTGCGGGATCCGATCGGGGGACACATTGTGCCCGACCGCAAAGGAAGGGGGAGTGACCGCCGAAGCTCTCTTGGCGCAAACCAATGGCGCGGCCCCAATCCCCTTGAGATGGAGCAAGAGACCCTCGTGCTGTCCTGGGACCTTCGGTAACTCCGGCGCCATGATGGCACGACGCCCAGCTGGTGAGCTGGTTCCCTGGCCGAGCACCATGAGGATCCGGGGGCAAGGATTTGTCGCGGGCCGTGATGGAAGCATGAGAAGTCGGGTCCTGGCCATGACTTGACTGGTCGACCCCCGCGCTCGGCGACCGGCGTGGATTTTTTCTTCGTGGGCTTCACGTTGGAGACAGGAGGCGCCGTCTGCGTGCACAGGGGCCAGGGCAAGGACAGCGCGAGCGCACGGGGATAGCTTGGAAACCGTCGGCCAACGGGTCAGGAGATCCTGCTTCTCAACAATGTCGGGCCAGTGAGTTACTCGGCTAGGTACCCTGGCCCTCACCAGCGGCAGGGGAGTCTCGGCGCGCCGCGGCAGGCTGTCGCCTTGCCGAAATTCTCGCGAGGAACCAACGGCGCGGCCTCCCAAGTGGCTCGGTCGTCTCTGCGGGCCAAAAACCCGGCGCGCGGAACCCGAAGGGAAGAGGATCGTAAATCGACTTGCGCTTCGGGCTGCTCGAAGCGGCGCGGGGCGGGTCTCCGTGGAGGTCGCGCAGCCTCGGCTGTGGAAGAGTGCAGTAGCCTGACCATTAGCTCGCGGTGTTGGCTGTCCGCGCGTTCCTGGCGGACTGGCCTGATTTCCCCTGGAGCAGGCCCCCAGACAGCCCTACAATGGGGGTTGGGCGGACTCGCGCGAGCCAAGCGGGTTCTGTTCCGAGGAGCCGGGCGGCCATTCACCTTCGGAGCCGGCCTGGGCGCGCTCCAGGGGGCTGTCTTGTCAAGAAATTGCCAGTCTGCTACACTCCCACTTGGAGCCAGTCATGAGCCAAGCGCTTTACAACAAGCTGCGACCCCAGGCCTGGGATGAGGTGGTCGGTCAGAACCACGTTGTCCAAACCCTGCGCAACGCCGTGCGAGCCGGGAAGGTGGCCCATGCGTATCTGTTTGCTGGGCCGCGGGGGACGGGAAAGACCAGCGTGGCCCGAATCCTGGCCAAGTCCGTGAACTGCACCTGCGCGGACCTCGCGCAGCGACCCTGCAATCGCTGCCCGCCCTGCCTCTCCGTCAATGAAGGCCGCTACTTGGATCTGGTTGAGATCGATGCCGCTTCCAACACCAGTGTCGAGGATGTTCGCGACCTGCGGGAGAGGGTTACCCTGGCCCCTAACGAGGGGCGCTTCAAGGTTTACATCATCGACGAAGTCCACATGCTTTCCACGGCGGCATTCAACGCGCTGCTGAAGACCCTGGAGGAACCGCCTTCTCATGTGCTCTTTGTTCTGGCGACGACGGAAATTCACAAGATTCCTGCCACCGTGATTTCGCGTTGTCAACGCCACGAATTCCATCGGCTTGCGGGGGAGGAAATTGCCTCCTATCTGAAAAAGGTATCGGAGGCGGAAAGAATTGACGCCTCGCCCGAGGCGTTAAGCACGATAGCGCGTCAGGCAACAGGCAGCCTTCGAGATGCGCTATCTCTGCTGGATCAAATGGCCTCGCTGGGTGGCCGCATCACGCAAGAGGCTGTCCTCAACTTGTTGGGGGCGGCGGCCTGGCAGGCCACGCAAGATCTGGTGGGGTGCCTGGCGCAAGGCAACCTCGGCGAAGGGCTTCGCCTGATTCACCGCACAATCGATTCGGGAGCTGATACCCGGCAATTTGCCCGTCAGATTGTGGACTACCTTCGCGGAGTCCTTCTGGCCCAGATGGGGTGCACGGACTTGATTGAGGCGCCGGCAGAGACTCAGGCCGCCATGCAGCCGATAGCGCGGTCCATGGACCGGGGGCAAGTCGTGCGGGCCATTCGCGCCTTCAACCTTGCGGCTGCAGACACAAGAGTGGGATGGCGCCCCGAGCTTCCTCTCGAACTGGCACTATTTGAGGCCCTGGATGCCAGGGGAGGAGCCGAAGGCGACGCGGTTCCTCTTGGGAGCCCGCCCTCCGCGGCCAGCCCGCCTGCCGGTCAGGAATCCCTGCTCCCGAAATCGGGGGCGAGCCCCGCGGGACGGGGCTCAGCAGGCGGCGGGCAAGGTTCCGCCAGCGGGTTGGGTAACGAGAAGACCCGGGCGCCGGAATCCGCACAAGGCCCCACGCTTTCCCTCGCTCGCATCAGTGAGGTTTGGCCGCAGGTTCTTTCCTTGCTTCGGGAACGCGACACGCGGGCTCACGCACTATTCGGCCAGGGGCGCCTCTTCGCTTTCGAAGGAGAGGTCCTCAGTCTCATCTTTGAGAATGAGTTGCCGCGATCCAAGGCGGCAAGGCCCGAGACAGTTGCCGCCGTGCAGGGGGTGCTGGCAGAGGTCATCGGCAGGCCGCTCCGGGTGCGCTGTGTTCTGGGCCGCATGGTTGGATCGGGAGGCTTGGCAGGACACGTTGAGGGCGGAATGGTGGATACCGCCACTCGCGAACTGGGGGCGCATTCGATCGATCTTTCCTGATGGGCGAGGCAGAGCCATGGCCAAAGGACACAAGCCTTCTTTTCCCTCCTCGGAGAGCGGAAAGTCCCAGCCGGTTCGCCGGCTGGAGCAGCAGATTGCGCAGGTGCAAAGCCTACTGGCCAGCGAGACGGTCACAGTGACTGCGGGTGGCGGAGCGCTGAAGATGATAATGACCGGAGATCAAAAATGCCAGTCGGTTGAAGTCTCAGCCGACTTCTTAAAGTCTACGGAGGCAGACGTGATAGCGGACCTTCTCAAGTCGGCCATCAACCAGGCCCTCGAGGCTTCGCGGGACTTGGCGGCCAAGAGGCTGGGCAGCCTGGCCGGGGGACTCCCCTCGTTCTGAGGGGAGCACCAGACCCAGATCTATATCTCTGCCTATGCCTGTCCCCAAGTCAATATCCCGCCTCACGGAAGAATTGATGCGCCTTCCCGGAATCGGGCCCAAGACCGCCGCCCGGCTTACTTTTCATCTCCTGCGGACTCCGGAGGAAGAGGTGCAGGCGCTGGGAGAGGCGATTCTAGATCTGCGCCGGAGCACTCGTTTTTGCTCTCGATGTTTCAACATCACCGACGCGAACGAAGATCCTTGCGCGATTTGTCTCGACGAGACGCGCGACGCAAGCCAGGTGTGTGTAGTGGAAGCCCCCCTGGACGTACTGGCCCTGGAGCGTACGCGCGGCTACCATGGGAAATACCACGTCCTGCACGGGGCCATTTCGCCCTTGGAGGGAGTGGGGCCGCAAGACCTGCGGATCCGCGAGTTGATCGATCGCGTGAAAACAGGCGGCATTCGTGAAGTGATCTTCGCCACCAATCCCTCGATGGAGGGCGAGGCGACGCTGATGTACTTGAGCAAGCAGCTGGAGGGAATGGGCGTGAAGATGACCCGTTTGGCACGGGGCCTGCCCATCGGCGGGGACCTCGAGTACGCCGATGAGAACACCCTGGCGCGGGCCATCGAGGGACGCTCTGAGTTGTGACAGCCGTCAGGAGATGCGAGAGCGCCTAGGCGTGTTCAAAGGAGGATCCGTGGCAAATATGAGCCGGGCTTCACTTATCCCTCTCGTTTTCTGGGTGGCCTTGGGCATGGCGTGCAATCTCTCGTCTTCCGGCCTTGGCCTGTCTTCCAGCTCAGGCGCGGTTCCCACCGCGTCACCGCAGACCACCGTAGCGCCAACCTCGACCAACACGCCCGCGGCCACTACCGCGCCGACCAGTACCCTGACGCCTACCCCGGCCCCTACGCTGACCCCCTCGCCCCCGATGGTCAGCCCACTTAACCAGGATGTGGCTTGCCGCTTCGGACCTGGCACCGTCTACTCGATAGAGGGAGCGTTGGTGGCGGGCCATACCGTGCTGATCCAAGGCAGGGATTCGCCAGGGGGCTGGTGGTACATCGAGAATCCGGGGCAACCCGGACGATATTGCTGGGTTCCTTCCTCCGACACGCAGACGCAAGGCGATACCTCCCTCGTGGCGGTCCAGCCCCCTCCGGTAGCCTTTGTCGACTATGTGGGCTTGGATATGACTCCCTCCAGCAAAGACATTGCCTGCGGGTCTCTCCCCTACACGTTCAATGTGAACTTCAAAATTGAGTGGAACGGCCCGATAACGCTTACCTTCCAGCGCATCAAGAGCAACGGGCAGGCGGCGTCGCCGGAGACGTACGTGTTTAAAGCGTCGGGGACGCAAACTTACACCGACTCTTACCAGGTGAATGCGGCAGGGACCTACTGGTTCAAGGTTCAGGTGACCAGCCCCAATTCGATTTCCGCTCAAAACACGGCGAGGCTGACTTGCCACTAGGATCGGTGGCGGAGGTCGCGTCGTTCCGCTTGCAACTCTGTGCTCGGCGGGCCATCTGGTGAACTCTGCGGGGTCGACGGGTGAGCGTCTTGTTTCTTGCCTTGGATGACCGCTGGAGGGGGCGGAGAAGTCTTCTTCCTGGGTCCGCGGTGGACGCCACGAGAGGGATCTCGAATTTGGACTAATCGACGCCGGAATCATCCTCTTTCGTTCCCGCCCGGCTGAAAGGCGCCACCTTGACAACCACAGGGGGGCGTGGGATAATCTGTGCATACCCGCAAGCTCGTCCGCCTCCGCGACGCGGAGAGACGTGTACAACCGAATAGCCCGGGAAGCGAGCACAGGCCGGTCAGAGGGACGGCTGGCTTGTGAGCCGGCCGATGTGCCAGTGGGCATATCGGCTGTCGGTGTCTCTGGGCTCGGCGGCGGGGAGCGGGGCGCGTTGGAAGCGCGTCTTGCCTAGGCCTGAACCTTAACAACTGAAGAGTGGTAGGAAGAGCACGGGTCTCAGTGTTCCTGAACTCGCTCGCATCTTCGGATGCGACCAATTCCTTTATGGAGAGTTCGATCCTGGCTCAGGATGAACGCTGGCGGCGTGCATAATACATGCAAGTCGTACGAGGGGTCTTTTGTAGCAATACAGAGGGTCCCGAGTGGCGAATGGGTGAGTAACACGTAGGCGACCTGCCCCAAAGTGGGGAATAACAGCTCGAAAGGGCTGCTAATACCGCATGTGGTCTTCGGGGTTAGAGGCCTGAAGACTAAAGCAGC